>JBAQDI010000005.1:0-161598 GCA_049294655.1 Azonexus sp.
AATGTTGGCACCCAGGCTATGGTCTATCGTCGCAATCACCGTATCGCTGCCGCCCGTCGCCAGCACGGCATCGCTTTCGGTAATGATGTCTCCAGCACTGTCGAACCAATAAGTGTCGTTTCCGGCACCTCCCACCATCGTGTCTGCCCCAGCCCCGCCATTCAGGCTGTCGTTACCCTCGCCTCCCAGCACCGTGTCGTCCCCGACTCCGCCAACCAGGCTGTCGTTGCCCTCGCCAGCATCCAGCACATCGTTGCCGGCGTTACCCACCAGCACGTCATTGCCCGCCCCGCCAATCAGCGTGTCATCCCCATCCACCCCGCGGATCGTATTATTGAGCGCATTCCCCGTGCCGCTGTAGTTGCCGACACCGCTGAAGTTAAGGATCTCAATGTTGGCACCCAGGCTATGGTCTATCGTCGCAATCACCGTATCGCTGCCGCCCGTCGCCAGCACGGCATCGCTTTCGGTAATGATGTCTCCAGCACTGTCGAACCAATAAGTGTCGTTTCCGGCCCCTCCCTCCATCGTGTCATCCCCAGCCCCGCCAACCAGGCTGTCGTTACCCTCGCCACCATCCAGCACATCGTTGCCGGCGTTACCCACCAGCACATCATTGGCCGCGCCACCAATCAGCGTGTCGTCTCCCCCCACCCCACGGATCGTGTTGTTGAGCGCATTCCCCGTGCCGGTATAGTTACCGCCACCAATAAAGGTCAGATTTTCGATTCCCGCCCCCACCCCATAGCTGAGCAATGCGGTCCGCACGGTGTCCGTGCCATTACCGTCGATCACCAGATCAGCGAGTTCATCAACAACATAAGTATCGTTGCCGTCGCCACCCGCCATGGTGTCCGCACCGGTTCCGCCATCAAGCCAGTCATCGTCAGCCCCGCCAATCAGGGTGTCGCTGCCGGCCAGGCCGTTAAGCACGTCATTTCCCGCCAGGCCATCGATATTGTCTGCGCCCGCTGTACCGGTCAGGGTATTGGGCCCGGCATCGCCAGTCATCAGATCACCGACGATGTCTGTTGGCACAGAGAAAACCTGCTCCGGATTGCCCAGGTCGTCTACGTAGCTGACCACCGCGCGAAGTTGGAGGTTGACCTCACTCTGCGTTGGAATAAAGAAGTCCCCCGTAGCGCCGACGATGTCCGTAAAGACGCCACCGCTACCGGATTGCCACTGCGTGACATACGGCGATGCCAAGGGGTCGAAACCGTCCGCATCGGTGAAATCGAGTGTGGCAAGCAGAAATGCGCCTTCGGTCGGCTCAGGAGTAATGATTCCTACCGTACCAACCGGAGCATTGTTGACCAACCCTCCACCCGACACCTGGGCGGTCGGGGCCGAGAACACGGTTTCAAGCACGCCATGCTGATCTTCGTAAAGAGCCCTGACACGGATTGCCAGCCCCGCAAGATCGGGCGTCACCGTGAAGCTGGGCCCGGTCACGGGCTCATTGCCGACGCCGGTCGCGACGATGATATCTTCGAAGACCCCCGACCCGGTCACCCTTTCGAACTGCCAGAAGAATGCAATCGGTCCGACAATGGCACCGTTAGTGGCAGTATTGTCCGCATCGGCAACATTGGCCGCCGATACCGTCAGTTGCTGACCGACGGCCGGCAGCGCGTCATTCAGCGACAACAAGCCGACGGGTCCGGCATTCCCGGCGGCAACGAGCAGTGCCGACTGGTCGTTGAACTGCAACCTTTCGATACCGCGCAGCAGGTCGGTGCCATTAACGGCAGGCACCCCGGGAGCACTATGCGAGACCGAGATGAAACCATCGCCGTCAATATCAGCGCCAACCACACCGACATTGGGGTCGGCCCCTTCAATGGTGTAGGCAGAGCGCAGGTCGGAGAACATGGCCGTGTCGTAGTTGAAGCCGCCACTTCCCGGCAGGACTTCACGCTGAATGACGAGTTGGCCGGCACTGTAGGTACCGTTCAACATCAGCGGGACCAAGGGCACCATGCTGTCGAAAGTGGCGATCTGCGGACCGCTGCCGTCGGCATTGGCACGCACGCTGATCCGCACATTGAGCCAGGCGTCACCATCGATGATGTCGTTGCCGCCACGGCCTTCGATCAAATCGCTGCCGTCGCCACCGAGGATGACGTTGCCGGCACCAAAACTGTCGTCCACCGTACCGGCGATGCCGTCATCGCCATTGCCGGCGCTACCGACCAGGGTCCGCAGGCCGCTGACCAGGTCGAAGTTGCTCAGCACACTGCCCTGCGCACCAGACAGCGCAATCTGGACTGCATCAAAATCATCGCCGCGCAGCAAGTCGCTGTGGGATGAGCCGGACAGACCTTCCACCGACGAGAAGCGGGCAACAATGCCGGCAGCCAGGGGAAGCGGCGGTGCGGCAAGGGCGCGCACGTTCATGTCCATGCTGACACCCGTTGGGTCATCCTTGAAGGTGACCCAGTCGAAGCCGGACGCACCAAGGTATTTGTCGCCAGTACTGGAGATGCCGACCATGATGTCGTCGCCGCCCTCGGCGTTCATGATGTCGGGGCCACCACTACCGATGAATACGTCGTTGCCGATGATCAGGTCACGGGCGAACGGGTCAAAATTGTCGCCCGGGTTGCCGTCGAGGTTGCCCTGTTCCAGCCAGTCGTCGCCTTCGTTCCCCATGTCCTGCTCATTGGCCTGGCTACCCAGGATAAAGTCGTTGCCCGGGCCGCCAAAGGCCTCCGAGGCATCCTCGCCGGTGACCACGAAGTCGTTGCCGAAGCCGGCGATGATCAGATTGAGTCCATTGCCGCCGTGAATGACATCGTTGCCGTCGTCACCCTGGATGTTATCGTCGCCACCGAGGTCGGTGATGATGTCATCGCCAGCGCCACCCCGGAGATTATCGTTGCCGTAGCCACCGTCGAGGCGGTCGTTACCGCCGTCACCCCAGAGTGTGTCATCGTCGGAGTCGCCAGCGATGAGCGTGTCGTTGCCCTCCGTGCCGCCAAGGACAACAGTTTCCGCGCCGGTGTAGCGCAGGTAGTTGACGTCAATTCCCGGGGTGGTCGGATCGTCGCGCATGACCAGGGGAACCAGCAGGTTATTGCCCACCGGGTCGGCACTGGCCAGCAGGTTGTCAGCGCTCTCATCTACCGGCGTCAGGGGATCGTCGAGCACAATGCCGTCCGGACCGCCAATCACGCTTTCGTTATACTGCTTCGTCTGGTCGGCCTCGAGGATCAGGTTGGTCAGGAAGACCAGGCCCGGCAGGTGGGTTGCGTCCGTATTGGACATGATCAACTTGGCGAAGGAGCTGTTCTCCAGTTGGGTGGCGAAGTTCAGGCCCGCGGTGCGCTCCAGATAATAGAAGCGGTCGCCGTTCTGCAGTTTTTCAAGCTGGTCTTCGAAGACGAAGTTGAAGGTTGAACCGAGAAAGCCGCCAAAGGGCATCTTTTCTTCAGCCAGGCCGCCGACCCAGAAGTCCACGTTATCCAACCCCGTTGTCGTAACGCCATTGGCGCCGCTGGCCCAAACACCGGTACTCATCAGGAAGTCGACACGGTCAGTCGGCTCACCCGTGCCACCAAGAACGATCAGGGTCGCCGCGGCACGCTTGTCAGCCAAGGTTGTCGCGTTGGTGATCGTGTCATGGGTGCCATAGGCCGCGATGAAGTTGATCAGGGATTCCGGATGCTTGATGTGTTGAACGAAATCACCCCAGCTCGTGTATGGCCTTAGCTGGCTGTCACCCGTGCCGTTATAGAACTCGCGCCGGGCGGCATTCAAGGACGGAATGCCGACATCGCGGCCACGCGCGATGTTGATCGCGGCGAGGTCAAGCGGCAGGCCGACCAGGTTGTTGCGCAGCGCCTCCGTCACGAACTCGTCGAGCTCGTTGCCGACCTGACGGGTCAGACCACGGACGATGGCACCGGCCGCCATTTCCGGTGTCGGCCCACTGTCGGCAAAGGCCAGCGGATTGAGGAAGGCCTCGATCAGGCCAATCTCGCTGGAGGCGAAGTTCGGGTCGAGGCGGTCGATGGTCTCGGTCAGCATCGAGTGGCCAAAGCGATAAACCGTGTGGGCAAACTCGGCAACGATGGAAGGATCGATCTCACTCTGATAGTTCTGGAAGCCGGGGATAAAGACGTCGATGTTCGGCTGGATGGTGCGGGCAAACTCTTCGAACACGAGATGCTGATACTGCATCTCGGTACCGAATTTGGCGGCCTGGAACAAGCGCTCGCCATTCCACACCAGCGTGGACAAATCAGCCGGCACCGCAGCGACTGGCGCAAGCAGCCACTCGTTGAGGAAGGCCAGGTCGCCGCCGCCTGCCGTATCGAGGATTACCGCCTTGGTGTGCTCGACCAACCGGTTGTGTTCCGAGTGGAAGACGTGGTGCACCGTGGTCAGGCCGATGTTTTCATTTACCCGGCCATCACCGGCAATGTAGTGTGCATCAAGCAGTTCGCCATCATAGGTACCCGCCGGCTGCACGCCGCCGATGACCCCGTTGTTGTCCCGGACAAGACCCGGCGCAGCGGATGGATCGGCGCTGTGGGCGATGTCGTTGAGGAACTGGTGGTTGGTCCGGAGAGCATTGTCCAGGCTGATGCCAAGTCCGCCGTTGGCCGCCGGATCACCTTCAACCAGAACATTGCCGGCCATCACGACTTGCGGGAAGCCGTTCGGCCCCTTGATGAAGTTGCCGTAGGCATCGGTCGCCAGCAGCGGCACGTTGAAGACATCGGCATCGGTCAGGTTGATGCCGAGAATGTCACGGGCCTGAGCCTTGACCACCGCCCAGGTCGCCATGCCACCAATCACGGTATCGTCAGGCGTGCCGTACTCGCCATCGGCCCCGAGATCGCGATTGACGATCAGCTTGCCGGTCGCCACCGGATCGCCGGCGGCGTTCAGTTCATAGGCGCGCAGGAAAACCTGGTGCGAGGGATGCGAACTGTAGGTCTGGTTCTGATCGACGAAAGGCGAAGTCTGGTTGGTTTGTTCGTGGACGTCGTCAGCGGTGCCGAGAATGCCATCCGTTCCCGGGAGCATCGTCGCCCGCGTGACGACCATGAAATTCGGCGCGCCGGGGGTCGGGTCGAAGAGCGGGTCATCCGGCTGCAACGGAACGAATATCGCTCCGTTGCCACCCTTGTTAACCAGATCGAGGCCATGATCGAAGAACTGCCCGAAGAAGGTCATCCAGGCATTGAACGGCACGGTCAGGCCGGCATCCGCTGCCACATTCGGCATGAAGAAGGTCTGGAATGGCGTGCCATCCGCCCGCGTCCCATTGACCAGCGAGGCACCATCGGTGGCAGCCGCAGCAGCCACCGCCGCCGGGTTGTTCGCGGTCTGGTCGACGATCAGGTTGCTGATGGTACGCGGCTGCGAGTCGGTGACGATTCCGCTCGTTTGCGCATATGAGGAACCCGCCTCCGCAGCGCTGAAGCTGGGGTCGGTCATGCGCGGAAAGACGTTATCGGATGCACCGAACTCGGTCTGACCGGCGGTCAGATTATTGAGTGAGCCATCCACCGTGCGCAGGCCAACCGCCATGCGCGGATTCGCCATCAGGTCGAGCATGTCTTCACCAGCTGCATTCCTTTCCGCGACCTTGATCTGGTCGAGGATGAACTGCAGGTCGGAGCCGAGGAAATGAACGCCGGGGCTGACGATACCGTTCTGCGGACCATTCAGCAGAACAGCTGGTCCGGGTGCCGGTGTGCCGGCAGCCACGACCGCCGTGGATCCGGAAAATACGGTTTCCTGAATGCCGGCAGCATCCTGGTAATGGGCCTTGACGCGCAGGGCAAAGCCCTCGAGATCCGGGGTTACCGTGAATGTCTTGCCGATCGTGTTGGGCGCGCCCCGCGGGGTCAGCTGGAACGCAATATCCTCGAACTCGCCCGTACCGGGAACCCGCTCGAATTGCCAGATATAGGTGACGCGACCGGCAATCCCGTCGGCATCAGCCACGGTGCCGAGTGAGGCGGTCAGCGTCTGACCGACAGCCGGAACATCGCTGGACAGTGCCAGCAGGCCGGTCGGTTCGTTGTTGAGAAGCGGGGTGAGAACAATCGCTTGATCGTTGAACTGCAAGCGCTCAACATTGGTCAGGCGGTCAACCCCATCGGTAATGGCAACACCACCGCCGCCACCGACGACCCGGAGGTCCGTGACGGTCGTCACACCGGCCTCGTCGGTAACCCACGAATAGTCGATCCGACTACCCGAGAATACGGCGGTATCGAAGCCGTTATTGTCGTCGATGATTTCGCGCTGGATGACCAGTTGACCGGGGTTGTAGGTGCCATTGAGCATCAGCGGCACCAGGGGGGTCATGCTGTCGAAAGTGGCGATCTCGGCCCCGGTACCATCGTTGTTGGCGCGCACGCTGATGCGCACGTTGAGCCAGCGGTCGCCATCGATGATGTCGTTGCCACCGCGACCTTCAATGATGTCGCTGCCGTTGCCCCCGAGGATGATGTTGCCCGAGTCGAAGCGATCGTCCGCTGTACCGACAACGCCGTCCGTACCGGCGGCGGCGGCACCGAGGAAGGCGCGCAGGTCGGTAATGAGATCCAGGTTGGTGAGCGCGCTGCCGGTAAAGCCGGCAACGCGAATCTGTGCCGCGTCGACATCGTCACCGCGCAGGATGTCGGCACCGGACGATCCGGACAAGCCTTCCACCTGGGCATAGGTAGCCTCCAGATTGACCGGATTGAGGTTGAAAGCATTCTTGAAAAAGTCCGCAGTGATGCCTGACTGGCTGTCCTTGTAGGTCACCCAGTCGAAACCTGACATGCCGTCATACTTGTCATTGCCTTGGCTGCCAACGACGATGTCGTCGCCGCCTTCGCCCAGCGCTTCGTCAAAACCACCGTCGCCCAGGAAAACATCGTTACCGATCACCGGGTCCTGATTGAACGGATCGAAATTATCGCCAGCAGCGCCGTCCTGCAGACCAAGTTCGAGCCAATCGTCGCCCTCGTTGCCGCTCGGGAAGGCATTGAGCCGGGAGCCGAGGATGAAATCGTTGCCGGTACCGGCCAGGATATCGGAGGCGTCCTCGCCGGTGACGATGAAATCGTTACCGGCGCCGCCAAGGAGGATATTGAGGCCATTACCACCATGGATGACGTCGTTACCGTCCTCGCCGTGGATGACATCGTCGCCGCCCATATCGGCAATGATATCGTCGCCATCGCCGCCGAAGAGGTTGTCAGCGCCATAGCCACCGTCGAGGCGGTCATTGCCGCCATCGCCGTAAACCGTGTCATCGTCGGAGTCGCCGGCAATCAGCACGTCGTCGCCGGCAGTACCACCGAGTACAACCGTCAGGTCACCGGTGTAGTGCAGGTAGTTGGTGTCAGGTCCCACTGTGGCCGGATTGTCGCGAATGACCAGCGGCGTGAGAAAGTCGGAACGCGCCGAGCCCGCACCGTGTGTCGAAGGACCAGCCGGATCGTCATTAGCCGTCAGGTCGTCGGCAGTGCCCACAACGCCGTCGGCGCCGGCGACAACGCTCTGATTCATCTGCAGGGCCTGATTTACCTCGAGGGTCAAGGCAGGGGTCAGGAAGATCAGGCCAGGCAGGTGGGTGGCATTGGTATTGAGCATGACCAGGTTGGCGAAGGAGTTGTTCTCCAGCTCCTTGAGGAAGTCCACACCGGCAAGGCGGTGCAGATAATAGAGCCGGTCGCCGTCCTGCAAGGCTTCAAGCTGGGTCTCGAATACGAAATTGAAGGTCGAACCAAGCATGCCGCCGAAGGGCATCTTTTCTTCGGCGAGGCCGCCGATCCACAGGTCGATGGCATCAAGGCCGGTGGTGGTGACACCATTTGCACCGCTGGCCCAGGCCCCCGTGCTGTGCAAGAAATCGAGGCGATCAATTGGCTCGCCGACACCGCCAAGAACCAGCAGAGTCGCCGCCGCGCGCTTTTCTGCCACGGTATCTGCACTCGTGATCGACACATGCGTACCGTAGGCGGCGATGAAATTGATCAACGACTCCGGGTGTTTGATATGGGTGGAGAAATCGACCCAGCTCGAATACGGCGTCAGCTGACTATCTCCGGTCGCCTCGAAAAAGCTGCGACGTGCCGCATTCAGTGTTGGAATGCCGGCATCGCGAGCGCGCGCGATATTGATCGCGGCAAGATCAAGCGGCAGACCGACGAGGTTGTTGCGCAAGGCCTCGGTGACGAACTCGTCGATCTCGTTGCCGACCTGGCGCGTCGTGCCGCGAACGATGGCGCCAGCCGCCTGATCGGGCGTCAGGGTACCGTTCAGATCGAACTCAAGCGGATTGAGAAAGGCCTGGATCAGGCCGATTTCACTGGAACCAAAATTGGGGTCGAGGCGATCGATGGTTTCAGTCAACATCGAGTGACCGAAGCGATAAACGGTGTGGGCAAACTCGGCAACAATCGCCGGATCGATTATCGCGTTGTATTCGATGAAAGCATTGACCTGCGGCTGGATCAAGCGTGCGAACTCTTCGAATACAAGGTGCTGGTACTGCATTTCGGTACCGAACTTCGCTGCCTGGAACAGGCGTTCGCCATCCCATTGGAGAGTGGTCAGATCGGCCGGAAGCTCCGTAATGTCGGTGCTCAGCCATTCGTTCAGGAAGGCGATATCGCCAGCCACCGCGGCATCAATAGCGACAGACTTGGTATGCTCGACCAGGCGGTTGTGCTCGGAATGGAAGATGTGGTGCACGGCGGTCAGGCCGATGTTTTCATTGACGCGGCCATCGCCGGCAATGAAGTGCGCGTCGAGCAGTTCGTTATCGTAGGTGCCTGTTTCCTGGGGCAGGAATTGCTGATTGCTCGGACCGGCCGCAAGCAGCGGGTCGAAGGCGGGGTTGGCGATGGGGCCGGCCTGTGTGTCTGTGTCGGCCAGCAGCCCCGGGCTTGGCGTAGCGGCGTGCGCGATGTCAGCCAGGAAGGGGTGACCGGTCCGCACAGCATTGACCAGACTGACGGGGGCCGCCGGATTACCTTCGACGAGCACATCGTCGCCGGTACCACCGATGCCGTCCTCTCCCTTCATGACAATCATCGGAAAGCCGTTCGGACCGCGAATGAACATCCCATACGGGTCGGTAGCAAGCAGCGGCACGTCGAAAACATCGGCATCGGTCAGATCGATGCCGAGCAGGTCGCGGGCCTGGGCCTTGACAACCGCCCAAGTGGCCATGCCGCCAAGCACCACGTCATCCCCGTTGCCGTAAATCCCGTCACCAAGATCGCGATTGACGATCAACTTGCCGGTCGCAACCGGGTCACCGGCCGCATTCATTTCATAGGCGCGCAGGAATACCTGGTGCGAGGGATGCGAGCTGTAGGTCTGGTTCTGGTCGACGAAGGGCGAAGTCTGATTGACCGACTCGTGGATGTCGTCGGCCGTGCCCAGCACACCATCCGGCCCCGGCTGGTTCGTTGCCCGTGTCACGGCCATGAAATTGGTCGGACTGCCCGGTACGTACAGCGGGTCATCCGGCTGCAGCGGGATGAAGATCGTCCCGTTGCCGCCCTTGTTCACCAAATCGAGACCGTGGTCGAAGAACTGTCCGAAGAAGGTCATCCACTGGTTGAAGGGAACGGTCAGGCCGGCATCAGGCGCAATATTCGGGATGTAGTAGGTCTGGAAGGTCGAACCATCAGCGCGGGTACCGCTCACCAATTCAGCCCCCGGATTGGCCGCGGCGGCAGCCACCGCCGCCGGGTTGCTGGCGGTCTGGTCGACGATCAGGTTGCTGATGATGCGCGGATCGGCATCGGCCACGTTGGTGGGCAGTGCGTAGTCGTTATTGGTGACCGGCCCGAAACTGTCGCCATCCTGCTCGTTGAGGAAGCTGGCCGGCACCAGGCGCGGAAAGACCACGTCGGCGGCACCGAACAGATTGCGGCCAGCAACCAGATTGTTGAAGCTGCCATCAAGGGTGCGCAGGCCGAAGCCCAGCTCAACGTTCGGGATCAAGTCGACGAGGCTTTGCCCCTGGGCGTGCGCTTCGGCGATACGGATTTGTGCAAGGATGAACTCCAGATCAGACTTGATAAAGCTGGCCATGATTTTCTCCATTCGGTATTGAATTGATGCTCGTTGGGCTGCCGCCGTATGAAATGCCTACCACCTTGCTGCCGCTCAAATAGTTGAGCTCTGTAGTCGGATATAGCAACGGCCGTGCCAATGACATCAGTCACACCAATGTCGATATCAATCCTTGACGAAGGGTCCCCACAGGGATCAAGCCGGAATGCGTCAGCGGCGGAAGAGGAATGCATTCCGGAGGCCACAAGCGGACGCAAAAGTAGCGGCGTACAGCAAATACCGGCTCAATTTGGCCAGCGGGACGGCAAAAAGTCGGACTCGCCAAGAAGCGCCGCAGCCCTCCACAAAGGGCGACAACATGCATTCCCGGGAGCCAGCGATGCAGAACGGGGCTCCCCCTACAGCAAAAAAGTCGCAGATGTGGGTGTACAGCCACAGCGGCCCCACCCAAGGCTTTAGTCGCGGAGGGACGAGACGATCAATCCAGTCCGCGGCGCATCGCGTAGCGCACCAGTTCCGCGTTGCCGCTCAGCTGCAGCTTGTCGAGCAGCCGCCGGCGATGCGTACTGATGGTCTTGATGCTCAGCCCCAGACTTTCGGCCAGTGCGGTCAGGGACTCGCCGCGGGCGATGCCCCGCATGACTTCCTGCTCGCGCTCGGTAAGACGCTGCAGCTCCGGATTCCGCGAGGTGGTTTCACCACGGATCAGCTGTAGCGTGAGCTTGGCACCAAGGTATTTGCCGCCAGCGGCCACCCGGCGGATGGCATCGCGCAACTCAGCGGGATCGCTATCCTTGCTGGCAAAACCGGCCGCTCCGGCATCCAGGCAGGCCAGCGCATGATCTGTCTCGGGCGCACCACTGAACAACAACACCGGCACCTCGGGCGCCTGTTGCTTGATCAGATGCAAGGTCCTGAGGCCGTCGGAATCCGGCATGAAGAGATCAAGCAGAATGATATCGACGCGCCGCTCGCGCAGGCAGGCCAGCGCCTCCTGGCCGCTCGCCGCCTCGCCGACAACGGCGAACTCGACACCATCCGTCAGCAGGTAGCGGAGCCCTTCGCGCACGACGGCGTGGTCATCGACTACCAGGATATCAATCATCGCCCCACTCTCCCAATTTCATTGCCGGCTTGTACCGGCCGTCTCGGGCATTCTACCCAGCACTGGCCGGGACGTGCCAACGCCGCCTTGGCCGCAGCTTGATAAAGCCCGGGAAAACAGATACAAACAAGCCGTCGAAACCGCCAGCCACCTTGAGCAGCAATCCACAGAGGCAGGTCCATGAGCGCAGGAACACCCCTACGAGCACGGGATGCGGCAACTCGCCCGGGCATCAAATTCCCCAAGTGGCGCTACGTCTATTTTCTGCTCGCCGCCTTCGACCTGCTGACGGTCTCGGCTGGTTTGTACCTGAACCACCAGATCATGGAGATCTACACCGGCTCGGTCGAGGAAAATCGCGTCTGGGCCGATCGCGTCGCCGCCTATTCGCATCTCGGCGAACTGGCCGAACACGTCAATACCCCCGGCAACGACGTCTTCGACTCGCGCGACGTTGCCGCCGAATCACAACGCATGTACGCGGCCGTCGCGGTATTCGACCGCGATCTCGCCGAGCGCCGACGGGAACTGCAGGACAATCTCGTGCCGGCGGTCGCTGCCCCCCTGCTCGGCCATTTCGCGGCCATCGACAGTGCCAAGAGCGAAATGGTCAGCGAGGCCGAACGCATCTTCGCCTATATCCGCAGCAAACAACCGGATCTGGCCGGCGAGCGCATGGCCACCATGGATCACAAGTACGCCAATCTGAATGGGGCACTGCTCGAACTGCGGCGGGCAGTCGGCCAGATCCAGGAGCAGCATTTCAAGCAACAGACTGCGGCGGCGGCGGAATTGCAGCAATTCGAGTATTTCATCGGCTTGTCGATCATGCTGATGGTGGCCGGTGCAATGTTCTACGGCCACCGGGTGGCGCGGCAAATGCAGCTGGATGCTGAAGACAAGCTGCGCCACGTCACGGCCGTCGAAGAAGCGGAGGCGCGCACCCGCAGCATTCTCGACACGGCAGCGGAAGGCATCCTGACCTTTGACGAACGTGGCCGGATCGAGTCGTTCAACAAGGCCGCCGAGCGGATGTTCGGCTACCCCGACGGGACGGCTCTCGGCGGCGACGTACGCAACCTGATCCCGGCCCTCACCGCCGACCTGCCTCCGGGGCAACCCTTCGCCTTCCCGGCCGGCGAATGCAGCGGTCTGCGGCGCGACGGTACGGATTTCCCGCTCGAACTGTCGGCCAGCCAGGTCGATGTCGGGCGCGGACCGATCTACACCGGCATCGTGCGCGACATCAGCGAACGCCGCCAGACCGAGGAAGCACTCCGTGTTGCCGCCGCCGCCCAGGAGGCCAGCCGCGCCAAGTCGCAGTTCCTGGCCAACATGAGCCACGAGATACGCACGCCGATGAATGGCGTGCTCGGCATGACCGAAATGCTGCTCGACACGCGCCTGAGCGCAGCCCAGCGGCGTCTTGCCGAAACCGTGCATCGCTCCGGCGAAACGCTGCTCGGCATCATCGACGACATTCTCGATCTCTCGAAAATCGAAGCCGGCAAACTCGAATTCGAATCCATCGACTTCAATCCGCGCGATCTGACCGAAGAAGTCGCGCAATTGATGGCGGAAGGCGCCGAAAAGAAGGGTCTGGAACTGCTCTGCCGCGTCGCCGACGACGTTCCACAGTGCCTGCGCGGTGCGCCAGCGCGCCTGCGCCAGGTGCTGACCAATCTGGTCGGCAATGCCGTCAAATTCACCGAGCACGGCCAGGTGCTGGTCGACGTCCGGCTAGCGGCGGCACCCGCCAACGAAACGCCGGCCAGCGGCACCGCCGAGGCGATGGCGACCAGCAGCTTGCATTTCGCCGTCAAGGATACCGGCATCGGCATCCCGGCTGCAGTTCAGGAGCGCTTGTTCACGGCGTTCACCCAGGCCGACAATTCGACGACCCGGCGCTATGGTGGCACCGGCCTCGGGCTGGCCATCTCGAAGGAACTCGTCGAGCGCATGGGCGGCCAGATCGGCGTGCGCAGCAAACCCGGCCGGGGTGCCGAGTTCTGGTTCACCGTGCAACTGGCCATTTCCTCGACACCGGAAGCCGCCACGGCGGGCGCCGAGTTGCTCGACGGCAGCCGGGCCTTGGTCGTCGCCGGCAAATCGACGAGCCGCCGCACCCTAGAACAATATCTGCGTGCCCTCGGCATGCGGGTCCGCTGTGTCGAGGGCAGCGACGAGGGGCTCGACCTGCTGCGCCGGGTCGCCGGCACAACAAACGCTTGCCGCCTGGCCATCGTCGATTGCCACCTACCCAAGCGGCAGGCCTTCGCCTTTGGCCGCGCGGTCAAAGCCGACAGCTCGATCGCTGACACCGCGCTGCTCCTGCTCGTTCCGGCAAGTGCCCAGGCGGCGCCAAACGGCATGCGTGAAGCAGGCTTTCACACCCTGCTTCAGCAACCACTACGCCAGTCCGACTTGTGGCAAAAATTATGCGCGGCGATCAGCGCGCCCAACACCGATGCCGGCGCCACACTCGCGAACGAGCCGATCACCCTGAGCGGTGTGCGCGTCTTGCTGGCCGAGGACAACCCGGTGAACCAGGACGTCACGCGGACCATGCTGGAATCCCTGAACTGCGACGTGCACATTGTTGACAACGGCGCCAAGGCCCTGGCGATGCTGACCCAGGCCCGCTTCGACATTATCCTGATGGATTGCCAGATGCCCGGCATGGACGGTTACGCGACCACTGCGGAAATTCGCGCCCGCCACCTAACCCGGCCCCAGCCGCCGACCGATTCGTCCCCACCGCAGCGCCTGCCGATCATCGCCCTCACCGCCAATGCCCTCAAGGGCGACCGGGAAGACTGTCTGGCTGCCGGCATGGACGACTACCTGGCAAAACCTTTCCGGCGCGACGCCCTGCGCCGGGTTATCGAGCGCTGGGTCTTCAATCGTGCAGAGGCGCCCCCGGCGCACGCCGATGCGGCGGCGCTCGAGACGCTGGACTGCAGCCCCCTTGAACAAATCCGCCGCAACCAGCCGGCCGGCGCGCCCTGCCCCGTCGGCGGGCTGATCGAGCGCTATTACGCCAACGCCGCCGAAACGATTGCGGCGCTCGGCCACGCCGCCGCTCTCGCCGACACCGAAGCACTGGCCCGGGCAGCCCATTCGCTACGCTCCGGCAGTGCCATCCTCGGGGCGCGAAAACTGGCCGGCCTGTGCGCGGAAATCGAGCGCTTGGCCCGAGCCGGAGAACTGCAGGGCATCGAACAGCGCATCGACGGCATTCAAAACGAGTACGGTGCGCTACAAATGGCGCTTGAGGCAATGCGCTGATGTGATCGGCTCATCGCCCAACACCATTAGGCCGCCGGTCGCAACAACCCGTATTTGGCGACCCGGTTGCGCAGAATGTCGCGCGACAAGCCGAGCAGTCTCGCTGACTTGGAGAAATTCCAGTCGGTTTTCACCAATGCCTTGCTGACCATGTCACGCTCGAGATCGGCAATCTTGGTCCCCTGGGCGAACCGGGTCTCGTCGGCATCCGCCACTCCGTCCTCGCGCCGATCGTCGCGCAGCAGCCCCGGACAAATTGCCAGTTGATCCGGCGTAATCCACTCATCGACAGCCAGCAGCACCGTTTGCTCCAGCATGTTGCGCAATTCCCGGACATTACCGGGCCACGAGTAATCCAGTAGTAACTGCTCGGCATCAGGCGTAAAACGCAGTTGTGGTTTGCCATAGCGCCGGCCGTGAGCTTGCAGGTAGAAGTTGGCCAGATGCAGGATATCGTCACCACCATTCCGGAGCGGCGGCATGCTCAGCGTAACAACCCGCAAGCGGAAATAGAGGTCACTGCGAAAGCGCCCTTCACGCACCATTTTTTCCAGATCCTGATTGGTCGCACTGATGATGCGGATATTGACCTTCTGCTCGCGCCCGCCGCCAATGCGACGCACGGTCTTTTCCTCCAGAACCTTGAGCAGCTTGGCCTGAATCGACAAGTCGATCTCGCCGATTTCGTCGAGAAACAAGGTCCCGCCGTCGGCCGCTTCAATCAGGCCGACACGACGTTCCTTGGCATCGGTAAAAGCACCGCGCTCATGACCGAAAAGTTCGGCCTCTAGCAGAGTTGGCGGCAACGAGGCGCAATTGATCTCGACAAAAGGACTCTTGCTGCGCCCACCGTCAAAGTGCGCCGCCCGCGCCAGCAACTCCTTGCCAGTTCCGGTTTCACCGGTGATCAGGATCGCCGGCAAATCGTCGTCACAAATCGACTTCTCGGCCTCCAGCACATGCTGCAATCGGGCCTTGGTTGCCAGCATGGCTGGCGAAGCGCCGATAATTGCCGCCAGCGCCTTACCCTGTACCAATCCCTGGAACTGCCCGCACTGCTTGACCGCGAGCGCCTTCTCTCGCTGCGACTGACCGACCGCTTGTTCGAGCACGGACTTGAGATGGGCCAGCGACACCGGCTTTGTCAGGTAGTCAAAAGCACCGGCTTTCATCGCACCAACAGCCACCTCAATGCCCCCTTCGCCGGTCAACATGATCGACTTGATGAAGGGGTCAATCGCACGCACCCCGGAAATCATCTCGAGTCCGCTTTTCCCGGGCAATTTGTGATCAGTCAGCACCATGTCGGGATGCAGGTTTTCAAGTGTCTTCAACGCATCTTCTGCGCAGTGCGAAACATGGGTTTTCCACTGGTTGCGCGCGAGATAGACACTGATATTATCGGCCAGCATTTCGTCGTCTTCGACGATGAGGATTGAGTTCATGATATTCGCTCACCTTTTTTCCCAGAGGGTTTCGCTGACTGTTTTCCGGCCGGTCGGTCACCAGCTTGACAGCACACGCCAAAGAACCAAGTCAACCTAAGCGCACATTTCTTGAGTCCATCGTAGTGACTTATGAAATTGCTATACATACCAAGTAGCGGGTAAGTGTTGTCAGATAAATCCGATCGATCAGTAAGGGTTTGACCGCAGCTGACCGGACCACCGGCTCGGCATCGCCATCCAGGAGATGCAGCATCCCGGGCCAGGTCAATGCGCTGCTGATAGCACTCGACGGGAAGGTACATACTGACGGTAACTTGACAGTTCCCGACTCGACAACAAGGAAAGCCAGCCCATGCCCGTCCCCGATCTCTCTGCCATCGCCAAATGGCCTGATGTCCCCGCCTGTTACGACTGGTTGTCGCTCGACCGGCGGGGCGCCTGGCGATTGCAGGGCGAGCGCGTCACGCACAGCGGCCTGATCGCCTTCATCAACCGCCAGTACGGGGTGGATGAAGCAGGCTGCTGGTTTTTGCAGAACGGGCCGCAGCGGGTGTTCGTGACGCTCGCCTGCACGCCCTGGATCTTTCGCCGTGACGGCGAGGCCTTCGTCAGTCATACCGGCCAGCCGGCCGGCGCTGTGCGGGCGGCATTTCTCGATGACGAGGGCAGCCTCCTGCTTGAAACAGAACTCGGCATCGGCCTGCTCGATGACCGGGATCTCACGCAATTTCTCGGCGAATGCTGCGACAGCCGGGGGCGGGCTGCCGACGAAACCGCTTTCATGGCACTCCTGCAGGACGGCACGGCCGGCATTTTCTGGCGCGACCTGCCGCTCGGCAAGATAGACGCGGCCGACCTGCCCCGGCGCTACGCGTTCAACCCGCAGCCCTCCGCCTGAGTCTGCCTGGCGCCTTTATTGCTCCGCTCGAAAAACACAGTAATCGACTGTGGCAAACACGACAAGGCAGCCTCGATGACCCCGCAACACCCCGCCGCCCGCTGGGCTGAACAGCATCTTGCCGATCCCGTGCATATCGACTGCACGACCACCGTCATGCTCAAGATTCTCGATGGCAAGTGCAAGATGAACACGGCCGACAAGGATGTCATCACCATCCTCTACGATGCCGTCAAGGACCGCCCGGGCCGGCTCTTTGGCGAGGAATACCATGCCCTGATCAGCCAGGCGCGACTGGCGATGGATGAGGCCATGGTGATGTTCATCTACGAAAAGCGCCTGCTCGCCGAGACCATGCTGTCGCGCCCGGTCATGAAAGCCTATAAAGCCTGGCTGCGCGGGGAAGGCATCCTGCAGCCGCCGGGCAGCGGCGGCGAGGAATAAGAGGGTTTAGCCGAGGCCGTTTTCCCGTCGCCAGGCGTCGATTTCGGGCAGACTATCCGCCGCCTTTTCCATGAGGGCCGCATTGGCCTGCAGCAACAATTTGCGCTGTTTGGCATCGAGCCGCTGCGGAAAGACCGGTTGCAGGCTGACCACCAGATCGCCGGCCGGAATTTTGCCCCGCCCGGGATAGCCCTTGCCGCGCAAACGAACTTCCCTGATTTCCACCGCGCCGGCTTCCAGGCTGTGTTTCACAATGCCGGACAGCGAGGGCAGTTCGATATCACCACCGGCCAGCATGGCCAGAGCGCTGACCGGCATGGCAAAGTGCAGGTCGCGCTCGCGCAGTTCATACAGCGCATGCGTCGCAATGATCAGGGTCAGGTAGAGATCGCCGGCCAGAACATCCGGCGAAGCCGCTTCACCCTGCCCGGCGAGGCGCAGTTCGTCGCCGGGCAACATGCCCAGGGGAACGGTGATCTTCAGGCTGACATCGCTCGTCTCGCGCCCGCTGCCGTCGCAATCGCGGCAGGTACGCAGGGTAAACACCCCGCGCCCGCCACAGGCGGTGCAGGGCTGCAGGCTTCGCTGGCTGTCACGGACCCGGCCGCTACCGTGGCAGGCCTCGCAGAAGGTGGTTCGCGAAATACCGGCCTCGCCGCTGCCCTGGCAGGTCGGACATGCTTTGCCACGCGCGTAATGAATGGTCTTTCGGCAGCCGGCGGCAGCTTCTTCGAGGCTGATTTCAAGATTCAGGCGAATATCGGCCGCTCTCGCCACGTTTTCTTCAGGGGCTTCCGCCTCCGGGTGTTCCCCGGAAATGACCTCTTCCGCAAGCTCGCTCGCCGTCAACTGGTCGTAGGCCGCACGAATTTCCTTGAAGCGCTCGGTGGCCTCCGGGTGATCGTTGCGATCTGGATGCCAGCGCATGGCCAGCCGGCGGTAGGCGCGTTTTATCTGTTCGGGGGTGGCCGTCCTGGGCACCCCAAGAATTGCGTAATGACTCATCGGGCGTCAATGGAACACAACAGCGCGGCGCCGGTCAATGCTTTTCATCCCCGGCGACAGTCGGCCGGCGGCAAGACCTCGGCAATCAGGTCGGAGATCAGGTCGGCTGTCCTGCCGTGCCGATCGCGATCCGGGTTGTATTCGACAATTTCCAAGGCGCGCAGCCCGGCCATCCCGGAAATCCGGTGCAAGGCCGCCCGCACTTCGGCGACGCCCAGGCCGTCAGGCTCCGGACTGCCGACGCCGGGCGCCAGCCGGGGATCGAGCACGTCGAGATCGAGCGTCACCCCGAAGCCGGCGGGCGCCGCCGCCACGATGGCCAGGGCTTCGCTGGCGCAAGCAGTGAAGCCCCGCTGCAGAATCTCCTCCTGCCTGAAAATGCGCACGCCCTGCGCCTTGAGGAAGTCCATTTCCTCGGGCTCATAGCTGCGCGGACCGAAAACGACGGTATGCGCGGCGCTGAGCTGGACACCCGGCAGGCCGATGTTAAGCAGGCGCTTGTCGCCGCGGCCCAGCAGACAGGCCAGCGGCATGCCGTGGATGGCTCCGGAATAGCTCGTTTCCGGCGTATGGCTGTCAAGATGCGCATCGAACCACAGCAGGCCGAGCGGCGCCCCGGCAAAACGCGCCACGCCGCTCCAGGTGCCGACGGCAACCGAATGGTCGCCGCCAATCACCAGCGGAAAGACGTTCTCGCCCAAGGCCAGGGCCACCTCATCGGCCAGATGCCGGCACAGCTCGGCAATCCGGGCTGCCCGGGAATGACTGGCGCCGGCCGAAGCGAACAGGGTCCGGCCCCAGTCGAGCAGCGGATGATGCTCGATCTGATGCCAGGCCTGGGAATGGTGAAAAGCCACCGGCCCGTCCTCGCAGCCCGCATCCTGCGCGCCAATACCGCTGGCGGCGCCGATGATGCGGACGCGTGTGCATTTTCTTGAAACGGCATCGTTCATGTTACGGGCCCTCGGAATTAAGAAGCAATCGACACGAAAATGGTTCCCGAGATGAGGTTTCTTGTCTTATACAGCATCCCGACCCGCCTCGCAGTGCCGGCCAAGACGCATATGCCATGGCGATATTTCGGCCACTGCGGTAGCATCAGCCCACCGCAAACTCAGAAATTCCCATGGCACTCCCCGTCCTTACCCTGCATCTGGCGCAAACCAAACTGGCCGCCTATTGTGCGCAAAAAATTCCGGCCGAGATCCGCGACCGGGTCAGACTCGAGTTTGAAGTCGCAGGCGATATGCTGACCCTGATCGAATCCCGGCCGCATTTCAGAACCCCCGAAATCTGGACCCGGCTGCCCGTTGCCCGCTTTCGCTATAACCCGGGCTCCGAAACCTGGAGCCTCGACTGCCCGCATCTCGGCAATCCGGAGCTCTGGCGCCCCTACCCGGCCAAGCCGCAACATGATCTGGGCCAGCTGATCAAACTGCTCGACGAAGACGACAGCGGTGCATTCTGGGGCTGAGCCGGGCTCAGACCGTGATCACCACCTTCTGGTACAGGCCACCGAAGAAAGTCGTCTTTTCAAGCTGCACCGGCCCCAGGCCTGGCGGCAAATAGTCTGCGATCTCGTGCGTCCAGAGGTCGTGCGCGAAAGGTTCGAGGATCTTCAACACCGCCCACATCAAATGGCGCAGCGGATGCAGGGCCCGTGGCCGGTGGTAATCGACAATGACCAGGCGACCGCCCGGCCGGGTCACCCGCAATGCCTCGGCCAGCGTCGCCGCCCGAATGGCCGCAGGTTGCTCATGGAGCAGGAAGAACAGTAACGTCGAATCGAACACGGCATCGGCAAAGTTCAGGGCGCTGGCATCCTGCTGGCCCGGATGGATGCGCGAATCAGCCTTGAGCTTGTGCCGCAGATTGGCCAGCTGGACGGCGGCAACGTCGATGATGTCGAGCCGGGCTTCGGCCCCCAGGCGGGCGGCCAGGCAGGCGCTGAAGTCGCCATAGACGCAGGCCATCTGCAGCACCCGCCCCTCGAAGCCTTCCCCCAGCCCGGCCAGGGCCGCATCGCGCAGGCGGGCATAGTTGCCCCAGAGGATCAGATTGACCAGCCACTGGCGCTCGAAAAAACGCACCGCGCCCGGCCGCAGATACGCCCACCAGTAAATCTTCTCAAGATAGTCGGGGATAGCCGGCGGAGCCGCCGGACATGGCTGGCCGGCCAATGGCAAGGAGGGGTCGATTTCCCGGGGAACTGGATTCATGCGCCGGATTCTCTCCTGAATCGATTACCCAGTGACGACAATCACTCGGCCGCCTGATCGTCCAGCAAACGCTCGCACTCGGCCATCAACGACAGGGCAATCTCCGAGTGGTAGCGGGGATCGAGCGATTCCATCATCTCGTGGGCCGTATAGAGACCGGCCTCCCGGGACAGGGTCGCGGCGATCTGGCGGGCCATTTGCTCAGCCGTCGCCGAAAGCCGGCGCCGTTCGGCGAGCGGCAGGCTGCGTTTCGAACGGCTCAGCCAGTCGGCCGCCAGGCTGGCGCCCTGGGCCTCGTTAATCCATTGACCATGTTCGTAATAGGCCGACAGACGTTCGGCAGCCAGCGCAAAACAGAGCGCAACACGAATGCCGCGCTCGGTAGTCGCCGCAGGCTCGTTGCCAGCATGGGTCATTGAATTTGTCTCATGTCATGGGGCGGTATCAGAACTCGCGCACGATTCTTGCCCCGGGTGGCGCGCTCGCCCGCTCGATTTGCAGCGGCAGGATGCCGATGGTACGGCCATCCTGTGTCGCGACAATGAAACGCCATTCGCCGGCTTGCGGGCTATTCACCCAGGAATAGCCGCGAAAACCCCGCTCGCGCCCGCCCGTGCTCTGGAAGGCGTTGCGCGAGACCAGACGCCAGCCACCGGCCTCACGAATCTCCCAGCGATGCTCCAGCCCCGCCGTCACGCCGCGCGGCGCAAAGACAGCGGATACACCATACAGCCGCTCGCCGGCAGCGACCCGCAGCGTCGGCGCCTGGTCCCGCCAGAACTGCCAGGCCGGGGCCGGTTCGACTTGCAGGACATAGCGCCCCGATTGCTGGGAAAAATCGTGGCCGACGGCGAGATCCTGCTTGACCAGCGGCACGGGGGCGATCATGTCCAGCCCCCAGGCGAGCAACAAGACGGCACTCACCGCCCAGGCCGGAAAAATCCGCCCCGGCTGCCCCGGTACCAGGCGCCACAAGGCATGGGTCAGGATGATCCCGGCCGCCGTCGAGACATAGAACCACAACGGATGCAGGCTGCCGATCGCATGCGGCAAGGCGAAATTGAACAGCAGAATGGCATTCAGGGCGAACAGTGCCCAGGTCAGGGTAAAACGCCGGCCATACTGTTTGCCGACAAATTCGTTGCCAACCAGCAGCGCCCCGAGCAACAGCGCCATCAGCCAGGTCCCGAGGTGAGCGGCACTCTTCAAATAGAGAATGAACAGCGCCGAAAAAATGCCGCCAAAAAAGAACTGCATCAGCAGATAAGGTGCCTGCCAGCGCAGACGCCCGCGCCAGCCGGCGCCATCGTCCGGCGCGACAGCTTGCCGGCGCTCGCGCGCCGCCAGCCAGAAAACCAGCAAACCGGCCCCGAGCAGGAACGCACCGAGCCGCCAGAGATCGATCACCCTGACCCGCTGGCCGATGGTCAGCGCATCCCAGGCGAAACCGCCGAGAAATGCGGCCAGCGGATAGAGGCGGCGAAGCTGGTTCAATGTGAAATCCGGTTGGCGGGCGGTTACCAGGAATCCCGCGCAGTGTGTGCTGGCAAGTTGCACCAGACCTGAAAAGCAAAAAGCCCTGAGTGACCAGGGCTTTAAGCATCGTATCAGTTACTGGCGGAGACGCAGGGATTCGAACCCTGGATCCAGGTTTTGCCCGGATGCACCCTTAGCAGGGGTGTGCCTTCGACCACTCGGCCACGTCTCCGTATCCAGCCTTCAACGAGGCGCGGATGATATAGCCTCCGCGCCGTTTGGTCAAACCTTACTGATCAAGATCGAAGGTGCGGTGCAGGACGCGGACGGCCAGCTCCAGGTACTTTTCGTCGAGCACGACGGAAATCTTGATCTCGGAGGTCGAGATCATCTGGATGTTGATGCTTTCGTCAGCCAGCGCCTTGAACATCTTCGAGGCGACGCCCGGGTGCGAGCGCATGCCGACGCCGACGGCGGAAACCTTGCAGATCTTGTTGTCGCCGGTCACTTCGCGGGCACCCAGCTTGCTCTTGACGCCTTCGAGGATTTCCTTGGTCTTGGCAAAATCGCCGCGATTGACCGTGAAGGAGAAATCGGTGGTGCCGTCGTGGCCGACGTTCTGGATGATCATGTCGACGTCGATGTTGGCGTCGGCGATGGAGCCCAGGATCTGGTAGGCGATGCCCGGGGTATCCGGCACGCCGAGCACGGTCAGTTTGGCTTCGTCGCGATTGAAGGCGATTCCGGAGATGATCGGTTGTTCCATGTTCTTGTCTTCCTCAACAGTGATCAGCGTGCCTTCCCCTTCGTCCTGGAAGCTGGAAAGAACGCGCAGTTTGACCTTGTACTTGCCGGCGAATTCGACCGAGCGGATCTGCAGCACCTTGGAGCCGAGGCTGGCCATTTCCAGCATTTCCTCGAAGGTGATGGTGTCGAGCTTCTTGGCTTCCGGCACGACGCGCGGGTCGGTCGTGTAGACGCCATCGACGTCGGTGTAGATCTGGCACTCGTCGGCCTTCAGCGCGGCAGCGAGGGCGACGCCGGAGGTATCGGAACCGCCACGGCCGAGCGTGGTGATGTTGCCGAACTCATCGACCCCCTGGAAGCCGGCAACGACAACCACCATGCCGGCATCGAGATCGCGCCGCATGTTGGACTCGTCGATCGACAGAATGCGCGCCTTGGTGAAGGTGCTGTCGGTCAGGACCTTGACCTGGCCGCCGGTATAGCTGCGGGCCGGGACGCCGATGCCCTTCAGGGCCATCGACAGCAGGCCGATGGTGACCTGTTCGCCGGTCGAGCAAATCTGGTCCAGTTCGCGCGGATCGGGATTGGCCTGAACTTCCTTGGCCAGCGCGATCAGCTTATTGGTTTCGCCGCTCATTGCGGAAACGACCACCACGACCTGGTGGCCCTGCGCGTGGAACTTGGCCACCCGCTTGGCGACGTTCTTGATGCGCTCGGGGTTGCCGACCGACGTGCCGCCGTACTTTTGAACAATCAACGCCATGGATTTATCCGGTTAGGAGCCGAGAAAGAATAACTTGGACAATATCAAGTTGTTATTTTTCGGCGACTTATACGTTGGAAACATGAAAAAGAGGGCGGGATTTTACCCCACCCTGCGCTTTTTCCGAAGCGAAGGAAGACTACAAATCGGCCAGTGCCCGCAGATGGGCGCCGACGCTACGCGCCAGCGAGGTCATCACGTAGCCGCCTTCGAGCATGGAAACGATGCGCTTGCCGGAGAACTCGGCAGCCACCTTCTTCATTTCCTCGGTACACCAGGCAAAATCCTTCTCGACCAGCTTCAGGCCGCCCATGTCATCTTCGTAGTGGGCGTCAAAACCGGCCGAGATGAAGATCATCTGCGGCTTGAACTCGCGCAGGCGGGGCAGCCAGACCTGGCTCACCGCATCGCGAAATTCCTCGCCACCGGAACCGGCCGCCAGCGGCACGTTGCACATGTTGGCCGCCGGTTTGTCGGCGCCGCTGTAGGGGTAGAACGGATGCTGGAAGATGCTGCACATCAGCACCCGCTCGTCGCCGGCGAAACAGTCCTCGGTGCCGTTACCGTGGTGCACATCGAAATCGATGATGGCAACGCGTTCCAGGCCATGCACTTTCAGGGCATGCCGGGCAGCAACGCCGATGTTGTTGAAGAAGCAGAAGCCCATCGGCGTCGTCTTTTCGCAGTGATGACCGGGCGGTCGCACGGCGCAGAAGGCGTTCTCGCATTCGCCGCTCATCACCAGATCGACCCCCAGGCAACCGGCCCCGGCCGCCCGTAAGGCGGCCGTCCAGGTGTGCGGATTCATCGCGGTATCGGGGTCGAGGTGCACGACACCCATTTCCGGCGAGGCTCGCTTGATGCGCTCAAGGTGCGAAGCCGGGTGCACGCGCAGCAACTGCTCGAAGGTCGCCAGTGGCGCATCGTGATAAACGAA
The DNA here is from genome assembly GCA_049294655.1 of Azonexus sp. GTDB lineage: Bacteria > Pseudomonadota > Gammaproteobacteria > Burkholderiales > Rhodocyclaceae > Azonexus. The sequence continues at coordinate 24,378 of JBAQDI010000005.1, forward strand.
ATAAGCGTCGATCCCTTGCGCTATCAGGTGATCATTGATGGCGGTCAGACGCTGCGGGCACTCGGGGTGATGCGAACCCATGTCGTGCAACTGGCAGTCACGATGGGTGATGAAAGCAGTGGTCGTCACTTTTTTGTTCTCTCTTTTTGTCTCTGCGAACCGAGGCTGGCGGGTGGCCAACGCCGGGATTCCATTATCGTCTCATTTCTCGCGCCGCTTCAAGCATTAGAATGGGCCACCAAAACTTTTAACCGCTCGCCATGCCGGCAACCACAACCCCCCTCTCCGGAGCCCCCCGCCCCTTCGCCGCCATCCTGACCCAGGCCGGTAAAACCATTCTCGGCAAGGAGCATGAAATTCGCCAGGCCATTGCCTGCCTGCTGGCGGGCGGCCACCTGCTGATCGAGGATTTGCCCGGCATGGGCAAAACGACGCTGGCCCATGCGCTGGCCAGATTGCTCGGCCTGCAGTTCTCGCGCATCCAGTTCACCAGCGACCTGTTGCCGGCCGACATCACCGGCGTTTCGATCTTCGAGCGCGACCGGGGCGACTTCCGTTTCCTGCCCGGCCCGGTCTTCGCCCAGGTCGTGCTGGCCGACGAAATCAACCGCGCCACACCGAAAACCCAGAGCGCCCTGCTCGAAGCCATGGAAGAAGGCCAGGTCACGGCCGAGGGCGAAACCCGTCAGCTGCCGACGCCGTTCTTCGTCATTGCGACACAAAACCCGGCCCACCAGATCGGCACCTTCCCGCTGCCCGAATCGCAACTCGACCGTTTCCTGATGCGCATCGAACTCGGCTACCCGGACCGCGCCGCCGAACGTGCCCTGCTGACCGCCGGCGGTCAACGCGCCAAGGCCGAACAACTGGCCCCGCTACTCGATGCCGCCACCCTGCCAGCCTTGCAACAGGAAGTCGCAGCCGTCCATGCCTCGCCGGCGCTGATCGATTACGTCCAGGCACTGGTTGAAGCCAGCCGGCACGATCCGGGCTTCCAGCACGGCCTGTCGCCACGCGCCGGCCTCGCCCTGCTCGCCGCAGCACGCGCCTGGGCCTGGCTGGACGGCCGCGACCTGGTACTGCCCGACGACGTCCAGGCCGTCCTGCCGGCCGTTGCCCGGCACCGCCTGCGCGCAGCCCAGGGCGGCGGCTATGCCCGCAACGAAGACATCGCAGCCTTGCTGCGCACGGTCGCCATTCCCTGAATTGCCGGTGAGCCTCCTCGCTTCATTGAAGTTGCGCCTGTTCCGCTGGCGCAGCGATGGCACGGCGCCCTTCCGTCTCGGCCAGCGGCGCGTCTTCATCATCCCGACGCGCGGCGGATTGCTCTTTGCGCTGGCCCTGGTCGTCATGCTGATCAGCGCCATCAACTACAACCTGGCCCTCGGCCACGCCCTGGTTTTCCTGCTCGCCGGGCTGGGCATCACCGGCATGGTGCATACCTTTCGCAACCTGCATGGCCTGCTCATCACGCCCGGCCGTAGCGAACCGGTATTTGCCGGGGAAACAGCGCATTTCCAGTTGCTGCTCGGCAACGACCGTCCAATGCCACGCCTTGCCTTGGAGCTTGAAGGCGAAGCCGGAAATGTTGTCACGACCAGCGTTGCCGCCCACAACCAGGCCAGCACCAGCATCCCGCTGCTCGCCAGGCATCGCGGCTGGCTGGATTTGCCCCGGGTCCGCCTGGCGACCCGTTACCCGCTCGGCCTGTTCGTCGCCTGGAGCTATCTGCAACCGGCCATGCGCTGCCTGGTTTACCCGGTTCCGATATTTACTCCCTTGCCGGCCGCCCAAGCCGCCACGAATGGCGGCGAACGCAGCGGCGATGGCGGCCAGGATGACTTTGCCGGTTTCCGCGACCGCCAGCCGGCCGACTCGCCGCGCCATGTCGCCTGGAAGGCGAGCGCCCGCAATACGGGCGAGCAGCCGCTGCTGATCAAGCAATTCGCCGGCGGCGCCCAGGTCAGACTGCAACTCGACTGGTCACTGACCGACCCGGCGCAGCCCGTCGACAGCCGCCTCTCGGTGCTCGCCGGCTGGGTGCTGACGGCGGAAGCCGAGGGCATTGCTTATGGACTGCAATTGCCCGGCCGGGAAATCCCGGTGGCCAGCGGCGATGCCCAGCGCCAGCGCTGCCTTGAAACCCTGGCCCTATTCCAGCCATGAGCACACCGGCCCGCGAAGCCCTCGACCATACCGCCACGCCGTGGCTGTTCGTGGTGGCCAGCCTGACCACGGCGCCGCATGCCCTGCACCAGCCCTACTGGCTCAGTGTCTTTGCCGGCCTCATGCTGCTCTGGGGCTTCTGGCTCTGGCAGCGCGACCGGCGCCTGCCTTCGCGCTGGTTGCTGATGCTGCTCGTCATCGGCGGCTGCAGTGCCGTCTATTTCGAGTTCGGCAGCCTGTTCGGGCGCGATGCCGGGGTCGCCCTGCTGGTCATGTTGATGGCCATGAAACTGCTCGAACTGAAAAGCCGGCGCGATGCAATGGTCGTCGTCACGCTCGGCTATTTCCTGCTCCTGACCCATTATTTCTACTCGCAGAGCATCCCGACCGGCCTCTGGCTGCTGGCCGCCATGTGGATCATCACGGCAACGCTGATCCGCCTGCACGGCGGCCCGGCCAGCCGGCTGCGGCCAACCCTGCGCTACGCCGGCCTGCTCTGCCTGCAGGCCCTGCCCTTCATGCTCGCCCTCTATCTGCTTTTCCCGCGCATTGGCGGCCCGCTCTGGGGCCTGCCCGAGGACGCCCACGCCGGCAAGACGGGGCTTTCGGAACAGATGTCGCCCGGCAGCATTGCCAACCTGGTACGAAGCAGCGAGATCGCCTTTCGCGTCCGTTTCGCCGGCCCGCTTCCGGCCAGCGACAAACTCTACTGGCGCGGTCCGGTCATGGAGGATTTCGACGGTACGACCTGGCGCCCCCTGCCGCTGCGCTACGCGCCGGAACAGATCGAGGCACTGTCACCGCCGATCAGCTACGAAACCACGCTCGAAGCCCATAATCAGCGCTGGCTGCTGGCCCTTGAGGCGCCGGGCAAACTGCCACCGGAAACCGCCCTGAACGGCCGGCTGACCGCCAACGCCCGCCAGCCGATCAGCCAACGCCAGCGCTTCCAGCTGACTTCAACGACTGACTACCGTTTCAACCGCCAGGAGGAAAGCAGCGTCCTGCGCCGCAATCTCCAGCTCCCGGCCGGCAGCAACCCCGAGACCAGCGAACTGGCAGCCGGCTGGCGGGCCAGCGGCAAATCGCCCCAGGCCATTGTCGATCAGGCGTTGCAACTGTTCGCCAGCCGCGACTATGCCTACACCCTGCAACCGCCACTGCTCGGCCGGCACAGCATCGACGACTTCCTGTTCCGCAGCAAACGCGGCTTTTGCGAGCACTATGCCGCCGCCTTTGTCGTGCTGATGCGCGGCGCCGGCGTTCCGGCCCGCGCCGTCGGCGGCTACCAGGGCGGCGAACGCAATCCGCTCGATGGCTACCTGGTCGTTCGCCAGTCCGACGCCCATGCCTGGGCCGAAGTCTGGCTGACCGACCGCGGCTGGGTGCGCGTTGATCCGACCGCCGTCGTCGCCCCGGCCCGTATCGAAACGGGGATCGCCGATGCCCTGCCGGCCGGCGAAGCGCTGCCGGGGCTTTTCCAGTCGCGCGTCGACTGGATACGCAGCCTGCGCCACCGCTGGGAAGCCATCAACAATGCCTGGAACCAGCAAATCATCGGCTACGACCCGCAGCGCCAGCGTGAACTGCTGGCCAGCCTGGGCCTGCCGGATGCCAACTGGCAAAAGCTGGCCGGCCTGCTCGGCGCGGCCTGCGCCCTGTTGCTCGCCCTGCTCACCGGCTGGGCGCTCTACCAGCGACCGCAGCGCGACCCGGCCATTCGCCTTTGGCATAAAGCCTTGCGACATCTGACGCGAAGACAAGTAAACTGGGCGGCCTGGGAAACACCACACACGCTTGCCCGCCGCGTCCGCCGCGAGCGGCCGGAAATGGCCGATGCTTTCGAGCGCGTCGTCGAAGCCTATCTGCAAGCCCGCTACGGCGTCGCCCCCGGCAACCTGAAAACCCTGCGCGAGCGCATTGCGCAACTACCCTGATGGAGAAGAATTTGAAGCTCACCCTCGGCGCCCTGCTGCTCGCCGCTTGCGCCACCCTGGCCGGCGCCGCCCCCAATACCCCGAGTTTTGCCGACGAAAGCGCCGTCATCGACTTTGCCCGCGACCTCGAGGAACGCCATGGCTTCAAGGCCGACGAACTGCTCGGCCAGTTTGCCCAGACCCGGCCCAACGCCCGCGTCCTGCAACTGATCAAACCACCGACCTCCCCGCTGCAACGCTCCTGGGAACGCTACCGACCGCGCTTTCTGAATGATCGGCGGATCGACGGCGGCGTCCGCTTCTGGCAGGAAAACCAGGCCAAGCTGGCCCGCGCCCGGGCACTTTACGGCGTACCGGAAGAAATCATCGTCGCCATCATCGGCGTCGAAACGGAATACGGCGCCAATACCGGCGGCTTCCGCGTTCTCGAAGCCCTTGCCACGCTGGCCTTCCACTACCCGCCACGCGCCGAGTTCTTCCGTACCGAACTTGAGCAGTTCCTGCTGCTGGCGCGCGAAAACCAGCTTGATCCCTTGACCATCAAGGGCTCCTTCGCCGGCGCCATCGGCATTCCGCAATTCATGCCGGGCAGCCAGCGGCGTTATGCCGTCGACTTCGATGGCGACCAGCGCGTCGACCTGGCCGGTAGCGTCGATGATGCCATCGGCAGTGTCGGCCGCTTTCTCGAACAGCACGGCTGGCAAGCCGGCCAGCCGATTGCCGTGGCCGCCCAAACGACTGGCGAACCGGAACGCAGCCTGATCGAGGCCGGAATCCGCCCCAGCCTGAAAGTTGCCGACCTGAAAGACAAGGGAATCACCGGCGCCGCCGATCTCGAAGCGCGCGTCGCGCTGGTCGACCTCGTCTCGCCGGGGCGACAGACGGAATACTGGCTGGGTTATGACAATTTTTACGTGATCACCCGCTACAACCGCTCCAGCTTCTACGCCATGTCGGTCTTCCAGCTCGCCGAGGAAATTCGCCAGCGCATGCCGCGCTAGGCTTTTTGCAGGGCCGCCCCAAGGACGGCCCGGCGCAATGATTAAAGCAGCGAATCGCGGGAGATGTTGCCGCGCTTGATGATCTTGCGCATGCGATCCAGGCCTTCCATCTGGATCTGCCGGACGCGTTCGCGGGTCAGGCCGAGATCGCCGGCGATGGTGTCCAGCGTCGCCAGATCCGCTCCATTCAGGCCGTAGCGCCGTTCGATGACCAGGCGCTGCCGCTCGGTCAGCTGGGCCAGCCAGTCTTCAAGCAGGTTGCCGACCTCGCTCGACTGGAGCAGCGATTCCGGATCACCGTCGGTATCGTCGGCAATGACTTCGACCATCGAGTGATTGGGGTCGATATCGAGCGGCGCATCCAGCGAGGCGATGTGCTCGTTGAGCAACAGGATACGGCGGATTTCCTCGACCGGTTTGTCGATCAGGGCGGACACGCGCTCGACCGTGATGTCCCGGCGCTCGGCCGATTCGAGATGGCGCATGGCGCGCAGCACGACATTGATTTCCTTGACGACATGCACCGGCAGGCGAATGGTCCGCGCCTGGTTCATGATGCCGCGCTCGATGCTTTGGCGTATCCACCAGGTGGCATAGGTCGAAAAACGGAAGCCGCGCTCCGGATCGAACTTTTCCAGCGCGTGGATCAGGCCGAGATTGCCCTCCTCGATCAGGTCGAGCAGCGGAATGCCCCGGTTCAGGTAATACTTGGCAATATTCACGACCAGCCGGAGATTGTGCTCGATCATCTTCTGCCGTGCCGCAAAATCGCCGGCCCGCACCAGACGTGCCGTTGCCACCTCTTCTTCCGGGGTCAGCAGCGGCTTGGCGCCGATCTCGTTGAGATAGAGCTGGGTAACGTCCTCCAGCAGCTCGATTTCCGGCGCTACCGTCTCCGCTTCGGAGACCGACGCGGCGTCATCGGCTGGCCCGTCAAGCTCCTCGCCGAGCTCCTCGTCGCCCAGGCCCTCTTCGGTCTGGCTCATCGTTTAGGCAAATACTGAGCCGGATCGACCGGCTTACCCTGCTTGCGGATTTCAAAGTGCAACTTGACCGAATCGGTATCGGTATTGCCCATCTCGGCGATTTTCTGCCCCCGACTCACGGACTGACCTTCCTTGACGAGAATCTTCCGGTTATGGGCATAGGCCGAGAGATAGGTACCATTGTGCTTGACGATGACCAGCTCACCATAGCCGCGCAAACCCGAACCGGCGTAAACCACCTTGCCATCACCGGCCGCCAGCACGGAATCGCCCGCCTTGCCACCGAAATCGAGGCCTTTGTTGCCGGAATCGCTGTAGGGCGCAATCACCCGGGCCGGCGACGGCCACAACCAGGGCACGTCATCGGCCGCAACGACTGCGGCAGGCGCGACCGGGGCGGATGGCGTCTCGGCTTTTGTTTCGAGGCGTGTCTCGGCAGACTTCGCACCCTCAGCCGGCTGATTCAGACGGGCATAGGCCTCGTCTGAATAAGGCTCCTTGCCGGCCCTGACTTCCCGCTTCGCTCCATTGCCGACCGCCGGCATTACAGGAGCAGTCGCTGGTGCCGGCGTGGCAACCGCAGTAGCGGCAGCCGGCGCCTGATCCAGCGAACGGGCTTCAATCACCGGCCCGGCATTGATCGGCTTGGCAACAACTGCGCCGCCAGCGCTATCGATCGTGCCCGGCGGGGCCACGCGCAGCATCTGCCCTTCGTTGATGGCAGCCGGATTGGTCAGGTTGTTCCAGGCGGCAAGATCCTTGTAATCCAGGCCATTCTCGAGGGCAATCCGGTACAGGGTATCGCCACGCTTGACCGCGTAATAACCCGGCCCGGAAGGCTGCACCAGCGGCGCGCCACGCGCCGGAATCGCCGCATTGCGGTCGTCGGTGGGCGCCGGCTGCTGCGAAAAGCAACCGGTCAGCAACAAAGCGGGGAGCGTCAGGGCAAAAAGTCGAATCATCCTTGAAACCTTAGTTGGGCGTGGCTGTTGGTGCGTTTGGGCGGGATGGCCGGCGCGAAGCGAGGACGCGGCAGGCTCATGCCTGCAAGGACGAGTGACAAAGCCGGGCGCCCGACCAGACGTGCCAGCGGCCACGTAGCGCTATCGCCCTTTGTGTGGATCAACTTGTACGCACAAAAGTCAGTGTTCATGCGGCTGATCAGAGATGGATAAGCGGTCAACTGAGGTTTCAAGGATCATTGGGTTCCTGCAAGAAGCGGGACAAACCGGACGGCATCGAGCCGGGTCTCGGTAAATCCCTGAGGCGTACGTTCGATGAAGCTAAGATACTGCTCAGACGTACCCACTGGCAAGACCAGCCGGCCACCGAGCGCCAGTTGCTCGAGCAGCGCGGGCGGCACATGCAGGCCGGCGGCAGCAACAATGATACTGTCAAAAGGACCGGCTTCCGGCAAGCCCAGTTGGCCATCGGCATGTTTGAGACGCACATTGAACTGCTGCAGGGTCCGCATGTTGGCCTTGGCCTTCTCGAGCAGTGGCCCGAGACGCTCGACGGCAAACACCTCATTGGTCAACTGGGCCAGGACGGCCGCCTGGTAACCGCAACCGGCGCCGACCTCCAGCGTGCGGCCGAGGGACGCACGACCATTGAGCAGCAATTCGATCATCCGCGCCACCACATAGGGCTGCGAGATGGTCTGGCCCATGCCGAGCGGCAAGGCCGTGTCCTCGTAGGCGCGCGAGGCCAGAGCCTCCTCGACAAAGACATGGCGCGGCACGGCAGCCATCGCCCCGAGTACCGCATCGTTACGGATGCCCTTTTCGCGCAAACGCTCGATCATGCGCGCACGGGTGCGCTGCGAGGTCATGCCAATTCCGTGCAAACGCGTTGGGTTCATCGCATCCAGTGGCGAATGGACGGCAGTTGTGCCGTGTTGGTCAGATCGATCTGCAAAGGTGTGATCGAGACTGCGCCGCGCTCGACCGCCTCGAAATCGGTGCCCGGCCCGGCATCGGCGGCCGCTCCGGCCGCCCCGACCCAATATACCGTTTCATTGCGCGGCGACTGCATTTTCACCACCGGCTCAGCCTTGTGACGACGCCCCAGGCGGGTCACTTCCATGCCTTTGAGCTGGTCATGGGGAATATCCGGAACATTGACATTGAGCAATACCGGCTCTTTTACCGGATTACGGATGAATCGCTCGACCAGATCACGCGCCACACGGCCGGCTGTCGCAAAATTATTGCCGGCAAAACTGGTCAGCGAAATGGCAATCGAGGGAATCCCCAGGAGAAATCCTTCGGTTGCCGCGGCAACCGTCCCCGAATAAATCGTATCGTCGCCCATATTGGCCCCGGCATTAATACCGGAAACGATAATATCGGGCAATTTATCCAGCATTCCGGTAACCGCCAGGTGCACACAATCGGTCGGTGTACCATTCACGAAATAAAAACCACTGGCGGCCTTTTTCAACATCAAAGGCCGATCCAGGGTCAGTGAATTGCTGGCACCACTGCGATTCTGCTCAGGGGCAACCACCACGATTTCGGCGAGACCGGCCAGCGCCTCGGCCAATGCAGCCAGGCCGGGCGCGAAATAGCCATCGTCGTTACTGAGCAGAATACGCATTTAGCCAACCAGCAAGGCGTCGAGACTGGCGCCGTTGGCCAACCAGGCTTCAACCCATTTCGGCTTGCGGCCACGACCGGTCCATTCCAGTTCGGCATTTTCCGGATGACGGTATTTAACCTTGACCTTATTGCCGGTCGCCGCCTTGACCTTGGCTTCCTTGCCCAGCAAATCCTCGATGGCATAACCACGGGCTTTGGCAAAAGCACGGACTTCATTCAGGATGGTGACTTTTTCCTGCGCTTCACGCCGCTTCAATTCGGCGGGTATTTGCTGCTGCAGGTCACGCAATTGGGAAACAGACAGATTAGACAATTCCATAATTACCTCCGAAGTTAAACTGCTGGCAGGAATTTAATTTAAAACGATATATTTTTCAATATATAAAATCAAATAGACGAGCAACTCTTGGTATTTGATTCTTCTTTGCTCCAATAGGAACTGCGCCTGTCGCATCTTCGGAAATGCGAGAACAAATCCTATTTATTAGCACTCCATCAAGCGCTGCACGGCAGCATCTACTGCAGCGGCACCACCGGGTTCGCTGAAAAAGACGCCTCGAATCTGGGTCGTTCCGGCCATCAGATTGACAAAGGCGGCGAGCAAGGCACGATCCGGCGCACTCGGCGACCGCCAGAACTCATCGAGAAAGCCCTGAAAGGTCAGTTTTGGCACATCGTAAACAGCTTGCCCAAGAACCTTTACCGGACAACCGACCTGCAGGGCATGCAGGCCTGCAGTACTATTGACCGTGACCATACCCGTAGCTGCCCGTGCCAAATCAGCCAGACTACCGCCATCGAGATATTCAACACGCCCAGCCACCTGAAACTCGGTGGCAAACCGGCTGACTATCCGCCGCCAGCTAACCAGGCCGGCATCCCATGGATGCACCTTGATGATCAAACTGCTTTCCGCTGGAGCATGCCGCGCGAAGGATTCGATGACCAGCCGAATAACCTCGCCCATGCCGCCGAATGGCGAATAGGCAACAATTTGAAAATCGTGGTCAAGTTGCAGTGGCAGGACAAAATAGCGCCTGCCAGAGGCGACGACTTCCGCCACTCTCGCCTTGTTTCTCTCCCGACCAAGGCGGGAGCGCAGCAGGTGCAGGCCGCTGGAAAACGTGTAAATCAGGGTATGCGGCCGACAGTCGGTACGCCGATAGTACGGATAGCAGATCCCCAGAAAGAAATTGGCAAAATTGTAGAGCAGGTCATTCGCCGCCATTTTAAAAGCACTATCAACGTAGCGCCGTGACAAATCGGCTTGGCCGACGCTTGCCGCCCGTTGGAAGATTTCCTGCGGATCGCGGGGAAAGTGCGAGTTGCCCCCCATGCCGTCGCGCTCCAGCGTGATCCAGTCCGGGCGCAGGTAACCGAAATCAGTAACACTGACCCGGATACCTCGCTTCTGGGCCAAATTGACCGCCTCCTTGTGGTAGCGCCGCTGCTCGCCGAGCAGAACTAGATCGGTCACCGCATTTCGCTCAAAAAACTCATCGACGAACCGCCCCCAGTCAGCCGCCCTGCCCCGGTAGCTCAAGGTATTTTGACCATGCCAGAAAAGCCAGTCACCAATACACAGATTGATCCGCGTTACCCGGCATCCTTTGCTTTCCAGGGCCGCACCGACCCGCCGAAAAAACGGTGAAGGCATGCCTTGCAGGAAGACAAAATGACGAACTGGCAACTTTGCTCCGGTATTCATGCAATCCATTTCAGTTCGGCAATTTCTGTTCGAGAAACCAGCGAATCGAGCGCGCCATCGATTCATCGAACCCGACCCGACCTGACCAGCCCCCATGCAGCCTGATTTTTTCCGTCGAATGGCCACAGGTTCTGCCAAAGATACAAACCAGCAGACGATGCAGGAAAGGTTCCCGACCTGGTGCCAGCAGTCGCCAGAGATGCTCCGTCCCCGCCGCGAGACGCATGGCCATGGCAAACGGCAGATTGACGACGAGCCCGCGCCCCTTGATGCCCGCACGCAAAACAGCGATGAACTCAGCCCAGCTCACCTTGCCGATATCCCTCACGTTGTAGCACTCGCCCAGGGCAATCTCGGCCTCGGCCGCCCAAAGCATGGCGTCGACCAGATTCTCGACATCGACCAAGCCGGCATTGACCCGGCCGCCACCGATTTTCAGCATCACGCCGGAGTCGAGTGCTTCACCGATGCGCTCGACAAATGGACTCCCCGGCCCGATCACATTACCCGGCCGGAGAATGGTGAAGGGAATCGCCATCTCGGTGCAAAAATTGCGCACCAGATTTTCGCCCGACAACTTGCTCTCGCCGTAGCCAAAGCCGCCCCCCGAAGTCGCCGAAGATTCAGAGCAGGGAGACACAGGAAAGCCATATACATCGACCGACGACACATGCACCAGGCGCACCAGGCCAGGGTTGGCACCCGCGATCGCCTCCAGCAAATGACGAACACCATCGACATTGGCCGTCCGGTAGTTTTCGGGAGTATCCCAGGTGCGCACGTTTGCAGCGCAGTGGAAAACTGTTCGCACCTCGGCCACGGCGGCGCGCAGAATCTCAGGATCCGCCAGATCGCCATGCATCACGACACAACGCCGGGCCAAGTCTTCAGGCAACCTAGCCGGCGACCTGACCAACAGGCGGACTCGCCGCCCATCGCCGAGCAGCCGCCGAACGAGATGCCGGCCGAGAAAGCCGCTCCCGCCGGTGACCATGACATCAGCCTCAGAAATCTCCAGACTCATCGACATCCACTAAAATAGCGCCTCGTAGCGAACCGGCGCATTTCGACATTTTGAAAACAAGAATATTCAGCAGCATTGAGCAGATCCCGCAGACCGTGTGGAACGCGCTCTTGCCTGGTCGCTCGCAGGCCTTCTCGCATGAATTCTGGGGAATTATCGAACAATCCGGCATGAATGACTTCAGCTATCGTCATGTCCTGTTTCTCGACGATGCCGAAACCCCCGTTGCCCTGACCAGTTTTTACTCGGTCACGACCGATATTGCGATTTTTGCACCCCTGCCGCTGCGCAAGCTGCTGGCCGGTATCCGGCGGATTTTCCCCGGTTTCCTGAAGTTGCGGATGCTCGAATGGGGCACCCCGATTACGGTCAGCAGTCCGCCTTTCATTACGGCACCGGGCACCTCGCCCACCGAGATCGTCCGCCACATGCACGCCATCCTGCAGGCCACGGCCTGCGCGGAAGGCCAGTGGCTGATCATCGTTCGCGATTTTGAAGCGAACACCGAAGCCCTCCAGCACGAATTCACCCGGCTCGGCTACCACCTGGTCGATAGCCTGCCCAACACCTATCTCGACATTGCCTGGTCATCCGCCGCCGAATACCGCGCCGCGATGAAAAGCTACTACCGCAGCAAACTGCTCAAGCATCTGCGGCGCAACGAGGAGCAGCACATCCACCACGAGCTGGTCGACGACTTCGACCACCTCGCCGAGCAGCTCTGCACCCAGTGGCTGGTTGTCCATAACCGGGCCGACGAATTCCAGCGCGAAGTGCTCACCCCGACCTTCTACCGGGAATTTTCCCGACGCATGGGCGCCCGCTCCAAGGCCCTGCTTTTCTACCGCGCCGACGAACTGGTGGGCCATGCCCTGCTCCTGCAGGACGGCCCGCTACTGCGCTGGCTCTACTTCGGCCGCAACGAGGCAAGCAACGACAGCCTTTACCTCTACGTCGCCCATGCCGTCATCGAGACCGCCATCAAACTTCGGGCCGAGCGTATTGAAATGGGGCTGACCACCTATTCGATCAAGCAGGATCTGGGCGCCATGCCGGGACCGATCAAACTGGCTATCCGGGGTCGTTCCAATCTTTTCAACCGGCTGGTCGGCTGGGGATACGGTCTACTCAACAAACCACCAAGACTCGCCAAAAAAAGCATCTTCAAGAGTGCTGGGCACTGAATCAGAGTCGAACCATCCAGCCTCTAAGTAGCCCGCAGAATTTTCGCCACAAACGGCGAATGTCTCCTCTCTGCAAACGCTGCAAGCCGCCACTCGCTTCCAGCGCGCTCCGGGTTCTGACAATCTTTTCAAGAACAGCCTCGCAAGTCGTGTAGCCGTTCAAATCCCAATCCCAGTAAAGCGGATAGCGCAAAAGGGCACCGACAACCAGCTCATCCAGGGATAATTTTGCTTTTCGTCTTAACAGCGCGGCCCCCTGCAACTCGACATCCTCGGTCAGCCCCCAGCCGGCGTAAAAAGGCTGCCCGTACACCACGACCCGCTTGCCACGCAACAATGCGTCGAAGCCGCACAGTGAGGTCATGGTATGCACGACATCACAGGCTTCAATGCAGCTGACCACCGAAAGCTTGGTTTCAACATGGTCAGCCATGGCTGCCGCCTTGGCCAGGACCAATTGGCCGGCACGATTGCCGGCCAACACATCGGGATGCGGCTTATATACGATGAAAGCCTCAGGATGGGCATGACGCGCCGCCTGGAGCAAACCAAGATTGGTCTTGATGCCAGAACACCCAAGGCGAATCGAGGCGTCGTCCTCAACCTGCCCCGGCACCAGGACGACCATTCGCCCAGCGGTAGGCCATACGGCAATTTCGCGAGGCTCCAGATTGTATTTGGTAATGCCATTGTCGACGATGAACTGACGAACACGCCCGGCTCGCTGTAGTTCCTCCGCTGAAAAGCCGCCACACGAAAGGATTTGCTCGAGATCGGAAGGCTGCGCCGGATCGAAATAAATGCCCGATTCATCCAAGACCAGTGAGAGTGGGCGAATGAAATCAGACCCCAAGCCGACCGACCGAACGAAACCATCCTCCATGCGCAACAAGCGCCCACCCGACACTTCAGCGAGGGTGGTCAGCCCTTCCGGCGCCTCTCCTCCCCAGTAAACGAGGCAGTCACCAACTTGCGGCAACAACGCTGCGGCCGCTGCTGCATCTTGCACGAAAACCACCCGCTTCTTGTCGAGCGCCAATATCGGCTTGATGTTGGCCACCTTCCAGCGCACGAAGCCGACAGCAATCATCCGGCCCGGATAGCGGGCCACCACCTCTCGCTGACGAACAAGCCAGTCAATCGCATCAAAAATCGTCCCAGGGAGGTGGGTAATCGGATCGAGGTAATGCGTGTAATGGAAATAGCCTGCGGCAAACAGCTCATCGACCGAGCGTCGCCGGGTGCGCCGAGAACAATGTAGCCGATCATCCGTTACGCCCCAGCCGGCATACCAGGGCATGCCAAAAACGCTTACCGGCTTGCCGGCCAGCAAGGCTTCGAATCCCATGATCGAAGTGACGACATAAACCTTGTCCATCGCTTCGATCAAACCCAGCGGATTGATTTCGCCGCGCAGCATCACGGTTTTTTCGTCATCCACAATCTGTGTCAGATACCCCGCCTTGCGGCCGTCGGCCACCTCCGGGTGTGTTTTGACATAGACCGTGGCCCTCGGATTTTCAGCCCGGGCGGTAGCCAGCATGTCGGCAAAACTGTCAGCACTGGCGCCACCGAAAACGACGCTCATGTCGCCTGCTGTCTGATCAATGACCAGCACACGCTCGACATCATCGGGACGAAGCCCCCCCGGCGGCAACAGCGGCGCATGGTTATACTTGCTCAGCCGGTGCTTGAGGATCAACTGGCGTGCCCTTGCCACCTCCGGCGCCATTGCGGCCAAGAGATCGGCATCAGACTCCAGCAAACGCTCAAGCCCTGAAGGCTGCGTCGAGTCGTAATAGATACCAAGCTCGTCCACCACCAGCGAGAGACGAGGAAACAACTCTCCAATGCCGAAGGAACGAAGAAAACCGTCCTCCAGCAAACATAACGAATACCCATGGCGCTCTGCGAGATACGAGGCTCGCTGCCCGCTTCGTTTCCGCCCCCAGCCAATAACGGCATTCCCTGCGCCACTTGGTCCGAAAAAAGCGGACACCCGTATTTCGCGACCAATAAGCGCGGCAAGGTTTCTCTGGCGCCAGATACCATGATCAAGAAACGAGACAAGAACGGCTTGCTTGTCCGGCTCGGTCACCCCAGGGGAAATTTGTCCCGTATTCGCCATCAGATCAGCACTCCTGACAACTCGTACCGGCAGCAATGCTCAAGCTCATGGCGCCCCTCGGTTCTCGGTGGTTACAGCCGACAAGCCATTCTGCCGCCATGCCTGGACCAGCTTCGCTTCCTTGTCCCACGCATGTCGCTCACTCGCCAAATGGCGCGGCAAACTTGCATGGTAACGTCCATTCTTTGCCAAGCCCGAGCCGATACCTGCGATTGACACCCTTTGCCAATGTCCCCCGATCAAGGAATTCAAGTGCGCCAGAAACAGGACACCCGCACTTGGCGGCGACTGCAACAAACAAGTCAGCTGTCGCCAAACAGCAAGCGGAACAGTCAGCAAAGGAACCCCCTGCTTGAGCAATGGCATCAATTGATGCCAGTCACTCAAGCGATAGCGCATATCCGGCCCCGACATCACCACCCATGAGACACCATCCGGCACAGGCCCCTCATATCCGGGAGAAAGCACCCAGACATCTGTTCGCTCCCCCACATCCTCAGCAAGCGTGCCACCACCCATAAAATGATTGAAACGAACCACCAGACTGTGCTGATCGATTCGCGAACCAACGCCCAAGCCATTCAAGGTTGCGCCATTGCCAATGACAGCAAGGCCACCCGACAAAACAGCAGACCGGCACCGATCTGCAAAAGCCTCTCGCCAGGCAGGCTGACACTCATCAATCCTGGCCAGATCATCCGCGGAATGCATACGGGAAGCGACGGCCGGCAATTGCCGACCATCAGACAGCATGGCAGGATCGATGGCAGAAAGTACGTCCGGCCGGACTTCGGCAAGCAGCCCCAAAGCCATCCGTCGTTGAACCGGGGAAAAATCCGGCAGTGCAGCCGCCATCAGCCCTACCCATCGCACCGGCAAGGGCCTGCCGAGATCGCGCCGGAACAAGGCGTAATGCAACAAATCGACGGGCGAGCGGCCATCGGCCCAGGCCGCTGAAAAACAAGCCAGCGTCACCTTGTCGTACAACCCCTTTTGGCGCCGATACTGGCCAAGCGAACGGCGCAGGAAACTATGCCACATGCCCCCCCCTCACCCAGCCCAGCCACTCCTTCGCCAGCACGTACACATCGGCCTTTGGCAAAACCCGTTGGCGCAATCCAGAAGAGACCTGCGCATAAAACCCGGGTTCGCCCAACAAGCGCTCAAGCAGTACCTCGAACTCGCGCTCTCCTGAAGCCATCAGAGCGCCCGCATCGGCGAGTCGCTCGGCATCCGGCAAGGGGGAGCAAATCGTTGGCACATTCCAGAACGCCCCCTCAATCACCTTGAGAGCAGACTTGCAGCACGTAAAGGGCGTCGCTTCAAGCGGAGCCAGGTTGATCGTCACACCGGAAAATCGTTGATGAAATCGGGAAAATGGCATTTTTTCATGGTGTTCGATCTGGCCTGGACGTGCAGGAACGGAAAAGCTCAACGGCCCGGTCACACTCAACACCACCTCCGGATGATTGGCGAGCACCCTTGAGACAGCTTTCGAAACCAGGGAAAAATCCCGATCATGGCTGCGCGTACCAGGCAAATAACCGATCACCGGTCGCTCAGGCAAACCAGGCATGTTCGTCACAGGCATCGAATGCCAGCTCCAATGCACGGCATTGGGCAGCACCAATACCTCGGTCTGCTGGTAACGCCTGGCGATGGCATCCGCCAGCGGCTGCGTCGAAACGGTGACGGTCGAAAAACAAGCCAGCGCCGCGTCGTGCTGTGCAAAGTTGTGGACAGTTTCCGCCAACTCGACCAAGCCGTTTAATACACCGGGACTGGATGGGGCGAAAGCCGGATCGAAAACCAGATCGTCGAAGTCGGCCGACATTCCGGTGTTACGAGAGCGCAGCCACGCACACACCAGCCGAAAACGCCAACTTGCTTTTGGCCGGTGGAATACAACCCAATCGAAGCGCCTTTGCCAGGGGAAGCTCGACAAATGCCCCAGCCATACCTCGGCCCCCTGCGCACGCAACCCCGCAGCCAGATTTTCACAACGATAGATAAACGACGGATCCTCGCCAAAACGTGCCGGATTTTTGTTGCATGCCACAAAGGCAACACGCCAGCCGACACCCGAAGGACCTCGGTCAGTCACCGATCAACATTCCGCCTGCGCCAGGCTCGCTCCGGCCTTGTCCTTCGCCGACAACAACGGCTCGCCAACAATCGGCCACTCGATGCCAATCTCCGGGTCATTCCAGCGAATGCAACGCTCGTGGGCGGGCGCGTAATAATCGGTGGTCTTGTAAAGAAACTCAGCCGTCTCCGACAGCACGACAAAGCCATGCGCCAGACCGGGCGGAACCCACAACTGTTTCTTGTTCTCCGCACTCAGGTGGAGACCCACCCACTGGCCGTAGGTAGGCGAGTTTTTCCGGATATCGACCACCGCATCGAAGACCTCGCCCTGCACCACCCGGACCAGCTTGCCCTGCGGCTGCTGTACCTGATAATGCAGGCCGCGCAGGACGTTTCTGGCTGATTTTGAATGGTTATCCTGGACAAACTGCACCTCCAGACCAGTCGCTTCCTGAAAGGCCTTCTGATTGAAGCTTTCAAAAAAGAAACCCCGATCATCGCCAAAAACCTTCGGCTCAAGCACGATCACATCAGGAATGCTCGTCGGCGTGGCGCGCATCAGAACACCCGCTCCTTGAGCAGCCCCATCAGGTACTGGCCATAAGGATTCTTCAACATCGGCTGGGCCAGCTTTTCCAGCTGCCCGGCATCCAGCCAGCCCTTGCGGAAGGCAATCTCTTCCGGACAAGCCACTTTCAGGCCCTGACGTTTCTCGATAGTGGCGATGAACTGGCTGGCGTCGAGCAGGCTTTCGTGGGTGCCGGTATCGAGCCAGGCATGACCGCGTCCCATCACCCGTACATTCAGTTGCTGGCGCTCCAGATAGATGCGGTTCACATCGGTGATTTCCAGCTCGCCGCGCGGCGAGGGCTTCAGATCGCGGGCGATGTCGAGCACCTGGTTATCGTAGAAATACAGCCCGGTGACCGCATAGTTGGACTTCGGCAGCACGGGCTTCTCTTCCAGGCTGATCGCCCGGCCGGCGGCGTCGAACTCGACCACACCGTAACGCTCCGGATCATGCACATGGTAGGCAAAGACCGTTGCCCCGCTCGCCTGCTGGCCGGCCGTCTTCAGATCGTCTGCAAACTCGTGGCCGTAGAAGATGTTGTCGCCAAGCACCAGGGCGCTGTCGCCATTGCCGACAAAGTCGCGGCCGATGATGAAGGCCTGGGCCAGGCCGTCCGGGCTGGGCTGCACGGCGTACTGGAGATTGAGTCCCCACTGGCTGCCATCACCGAGCAATTGCTCGAAGCGTGGCGTGTCCTGCGGCGTCGAGATGATCAGGATATCCCGGATACCGGCCAGCATCAGCGTGGTCAGCGGGTAGTAGATCATCGGCTTGTCGTGGATCGGCAGCAGTTGCTTGGAAACCGCCAGGGTTACCGGATACAAGCGGGTGCCGGAACCGCCGGCGAGGATGATGCCCTTACGCATGTTCATTTCCTTCAATCACAAAATTTGTTGCAGCACGTGATCCAGCCCGCTTTCCCAGGCCGGCAATTCAAGCCCGAAGGTCTGACGCAGGTGACGGGTACTAAGGCGGGAGTTGGCGGGACGCGGCGCCGGCAACGGGTAGTCGGCCGTGCTGATCGGCAGCACCTCGTCAGCCGTCAGCCGGAGCGGCTTGCCGGCGGCCAGGGCGGCGCGCACGACAGTTTGGGCGTAGGCGTGCCAGGTAGTGCAACCCGCGGCGACCAGGTGATAGAGGCCAAAGGGGAAGTCAGCCCTCCCCTGACGTTTGTACTGTCCGAGCACCTGCGCCGTCACATCGGCGAGCAGCGCAGCCGAGGTCGGCGCACCAAACTGGTCGGCGACGATCTTCAAGGCATCGCGCTCGCCGGCCAGGCGCAGCATGGTCTTGGCGAAATTGGCACCGTGCGCCCCGAAAACCCAGCTGGTGCGAAAGATCAGGTGATCCGCAGCGCTCGCCTGCAAGGCCAGTTCGCCGGCCAGCTTGCTCCGGCCGTAGACGCTTTGCGGGTTGGTTTGATCCTGTTCGGTGTATTCGTCATCCCCAGCGCCATCGAAGACGTAATCGGTGGAGTAGTGAATGACCAGGGCGCCCAACCGTTTTGCTTCTTCGCCGAAAATGCCGGGAGCCACACCGTTGATGGCCTGGGCGAGTTCGGGCTCCGACTCGGCCTTATCAACCGCGGTGTAAGCCGCCGGATTGATGATGACTTGCGGCCCCACCTCGGCCACCAGTTTACGGATGGCGTCGGGACTGGCCAGATCGCATTCCCGGTGATCGACCGCCACGACTTCACCCAGCGGCGCCAGGGCACGTTGCAGATCGAAGCCGACCTGGCCGTTCTTGCCAGTGAGCAGAATTTTCATGTCAGGCACTGTATTGCTTGCCGACCCAGTTCTGGTAGGCCCCGCTGGTGACGTTGCTGACCCAGGCCTGGTTATCCAGATACCACTGCACGGTTTTGCGGATACCGGTCTCGAAAGTTTCAGCCGGCTTCCAACCGAGTTCGCGTTCGATCTTGCTGGCGTCGATGGCGTAGCGGCGGTCGTGACCGGGCCGATCCGTCACATAGGTGATCTGTTGACTGTACGGCTTGCCGTCGGCGTGCGGACGGAGTTCATCGAGGATATGGCACAGGGTATGCACGACTTCCAAGTTCGGCTTCTCGTTCCAGCCGCCGATATTGTAGGTCTCGCCCAGGCGACCGGCTTCGAGCACCCGGCGAATCGCTGAACAGTGATCCTTGACGTACAGCCAGTCACGAATCTGCTGGCCATCGCCGTAAATCGGCAAGGACTTGCCGGCCAGCGCGTTATGAATGATCAGCGGAATCAGCTTTTCCGGGAAATGGAAGGGGCCGTAGTTGTTAGAGCAATTGGTCGTCAGCACCGGCAGGCCGTAGGTGTGGTGGTAGGCGCGCACCAGGTGATCGCTGGCCGCCTTGCTCGCCGAATACGGGCTGTTCGGCTCGTAACGATGGTTCTCGGTAAAAGCCGGATCATCCTTGGCCAGGGAACCATAGACCTCGTCGGTCGACACATGCAGGAAGCGGAAGGCCTCTTTCGCCTCGCCGGCCAGCCCGCCCCAATAGGCGCGCACCGCCTCAAGCAGATGAAAAGTGCCGACGATGTTGGTCTGAATGAAGTCTTCCGGACCGTGAATGCTGCGATCCACATGCGACTCGGCCGCAAAATTGACCACGGCACGCGGCTGGTGCTCGGCCAGCAAGCGGGCGACGAGATCGAAGTCACCGATGCTGCCTTTGACGAAAACATGCCGCGCGTCGCCATCGAGTGCCGCCAGATTCTCCAGGTTACCCGCGTAGGTCAGCGCATCGAGATTGATGACCTGCTCATCGGACTGGGCCAGCCAGTCGAGAACGAAATTACTGCCGATGAAACCGGCGGCACCGGTAACCAAAACTGTCATCAAGTTCTCCACATCAATTCACAAAAACCACATTCAATGACTTGAATTTTCCACATTTAAACAACGACCTGCACATCATCGCCCAGAGACATTCACTGATATCTGTTCGTCTCTCATCAAGTCATCAACCATATTCACGATAATTTCCGGGGAAATACTGTAGCTCACGAAATCCGGTCGAAGTTTTTCATTCGTCACAACGTCAACGACATGAATTTCTGGAACACGCCTAGTGCGATAGTGGATATGGCCATCACAATTCATGCTGTTGCTGATGTGCCCCAGGCCCGGCTTTTTCGCAAAGCGCGCGACATGCATCGACCCGGTTGCATAGTTGGCCACAAAAAAATCAATGGCATGGGCAAATGCCATTTTATCAATACTTTTTGCGCCTATCA
The DNA here is from genome assembly GCA_049294655.1 of Azonexus sp. Lineage (GTDB taxonomy): Bacteria > Pseudomonadota > Gammaproteobacteria > Burkholderiales > Rhodocyclaceae > Azonexus. The sequence goes on from JBAQDI010000005.1 coordinate 45,001, forward strand.
GGTTAAAAACTTGTACGGAATCAGGAATCCGCTTGCAAATCGATTCCACCAGCAAAGCATCCTGAGCGGACTCCACCTCGTCTCTACGCGTGGGATTAAGTGGCGAAGTCCAGCCATCAAAACAAACCCCCAGCGCTGGAAACACCTTGCTCATCGAATTGACAAGTTGTACCCCGGCCTCCACTTGCTCTTCCCATGCGCGCTTTTGGCCCGTAACGCCGAACCAAAGCAGCGGAAAACATTGGCACGCCTGCCCAAGCTGCAACTTCAAAGCAGTGCTCAGCAAAGCAGGAAGCATCGAATTGAGACGGCTATCAAATGCCTCGATTAAGGGCATGGAATCCTTGTCAAACAAAACTCCCAGCAGGATCAGGAATTGATGCTTCGCAAGATTTTCCTTGTTCAGCTCCGCTGCATTCATCAGCCGCTCATCTGCATCAAACTGGTAAAGCGACTTCAACGAAAAATAATCCCCACCCTCCAGCATGAATACAGCAGGAAGCCTCTCCAGCAGACCGGCTTCGTGTATCAATTGAACGGCTGGTGCGACATCATAATAAAAGTGATAAGGCCGGCCATGAGATGCAATCACACCGCCAAACGATTTCGGAACACCGGGCGAAGCCAATAACTGGCCGATATTCCTGAACAACTGATGGAGTCCTGCACGCACCTCCTGCACCGTAAGGTGATGACGCAAAACCGCCAGATTTCTCAGCGGAAAATAAACCGCATCGACTGAAGTTACATGCTGGAATACGAAGAAAACTTCATCGACATCCCGGAAAACCAAGCAATTGGTGGTGTTTGACACCGCGTAGCTGCTTGAGCAATACGACGTTCGCCCGGAGAATGGATTAATCAGCGCAGCCGCCCCGCTCGCCATGGCCGCAGCCACCCATTCGCGAGGCAATTCACGGGCAGCAAGCCTGCCGAAGAAAGCTTCAACATGCTCCCCTTGCACAGGTGGCAATCCTGAAACACGAATAAAGCCACTTGCATCATGACAAACCCTGATCGCCCCTATGAAGAAGGTATCGACAATCGAGGGGTCGATATTTGCCAGACGTGTCGCATCATCACTCTCGATCGCTTTCGACGACACAAAGGCCTGCCAACAAGCACGCACCTCATCCAGCCAGCGCGGCTCGACGGGCATCTGTTCTATTTTCTTCCAGGCATATTCCCGGTCACCGAGTTCGATGAAAATATCGGACTCCGGTCCCACATCGACTTGCCCGCGAAAACCGCAGAGCAAAGCTCCGCCCGAATCGTCGCCAAGAATCCGGCGACGCACATCAGGGCGATTGATCGACAACGGAATTCTCACATCCGCACGCCCCATGGTCCGCACCACGACCGTCACGGTCGCCAGGACATCCCGCGCCAGCACCCACCCCGAAACTGTTACGTTTACAGAATCACTCCCATAAACCGTCCCCGCCACAGGGGAATCCAGATGCGCAGCGATCAAGACATCAGCGTTTGCTGCATCGCCAACGTCGGTAATCCTCAAAAATTTCACGAATCCATGCTCTTAAAATTCGGCCACGAAAGCAGATCCACGGCAGCTGAAACTGCACGAATCCGATGCGCCTCGCAATACGCGGACCAGCCGGAAAACTCGCTCCAGGCACTGGCAAACACAAAATCCAGCCCGGCGCGACTCGAAGCCTCGTGATCGTAGCGGCTATCCCCGACGAACAACGCGGGAAGCCTCAGCCCCCCGGAGGCCAGCAGGCCCGCCAAAATTTCATCCTTGGTTGCCGGACTACCGAAAATTCCCTTGTCGAACAAGGGCGCCAAGCCACGTGCGGCAAAAACCCGCCGCAGCTCTTCCTCCACGCCCCCCGAGACAATCATCCAGCCAATACCGGCGGTCGCCTGCCGCAATGCATCCAGCCCCGGAGTCACCGGGCAAGCCAGCAAGCCCTGATAAACACATTCGCCGTATTGAGCAGCCAGGGTAGAGACGCGCTCCGACGTTGCCTCCTCCGCCAGGAGGTTTTCCAGAAAATACTGGAACTTGCGGAACCGCGAGACACCGCCGTTAGCGACGTGATATCTCACCAGAGCCTCGGCTACCTCCTCACCATACGGCAATGCCACTTCGCGAAAAGCCTCGGTCTTGATCCGGTTGGAATCAAGAATAACGCCATCACAATCAAAAACCAGTGTCGAATACTGAGAAAGCCGCCTCATCAATCCACTCATTCAAGCCCCATGGCACGAATGGCCTGCTCGGCACGATGCACGTCGTCCGGATTATCGACCGCAACAGAAAGCGCGCTCATCGGAATCATCCGGACTTCCCAGCCAAGCTCAAGAAAACGCAGAATCTCGATGTCCTCAATCGATTCCAGAGGGGTCTTGATACTCACCGCAGAAAAAGCCTCCAGCGCCACCCGTGGAAAAGCATAGGCGCAAACCTGTCGCCAGGCGGCGGCAAAACCATGTGCCTTGTTCGTTGGAATGGGCGCGCGCGACATATACAACAAACGGCCATCCGGTCGAACAACAACCTTGGGCGTGCTGCTGCTCCGGAACATCTCCTCGGTATCAATCCCGCAGTATCCGTTGATCACGTCACCGGGAAAACTCTCGGCAGCAGCCACCAGCGCCAACAAATCATCAGGATTGAAAACCGGCTCATCCCCCTGCACATTGATATAGACATCGGCCCGATGGCTTCGGGCAACCTCGGCCACCCGATCCGTGCCAGTCAGGCAAGCCGAAGACGTCATGGCCACCTTGATGCCCTCAGACTTGCAACACTCCACGATACGTTCATCATCGGTGGCCACCACGATGCATTCAGGCGGAACAACCTTCGCGCACTGGCGGTAGGTGCGCACGATCATCGGCACCCCGAGCAAAGGCACCAGCGGCTTGCCCGGCAAGCGGGAAGATTCGTAACGGGCGGGAATCACCACAAGGAAACTCATGGCTTGCCTCACATCGCATATACCGACGAAGCCGGTATCTTGTAGCGCGTAGGAGTAATGGCCAGCAATGGCAGGCTTCCCTCCGCCTGCCCATACAACGAGAAAAGCCCGTCCATTTCGATGGAACGCGGATCATCCGAACCATAGCCGTCAAAACCGGCGAGCAGGATGCGTTGCGCCTTGCCGCTCGTTGCGATGGCCAGCGCGTAAGCCATCACCAGGGAAGAAGGCGTCACCGCCGAAGTCTCGTTGAAGACGAACACGCCAGCCTCAACCGCCAGGCCGAAATCCAGTTTATTGACCGTATCCAGATCAGCGCGCACCACCTCGTTCAAACTTGCCAAGGGCACCACCAGGGGCTGCGGCAAGGAACGATATTTCTCGCAATCCGCCAGCAAACGGAATGGGTGACAGGCCGCGCGCACATCAATCAAGGTCTCATCCACCGCCGTTTGTGTATTCAGCGCGATGACAAAGGGGCGACTTTCCCGGATAAACCGCTCCACTGCCTCGCGATGCGCAGCCACCCCGGCCCCGGCACCAAGGATCAATACATCGCGGCCGGCCAGAAGGCTTGCCGGCGACCAGGTCCCTGTTGCATCGCCTCCCTGCAACTGTCGGCCGGCCTCCATCGTTGCCATGCTGAACTTCTTGCCCCCCACCCGCCGCAGATGATCGATCACCGAAAGAATTTCTGATTCGCCATACCGCGGATCACCCAGCATCTCCTGGATATAAGTGGGATGAATCCCGTACTGGCCGGCAAGATAGTAATAAGGATTCTTGCCCCAGCCATAACGCGCCTGCAGCGGCGCGAAATGCTGGCGAATCAGCGCCAGCAAGGGAGTCAGATTCACCTTGCGGCCGGTCAGTTTTTCCAGCTCGATGACCATGTATTCGGTTTGAGCATTACCGGGACCACGCCCCATCCCGGTGACGGTGCTGTCCACCCAGGTAACCCCCTCCTCTATAGCGCGCAGCGAATTGGCCACTGCCATCCCCATGTTGTCATGAGTATGGATTCCCAGCGCCCCCTGCCACTTGCTGCGCAACGCTCGAACGATTCTTGCCGTCTGCGGCGGATTCATGCTGCCCAGACTATCGGCAAAATAAAGCACATCCAGCGGACAAGCCGAGGCCACCTCGGCAATGTGCTCCAGTTCCTCATCGGTACGATCGGCCACCTGCATCAAATTGATACCCACCGTGTAACCAATTGACTTCAACCAGGCACACACCGGCAAGGTCGCTTCAAATTCATGAAGGTGACAGGCAAAGCGAACCAACGAAACGGGCGACTGGTCTGCGGGAACAAACATCAACGCAGCAGCAGCCAAGGCTCCCTGCGGATGCTGAACCAGTTCCGCCGCGTTCACCATGACCCCGACTTTAAGGCGGGGCGGAATGGTAAGACTACGAAGATAACTGTCGGTGGTGTAGGCGCAGGCACCGCGAAAACCATTTTTGTCGAACGAGCGAAAGCCCATTTCGACATAATCGACGCCAGCGGATTCCATTGCAAAAAGGTAGGAGTTAATTATTAAAAGCGAAAAATCCCATTTATTGCAATAACCACCATCGCGAAACGTGCAATCTACCAAAATCATTTATTTACCATTAGATGTACACGAGAAATAAAAACCCAGTCCGCAAAAACACCCGAACCAGACATTACAACTAATCAAAAATGCACCGAACAACAAAAAATTCAAATCAAGCCGAAAAATAGTACGCGAACAATCCCTATTTTATTTAGCCCCCACCCTCATTGATGGAACAGCCTTTGGAACAAGCAGATAATTCTTTACACCATCAGTATCTTGAAAAACATTAATTACATGATAATTATAGTCACCGACCCAATGCCAAAAACCAATCTCATTCCACCAAGCAACCTCTATTGAAAGAAAAGGCCTAATTTTAGAAAAAAAACGATCACCACCTTCAAGCACATCTATCTCAAAGCCCTCAACATCTATCTTGACAAAAGACACCTTCCCCTGAAGTTCCAAATCATCAATAGACAAACAAGGAACCACCACCCTCCCCTCCTCACCACTATGCCTCATCATCTTGGTAGCGCCAAGGTTATTAAGAGGCTCATCACCAACAAATAACTCAGATTTTGATTTTCCAACAGCAAAATTAACATAGGAAAAATCAACTTTACCCTTGATATCCTGATTAACAGAAACATTATTAATCAATCTCGACCTTGCAACGGGATTGGGCTCAAAAACATATACCTTTCGAGCCTTTGAACATTTAGAATACCAAATTGCATGATTACCTATATTCGACCCAATATCCAAAACCGTGGAGCCATTAAAAATCAACCCGAAATGATGAGAAAGTTGATTAGCCTCATAAAACTCACCTTTAACATGATACTGCTGTATCACATCACTTTGATTGGTAATCTCAAAAAAACACGACGTATTTCCGTACATTACTTTTTTGACTTCAGCCATCACCACTCCAAAAATTAAATTCAAATCGAATCAGACAAAACCCAAAACTACCCGCTAATAAAATTTTCAACAATTTCTCTGAAAACCACATCACCACGGCGCAAGAATTTTTGATAACGCTCTTTCCAATGAGCTCCCACTTGGAGATCCGCGATTGCCTGTGCACCGTTAATAGTCTTAGCCTTAATTTGCTCAACTGAACGAATAGGAAGGTGATTAATACATATATCCAGCCCCCCCAAAAAATAAACATCATCTAGACTACAAACAGTTTTATTAACAAAATGGTTACCATCAGCAACCTCTGCCGCACAAGAAAATCTAAAAGCAACCTTCACCGATGGATTTAAAAAAACCGATGAGTTTTTAGGAAGCGAAAAATCATCACTCAGCGAATCGGATTCAGAAATAATATCAAAAACCTTTTCAGTCGCCACATTTCTGGAGTTAAAAACAAGAATTTTTGCCTCGCTTGGAACCGAGAGCAAAACAGCAGACAACGAAATCGGCGTATTTATAAATTCATCCGCATCAACCGGAAAAACCCATTCAATTACAACATTTAAAAATCTCAAATAATCGACAGCATATCGCACAGCCAAGGTAGTTTTAGCCCCCTGAAGGTGAACCACACAAGGATCTGAAATTTTAATAAAAACAGCATCAACCAGCATCTTTTCAAGAGAAGAAATGCTCTCCATGCTTCCATCGATTGAATTATTATCCAACACACAAAAAAACCTAAACCCAAGTGAATAATGATGAACTACATTGTGCCTGATAATATCAATTTCGTTTTTCATCAAAATGAAAATCATGGCATTACTGAGCGAATCGGATTTTTCACTAGGCTTGTGCCACACAACCCGAAACGAATTATCCGGATGCAATCCTTTAATACTTAGCAAAGGCAACAAATGAAACAACGTTCGATCCACTTCAGCTCTAGGCGCATTCTTTATAAATCCATCCACCTCCGACGCCAAAACATCAAAACACCCATTCTTAGCCAAAACCCTAAAGAACGGAAATGCCGCATTACAAATATTTGGATTTGAAATATACCCAAGCCGCGCAAGTTTTATAGCGCCATCAACATTGCACTCAATTAACTCGATTTCCGACAAAGCCGCATATAAATTATAAACATCAACGCAAAACTCCAAGCCTTCGCTTGCGACCTTTTTGGCCAGGAATAAATCACCACTTTCGATATAAATTCGAGATAATTCAAGCCTAGCCCAAGAGTTTTTAGGGTTAACACCAACCTCTCCAACCAAAATATTCATTGCCCCAACAACATTACCCACACGCTTTTCCATCAAGGCAACAGAAACAATATTCTGACTCATCACGCCCTCACGACCAAATATTACAAATATTTGAAATTAGAATTAATCAGATTATTATCCAAACCATTTAAACACAAAAATTTTACAAATCTCGCATATAACTCACGATAACTTTGTTCAAATTTATTAAAATTTGAATCCATTATTTTCTGCAAAATATCATCTTTTCCAAACTCGACGTCTTTATATTCACTAACGTGAATATGCGGAATACCGAGCAACGCCGCCATCTCTTGTGTTCTAGAATCATGAACAACCAGAACCGCTGGCGTACCATTAACTAGAGCTATCAAATTTCCATGAAACCGAGAACCGATACTTACGTCTTGAATTTTCATGTATTCAGCCCAATCCGGAACGTTACAGAAGAATCTCGTACGCTTCTCGAAAAAACTCACACATTTTTCAGAACTTATATTATCAAAATACGACGTAACGTACCCGTAATTTAAGGAATTTCCAGACGACATACCCAACTCTTCCACTTCATCCTGTGCAACAAAGGTGGTATCTCTATCTATAAAAATTTCTAAAACCAATTTCTCTATGCTGCGCATAGTCTCCGGCAAAAATGAGTGCTTATATACTCTGCGCGAAAAATTAACAGATATCTTCTCAAACCTCTCCAGCTTGGTTGTGTCCACAGAAACTCTAGGAAGGCCCCCCAAATAAATTGAAGGACAACCTATCACTGCTATGTTGTGAATACCATGAGCAGCTAAAACTTCCGCTGTATAAAACCCTCGGACGCCAATAGAATTCGAACGCTCACTCACCAAACGCATTAGCCTGAGTGTATTCGGATGTATCTGACTTGTAATCGAACGATCATTAGTTTGAGCGCCAACTCCGATCATAGTTACAGGTAGTTTTGTTTTCTCCAAAAAATCAGCCATGTAACCAAAATCAAAGTTTTTCCAAAGAAAATTTGCAGCCGGTATAACCACTTGATCGCATTTTTCATTAGCCTCAGCAGGAGAGGTAACAGCATTTCGTGAAATAATATCATTGCACGACAAATACCCCCGAACGGACTCTCCAATGAGAATGTTTCCATAATTTTTTCCGCTCTCTTCAAGGCTCTTCTCAAAAGGCGATAGCTTGTCGCACTCAGACGGCGCCCCCCAAATCATCACACGCTTAGACATTGATATTACCTCTGAAATCAGTTAAACAAACCTATAGTGCCACGACTGCACGTTTCTTGAGCTCTGCCCTAACATCCTCAAGATAAATACTAGCCTGCTCACTACGATCTAGGCTAAGCATAAAGTTATTTCTAGCATAATCCTGAACCCTGGATATCTCATCAATATGTGATTCCATATTTAGCACGTGAGTAGCGCTTACATCATGACGTCTATGAATATTATTAATTTTTTTACAATAAACAACTTTTGTTCCTTGTGGCTTCAGTAATTCGCAATAAATACGCCAATCCCCTGCCACGTTATAAGAAACAATACCATCAAGACTCGAATCAAAAACATCGGAAATAGAAGCTCTTTTAAACAAAACGGAGCTTACATTTAAAATAACATTTTTTATACACAATGCATCATTCACAAGATCAGCACCAACAATATTAAAACTAGAAGCCATCCTATTTACGGGGATATCTTGGTAATAGAATTGATAAGACGATCCTAATAATTGCCCATCCGAACCAACTTGTGCAGAGTCACAGAATCCGAACGCCGTATCGGCATCAAATAAATCAAGCAAATCGGAAACGAACTCTTCTTTGGCCGAATCGTCAGCCTCAGCAATCCAGACATATTTTCCGCTGGCAAACGCAACCCCCTTCTGCCACTGTCGAAATACCGAGCCTGAGTTTTTATCGTTCTTTAGTATTTTTATGGTACGCCTAGATGACAACGACAACGCGCTTATTACGTCATTACTGGCATCCGTGGAACAATCATCAAGATACAATATCTCATAGATTGGGTAATCTTGATTAAAAATAGAACTTAAGCGTTCAGGGAGGTAACGCGCATAGTTATAATTTGGAACGACCACAGAAATCCTTTCCAAGGTTGGAAAGGCTAATTCAAGCAAACCAAAAACGTACTCTGACCAATCGTAGCGCTCACTTGTCTTCTGAGAACACTCAAGAGTTTTTTCAGAATTAAATGTATCCAGCAAATCGATCACGGCCTTAGCCATCGCATTCGCATTTGCCATAGGAACAACACAACCACCATGAGGAATTTCGTTAATCGCTGTAACGTAACCACCTCCGCCCTCAAATGCAACAACAGGTACTCCACATGCCAGGGCTTCCAGTACAACGGAGGGAAATGGATCTTCACGAGATGTCAATGCAAAAACATCAGTCCCGTTCAGATAGGTATTTACATCGCTATCGAATGGCAAAACATGGAACCGTCCCGCCATATTACGAATATCACTCTCCAACCAATGCTCAAGATCCGGGTGCAAGTTGCCCAGCCACACAAAATGTGTATCTTGTCGGACATCAACTACACACTTGGCAAGCTGTACAAATAGATCAAACCCTTTACGTAGATCGCCGTACCCCATGTTGAGAACGACTCGATCTGTAAACTCGGCCCCGATCCGTTTTCGGAGCACATCCCTCAATACAGGATCATATTTGATAGACTGATAAATTCCTTGAGGGCTAACAATTGCCTTTGCCTTCTCTACCTCAACAATCTGCTCGAAAGAATCTTGAACAAAAGCATCGGCAAATACAATTTGCTCTGCAGATTTTGCGATTGCCGCCGCACGCCCCTCAAATTTTCGCTCTTTGATCAAAGCTGAAAGTTCATGAATGAGCGAAACGACACGGAACCCTCTTGCTGAGAGGACCGCAGCCACATCACCAGTCACCACCGTATTCGTAATCGCTGCCAAGGTAGGTACTTCCGCTACGAGAATGTCTACAACCTTGACTAGCGGTTGATTGATATCCGATAAAACATACACTTTTCCAAATTCGCGATATTCTTGTACCAGCCCCCCCCCTTCAAGCAGGAGCAATACAACCTCCATACCAAAATCGTTACGCATTGAACGCATGATATTTAACGTAAGAAGTTGGGCACCATGCCGATGTCCATCATGTCCAACGAGAAGAATTCTTTTTCCTGGCTTGGTTGCCTTTTGAATTCCGGTAAGCGCTCTAAAAGTCGCATTCAGGTAAGCGCATCCATGCGCCAAATCTGGCTCAAGATAAGCGCCCTCGGCCCATTCATTCCATGCATTTACAAAAACGTATGGTGTCGTTCCATAAAATGGCTTCAAGTTTGCCTGCTTGATCAACTCTCTCAGCCAATATTCATAAGCATCTGGATTAGCACCTACAAATCCCATACCTCGCCCAGGCTTACGAGCCTCATTGTCCCAGGATGGTACAAGCGTATGTATTAGTTCGAAACTTGATGTTTCCTGTTCAAGGCTCCGGGAAATTAAATCACCATATTTCATGTAATGACCGGAGAAATTTGGATCATAGACAGTCAACTCATTGTTAATTGTCGGTTGATCAACTGCCAGTTTGTGTGGAGGAAACTCAATAGCACCATCTAGCCCATAAATAGTGGGATCAAAATCCCCAAACCCTTGGGCCATCAATATTAACGGCACTAGGTCATGGCGCTCTTTGAAAAGTTTTCGCCACGTTATCAAACGCTCTTTGAAATTATTAATAATACCAGGACGATAAATCATGAACAGCGGTCGATCATTTACCCGCTCATAGTTTGGGTGCTTGAAATATCTAGCTAGATCATCAATCAAGTGAACATCATCATCATCAAGATAGTCCTGGCGCATTAGAACATCATTTTCGAGGCCGTCCCAACGCCTTGTCCAGTTTTCATTGGCCCATATCAGGCTGAACGGAAAGTTAATTTCCTTTGTTCCGATAAAGAGATCGAGGGGCTTATCAAGAAGCCGAACCCCATTGAACCAATAATAATAAAAGCAAAATCCGGCTATGCCAGATTGTTTTGCAATACGGACCTGTTCTCGCAAAGTATCAACATTGCGCAGGTCATAAAATCCTAAATCACGTGGTAAACAAGGCTGTTTGTGACCAACAAATCTTGGCAATGCTTTTGTAACATTGCGCCATTCCGTAAAACCAGGCCCCCACCAACGATCATTTTCTGGAAATGGATAAAACTGTGGCAAATAAAATGCGAATAATCTTGCGCACGTTGTTGCGACCAAAGTCGGATCGCCAATAAGCGAATCTTCAAAGTATTCATTGGGTTCTTGGCCAGATTCCAATGCAGCCTGAAAGCCAACTACTGACTTTTTAGGATCCAGCCGTAGTGGTAACTCCTCACCTAATGATTTTCCAATTTGAAGAAAATAACTCAAAGGCTCTATTGGCTTTCCAAGCCGCTGGATAAGAAGACTCGCATACTTTCCGAAGGAATAGATCGTATGTATTTCACGATGCTCTTTCCATCCATGCTGAATATAATGATGAAAAGGATTTATTTGTGCATCACGAATATCCTGATAACGGTCAATATAAAACAATGTATCAAAATACTCATTTGGTGAATAATGCTTCCACCCTTGTTTTATATAATGCCCGAGAAGAGAAATAGGGCTCTCACCCGCTGGCAATTGCCTATGATAAAATCCAGGATCAAAATACACCGAAGGCCTGCGCCCCTCCCGCTCTCCATAACGAATAAAATGAACCAACGGATGCATGCCTGATTTCGCAACATCTGGATTTGACTCAAGGTAGTATCTTGTATTAAACAAAAAATTCGGATTTCGTCCTTCTTGTGCTCCATTAAAATAGTAGTGCTGAACACAATCAAACCGTTCCCCACCAAGATCTGGATAAGTATTCAAATACCAATCAACGTCTATTGCACACGAGTTATAGAGAAGAGCTATATTCTCCTCATCCACCGATTTATTTTCAGTCGCCTTCATATTTACTGGGCGCTTTTTAAAAATACGCGATATTTTTCCAATACTCATTTTTTTCTCAAAAATAATTTACGAAAATTTCGCACTTAATCACTTTGCGCAAATATCGCGCCCCCGGAAAGCTCGCTAACGAGCCCCCCAAGCGCATAACTTTCATCACTCAAGGTCAAATTCTGGTTGTAATACGGATCATAGGCCAGCATCTCACCCCAGCGCGCAACCATGAACTGCGCTTCCCGCAAAAAGCGCGTGCGCTTCTCCGGTGTATTCTCGATTCCACGCGTCTTTGACTCGTGGTGGTATAGCTCGGCAAACGGCGTCCAAAGATTGCGTAAGCCAAGCCGGGCAATGCGCAGGCAGAAATCGACATCGTTAAAGGCAATCTCCAAGGCTTCATCAAGCCCTCCCACCTTATCAAAGCTGTCTTTTCGTATCAGTAATGCTGCTCCGGTCACAGCGCTGACATTGTGAATGGTGCGCAAGCGACCAAAGTAACCGCTGGCAGAGCCGGGGAAGTGTTTGTGAGAATGCCCCGCCACTCCGCCAATACCAAGTACGACACCGCAATGCTGAAGTGTATCGTCCGGATAATAGAGTTTCGCGCCTACACAACCAATATCCGGGCGAATTGCATGGCTGACCATTTCGGATAGCCAGTCGCCATTGATGACCTCGATATCGTTATTGATCAAACCGATCAGCTCGCCGCGCGCCTGCGCCGCTGCGTAGTTGTTGATGGCTGAGTAATTGAAAGGTTGATCGTATGGCAACACCCTGACCTTACCTTGGCTGGACTTCGGCAATTCCGCCATCAGACTCAGTGTTTTTCCACATGTCGTCTGATTGTCGACCAGCAATATTTCATAGTGCAGATAGGTCGTCTTCCTGATAATCGATTCGATGCAAGCTTTCAGGTGATCGTGACCATCCCGCGTTGGAATGATCAGACTCACCAGAGGCTGGGGCATTGGGAGCGACCAGCGATGGCGATAAACACCGGGGGCCGTGATACTGACCTTTACGCGGTCAGTGCTTGCATCAAAACAGGCTTGCAGCGCCTTGCGTGCTGCTTCGCTGGCATAGTGCTTTTGCTCGTGCCCACCGGCTGTCGAGTTCTCAGAAATGCGCCAATGGTAAAGCGCCAGCGGAATATGCACGATATGCGTCGGATCCTTGATGGCGGCAACACTGCGTAGCACGAGATCGTAGTCCTGACTGCCATCAAAATCCGAGCGAAAGCCACCTGTACTTTCGACGAGCTTGCGCGAATAGACGCTAAAGTGAGCGATGTAGTTTTGCGAATAAAGCAGGTCGGGAGACCAGTCCGGCTTGAAGAAGGGATCGCAACGTTCACCATTTTCGTCAAGTTTGTCTTCGTCTGAATACAGCAGTTGTGCCTGCGGCTGCCTCTGGATCGCGCAGGCATTGGCGTAGAGCGCATGTGATGCCAGCGTATCGTCGTGATCCAGCAAGGCAATGTAGTCACCGCTCGCCAAAGTGAGTGCCGTATTGCTCGCTGCAGAAATATGGCCGTTGCTGTCGCGAAACGCCAGACGAATACGCGAATCACGTGCGGCATATTCAGAAAGAATCTCCCGAACGTGCGGCTTGCTGGATGCATCATCGGCAACACACAGTTCCCAATGCGGATAGGTCTGATCGATAACGCTGTCGAGACAGGCCCGCAAATGAGCTTCAGGGGTGTTATAGGTTGGCAGGATGATCGAGAACGAGGGTCTGTATGCCCATTGTCGCATGCCCAGCAACTGCGACTCCCGATCCGGTATCTGCGGAGTCTCGACTGCACGTATCCAGTTGGCGTAGCTCAGTGCATGCGGTGCATGCGACTCGAAAAGCGCGTTGTAGTCAGCCCATACGTGCTCGTCAAAGGCCGTGTTGTTCGATGCCGAAAGATCGCCGTCAACGCGATAACGCGGGTGCAGGTTAAATAGCTTTCGACGTATACGAGATAGCGCGAAACGAGCGGAAACCTTGTTCAGGCGAAACTGGAGCAGGCGAAACTCCCCAGCTTGTTCAAGCGGATCAAAGCGAAGACGCGCAGCTTCCTTGATATAGATGAGACGTTTGGCTAACTTGCCACTGCGAACAACCATGCCAAACGAGTTTTTTTGACTTTCCCCTGCCCCGAAATCAACATAAAAACGGGCATTGGCTCGCACCTCAGGCAAGTCGGCCAAAACCTCTGCCATGTACCAGCCAGCGGTCAATTTGCTGCCTATCCTGAACTGCGGATCCTCCCCCTGGGAAAGAAAGCGGTTGTCGGAATATTCCGCAATTCTTTGCAGTTGATGAGTGGGCTTAAGATCATCTATCCCAAATCCCATACCCAAGCGATGCAGCCACTGGCGAGCTGCCCGCCTGGATTGCTTGATCTGGTTTATTGAGTGGCGTAACAAAATTGGATTTCTGGCTACATGGATTGAGGGCTAGAGGCCCAGTGCAACCTTGGCAGCAATCGCAATCTGATAAAGAATTTGCGCGAGGTCCTTGGCAATTTCCCGGGATTTCACGTCAACCTTGGGCAAAACCAGCACCTCGTCACCTGCCACAACGTCGGCATTTTTTCCTTCTTCGAAACTGCCATCACGGTGTGCCACGACAATTCGAGAGGTATCTGCATTTTGGGTATACCCCCCGGCGACCTTGATATAGTCATCCAGACCATAGCGTTTGTCATAAGCAATGGCATTGGGGAACAGGACTTCTCCACCAATCAGAACCAGACCATCCTTGGTGTGAATTTTTATAATGTCACCGTTCTCAAGCAGCAAGTCATTCCGCTGACTGGACTGGGAAATCACAATCTGGCCGGCCGGCTCGATCTGCTTGGCGCGCTCAACCCAGCGAAGGATAAGATTGGCTTCTTCCGTGCGTAGGGCGGCTTCATTCGTGGTACCGGCACGAGCAGTAAGGACTGCCGACTCAAGGGTTTTCAACGATACTGAGAGAAGTTGCTTCTGCCGAGCCTTGACCGACTGGCGGAAGAGCTGTGGCTTTTCGCTATCGGAACGGTCGCTATATTGGATACGTCCCATCAATTCGCCATAACGCGTGCCATAAGGAAGGACATACTCTTGGGGGCTCTGGTGCTCCCCTTCCACCCGCACTGTAATCGTGCCCAGTTTCTTGTCTGCGGTGAATTCGATTTCATCACCATTTTGCAGGACTAACTGACCGGCCTGCTCGAGTAGCAAATAATCGGTATTGGTCGTCGCACCGGCATTTCTGACAACCCGAACATGAGTGGCCTGCGGCTTGGGTCTTGCCACCTTGATCAGATCGGCAACGGTCCTGGATTGGCTGGAAAATTCGAAACGATTCGCGCTGCCGACCAAGCCAGAAACTTTTACCGTGGATTGTCGTTGCGAGACGAAAATTACATCCCCCTCGGCAAGCTGAACCAGCGGTATTCTGCCCTGGAGCAAGAACTCATATAAATCTACCGAAGCGCGAAGGCGGTCGCCTCGCTTAACTTCCACATTGAGAAACGACCCCCGTTCGACATCAATGCCTCCAGCCTGATCGAGATAGGAGAGCAAGCTGTCCATGCTCGTACCGTTGTACAACCCCGGTCGATTTACAAACCCGCCGACGAAAACCCGAACTGGCTGGGCTGCAGCGAGGCTGGCATAGCTATAGACATTGGCACGAAAGATTCGACGAACCGAACCTTCGACTACCCGTTGCAGCTCTTCGTTACGAACCCCAAGAACCATGACCGGGCCAACATGTGGCAGGAAAATATTTCCTTTGGAGTCGACCTCGACAATTCCATCAAACTGGAATCCCCCCCACAAACGGAGTTGGATCCGGTCCCCGACCATGACAGCGTAGTCCGGATTGAATCGCCCCGGACCCTGTTTGGCAAATGCCCCGGTAAACAAATTGGCGCCGAATACGTCGCTGACTGAATTTGCTGCGTGATCGCCGGCCACACTCGTTGGCGTTTTGTGCGTTACGGTACTAGCCGGAGGAACCTGATCTGACTTGACGATATATGAGGCAGTATTTGCCTCTTGCATGGGTGCCTGAGATAGCCCAAGAGACTTTCTCAGGAAAAAAGGATCGTTTGACTGTGCGTTGGCAAGCGAGGCTGCGAGACAAATAGCCCCGACCACCAGAACTTTGATATTGACAATATTCATGAGTTAATCCTGATGATCCCTGACCACAGCGGCAAGCAGATGAACGATCCCGGCGAGAATGAAGGCGGATAGCATAAATACCACAATGTTGTACAGGCGCCTTGGCTCCCAAGGGTATTGCGGCAATGTCGGCGCTTGCAATACAGCGATTTTTTTCAAAGTCCGCAAGGCCTCAAGGCGACCTTTTTCAAGGGCAACCAGGCCGGTCTTGTAAACATCTTCGGCAAACTTGGCCGCAAATTCCATGCGCTGATACTCCTCTGTCGTACTGTTCAGCGTCTGCCCTTTCGGCGAAGTCAATCGCCCCTGTTCCTGCTGGATCTGCTTCTCACTTGCCCGAATCTGCATTTCCAGTTCAACCACGCTTGGCGCCTCTGCGCTTAAATACCCCAGCATTGCTGATCGACGCGCCTTCATGTCACTTAACTGTGCATCAAGGCGATAGATGTTGCCTTGCAGGGCTTCGGCCGCAGATTGCGGCGCAAGAATTCCTTTCTGATTCTGAAAGGCGAGCAGTTCTTTCCTTTTCTCCATGGCCTTGTGCGCCATCTCCGACACCTGGCCCTCCAGAAATGCAACTTGCTCCCTGGCCATCGCATGGCCGAGTTCATTCATGTAACGCTCCCCCTCCTGCACCAGGGTGCTGGCAATGGCTTTGGCCATTTTGGGATCGTAGGCTTGAGCGCTGATCACCAGGACGCCCGAGTAGTCATCGAACTCGACACTTGTTCGAGCGAGGTAATGCTTGTGGAACCACTCCTGCGGCGCATCCTTGTTCCACATTCTGGAAAGCGGATCACGAGCAGAGTCGCTGTAATGCCCACGCAAACCAAGCTTTTCATCAAGCTTGCCCAACATGTCGGTGGAAAGCAGATAGGAGCGAAGTTGCATTTGATCGGTGCGATTACCCCCCGTTGCTCCGGTCAGTAGCGAACCGATATCCATTGCGGTACCGGCTGCCATATCAGTACGCTCAATAACAATCTTCGCCTCGGATATATAGCGATCCGATGCCAACAATCCCCAATAGATAATGGCCATGAATATGGCAATAGTGGCCACGCCAAAAGTCCGACGACGCAATAAGGCGGGAGCCAGCCAGCGCTGAACGGTTTCGAGGAAGCGACGCGCGTTGTCGCCAACCGGAAGATTCTTGATGCGATCAATCATGCACGTATGCTTTCCTTGTAATTTTTAAGTGCATCGTCAATATTTTCATACCAGTGCGCTTTCCCTTCATGCAGCCAGATACCTGCCTGGCAAAACTGCTTCAGCGTGGCATCGCTATGCGAGACCATGATCAAACCGGCACGATCGGCAAGTTTGGCAAAGGCATCCGAGGCTTTTTTCCTGAATGCCGCATCCCCTGCCGAGGTCACTTCGTCGGAAATATAGACGTCGAAATCAAAAGCCAAGGAAATACCGAACTTGAGACGCGACTGCATCCCTGATGAGTAGGTCTTGACCTGTTCATCGAAGGCCGGACCAATTTCGGCAAAATCCTCGATAAATGCAAGACGGTCTTCAATATCGGCCTCATGACCATGAATGCGGCAGACAAACTTGGCATTTTGACGCCCCGTCAGCGATCCCTGTAGTCCGCCGACCAGCCCCATTGGCCACGATACTCGGCACTTGCGTTCCACTTTGCCTTTATTGGGGTAATCGATGCCGCCGATCAATCTGAGAAGCGTCGATTTCCCTGCCCCGTTTCCGCCAATCAGGCCGACACTCGTGTTCCTGGGTATTGTGAAGTTGACCCCCTGCAATACCCATCGACCAGGTCCGTGGTCAGTCAGGTAACGCTTGTGAAGGTTTTCAACAGTGATCATTTTGAAATCATCCGCTGCACAAAACGCAGTTGCAAAGCCAAACCGAAGAAGACCATGACCAGCGCACAGGAATACAGGTAGGTCAGACTCAAGTCTGAATCACCGTGGTAATAATTTGCGTACCCAACGCGAGCAAGCTCAACACCGTGAAGAATGGGATTGTATAAAAGCCATTCGCGGTAGTCATGGGGTAGAGCACCAATCGGCACTACGATCCCTGAAATTAAATATAACGGGGTTTGTAGAAATCCGAATATTTGAGCGAATTCAGGAATCAATTCATTAGGTACGGAAAACACTAGTCCGTAGCCCAAACCCAAAAGCCACAAACCAAAAAATGCGGCAAAAACGGTTAGTGGATTGTCTGGAAATACTGTTTTCCCAAGCAAGGCAGTCCCTGACAAAATAATCAGCGTAATCAGCAACATGATCAGGCCCTCAAGCAAGGCCCGAACCAATACGGTATCGACTGGACGAACCTGACGATAGGTAAACAAGGCGCGATTTGCGTTAATTCCGTTCAGGCCTTGCGTGCCGGAACGCCTGAATGTAAAAAATGCGGAGAATCCAACGATGATCCATAGAACGACATCAATCCCCCCAATCACACGATGACCAATTGAGGTAAAGATAAAAGCCATAAAAGCCATATGCACTACGGGCTCCAGCAGCAACCATACCCAAGGCACACGCCCCCCGGAAATCCTCGACAAAGCCTCACGCAACAGCAACGCGCGCCAAACGGAGAACGTGATGCCAAGAGGAGAACGCATTGTTTCAGCCATAGTCGCCCTATATCGCTTTTTCCAACAACGCCGCTACACGGTCAATCTGCGCCTGCGTATGCATCAGACTGACGAAAAAGCGCAGACGCGCGGCCTTTTCTTCGACAGCGGGGTGAATGATCGGCTGAACATTGACGCCTTGTTCAAACAGATGCTGCGACAGTTTTGTTGCCTTGAGCGAACTGCCGACAATGGCCGGGATAACCGCACAGCCGTGGGAAAATCCGGTATCTATCCCGCAGGCCCGGGCTTGCTTGAGGAAATACCCGGCTCGCTCGCGCAGGAGGGCAAGCCTTTCCGGTTCGGCCAGCATGATGCGGATAGCCTCCAGAGAAGCCCCGGCCATGGCGGGAGCGATACCTACGCTGAACACAAACCCCGACGCTCCATATTTAAGGTGTTCGACCAGGGCATTTTCACCGGCGATGTAGCCGCCGCAACCGGCAAACGATTTGCTCAGCGTCCCCATCCAGATATCGACTGCACTCCCGGCAACACCAAAATGTTCGCGGATACCGCGACCGGTATTCCCCAGCACGCCGATCGAGTGGGCCTCGTCGACCATTAGAAAAGCCCTGAAGCGCTGTTTGATATCGATGAAGCGCGGTAAATCCGGGATGTCGCCATCCATGCTGTAGAGGCCTTCGATCACGATCAACGTGCGCTCGAAATTACCGCGTATTTCAGCCAGGATACCCTCCAGCGATTCCGGATCGTTGTGCTTGAAGGCGCGACGAGTAGCGCCGGAAAGCTTGATGCCTTCAAAGACGCTATTGTGGATCAGGCTGTCATGGACAATCAGGTCCTTGGGGCCAAACAGCGTGGCAATAGTCGTCACGTTGGTGGCATGGCCGCTGACGAAGACGACGCAGTCGTCAACCTCGTAAAGTCCCGCGATCGCTTCTTCCAGGTCGCGCTGAATAGGGCGTTCCCCGGCAACCAGTCGGCTAGCCGAAGCGGAGGTACCGTAACGGTCGATGGCATCCTTGGCGGCCCGGTTTACCCTGGCGTCGCCTGACAGGCCGAGATAGTTGTAGCTGGAAAAATTGATGTAAGGCTTGCCGCCTATCATCGTCGTAGCGTCGGCAACACCATCATGTGTTTTGAAGTATGGGTTTTCAATACCCAATTTTCGTGCGGCCACCTGCGGAAGGACAACTTTCTCATAGCCCGGGAACTTGTCGAAGCGGCAAAATTTTTCGGGAATCTGGGCCAGATTATTGGCTGCCCGCAAGCCGACGGAGGCAGTCAAGCCGGAGTCCGAGTGGCTGTCACGCCGCGCCAGGAAACGCTTTACCAATTGCTCCTTGGCGTTGCCGACCAGGCCAAAATTTTGTTTGGTCATTCGCCAACCAGCCCATTTTCAATATCTGCCACCGCCGCCTCCAGAACTTGATGCGAAACCGATGCACCATGCTGCACCGCCATGCCTGCTGCCGTTGCGGCAAGGTCACCAGCCGACTCGCCACAACCATCGCTGGCCGCCAAGCGCTCAATAATACGGGCAGTTACCCTTTCAACAGTAGGTCCCTCATTGAGCACCATCGCTGGCATCTGGATGCCGAAACGCTTTTCAAGGCCCAGAGCCAGTTCGACGCCCATTAACGAATCGAGGCCAAGGTCGTGCAACGACCTGCCCGAGGCAATACGCTCAGGGCTGACGGCAAGAACCAGGGCAACTTCCTGGGTGACCAGCTGGGTGACCAGTGCTTGCACTTCGCCCGGCGACTTGCCTTCGATCAGGCACCTGAAGTCGTCGAGATTGTCGGTGGCGCCAGCGAACTCGTCGCCATGCCGACGCAAACTCGAAAAACGCGGCCCCTGTACCGACGGTAGTAGTCGCGCCAGGGCAGAAAGCTGGAAATCGCCAATCGCCACATTCGACTGAGGCCGGACAAGGGCATGGCCGAGCATACGCAGAGCTGCTTCCGCACTCAACGGGTCGGCACCAAGGCGGCTGGCCAGACTATCCTTGACCGCCTGGTTGCGGGTCAGGTATCCGGCATCGCCAATCGGCCCCCAACCGATGCAGGTCACCGGCAGACCTTGAGCTCGCCGCAACACGGCCAGACCTTCCAGCCAGGCGTTAGCGGCAACATAGTTGGCCTGCCCGGGATTGCCGATATAGGTTGTAACCGAGGAATACAACATGAAATGATCGAGCGGCAAAGCGCGGGTAAGTTCATGAAGATTCCAGGCCCCCTGGATCTTCGGTAGCATGACTCGGGACATGCGCTCGGCGTCAAGATTGCTGATCAGCGCGTCGTCTATCACCATGGCGGCATGGAAGATGCCCTTGAGCGGCAGCAAACCTTCGTGCTGCAATACCTTGGCGAGTGCTTCGCGGTCAGCGACATCGCAGGCCAGAACAACAGTCTGCGCGCCCAAGTCCCGAATACTGGCCAGTGCATCATCAGCCCCCGGCGTTGTGGTGCCGCGACGACTGAGCAGAACAAGCTGCCCGGCCCCATTGCTTGCCAGCCAGCGCGCGGTTTCCAGGCCAAAGCCGGAAATGCCGCCGGTCACCAGATAGGCGCCCTTGGCATCAAAACGGGGGAGCGGACGGTGCGGCTGCAGCGCCTGGGGAACGATTCGCGCCCCTTCGAAGCTTACGACCACCTTGCCGATCTGTTTCGCCTGCTGCATGTAACGGAAGGCATCGACCACCCGCTCGGCCGGGAATACGCGAACCGGCAAGGGGGACAACACGCCGCTGCGGAACAGGGCCATGACTTCGCGGAACAGACGCCCGGCGAGATCAGGCCGGGCGATCAGCAACTGGTCGGCATCGATACCGAAGTAACTGATGTTGTCCTTGAAGGGGCGCAAGCCAATCGGAGTATTTTCGAAAAAATCACGTTTGCCGAGTTCGAGGAAACGACCGAATGGTCGCAGAACGTGCAGGTTGCGCCGGATGGCTTCACCAGCCAGCGAATTGAGCACGACATCGACACCCTCACCACCAGTCGCCGCCAGGATCTGTTCGGCGTAGGCCAGGCTGCGCGAGTCGTAAACATGATCGGCCCCCAACAGCGCCACGAACTCGCGCTTTTCTTCGCTACCGGCTGTGGCGAATACTTCGGCCCCGAGATGGCGAGCCAGCTGTACCGCTGCGATGCCAACCCCGCCAGCCGCGCCATGGATCAGGACACGCTCGCCCGGCTGCAGGTTGGCGAGTTGCTTGAGCGCGTAATAGACCGTGAAGAAGACCGTCGGCACAGTCGCTGCCGCGGCAAAGGACCAGGCTTCCGGCTTGGGCATCACAGCACTGGCCCGGGTAATGACATGACTGGAGAAACAGGCCGGGCCAAAACCCATGACCGGATCACCAGGCACATATTCCTCCACCCGACTACCAACACGAGTGACCACGCCGGAAAACTCCAAGCCCAGGCTGGCGCCGGCAAAACCGTGTTCAACGGCTTCGTCGGGCAACAGCCCCATGACGTACATGATGTCGCGGAAGTTAAGACCAGTTGCCACCGGACGTACCTCGATCTCGCCAGCCGCAAGTTCTCGCTCGGGCTGCTCCAGCCACAACAAATTGCGCAACTGGCCGGGAACCCTGAAATCGAGACGAAAACGCCCTTCGCCCCCCTTTGAATCTTCGGGGGCAGCCAATTGACTTTTTTCCATGCGCAGTACATGGCGGCCACTGGTATGCAAAACGATTTCACTTTCAGCATCGGGATACAGCAATTCGTCCGCCAGCAGGCCAGCGAGCACTGATGGTTCCTGAAGTTCCGGCAAATCAATCAGCTTGCAGGACAGTCCCGGGTATTCGTTCATTACCACGCGCCCCAATCCCCATAGCGCGGCGTGAGCCGGATGAAGTTCATCAGTCGTGGCTAGGCCATCGACCGGAGCCCCACCCCGCGTAACGAAATAGAGTTGCGGCAGCGGTGACATGGCGCCCAGTGCATGCACGAGATTGAGCGCGTCGATTGTCGGCGAGATATCATCCCGAGTGGACTTGCCGGGAATCAGCAGGACATGGTCGATGCCATCGAATTCGCTCCTGAGCGATGCGATAAACGACGAGATCGATTCACGGTCACGCAGTTGATCGCCATATTCGACACAGCTGGCGACCTGGGCATGGGCCGGCATAATTTCTTGTACTGACCGGGCAAGCTCGATGCCCGCCGTATCGCCAGCCAGCAACAACCAGCGAGCGACTTCCTTCAAGGTGCCGGAACCATTCGATTCACCGCGCTTGGCAAGCATCAGGTAGGCACCGACGGAACTTCCCTCGCCAGCCGGCTCATGGCAGATCTCGATTTCCTCGAAACAGAGCTTTGCACATTCCGACTGCCAGACCTGCGGCGATACGAAATGGCGCCCCCAGACGATATCCGCGGCCAGATCGGAATAACGCTCGGCCAAGACCAGCAGGCCACCGCCAGCCAGTTGCGCCTGCGCCCAGGCCAGACGCGAACATGGGTCTTCAAGCTCATTCAGCGAATGACGGAGGATGACGGCATCGTAACCTTGAGGCAGGCTAATTGGCGCCTTGAGCTTGAGCGAAACGGGCTCGAGCTCGGCGATGGCAACCCAGGCATCATCCTGATACTCATGCCGAAGATGGTCACGGGCATCGGCATTTTCATGGGCCAGCACATAGTCGACTCGACCAATATCGATGTGTGTCTCCAATAGCCGCGGCAGATTGCTCAGACCGGCGGAAATTTCGAGAACCCGCAGACGACGGTTAGCCGGCAATTGCTTGCCCAAGTTCTCAAGCAGTTGCTCAACCGCCAGGGCACTGCCACGGTAACTGATCGAGTGATCAAACAAGGTTTCTATCTGCTGGCTACGCCGCATCTCGGTCAACTGTCCGAGTGAATCAATTTCGCCGACCAGCTGTGCCGCCAGTGTCCGCCCCATGCGCCCGACCAGAACCAGTTCCGGCAAGGCATCCGGATATTCGACAAGCAAGGTCCGCCAGATTTCGGCGGCTGACGGCATGCTGTTCTCGGCAAGTTGCCAGGCGTCCGCGAGCTTGGTCAGACAGGATTGCTCGACCAACAGGTCGCGAACCCAGACCCGCAAGGCCTGGTTGGCATTGTTTCCACCACCATCGTTCAGCCAGGCCTGGGTACTTTCCGGCTGTTGCGCCAGGACGGCCTGCATGGCTTCGTAGGCAAAAGCGCTGACCAGAGCATCAAACAGAGGTTGAGCCTCGCCAAAATAGGCTTTCCGATTGAGTTCGCCTTCCCGGTCGATAAACCAGTCCTTGATCTGCTGCACAAGCTCATGTACGGCCGGCAAGGCGCAAGTTGCACTGGCCAGGACACCCGGCTGGATAATCGGCCGGATTTCCCAGCAGGCCGGCTCGATGCGCTTATCGTGACGTAGCGAAGCAGCCCGGAAACGACAACCAGTCAGTACGGCAATTTTCTGCCCATCGGCCGCCAGCAGTTCGAACTCAGCCAACACTGAACGCAGGCTGCGGCGCAACAGGCGGGTACGAAAACGGGTAATCGGCGCCGTGCCAAGTAAACGCAAGCGACCAATTTTGACCGGCAGTAGCGGCAGGCCGAGACCCGCTTCTATTTCAACGTGAAAGAAATCAAGCAATGACTGGAAGCAGGCATCAACAATCGCCGGATGGAGCAGCCATGGAGACTTTTCAGACTCAAGGTCGATCGACTTATCCAAGCGCCCTTCGAGAACTTCACCATGAAGACGTGATTCGGCCATCCGCCGAAAAACCGGACCGTAATCGAGTCCAAGCGCGCTAGCCAAGCGGTAGTGCGTTTCCTGATCCAGGGCTTGCGCCGACGCCGGCAGTGCAGGTGTTTCGGCAGCCACCTCGATATAGCTGCTAACTACGCCAAGCAGACGCCCGGAAGCATTGAGCAACCACTCATCACTACTCAGGCGCTGACGACTGCGTATCTGAAAGCCGCCATCGCGCGGATTGAGATCAAAGCGGATACTCCGCGCATGTTCGCCATCGAAGACCACGGGCGCGACAATGTCCAGCTCTTCGAGTTCGAGGTTTACACCAGCATAGTGCTCACGAGCGGCGGCAAGCGCCATTTCGACATAGGCAGCCCCAGGCAGGACAATGGCGCCGCCCACGCAGTGATCGGCCAGCCAGGGCTGACTGCGCGGATCAAGAACATTTTCCCAGGACGCCTGCGCCTCTTTAAGAGGCCAGCCAAGCAAAGGATGGACAGGACGTCGTTCAACCAGTTGATAGCCTTCGTTGCTAGCGGGTAGCCAATGGCGCTCACGCTGCCACGGATAGGACGGCAAGTCGACGAAACGCCCCATTGCCGGAAAAGCGCCTTGCAAGGTATCGTGCCCGGCCCGCAAATGCAGACGCAGGACCAGTTTCTGGATGCAATCAATCCCGTCATCGTTTTTGCGGAGGGAATACATCACCTTCCCATGAGCGTTGCGAGCCGCCAGACACTCCTTGAGATAACGCTGGAGAATGGCGTGCGGCGAAATTTCCACGAAAGTATGGCAACCGAGCTCCAACAGTCGCCCAATGGCTGGCTCGAAACGCACCGGCTGGCGAATGTTGTCCCACCAGTAACCAGCATCAAGTGAGCCCTCAAAGATGTCGCCAGTAACGGTTGAAACGAAAGTTGCCCGCCGCGCATTGTCCGGGGAAAAACCTGCCAGCGACCGGGCCAGTTGAGTCTTGACCTGGTCCATGCAACGGCTGTGAAAAGCGTAATCGAGATCGAGCAGGCGATAGGCGATGCCGCGCTCCCTGGCGGCCAGCGCCAGACTTTGAAGCTGCTCCAGCGGACCGGACAGAGTCAGATTGACCGGGCTGTTGATACCAGCAATTTCAAGATCCGGCCAAGCCCCCTCGGCCAGCCAGGCAAACATGTCAGCTTCCGGCATGCTGACTGCCGCCATGCGGCCGGTCCCTCTGGTCTGCGCTTGAGCAGCGCTGCGCGCACAAATGACCCCCACCGCCTCATCCAGCGTCAAGGCGCCAACCGCCCAGGCTGCGGCAATCTCGCCGACGCTGTGTCCGATCGCTGCATCGGCTTCAATCCCTTGAGCACGGAGCATCTCGGTCAAGGCAACCTGCACGGCAAACAGCAGAGGCTGGGCGACCGCAGTGTCGGCCAGCCGCGATAGTGTTTCCGGGGCCTGCAACTCGGCAAATAAGGAAAATCCAGCTCGCGCTGCAATTCGCCGATCCAGATCTTCGATCACCCGTCTGAACGGTTCGGATTCTGCGAGCAAGATTTGCCCCATGCCAACCCACTGGGCGCCATTGCCGGCATAGACGAAGGCCAGCTTGCCCGACTCAAGCGGAGCAGCCTCGACGACCACGCCTTCTGGCTGCGTACCTGCAGCAAACTCTTCCAACTGCCGGCGCAGCGCCACAACCGTGACAGGTTCGACAATCAGGCGCAGGTCAAGGCGCTCACGACGATACGCTGCAGCGTAGGCAAGATCGTAATAATCAGGAGACTCCGGGGAATCCAGCAACTCAGCGTAGCGCTTTGCCAATTCGCGCAAGGCGGGTTCGCTACGCGCCGAAAGAACCAATGGCGGAAAAGCATTCCTCACGGTAACGCTGTCAGCGGGAACCTCTGTTACGTATTCCTGGAGAAGTACGTGGGCATTGGCACCACCAAAGCCAAAGGAATTGACGCCAACAATACACGGCGAAGCAGACTTACTGTCGAGCACCAATTGCTCGGCAACCGGCATCAAATTCCAGCCGGCAAAATCAATTTTGGGATTTGGCTCTTTGAGATGAATCGAGGGCGGCACCTGACGATGTTTCAGCACCAGCATGGCCTTGACCAGCCCAGCCATGCCGGAAGCCGGCTCCAGATGCCCAAGATTTGACTTGACCGAACCGATCGGCAACGGCCGTGTTTGCGGACGGGACTGGCCATAGACTGTACCAATCGCCTCGGCTTCAACGGGATCGCCAATCGCAGTTCCCGTACCGTGCGCCTCCAGATAATCGACGTCTTGTGCTGCGATCCCCGCACGACCGAGGACCGAGCGCATCAATTCAACTTGGCCCTGAATACTGGGAATGGTCAAACCGCTCTTGCGGCCACCGTCAGCATTGGCTCCCGAAGCCAGAATCACCGCGTGAATGCGATCGCCATCGGCGACAGCCCTATCCAGGGGCTTGAGCAGCAATACCGCCCCACCTTCAGCGCGAACATAGCCATCGCCAGAGGCATCGAAGGAGTGACAGCGACCACGCGCCGAAAGCATCGACGCTTTGGAAAAACCAATGAATGGATACGGATGAGTCAACACATTGACGCCACCCACCATAGCCATCGAAGCATCGCCAACATGCAGGGCGTTACAGGCTTGGTGCAACGCGACCAGCGACGACGAGCAGGCCGTATCCACTGCCATCGACGGGCCATGCAGATCGAACACGTAGGACAAGCGGTTCGCCGCAATGCTCAGCGTATTGCCGGTCATTGTATGAGCACTGATGCTCGCCAGATCATCGAGGGCGCGAACACCGTAATCCATCCCGGAAATACCGACATAAACCGCGCAATCGCTACCGGCGATCTGCGACGGCGGCATGCCGCCATTTTCCATGGCTTCCCAGGCCAGCTCAAGAAGCAACCTTTGCTGCGGATCCATCCACGCTGCTTCACGCGGCGAGATACCAAAAAACCCGGCATCGAACTCGTCGATGCGCGATAGCACACCCGCGGAAAATGTAATGCTACGCCCGGCCTCCGAGCGTTTCGGATGTTGCAAAACATCGGTCGCCCAGCGCGAAGACTCTATCTGAGTGACAAGATCCTGGCGATCAACGAGTGCTCGCCACAACCCGCTCACATCTCCCACATCTCCGGGAAAGCGAAAGGCAACACCTGTTACGGCGATTTTTTGAGCTATCGGTTGCGACACAAAACCCCACGAACCTCCAGAAACGTCAAAAACACCAAACCTTAGGCGACCTCTTGAATTATTTCCATATTATATCGAGCCAACGCAGCACAACAAATACTCCCAAAGTCATAACAACCGGGGATTAATCGCAACACACACGCCAACCAGATACGCCAAATAAATACAACTCAGCAAAAAATCCGTAAATTCAGCTACTAGCAACACTTAAAATTCAAAGCGATAAATGCACTTACAAGCATCAGAAGAATGCTCGCGATTTCAGACGAACCTATATTTTTCATCAAGTGAAAAAGTGCAAAAAATTTACAAAAATTACCCGCCTCGAAATATTTCTTGATTTAAATTATTGAGCGAACTGGCTATTAGTGAGATATCTTGGATCGGAAAATATAATAAAAATTACAAAACAAACCCGCTACCCACGAAACACACTCCAAGCCTGTTTTGGACAAGAATCCAGCAAATAATTCCAGAATTGCGCCATGAAATGCTCAAACGTCAAAATTACCTTGGTCGCCTTGATCCAAGCAGAAAGGCTCAGTTCGATTACGCAGGATGAAGGGACCGGTCCGCTACGTGTTACGTGTTTCCTGTTTGCGCGAAGTAACAACTCATGAAGCAACCCTTATTTTTGCCCCCAAGGCACCAACAATAACCAAAAAACGAAAAAGGCCAATCCGAAGATTGGCCTAACTCGTTGATTCTTTGGTCGGGGCGGCGGGATTCGAACTCGCGACCCCTTGCACCCCATGCAAGTGCGCTACCAGGCTGCGCTACGCCCCGACAAGCCGTGCATTATACCTGAAAACAGCAGGAATCATAGTCGCAACATCTCAATAACCGAGAGCAATTCGAGACGCAGGGCACCACCCTTTTGCTGATTTTCCTGCTTTTCGGCAGCAGATGCCTCAACAGCACCACCTTCATCAAGCCGGTTACGCGCACCGCTAATCGTAAACCCCTGATTATAAAGAAGCTCACGAATACGCCGAACGAGCAAAACTTCATGGTGCTGATAATAACGACGATTGCCCCGGCGCTTGACCGGCTTCAGCTGATTGAATTCCTGCTCCCAATAACGCAACACATGGGGCTTGACGCCACATAGTTCGCTGACTTCGCCGATGGTGAAGTAGCGCTTAGCGGGAATAGGTGGCAGCTCTTCGCTGCCGGAGGTTTTATGCCGCAATTCCATCGAAGGCAAGCTCAACGTCGGACTTCAACTTCTGGCTGGCATGAAAAGTCACCACACGGCGTGCCGTAATGGGGATTTCCTGACCTGTTTTAGGGTTACGCCCGGGACGCTGTGGTTTGTCACGTAGCTGAAAGTTGCCAAAACCGGACAGCTTCACGCCATCTCCCGTTTCCAGAGCATTACGAATCTCTTCGAAAAAAGCCTCGACCATGTCCTTGGCCTCGCGCTTGTTGAGACCAACCTTTTCAAACAGCAGGTCAGCAAGCTCGGCTTTGGTGAGCGTCATCGTTGTTTTTTCCATCAGGCACGCAGTTGAGCACCGAATGCCTGCTCCAGACAGGACACCAGTTGCTGCAGGGCAGCATCAACTTCAGAATCTAGCAAAGTGCGTTGAGTATCTTGCATAACTATCCGGAAAGCAAGACTTTTCTTGTTTTCGGCGACACCCTTTCCGACGTAAACATCGAACAATTGAACGTCCTTTACCAGCTCCGGTAACTGCACTTTCAGAGCATCAAGCAGAGCCTGCAAACCGATATTCTGATCAACCACAACGGCCAGATCGCGGATCACCGACGGGAACTTCGAGACTTCGGCATAGACCGGAACCTGCACGGCCTTGACAGCATCGAAATCCAGTTCAAAGACAACCGGCGCTTGCGGCAAATCGTACTTTTGCACCCATTCCGGATGCAACTCGCCCAGACAACCGATTTCACGATCATCGAGCAGCACACGCGCCGCCCGTCCAGGATGCAGTGCCGGATGAACGAGCTTCTCGAAGCGTAGTTGCGCCGGGGCCAGCAAGGCCTCCAAATCACCCTTCATATCGAAGAAATCAACCTTGCGCGAAGCACTGCCCCAGCCTTCCGGCAACGCTCCACCGTAGGCCAGGCCGGACAGCCTCCAGGACTGCGCGAAGCCGGCAACCGGCTTTGCAGCTGCATTGCGCTGAAAGGTGCGGCCGGTTTCAAACAGGCGCACACGGTTCTGCTTGCGCTTGAGATTGGTTACCAGATTGGCAATCAAGCCACCGAACAGCGTCGACCGCATGACGGCCATCTGGCTGGCAATCGGATTTGCCAGGCGAATCAGGTCGGCATTGGCGGCAAAGTCAGCCTCCCAGGCTTCCTCGACAAAAGCGAAATTGACGACTTCCTGATAGCCGCGATCAACCAGCAGTTGACGAACGCGTGCCGCCGGACGCTGGGCTTCGGGCTGCACCATCATTTTCAGATTACCGCGCGGCGCCGGAGCCGGGATATTGTCGTAGCCGTGCAGACGGGCAATTTCCTCGATCAGGTCTTCCTCGATTTCGATATCGAAGCGCCAGGTTGGCGGGGTGACCAGGAAATCGTCGCCTTCACGCACGAAGGGCAAGCTGAGACCGTTGAACAAGCCGGCGATCTGCTCGGCAGAAAAAGTCATGCCGATCACTGCGCAGGCACGCGCCGTACGCAGACGCACCGGCTTGCGTGCCGGCATCTCGGCCTTGGCCTCAGTTACCGGACCAGCAGCACCACCACAGATCTCAATGATCAGTTGCGTGGCGCGCTCGATGGCACGGCGAGCTCCGCCGAAATCGACACCGCGTTCGAAACGATGCGAGGCATCGGAGCCGAAACCGTAGCGACGAGCCCGGCCAGCGATGGCTTTGGGTGCGAAGAAGGCCGATTCGAGGAACAATTCGCTGGTTTCCAGCGTGATGCCACTCTCTTCCCCCCCCATGATGCCGGCCATGGCCAACGGTTTGGCATCGTCGGCAATGACCAGAATGTCGGCATCAATAGCGATGGTCTGTTCGTTCAACAGCAACAGCTTTTCTTCCGGCTTGGCCATGCGGGCATGCACGGCGCCTTCCAGCTTGGTGTTGTCGAAAGCGTGCAGCGGTTGGCCGAGTTCGAGCATGACGTAGTTGGTGACGTCGACCAGCGCAGAAATCGAGCGGATAGCGCTGCGCTCAAGGCGGCGCTTCATCCATTCCGGGGTCGGCGCCTTGGCGTTGACACCCTTGAGAACGCGGCCGAAATAGAGCGGACAGGCAGCTGGCGCATCGAGCACGACAACACGCTGATCGGCGATGGTCGCTGCCACTTCCGGCACGTCAATCAGCTTGGCCCGGGCACCGGCAATGGCCGCCACTTCACGCGCCACGCCGCCCAGGGACAGGCAGTCGGCACGATTCGGCGTCAGTTTGAGTTCGAACTGTTTGTCGTCGAGATCGAGATACTGGCGGATCGACTGGCCAACCGGCGCATCGGCAGGCAGAATCAGCAATCCGGAGGACTCTTCGGCGATGCCGAGTTCCTTGGCTGAACAGAGCATTCCCGAGGACTCGATACCGCGCACCTTGGCGATCTTGATAACGAAATCGCCGGGCAGCTTGGCGCCAGGCAAGGCACACGGCACACGCAGACCGACGGCAACATTCGGCGCGCCACAGACGATAGTCGTCGGCTCACCACGGCCGGTATCGACCTTGCAGACATTCAGACGATCAGCATCCGGATGCTTGACGACTTCCAGCACCAGGGCGACGACGACGTCGTTGAATTGGGGCGCGACCGGCTCCAGACCCTCGACTTCGAGGCCGGCCATGGTCAGCAGATGGGAAAGCTCCTCGCTCGACAACTTGGTGTCGACAAGGGTACGCAGCCAGGATTCAGAGAATTTCATACGAATTGCCTCAGGAAACGGAGGTCGCCTTCGAAGAAGAGGCGCAGGTCATTGACGCCGTAACGCAGCATGGTCAGGCGGTCCTGACCGAAGCCGAAGGCGAAACCGGTGTATTTTTCCGGATCGATGCCGGCAATGCGCAGCACATCCGGATGCACCATGCCGCAACCGGCGATTTCCAGCCAGCGACCTTCGAGCGGACCGCTCATGAAAGCGACGTCGATTTCGGCGGATGGCTCGGTAAACGGGAAGAATGACGGACGGAAGCGGACCTTGAGGTCTTCGGTCTCGAAGAAACTCCTCAGGAAATCAGCAATCACGCCCTTGAGGTCGGCAAAGGAAACGCCCTCGCCCACCCACAGGCCTTCGACCTGGTTGAACATCGGCGAATGGGTCGCATCGGAATCAACACGATAAACGCGGCCCGGCGCGATGATGCGGATTTCGGGCATTTTTTCCAGTTGACCGTAGCGTTCGACATGCGCCTTCATGTAGCGCGCCTGGATCGGACTGGTATGGGTCCGCAGCAACACCTTGTCGGCCACCGTGCCGTCCGGATTCTGCAGGTAAAAGGTGTCGTGCATCGAACGCGCCGGGTGATCCTCGGGCGTGTTCATGGCGGTGAAGTTGAAAAAATCTTCCTCGATCTCGGGGCCGTCGGCCACTTCGAAACCGATGGAGCGGAACAGCGCCTCAATCCGCTCCAGCGTCCGCGTCACCGGGTGCAGGCCACCGCGCGCTTCGGCGCGACCGGGCAGCGTGACATCCAGTGCCTCTTCGGCCAGGCGCGCTTCGAGCGCGGCCTTGCGGATGGCTTCGCGACGCTCGTTAAGCGCAGTTTCAACAGCTGTCTTGGCGACATTGATCGCCGCACCAGCAGTTTTCTTCTCATCCGGCGGCAGTTTGCCCAAGCCCTTGAGAAGCTCGGTGATCTGCCCACTCTTGCCGAGGAAACGGGCTTTTACCTGTTCCAGCGCATCCGGGTCAGCAATGGCAGCGAAAGCCGTCCGGGCTTCGCTAACGATTTGATCGAGATTGTCCATAAACATCCACCTACAAAACCACCAACAAAACGCACGTTTCAGTGAAGGCTCATGTCGGCGCAGCCGACGTGAAGCCGCAAAGCGGCGGCCGAAACTAAAAAAGGAGGCTTGCGCCTCCTTTTTTTAATTACGCTTTCGCTCAGGCGCCGAGCTGTGCCTTGGCCTGGGCGGCCAGAGCAGCAAATGCCGGCTGATCGAAAACGGCCAGATCGGCCAGAACCTTGCGGTCAACTTCGATGTTGGCCTTCTTCAGACCGTTCATGAAGGTGCTGTACTTCATGCCCAGCTCACGCGCTGCGGCATTGATACGGGCGATCCACAAAGCGCGGAACTGACGTTTGCGTTGACGACGGTCACGGTACTGATATTGACCAGCCTTCATCACCGCCTGTTTGGCGATGCGATATACGTTCTTGCGACGACCGCGGTAACCCTTGGCCTGAACGAGAATCTTCTTGTGACGCGCGCGCGCCGTTACACCACGTTTAACTCTAGGCATCTGCTATCTCCTTATGCGTAGGGCAGCATGGCGCGGACAGAAGCTGCATCGCGCGCGTTAACTTCAACAGAACCGCGCAAATGGCGTTTCACCTTGGTGGTCTTCTTGGTCAGAATGTGACGCTTGAAGGCTTGACCGCGCTTGATGCTGCCACCGGCGCGAACCGAGAAACGCTTTTTGGCGCCGCTCTTGGTCTTCATTTTGGGCATTTAGATGCTCCTTAATGACATGCCATCAGGTGGTTCCCGGCGGGAACACTTCCATTACCCGAAAGCACTTCTTTTCTAGCTGCCAGCTATTAGTTGCCTAGCTGCTAGTACTGCTTACTGGATCCTAACAACTCGATCCTAATAACTATCAAATCTTCTTCTTGGCGGGGCCGATGATCATGATCATCTGGCGGCCTTCCATCTTCGGCATCTGCTCGACCTGGCCAACAGCCTCAAGGTCAGTCTTGATCCGTTCCAGCTGGCGCATACCGAATTCCTGATGCGCCATTTCACGACCACGGAAGCGCAGGGTCACTTTGACCTTGTCTTCTTCTTCCAGGAAGCGCGTCATGTTGCGCAGCTTGATCTGGTAATCGTTTTCGTCGGTACCCGGGCGCAGCTTGATTTCCTTGACCTGCACCTGCTTCTGTTTCAGCTTGGCCTCATGCGCACGCTTTTGTTCCTGGTACTTGAATTTGCCGTAATCCATGACACGACAAACCGGCGGCTTGGCCATCGGCGCGATCTCAACCAGATCGACACCGGCTTCTTCAGCCAACTGCAACGCAGCACGGATACTCATGACCCCCAGCTGCTCACCGTCCACACCCTGGAGACGAATCTCCGGAACCGTAATTTCTTCGTTGAGGCGATGCGCCTTGTTCTGAGCTATGGTGAAACCTCCGAAAACATCAATAATTAAGCCGTGCCACTACGCGCCGCAACCTCTTTCTGAAGTTGCCCGATCAGTTCATCCACGGACATTTGTCCGAGGTCCTGACCACCGCGAGTCCGCACGGCCACCAGTCCGTCCGCTTTTTCCTTATCGCCCACAACGAGCTGATAAGGCAGCCGGTTCAAGCTATGTTCCCGAATTTTATAGGTAATTTTCTCGTTGCGCAAATCCGCCTCGGCGCGGAAGCCCATCTGGTGTAGCTTTTGCGCGACTTCAGCAGCGTAATCCGCCTGCTTTTCGGAAATATTCAGCACCACCGCCTGGGTCGGCGCAAGCCATAATGGCAACGCACCGGAGAAGTTCTCGATCAGGATGCCGATGAAACGCTCCAGCGAACCCAGAATGGCCCGGTGCAGCATGACCGGCACCTTGCGCGTATCGTCAGCCGCGACATATTCCGCACCAAGGCGGCCCGGCATCGAGAAATCGACCTGCATGGTGCCGCACTGCCAGGAACGACCAATGGCATCCTTGATGTGGAATTCGATCTTTGGACCATAAAAGGCACCCTCGCCCGGCAGTTCCGTCCATTCGAGCCCCGAAGCGCGCAAACCGGCACGCAAGGCTTCTTCCGCCTTATCCCAGACCTCATCGGAACCGACACGACTTTCCGGACGCAAGGCCAGCTTGACCGCCACGTCATTGAAGCCGAAATCGGCATAAACCCTCTTGACCAGCGCATTGAAGGCCGTCACTTCGGATTCGATCTGGTCTTCCGTACAGAAAATATGACCATCATCCTGGACGAAGCCGCGCACCCGCATCAGGCCATGCAGGGCGCCGGCCGGCTCGTTGCGGTGGCAGGAGCCGAATTCGCCGTAGCGCAACGGCAGCTCGCGATAGGAACGCAGGCCAGCATTGAAGACCTGAACATGCCCCGGACAATTCATCGGCTTGACCGCGTAATCGCGGTTTTCCGACGAGGTCGTGAACATGTTGTCCTTGTAATGCTCCCAATGACCCGACTTTTCCCACAGGGCCTTGTCCAGTATTTGCGGGCAGCGCACTTCCTGATAGCCGTTATTGCGATAGACGGCGCGCATGTAACTTTCGATTTCCTGCCAGATCGCCCAGCCCTTGGGGTGCCAGAAAACCAGACCCGGCGCCTCGTCCTGCATATGAAACAGGTCGAACTGCTTGCCAAGGCGGCGGTGATCGCGCTTTTCCGCCTCTTCCAGCATGTGCAGGTAGGCGTCGAGATCTTCCTTCTTGGCCCAGGCTGTGCCGTAGATGCGCTGCAACTGTTCATTGCGGTGATCGCCGCGCCAGTAGGCGCCGGCCACCTTCATCAATTTGAAGACCTTGAGCTTGGCCGTCGTCGGCACGTGCGGACCACGGCAAAGGTCGATGAAATCGCCTTCGCGGTACAGCGAGACCTGCTGGTCGGCCGGAATGGCGCCAATCAGCTCGGCCTTGTATTTTTCACCCAGATCGAGAAAGAACTTGACCGCATCATCGCGCGCCCAGACTTCGCGCGTTACCGGGATATCCTTCTTGGCCAGTTCAGCCATGCGTTTTTCGATGGCCACCAGATCTTCCGGCGTAAACGGACGCTTGTAGGCAAAATCGTAATAGAAGCCGTTTTCGATGACCGGACCGATGGTCACTTGGGCTTCCGGGAACAGCTCCTTGACTGCAAAAGCCAGCAAGTGGGCGGTCGAGTGGCGGATCAGCTCCAGCCCCTCCGGATCCTTATCGGTAACAATGGCCAGATCAATACTTTCTTCGATTAGAAAAGAAGTATCGACCAAGACGCCATTGACCTTGCCACCGAGCGCCGCACGGGCCAGGCCGGCACCGATACTGGCCGCCACTTCGGCGATTGTTACCGGCTGTTCAAAAGAGCGGATGGAACCATCGGGCAGTTTGATATCAGGCATGGCAAATATCCAGGCGAAAAAAAAGTGCGGGGGTGAGCCGCACTTTTTTGGTCAAACGAAGGCTGACTCGATTAGTGTTTCTGAACTGCGGTGCAAGTTCGGAAATTCATCAATTCAGCTCCGTCAGGAATTTTGGTAGGCGGTATTGGAATCGAACCAACGACCTCCACGATGTCAACGTGGCGCTCTAACCAACTGAGCTAACCGCCTAAGGAAGGGCCGCATTATAGACCCTGGAACGTAGATGTCAACAGCCTTTTCACAAAAAGACCCATACCAAGTACACTCCTCGCTCTATCAATGGAGAATGCAATGAACAACGGCTGGATTGTTTTCGGCATTTGCCTCATCGTCGTCCTCGGTGGCGCCCTGCCGCTGATCAAACGCCGCGACGATACGCCGCCACCGCCCCCCAAGGAAACCCTGCGCGACTGGCGCAAGGATAAATAAGGAAACACCGTGGAATCCCGCATTACCGAACTGGAAATCAAGATCAGCTACGCCGAGGATCTGGTCGACGAACTGAATCGCACCGTCTTTCGCCAGCAGCAACAAATCGATTTCCTGGCCAGGGAACTCGATGCCCTGCGCCAGCAGGTGCAATCCGCCACACCACAGCAGGCGCCCAGCCTGTTCGACGAAATTCCGCCCCACTACTGAATCGTGCCCAATCCCGTCACTGTTATTTACCACGCCGACTGCCCCGATGGCTTCGGCGCCGCGCTGGCTGCCTGGAAACATTTTGGCGACACCGCAAATTACGCCCCGATACACCATGGAGAAAACTGGGAGCCGCTCGGGCTGACCGGAAAGTCGGTATATATCCTCGACTTCTCGTTTCCCCGTGAGACCCTGGAAAAAATCGCCACCCTGGCGCACAGCGTCACCCAGATTGACCACCACGCATCGGCCCGCAGTCCTTGGGCCAAGCTACTCAAGACCACGGCCAACGGTCTGGAAACATTCCAGCACCAAGAACTGCCGCTAAACATCATTTTTGACTTGAACAAGTCCGGCGCCCGCCTGAGCTGGGAGCATTTTTTCCCGAATACGCCACTGCCACTGGTACTCAGCCACATCGAAGACATGGATATGTGGCGCTTCGCCCTGCCCGGCACACGCGCCTTCAGCCGCGCCTTGCGTCTGCTCCCCTTCGATTTCGCAAGCTGGGAGCAACTGCTCGACGAAGCCAAAACCGCCGAAAGTGTCCGCTACCGAAACATGTTGAGCCAAGGCGGCGCCATAGAACAATTTTTCGAACGAGAAATTGAAAGACTGGCCCAGAGCCACCTAGTCATGCCGGCAACTGTACGCGGCGAGGCCATTGATCCCTTGCAAGCCGTTCGCCACGGCCAGCCAGTCCTGCAATCCGACGGACTGACTTGGCAAGGCATCGCCGGCCTGGCTATCAACGCCGACAGCCTGTTTGCCTCTGAATTGGGCAACCGGCTAGCCGAGCGCAGCGGCAGTTTCGGCCTGATCTGGCAACTAGCCGCCGATGGCGAGATCAAGGCCTCGCTACGTGCTGCGGGAAAAGTCGATGTAGCGGTAATCGCCAGCCGCTACGGTGGCGGCGGACATCCCAACGCCGCGGGTTTCCGGATGCCGGCCGGATGTTTCATGGACGAGGTATTGGGCCAAAAGGAAAACACCTGACAGATAGGCAGCGCAAAAGCACCACTACAGCGCATAATGGAATCACACACTCGTCAACATCATTTGAGGACTCAGGATGCACACCAACGAAGTCCTCTTGCACCTGAAAAAGCACGGTCAGTTGCTCGACTCCGAAATCGTCGAAGCGACAGGCTTTTCGCTGGACGAAGTGCGCAGCGCCCTGACCGAACTCTCGGCCCGTGGAGAAATTTCCAAATGCAGCGTCACCAAGTATAGCGATGGCGCGCCTTATGAAGGATGGCTGTGCCGCGCCCTGGGGTATTTCCCGCGCGCCGCTCCTGGCCGAAAGCCTGGCACCGGCAAGAGCAGTTAAGCAAACAGGGCGACTAGCCAGATTATTTTTCCTACCTACTTGGCATCAGGCCAAAAAAAGCCTAACGTCATGCAAAACTCCTGAGAAAGGTTTGCCATGACTCCGACAATCGAAGGCCGCCAACTCCAGCCTCACGACCATTTGCTGCAATATGCCAGCACGGTCGATACGATGCATCATGCGCTGCATCGGATTTTCGCCAACCAGAAGGCCATGTGTGAAAGCTTGACCCGCACAGCAGTTGCCTTGCGCAAGATATCAACGGCCGGCAGCCAGAAGCAGAGCGCCACCCACGCCGAGTAAGCTGCCCCGCTTTGGGCCAAGTCAGTTCCCTACCCTGGACCAGCCCTTAGCCTCCATGCAGACAAACATGTGGCGCACCGTTTCATTCGTCACATTGCCTGACGAGCCAGCGTAAACCCTGGCCTTGCACTGGTTCTGATCCCAGGCCAATTGCTCCTCGCTGGCTCCGGGCTTTGCCCAGTGCCAAGTCGGCCAGATTGCGCACCCCGACGCTCCCACGCAGACACCGACAATCAGGCCTGTCAAACCCTGTTTCATCGCGCTTACCCCCACCTTTCAGTCGCCTTTAGCGATGAGATCATAGCAGTGGACATGCGCGGACATACCCAGCGCGCAGAAATTGCTCAATGGCAAAAACACTTCTTCGTGTTGTCACAAAATAAGCATCAAAAATTAACCGATGACGACTACCCTGAATACTTCGCCAGCCAGATGCGAGCGGAACCAACCGCCCCCAGCGGAATCAAACAAGTCACGCTCATTCGAGACGGAGGCAATATGGAAAAAACATCCCTTGAACAACGCCGATATCAACGGCAAGAGCCACAGCAACAACCACAACAAAGCGTCATCTTCCCGGCCAATATGGGTTCAGCAAGCGCACGGGCAAGCAAGGCATCCCCGCGAACGCTAATGCACGTACTGGCAATCGCCCAGGCAAGGAAACAGTCAGGTCAGTTGTAAGCAACCCCAGAGAAAATTCCGCCTGTATCAAAATGACAGCATCGGCGAAATAATGGGAAAATGCGGCGGACAAGAGCTGGGTGGCCGGGAAGCAAGCAAACACCGGAAACAAACCCGATTTCCAATCAACCCGCGTTGAGCAATTGCCGGATACCGTTGAATCACTCGTTGCCACTCGATACCAAGTGGTGCCCAGGAAGGGACTCGAACCCCCACACCTTTCGGCGCCAGAACCTAAATCTGGTGCGTCTACCAATTTCGCCACCTGGGCAGGCGGGGCGGATTCTAACATTCTCCGGCACAAGCGCCACATTTCCCGAAAAGCCGGTTCATGCCTGTCGATCACTACGAAAATTTTCCAGTCGCGTCCCTGCTCGTCCCCGCCCGATTGCGGCGGCCCATCGAAATCATCTACCGCTTTGCGCGCAGCGCCGACGACATTGCCGATGAAGGCGATGCCTCGCCGGCCGAGCGGCTGGCAGAACTGGCGACCTATCAGGCTGAACTCGATCGCATTGCCAGCGGCACAAGGCCGCAAATGCCGCTCTTTCAAGACCTGGCAAAAATCATCGAGCAACACGCCCTGCCCATCCAGCTCTTCCGCGACCTGCTCGATGCCTTTGCCCAGGATGTGGTCAAGAAACGCTATGCCGACTATCCCGAACTACTCGATTACTGCCGCCGCTCGGCCAATCCGGTCGGGCGACTGGTACTGCACCTGTTCGGACGCACCGAGCCGGAACATCTGGAACAATCCGACTGCATCTGCACCGCGCTGCAATTGATCAACTTCTGGCAGGATGTGGCAGTCGATTGGCAAAAGGACCGCGTCTATATCCCGCAAACCGACCTGCCTCACTTCAAAATCGCCGAAACAGACATTGCCGCCGGCCGCTGGTCGGCCAACTGGGCAGCCTTGATGTATTTCGAAATCGACCGGGCGACGGCGCTAATGCGCCATGGCGCGCCGCTCGTCCATGCCCTGCCCGGCCGCCTGGGTTGGGAAATCCGCCTGACCATCCAGGGCGGACTGCGCATCCTCGAACGCCTGCGCCAGGTACAGGGCGATGTTTTCCAGCGCCGTCCCAAGCTCGGCAAATGGGATTGGGCCGTTCTTGCTGCCCGTTCCCTTACAATGTAGCCCCATGAACCCAGAACAATACTGCCAGGAGAAGTGCGCAGCCAGCGGCTCCTCCTTCTATTACAGCTTCCTGTTTCTGCCCCAGGAACGCCGGCGCGCCATCATGGCGCTCTACGCCTTCTGCCGCGAAGTCGATGACGTGGTCGACGAATGCCACGACGTGTCGCTGGCTTCGACCAAGCTGACCTGGTGGCGCCAGGAAATCGAGCGCGTCGCCGATGGCCAACCGCAACACCCGGTCGGCCAGGCACTGCAAGCCGTCTGCCAGCAATTCAACCTGCCCAAAGAGCAATTGCTGGAAATCATCGACGGCATGGAAATGGACCTCCAGCAGTCGCGCTATCTCGATTTCAAGGGGCTGTCGCTGTACTGCTATCGCGTCGCCAGCGTCGTCGGCCTGCTTGCCGCCGAGATTTTCGGCATCCAGGACCGCCAGACACAGAAATACGCCCACGATCTCGGCATGGCCTTCCAGCTCACCAACATCATCCGCGACGTCGGCGAAGACGCCCGGCGCGGCCGCATCTACATCCCGATGGATGAATTGAAGCAATTCAACGTGCCGGCCGCCGACATCCTGAATGCCAAATATTCGGACAATTTCGCCGCACTGCTGCAGTTCCAGACAGAACGCGCCGAAAAATACTATGAACAGGCCTTTGCCCAGCTACCGGCCATCGACCGCAAGAGCCAGCGCCCCGGCCTGATCATGGCGGCGATCTACCGCACCCTGCTCGATGAGATCAGGCGCGAAAACTTCCAGGTCCTGCACCAGCGCATCGCGCTGACGCCCGTGCGCAAGATCTGGATCGCCTGGAAAACCTGGGCTTTCGCGTGAAAGTTGCCGTCATCGGCGGCGGCTGGGCAGGCCTTGCCGCCGCTGTCGAATTGACGGCCGGCGGCGCCGAAACCACCCTGTTTGAAGCCGGCCGCGTCCTCGGCGGCCGGGCCCGCGAAATAGCTATCGATGGCCGCCGGCTGGACAACGGCCAGCACATCCTGCTTGGCGCCTATCGCGAAACACTGGCCCTGATGCGCCGGATTGGCGCCAATCCCGAACAACTGCTCGAGCGCCACCCGCTGCAGATCATCGACAACAGCGGCTTCCGCATGGCCCTGCCACGCCTGCCGGCTCCGCTCAATGTCGCTTGGGGGTTGTTATCGGCAAAAGGGGTCAGTTTTGCTGAAAAGCTGAATACCGCATGGTGGATGGAAGGCGTCAAGAAACGTCATTTCCGCTTGCCTGCGGACGCCAGCGTGGCCAACTGGCTGGATGCCGCCGGCCAGACCGGACAGTTGCGCCGCCATCTCTGGGAGCCGCTTTGCCTGGCCGCACTCAATACGCCAGCCGAGCGTGCCTCGGCCCAGCTTTTTGCCAACGTGCTGCGCGACAGCCTGGGCAGTGCGCGACGCGAAGACACCGATCTGCTACTGCCCCGCACCACACTCGGCGAACTGTTGCCCGAACCGGCCAGTCGCTGGCTGACCAGCCATGGCGCCAGCCTGCGCCTTGGCACAAGAATCGAGCAGATTGATCCACAAGAAAACGCCATTGAACTGGCCGGCGAAAGCTTCGATGCAGCCATCGTCGCCACCGCCCCGCAACATGCCGGCAAGCTCTGGCCCGAACTCGACCTTGCCTATGACTACGAGCCGATTGCGACGATTTATCTGCAAGCTGACCGCAGCGTCCGACTACCTTTCCCGCTACTCAGCCAGTCAGGCAAATTTGGGCAATGGGTGGTCGACCGCGGCGATGGCCTGCTGGCCTGCATCCTGAGCGGTCATGGCACCTGGGAAGAGCTCAATGACCAAGCCCTGGTCAATGCCCTGCAAGACGAACTCGGGATACAGTCACCGCCCCGCTGGAGCAAGGTAATCCGGGAAAAACGTGCGACTTTTTCCTGCCGCCCCGGCATTGCACGCCCGGCCTGCCAGACCTCGAACCCCCGTCTTCTGCTGGCCGGCGATTACACCTGGGCCGACTATCCGGCCACGCTTGAGGGGGCGGTACGCAGCGGTCGGCGCGCTGCAGAGCATATTCTGGGACGAAAAAAAGGCCCGCTTAACGGGCCTGGTTGATCAGGAAAACAGTTTTCGGTGCGCCTGTATGGCTTTCATGCGCGCCAGCGACAAACGCAGTTTTACCGCATCCGACAGGCCGGCCTCGCCACTGTCCGGCTGATTGGCCATACTGGCCATCCGGTGCGCTTCGACCGCTTTCATGCGCGCCAGGAACAGGCGGAGCTTTACGTCATCCGAGATCGCGTTATCGTCAGCATCATCCTGATCGTCAAACTCGACAACGCGGGGACGGCTGAAGAAGCGATGCAGATCCAGTTCATCAGCACCGACATCGCCATCCTGGTCGTTGAAGAAATTGAGGGAAATGGCATTTGCCGGCTGCAACCTTGCGGCGAGCAAGGCCATCTGGCTCCTGGCCGTCCGGGACAGCATCGACTTGTTGGCTACCGGCTTCTTCGCCAGTTTCGGCTTGTCGGTGGGCCGAAGCTCGGCGACACGGCGATCGCCCTTCTGGATACGAACGGAAGGGACCGCCGGCGCCAGATCGTAAACCATGATGGGGGCAACGACCTCCGGAACAGGCATGCTCTCGGCCACCTGCTCGGAGGCATGGACGCCCACCGTAGCAAATGCAGCCACCATCGCGATTAATATGCAACGCACTTCGATTTCCCTAAAAATGACCTCTGACCACCCCATAACGCGCCAGAAACATTTTGGTTGTCACAACATCTGCAAAAAAATCGAATTAAATCGAGGCCATACGGAAACACATCGCTGACCGGCCCACGGTATCCGGCACAATCACCCGACTTCAGCAAAAAGACGGTCAGTCAGCGCATCCAGGCCAGGCCTTGAAAGATCGTCACTGGCAAAAGCCGTTGCCTGTTCCAGTTGCGCCAGATTGCGTTGCTGCGAGCGAGCATACAAGGGATCGTAATGATCGCGCAGTAACTCGATGACCAAGGTACGGAAATCCCCCGTCTCGACCAGATCTTGCCAGCGCCGGATACGCTCTTTGCCCTGCATTTCCTTGAGCCGCTCAAGTTGCCCGTTTAAATGACCAGGCGTACACAGATAGGCATAATCCTCAAGTAAAAAATCGACCCGGGCCGGCAGACTGGCGTCGATACGCAGACAGGGTGCCGCGTGTATGGCCTCATTGATCCGGTCGGGCAAACGCACCAGACCGATGCGCCGGCTTTCCGCTTCGACAAACACCGGCCGCCCCGGCTTGAGTTCGGCAAGCGCCGAATACAGACGGGTTTCGAACATTTTTTGCGAGGGCTGGGTGATATCGGGCAGATTGCCGAGGACCGACCCCTTGTGCTCGGCCAGCGCCTCCAGATGCAGCACCTGGGCGCCGCGCCCGGCCAGCGCTTCAAGCAGGCGGCTTTTGGCGCTGCCGGTGGGGCCGGTAATGACCCGGAAATCGAGTTGCCCGGGCAGTATTTCGAGATTTTCCAGCACGTGATGACGCCAGGTCTTGTAGCCGCCCTCCAGGCGCCGGGCCGACCAGCCGATCTCGCGCAGGATGTGGGTAAAGGCGCCGCTGCGCTGACCGCCGCGCCAGCAGTAGATCAGGGGTTTCCACGATTTCGGAAACTGGCTCAGTTGCTCGTCGAGATGGCGGGCGATGTTACGGGCAACCAGCGCGGCGCCGACCTTGCGCGCCGCAAAAGGCGAATCCTGCTTGTACAGCGTGCCGACCCGGATACGTTCCTCGTTGTCGAGCACCGGACAATTGATGGCGCCGGGAACATGATCTTCGGCAAACTCGGCGGGCGACCGAACATCGATGACGGTATCGAATTCGGCAAGTTGTGCTACGGTGGCGCGCGTGTAATCAGGCACTTTCAAGACTCAACCGATGGCGTAAAAAGCGCACATCTTAACGACATTGCTCCCCATGAACGACAAAACCTCTGCAACGCCCATCAAACTGACCCAATTCAGCCATGGTGGCGGCTGCGGCTGCAAGATTGCGCCCGCCGTCCTCTCCCGCCTGCTCGCTGAATCGCCCTTCCGGACATTGCCGGCCGATCTGCTGGTCGGCACCGAGACCAGCGACGATGCCGCGGTCTATCGTCTCAACGACGAACAGGCCATCGTCGCCACCACCGATTTTTTCACACCCATCGTCGATGACCCCTACGATTTCGGGCGCATCGCGGCAACCAATGCGCTGTCCGACGTCTACGCCATGGGTGGCAAGCCGCTGTTCGCGCTGGCCCTGGTCGGCATGCCGCTCGACAAGCTGCCGGAAGATGTCATCCGCCGTATCCTGGCCGGCGGCGAGGCGGTCTGCGCCGCGGCCGGCATTCCGATTGCCGGCGGCCACAGCATCGACGTGCTCGAACCAATTTACGGCCTGGTCGGCATCGGCGTCGTCCATCCCGCCAGGATCAAGCGCAACAGCTCAGCCAAGGCCGGCGACAGGCTGATCCTCAGCAAGCCGCTCGGTGTCGGCATGCTCTCGGCAGCGCTCAAGAAAGACCAGTTGTCGGCCGACGGTTACCAGCAGATGCTGCA
Organism: Azonexus sp.; assembly: GCA_049294655.1. Classification (GTDB taxonomy): domain Bacteria; phylum Pseudomonadota; class Gammaproteobacteria; order Burkholderiales; family Rhodocyclaceae; genus Azonexus. The sequence continues at coordinate 89,277 of JBAQDI010000005.1, forward strand.
CTGGACCACCCTGCTCAACACACCGGGCACAGCGCTCTCGGAAATGGCTGAGGTGCATGCCATCACCGATGTCACCGGCTTCGGCCTGGCCGGCCATCTGCTGGAAATCTGCCGGGGTTCCGGCCTCACCGCCGAGGTCGATTTCGCCGGCCTGCCACTGATCGCCGAAGCTGTGATACATGCCCGCAACGGCATCGCCACCGGCGCTTCCGGGCGCAACTGGGCAGCCTATGGCAACGATCTTTCGCTACCTGCCGACTTCCCCGACTGGCAACGCAATCTATTGACCGATCCGCAAACCAGCGGCGGCCTGCTCATTGCCTGTGCCGAACAAAGCGCCGACACCGTGCTGCAACTCCTGCACGCCCAGGGTTTCGGCGAGGCCGCCGTCATCGGACAACTGACCGACGGCCCGGCGCAGCTGACTATCGTCTGATCAGGTAGCGGATGGTCGGTCCATCCTGCTGGATTTCGAGCACTTCATAGCCATGATTGCGCGCATCCAGCGGGATGTTGTTGATCGACTGCGGGCAGTCGGAAACAACTTCCAGGATTTCACCGGGCTTCAATTGCGGCATCGCTTCCAGGGTGGCGACTGCCGGATAGGGACAAGGTTCGCCGACCATGTCCAGACGATAGTTCGGCACGTAAATCGGCTTGTTCATGCGGCCTCCCCGGCCAGTTGGTTGGCTTTGGCCTTGGCAGCAAAAAAGCGCTTTTCCCACCACAACACGGCCAACATCGACAAGGCCAGCATCAGGTAAGTCACCAGCAGGCCGCCGGCCGGACCGAAGACGTTGAGCAGATTGATTTTCGCGTAGTCGGTAGCCACCGCCGGCGCGATGTCGTCCCACCACGCGGCGAGGACAGTAGCGCCGACGATATTGCCCAGCCCGACCCACCAGAAATGCACCTGACCTTCGACGGCGCGGTACATCCAGCCCGTTTCGCAGCCGCCGGCCAGGACGATGCCAAAGCCGAACAGCAGTCCGCCGATCACGGCATTCGGGCCGGCCCACAGGACCTTCGGCGGCACGCCAAGCTGCACGTAGCTATAAACGCCAATCACACTGACCGCCATGCCGATGATGATCGCCTTGGCCATCTGGGTGCGGCCGGTCAACCACAGATCGCGAAAAGCCGAGGTAAAGCAGACCTGGGCCCGTTCGATGATCAGGCCGAAAGCCAGGCCGAACAGTGCGGCCAGACCGAGCTTCGGCGCATCCAGCATTTTGCCGAGGGCCCACAGCGCAAAGGCGGCAAAAACCAGCATACCGAGCCGGAAACGGCGCGCCGCCTGGCCGGCATGCTGGGTCAGCGGCTGCGCGGCGGAAACTTTCTGCAATTGCACCGGAATGCGGAACAGCGGCAGCATCGTGAAACGGGCGCCGAACCACGAACCGGCCGCCGTCGCCAGGGCAAAGAACCAGGCATGCAGCGAGAACTGCGGAATACCGGTGAAGAAAGCCGCCAAGTTGCAACCCAGGGCCAGACGGGCACCGAAACCGGCGATCAGCCCGCCGAGCACGGCCTGGGCGATGCGGATGCGATGCTGCGGCAAACGCAGCTTGACGTTGTTGGCCCACAGCGCGGCCGACAGGCAACCGGCGAACATGCCGAGGATCATCATGCCATCCACCCGGTCGAGCGGCGTACCGCTCAGGCCGATGATCTTGAAGTAGCCCCAGGTTTCCGGGTGATAACCGGCGAACTGCAGCAAATGACCGCCCCAGCGCGTGAATTCGCCAGTCACCGCCCAGAAGGTGCCGGTGATACCGAAATAGTAGGCGGAGAGCACGCCGGCCGCGATCACCGCCGGCAGCGGCGCCCAGAAGCGCACCAGATAATCTTGTTTGAATTCTTGCCAGTTCATGGCCGGGATTTCCTCGATTTTGTCCGCGACAGGAAAACAGGCGGACGGAAAAAACAAGCGGCACCTTGCGGTGCCGCTGCACGATGCCGGGCAGCAGCCCGCTTCTTTAGAAGGTGATGACCTTGTCGGCGGCCAGCGTCGATTCAGCAAGTTCGATCAGCGTGCCGATGCCGGTTCCGGGGATCAGCGGCAATTCGCCCAGCCCGCGGGCCAGGGCGCAGGTCCGGCAAAGCTTGATGACGACGCCCTGCGCCACCAACTGCTCGACCATGCCCTGCAGGCCGTTACCGGTGCCATCGATCTGATTGGGCAGCCCGAGCACCGTTGCGTCGGACATCAGGAAAAGCGTCACCTCCGGTTTGGCATCGTTGCCGGCCAGGGCCGTGGCCAGGCGCAGGGCGGAAAGACAGCGTTCGCTGCCGTAAGGCGGTGCGTGCAGGATGATCAGAATTTTTTGCATGGTATTTCCATCTTCAGAATGGTGGCAGACGAGCATTTGACGGTGCGCATAATAGCCGCGAAAGCGGATTGCTTCACGCCGACCGGCTTACCCGGACAATTTCCCGCTCCGGATATGCAGGGTTCGCCCGCAACGCGCCGCGATTGCCGGATCGTGGGTGACCAGCACCAATGTCGTGCCCTGCCGGGCATTGAGTTCGAACATCAGGTCGATGATCTGCTGGCCGGTCGCCGCATCGAGATTGCCGGTCGGCTCGTCGGCCAGCACCAGGCACGGCGACGGCGCAAAGGCCCGGGCCAGGGCAACGCGCTGCTGCTCGCCGCCGGAAAGATGTTTCGGGTAATGCTGCAGGCGATGCGCCAGGCCAACCCGTTTCAGCCAGTCGCTGGCCGTCGCTTTGGCCCCCTTGGCACCGGCCAGTTCGAGCGGCAGCATGACGTTTTCCAGTGCATTCAATGAAGGCAGCAACTGAAAGGACTGGAAGACAAAACCGAGCAATTTGCCGCGCTGCCGGGCCCGCGCATCCTCATCGAGCGCCGCCAGCGACTGGCCATCGAGCCGAATCTCGCCGGCCGTCGGCAAATCCAGCCCAGCCAGCAAGCCGAGCAGGGTGGACTTGCCGGAACCGGAGGCGCCAACAATCGCCACGCTTTCACCCGGCATGACTGAAAAAGAAATATCCTGCAGAATCGTCAAGGGCTCGCCACCGTTATCGACGGTCTTGCCCACTCCTGCTACTTCAACGACGGGTTTCCCTGCCATGCGGTTTGCTCTCTTCCTGTGTGCTCTACTCTTCTCGACGCTACCTGCCTGGGCGGCCCAGACCATTCTGGTCATGGGCGACTCGCTGTCGGCCGGCTATGGCATCCGCCCGGAACAGGCCTGGCCTTCGCTGCTCGCCAAACGACTGGTGGAAAAACACGCCGATTATACCGTTGCCAATCTCTCGATCTCCGGCGAAACCACGGCTGGAGGCCGTTCCCGTCTTGGCCCGGCGCTCAGGCAGCACACGCCGGCCATCGTCATCATTGCGCTGGGCGCCAACGACGGCCTGCGCGGTTTGCCGCTCGGCCAGATGCGCGACAACCTGAAAGCCATGATCGATGCCGCCCAGACGAGCGGTGCCCGCGTCCTGCTGGCCGGCATGCGCCTGCCACCCAACTACGGCCCCTACGCCGAAGAGTTCAGCAGCAGTTACCGGCTCCTGGCCCGCAATCAGAAGACCGCACTGCTCGATTTCCTGCTCGAACCGGTAGCCCGGCGCAACAACGCCTTCCAGGCCGACAACCTGCATCCGACGGCGGAAATGCAGCCACTGATCCTCGATCACGTCTGGCCGGCTCTGCAGCCCCTGCTCAAATAGCCCGCCGGGCAACGATCGCCTGGCGCATTGCCGGCCGGGGCTGCTCCGTAAAGCCCTCGACAAAAGCCACTTCGGTCAAGCCGGCCGCCTTGACGACTTCCCGCAACTCGCCGGAGCGCAGCAGAAACTTCGGATTGGATGGCTTGCCGTAGGCTTCGTTGCCCAGCATGAAGGTTTCGTAAATCAATACGCCGCCCGGCGCCAGACAGGCCAGCAGAGCGGGCAAATGCGGCCGCCACAGATAATTGCTGACGACGATGCCGGCAAAGCGCTCACCGGTCAGCGGCCAGTCTGCCGTTTCCAGGTCGAGCCCCCTTGTCTCGACACCCGGCACGCCGCACAAGCCGGCCAGGGCTTCAAGATCCCGATCAACCGCCAGCACCGGGCACCCCAGGCCGGCCAGCAGGCGCGTGTGGCGACCCCTGCCGCACGCCAGGTCGAGCACCCGGCCACCGATTGCGATAAGCCGACAATGCCCTTCTATCCAGGGTGATGCAGGTATGATTTCGTTCATTTCGTTCAAGGAGCTCTCATGTCGGATGTCGTCATCGTCGCCGAAAACGGTCAGGGAAGATACCAGCAGGAAGTCCGCATCGGCCGCCACCAACTATTGGCCGACGAACCGTTCAGCATCGGCGGCGGCGATGCCGGTCCCGCGCCCTTCGATTTCCTGATGGCCGGCCTGGGCGCCTGCACCTCGATGACCCTGCGCATGTACGCCGAACGCAAGCAACTGCCGCTGACCGGCATCCGGGTAGCCCTGAGCCACCGCAAAATCGACCTCAACGGCAAGCAACATGACGCGATCCATCGCGAAATTTCGCTGGAAGGAAATCTGAGCGACGAGCAACGCCGGCGCCTCCTCGAAATTGCCGGAAAATGCCCCGTGCACCGCGCCCTGTCGTCATCCATGACCCTGGAATGTGCACTGGCCCAATAAGCCAAAACCCCACGCTGGCAATGGTAATCACCCGGCGTTTGTGCCAGAATCGTGCGCTGCACAATAACAAACCAAACAGGGGTTCGCCATGTTGGAACAACACTATCTGACTTCGCTTTTCGAACCAAAATCGGTCGCCGTGATCGGCGCCTCGGACCGGGAAAACTCGGTCGGCAACATCATTTTCAAGAACATCCTGAACTCGGGCTACAAGGGCAAGCTGTACGCCATCAATCCCAAGCACGAGACCGTCCAGGGCCAGCCGGCTTACAAGTCGATCGAGGAAATCGGCGCCCGCGTCGAAATGGCGGTCATCGCCACCCGGCCGCAAACCGTGCCGCAACTGATCGAACAATGCGGCCGCTCGGGCGTGCGCAACGTCATCGTCATCGCCTCCGGCTTTTCCGAAGCCGGCCATATCGGCGCCGCACTTGAGCGCAAGGTGCTGGAAATCGCCCGTTCCTACAATGTGCGCATCCTCGGCCCGAACTGCCTCGGCATCATTCGCCCGGAACTGGGCCTGAATGCCACTTTCGCCAAGGTTTCCGCCAACCCGGGCAATCTCGCCCTGGTCTCGCAGTCCGGCGCCATGTGTTCAGCCGTGCTCGACTGGGCCAAGGCCAATCAGGTCGGTTTCTCCTCGGTCATTTCGCTGGGCATGACGGCCGACGTCGATTTCGGCGAAATTCTCGATTACCTGATCTACGACAGCCGCACCCACTACATCCTGATGTACGTCGAAGGCATCCGCAATGCCCGCCGCTTCATGAGCGCCCTGCGCTCGGCCGCGCGCATCAAGCCGATCATCCTGCTCAAGGCCGGCCGCCACGAGGCCGGCGCCATGGCCACGGCGACCCATTCCGGTATGGCCGCCGTTTCCGATACCGTGTTCGACGCCGCCGTGCGCCGGGCCGGCGTCGTCCGCGTCCAGAACGTCGGCCAGCTGTTCTATGCCGCCAAGGCGCTGGCCTCCAAGTTCCGCCCGCTCGGCAACCGCCTGGCGATCATCACCAACGGTGGCGGGCCGGGCGCCATGGCAGCCGACCGCGCCGGCGACATGGGCATCCCGCTGGCCGAACTGTCCAGCGAAACAATGGCCGTGCTCAACAAGGCGCTGCCGACCACCTGGTCGCACAGCAATCCGATCGACATCGCCGGTGATGCGACACCGGAACGTTATCGCGATGCGATCCTGGCGGTGACCCAGGATCCGAATGTCGACAGCACACTGGTCATGCTTTCGCCGCAGGCGATGACCGACCCGATGGGCGTCGCCAAGGCGATCATCGAAGTCGCCGACAAGCTCAACCGCTCGATCATCTGTTGCTGGATGGGCGAGGAACAGGTCCGCGAAGCGCGCAAGCTGCTTGAGGATGCCGGCATTCCGGCCTTCCGCATGCCGGAAACAGCAGTTGAACTGTTCCACCACATTTCCAAGTATTACCGCAATCAGAAGCTGCTCCTGCAGACGCCGGAACCGACCCGCCAGCACGGCCGGCCGGAAGCCGAAGGCGCCAAGATGCTGATCGAGGCCCTGCTTGCCGAACGGCGCAAGGTGCTGTCGGAAATGGAATCGAAGGCCATCCTGCGCGCTTTCAAGGTGCCGGTCGCCCAGACCATGGTCGCCCGCACGGCGACCGAGGCCCTGCTGCTGGCCGAGCAGATCGGCTTCCCGATCGCCATGAAGGTCGATTCACCGGAATTGCCACACAAGTCCGATGCGGGCGGCGTGCGCCTCAACATCGTCAATGCCCCGGCCGTGCGCAATGCCTATCACGACATCATCGACACGGTCAGCAAGCGCCACCCGCATGCCAAGATCAACGGTGTTTCGATCGAGCCCTTCCTGTCCCGCCCGAATGGCCGCGAACTGATGATCGGCGTCTTCCGCGACCCGATTTTCGGGCCAGTCATTACCTTTGGCGCCGGCGGTTTCGACGTCGAGATCTTCAGCGATCGTTCGGTCGCCCTGCCGCCACTCAACAAGTTCCTGGCCAAGGATCTGATCGACTCGACGCGCGCCTCGAAGATCCTCGGCGAATTCCACAACATGCCGCCGGTCGACCGCGAGGCGATCAAGGAAGTCCTGCTCTGCATCTCGGAAATGGTCTGCGAACTGCCGTGGATCATGGAGCTCGACCTCAACCCACTGATCGTCGATGAAAACGGTGCCATCGCCGCCGATGCCCGCATCGTCATCGACCATGCGGCCGGCGCCAGTGGCGACCGCTACGCCCACATGTCGATCTACCCCTACCCGGTGCACCTGATCCAGGAATGGCAGATGAACGACGGCAAGGTCGTCACCATCCGCCCGATCCGCCCGGAAGATGCCGAGCTGGAACAGGAGTTCGTCAAACGCATGTCCGACGAATCGCGTTACTACCGCTTCATGGATACCCTGCGCGAACTGACGCAAACCATGCTGGTGCGCTTCACGCAGATCGACTACGACCGCGAAATGGCGCTGGTTGCCACGCTACCGCCTGAAGACGCGGTCGCCGAGGGCAAGGAATACCAGATCGGCGTGGCGCGCTACGTGGTCAATCCGGATGGCGAATCGGTCGAGTTCGCGCTCGCCGTCGGCGACGACTGGCAGAAATGCGGCGTCGGCCGCAAGCTGATGACGGCGCTGATCGACTGCGCCCGCGCCAAGGGCTACCGTGCCGTGGTCGGCGACGTACTGTCGACCAACAGCAAGATGTTCCGCCTGATGAGCAGTCTCGGCTTCACCATCCACCCGCACCCGGACGACACCGCCGTCAAGCGCGTCGTCAAGCCGCTGGCCGGCTGAGTTTCACGCGCCCACAAAAAAGCCGGTCGTATGACCGGCTTTTTTGATATCTGAAAATCTGCGCCGACTTATTCGCCGTAGAAATTCACATCGTAGGGATACGGCTTCTGGGCGACCTTGGCGGCTGCATTGCGCGTGCTGCTATCGACATCCTGCTTCTTGTCCCACCACAGGGCGCGACCGGCCTTCTGATCGGCAACCCACTCAGGGTTCTTTTCCAGTTGTTCGTTCATCCACTGCGTGTGATCAGACACGTAGTTCGTATTTACGTCACCCATTTGGCTGCTTTCCTAAGCTAATCAAGACAATGCCCGAATTCTAGCACGTCAGTGGAAAACGATGGGTCGGGCGCTGCCCGCGCAGTAGTCGTCGAGAAAGGCATCGATGGTTTCCTCATCGCGCTCGGCTTCCGGAATCTCTTCCATGGCGTGGCGAAAATGCGAGGCCAGCGGCCCCTGCAGGAACAGCGTCGACAGGCTTTCCTTGTCGAAAAGCTCAAAGCCCTGCTGGGCTGGATAAGCCAGAACCCAGTAATGATCGCTGCTGTAGATGACGTTCATCGCACACCTCCAATGAGAACTCCTACAAGCCTATTTACGGGCGCCTGGCGACTTTCTCAAGGGCAGCAAAAAGATATATTTGCCGGCCGCCAGCCCTACTGGATGATGAAGCTGGTGAAAAACACATCCTTGATGCCGGTTTTCTCGGTTTCGTGCAGCAGATGGTTCACCGTCTCGATGATATGGGCCATCAGATCCTTCTTGCCCTTCAGGGTCAGCAAGGTCGCGACCTCCTCGCTGGACAGCAGCAAAATCAGCGCATGCTGGATTTTCGGCTGATAGACCGCCAACAAGTGTTCGGCTTCAGGTGCCGCCGTCTCGAAAACCATCTGCACCTGCAGATATTTTCCGCCATTCGATGGATCACCGAGATTGACGATGAATTTCAGTGGCGCCGGGCCCGCTGCACCACCGCCATGATCACTGGCCAGTGCTGCCGGCGCCTGCAGCAGACAGGCAAGCAAAAAAACACTGAGAATAGACTTGCAAAACAAAGCGCAGGATTTCATGGTCGGTCGTCGGTTAGGCGGGTGCAGTCGGCAAAGTGCGCGGCAAACCCTGATGAATCGCGTCCGATGATACCCCAGAGACCGGAAAATCGTTCAGTGGGCGCCATCCGGCGGCTTCATTTCACCGGCCACGACGGCAAACGGCAGCCAGTTTTCCGGCGGCGGCAACGGGCAGGTGGCAAATGGCGTAAACGCACAGGGCGGGTTGTAGGCACGATTGAAATCAAGGACGATTTTGCCATCGCGCGGCACGGGAACTTTCAGGAAACGCCCGGCACCGTAGGTTTCGCGACCGCTCGTTCGGTCGCGAAAGACAAAGAACACTTCCTCCTTGCCTACCGACATCGGCAGAAGCGAGACCGGCTTGCCCGCCACCTGAAAAATGGCCCGGTGATCGACACTGACCGCCTTGAGGTCACCGCTAACGTTTGGCACCTCCATTACCAGGGGCGGCTCAATGGCCTGCCAATCCGCCACAATCGACCAGGCCGGCGCGAAGGCAAAATACTTCAAGCCGGCAAAAGGCGCTTTCACCGCCCATTGGCGGTCACGAACGCGCGCTGCCAGCTGGCCATCACGATCAACAACAAAAAAGGACAAGTGACCAAGCTTGATCTCTGTTGGCGGACCGCGCAGGTCCGTCTGCATCGTCTGAACCTGGCCGTCGGCGGCCTGCCAGAGCAACGAGTCATCACGCCAATGCAGTTCGCCAAGCAAGGCTGGCCCTTCGGGAAGAACGACTGCACAATCAGGGGAACTTCCCACCCGATTCAGCCCGCGCTGCAACCAGTAAAGTCCGACCATGCCCAGCCAACTATCCTCGGAACCCAACTCGGCATTGCGCATGGCCTGCCATGCAGAAAGCTTGTCCATATTTTTCCCACCTGCCTGCTTTTGAAATTGGACGATAATCGGTTATTGGCTTGGCAAACAATACGAATCACCTTTTTCGAGGAAATTGCACATGAAAAAACTGCTGCTAGCTATCGCCATTGCCACCTCGCCATTGCTGGCGAGCGCTGCCGACATCAACATCAACCTTGGCGGCACGCGCATTCAGGCTCCGGGCGTCACGATCACCTTCGGCAGCCGCGACGACCGTGGCTATTACTGGGATGGCTACGATTACCGCGCCCCGGATTACTGGAGAAAACATGACGGTCACCGTGGTCAGCGTTACTACACGGGCCATGGCAGAGACGAAGGACGCCACGATGATCGTCGCGATGACCGCCACGAAGGCAACCGTCACTGCCCGCCGGGGCAGGCCAAGAAAGGTAATTGCTGAGTTTTTCTGCAGCGTCAGAAAAAAGGGCGAGGCCGCAATGCCTCGCCCTTTTTATCAGACCATCGCCACTCAAGCTTTGGCGAAACGCACGATGCCGTTATCGCAACTGACCCGGATCGTATCCTTGGCGGCAAACTTGCCTTCAAGAATGGATTTGGCCAGCGGATTCTCCAGTTGCTGCTGGATCGCCCGCTTCAGTGGCCGGGCGCCGAATACCGGATCGAAACCGGCCTGCGCCAGTTCGGCCAGGGCACTGTCCTCGACGACGATGTTCATCTCGAGCTGGGCCAGCCGCTTTTCCAGATAGCCGAGCTGGATCTTGGCGATGCCGGCGATATGCTTCTCGTCGAGCGCATGGAAAACAACCACTTCGTCGATCCGGTTGATGAATTCCGGCCGGAAGTAATTCTTCACCTCCGACATCACCGCCAGCTTGACCACACCGTATTCCTCACCAGCCATCTGCTGGATCATCTGGCTGCCGAGGTTTGAGGTCATGACGATCACCGTGTTCTTGAAATCGACGGTACGCCCCTGGCCATCGGTCATCCGGCCATCGTCGAGAACCTGCAGCAGGACGTTGAAGACATCCGGATGGGCCTTCTCGACCTCATCGAGAAGAATCACGCTGTACGGCTTGCGGCGCACGGCTTCGGTCAGGTAACCGCCCTCCTCGTAGCCGACATAACCCGGCGGCGCGCCGATCAGGCGGGCGACCGAGTGCTTTTCCATGAATTCGCTCATGTCGATGCGGATCAGGTGATCCTCGGCATCGAACATGAACTCGGCCAGGGCCTTGCACAACTCGGTCTTGCCGACGCCGGTCGGGCCAAGGAAGAGGAAGGAACCGTAGGGCCGGTTCGGATCCGAGAGGCCGGCCCGAGACCGGCGGATCGCATCGGCCACCAGGCGCACGGCTTCGTCCTGACCAACGACGCGCTTGTGCAGATACTCTTCCATCTTTAGCAGCTTGGCGCGCTCGCCCTGCATCATCTTGCTGACCGGAATACCGGTCGCCCGACTGACCACTTCGGCGATTTCCTCGGCCCCGACCTGGGTACGCAGCAGCTTGTTCTTCTTCGGCTCGCCTTCCGCCGACTTTTCCGCCGCCTTCAGCTGTGCCTCAAGTGCCGGCAGCTTGCCGTACTGCAGTTCGGCCACTTCGCCCAACTTGCCTTCACGTTGCAGGCGGGAGATATCGGCCTTCATGTGATCAATTTGTTCCTTGATCTGGGCCGAGCCAAGCACGGCTGATTTCTCGGCCTTCCAGATTTCCTCGAGATCGGAATACTCCTTGGTCAGCTTGGCGATTTCTTCCTCGATCAGGCCAAAGCGCTTTTTCGACCCTTCGTCCTTTTCCTTCTTGACCGCCTCGCGCTCGATCTTGAGCTGGATGATGCGGCGATCCAGCTTGTCCATGACCTCCGGCTTGGAGTCGATTTCCATCTTGATCTTGGCCGCCGCCTCGTCGATCAGGTCAATCGCCTTGTCGGGCAGGAAGCGGTCGGTGATGTAACGGTGCGACAACTCGGCCGCCGCCACAATGGCCGGGTCGGTGATATCGACACCATGGTGCAGTTCGTACTTCTCCTGCAGGCCGCGCAGGATGGCGATGGTCGATTCCACCGAAGGCTCGTCGACCAGCACCTTCTGGAAGCGCCGTTCGAGCGCCGCATCCTTCTCGATGTACTTGCGGTATTCGTCGAGCGTCGTTGCGCCAATGCAGTGCAGCTCGCCGCGCGCCAGCGCCGGTTTCAGCATGTTGCCGGCGTCGATGGCGCCCTCGGCCTTGCCGGCCCCGACCATGGTGTGCAACTCGTCGATGAACAGGATGATGCGCCCGGCTTCCTGCGAAACTTCCTTGAGCACCGCCTTCAGACGTTCCTCGAATTCGCCGCGATACTTGGCACCGGCCAGCAGGCCGGCCATGTCGAGAACCAGCACCTTCTTGCCCTTGAGGGTTTCCGGCACCTCGCCATTGATGATGCGCTGGGCCAGGCCTTCGACGATGGCCGTCTTGCCAACGCCCGGCTCGCCGATCAGCACCGGGTTGTTCTTGGTACGCCGCTGCAGGATCTGGATGGCCCGCCGAATTTCGTCGTCGCGACCGATCACCGGGTCGAGCTTGCCCTGGGCGGCGCGCTCGGTCAGATCGATACAGAATTTCTTCAGTGACTCGCGCTGGCCTTCGGCTTCCTGCGAATCGACGCCCTGCCCGCCACGCACGGCCATGATCGCCGCTTCAATGGCCTTGCGGGAAAACCCGTGTTGTTTGGCGATCCGTCCGGTTTCGTTCTTGTCGTCACACAGCACGAGCAGGAACATTTCGCTGGCAATGAACTGGTCGCCGCGCTTCTGGGCTTCCTTGTCGACCAGGTTAAGCAGGTTGCCAAGGTCGCGACCAACCGAAACGTCGCCACCATGGCCCGACACCTGCGGCAGGTTCTTCAGGGCGCGCTCAAGATCGGTGCGCAGGGCCGGCACATTGACGCCGGCCCGGGCCAGGAGCGACGTCGTACCGCCATCATCCTGATTGAGCAAGGCCAGCAACAGGTGCTGGGCTTCGATGAATTGCTGGTCGCCGCCGATGGCCAGGCTTTGGGCATCGCCCAGGGCCTGCTGGAACTTGGTGGTGAATTTGTCGAGACGCATGGCTGTCCTTCACGAAAATGACTTTGATACCCAGCAGATAAGGACGTTGGGCCGGATTTCAACTCCACAATTTTGCCACTGTGTATCTTCACGGCAACTATGCTAGATTAGCCCTACAAATAGTCGGATAAACAAAACAAGGCAGGGTGCAATCATGACGGGACAGGGAATGACGCTGCGCGGCAAGCTCGCGGCAATGACTATCGCAACAATCGCTGCACTGATCCTGCTTTTTGCCGTATTGCTGATCAACAGCAAGAGCCAGATGCTCGGCGACCGCCAGGACAAGGTGCGCAATCTGGTGGAGGTGGCCCACGCCACCGTTGGCCTCTACGAGAAAGAAGCCAGGGACGGAAAAATGTCCGTCGACGATGCCAAGAAAGCAGCGATCAATGCCGTACGCGCCATGCGCTACGACAAGGTCGAATACTTCTGGATCAATGACCTCAAGGACGAGATGGTCATGCATCCGATCAAGCCTGAACTGGACGGCAAGAAGCTCGACCAGATGAAGGACAAGAACGGCAAGTTCCTGTTCGTCGAATTCAACGACACCGTCAAGAAACAAGGTGCCGGCTTTGTTGAATACTTGTGGCCGAAGCCGGGCGCCACGGAAGGCGTTCCCAAGATTTCCTACGTCAAGGGCTTCGAACCCTGGGGCTGGGTCATCGGCTCCGGTATTTACATCGACGATGTCGATGCCAAGTTTCGTTCCGACGCCATCAAATTGCTGCTCTGGGGCCTGGGCATCGGCGGCTTTATCGCCATTTCGCTGCTCTTTGTCTCGCGCAACATCATTCGCACGCTGGGCGGCGATCCGAGCATCGCCTCGGCCGTCGCCAAACGCATTGCTTCCGGTGATCTGACGACGCCGGTCGACGTCCCCGCCGACGACCAGGACAGCCTGCTGGCCAATATCCGGACCATGCAGGACACGCTGCGCGGCATGATCGCCACGATCATCGGCAATGCGCAGCAGGTTTCCAGTGCTGCCAAGCAACTGTTGAGCGCCTCGGAAGAAGTGGCCGACCGCGCCAGCCAGCAGAGCGATGCGGCCTCGTCGATGGCCGCCTCGGTTGAGGAAATGGCGGTCAGCATCGATCAGGTCACCGAAAGCGCTGCCGAAGCGCACAGCATTTCCCGGGAAGCCGGCAGCATTTCCGAGGAAGGCGCAGCGGTCATTCACAATGCGGCGACCGAGATGCGGCGGATTTCCGAGGCCGTGCAATCGTCGTCGAACATCGTTGAAGACCTCGGCCACCAGTCCGACCAGATCACCTCCATCGTCAAGACCATCCGCGAAATCGCCGACCAGACCAACCTGCTCGCCCTCAATGCGGCCATCGAGGCAGCCCGGGCCGGCGAACAGGGTCGCGGTTTTGCCGTCGTGGCCGACGAAGTGCGCAAGCTGGCCGAACGGACCAGCCTGTCCACCACCGAAATCGGCGGCATGGTAAGCAAGATCCAGAGCGGTACGAAGAGTGCCGTCAGCAGCATGCAGGCCGGCGTCGAACAGGTCAGCACCGGGGTGCAACTGGCCAACCAGGCCGGTGATTCGATCAACCGTATCCGCGACGGGGCGATCCGCGTCACGGTCGTGGTCAACGGCATTTCCGATGCCATTCGCGAACAGGGTGTGGCCGGCAACGAAATCGCCCGCAAGCTCGAAACCATCGCCCAGATGTCCGAGGAAAGCGCCGTTGCCGTGCGCCAGACGGCCGATGCGGCACGCCAGTTGCAGACCCTGTCAGCCTCGCTGCATCAGGCCGTAGCCCGCTTCAAAACCTGATCAGAAATAGTCGGCCCAAAAACAGAACGGGGAGCTCGGCTCCCCGTTTTCATTTCTGCCAGCGGGCCGCCGCCGTATCGTCGGTGTCGCGGGCATCCACCCAGTGCGCCCCGGCTGGCGTCACTTCGCGCTTCCAGAACGGGGCGCGGGTTTTCAGGTAATCGATGATGAACTCGCAGGCGGCGAAGGCTTCGCCGCGATGCGCGCCGGTCACGGCAACGAGCACGATCTGCTCGCAGGGCAGGAGCGGCCCGACGCGGTGGATGACCAGGGCGTCGTAGATAGCCCAGCGGCCCTTGGCCTCGCTGACGATTTCTTCCAGCGCCTTCTCGGTCATGCCCGGATAGTGCTCCAGGGCCATTTCCGAGACGCCCTTACCCTCGTTGATATCGCGCACCAGACCGAGGAAGCTGACCTGCGCGCCAACCCGGGCATCGCCAGCGCGCTGCCCGAGGAGCTCGGCCGTCATATCGAAATCCGCTTCCTGAACACGAACCGTCATCCCGCCCTCCATCGGCTTGCCTAGCTACTAACTAACAACTACTGACTACCAACTAATAACTGCTTAAATCACCTCGCGCGCCTCAAGGAAGCGCAGATTGGGATATTTCTCTTTGACCATGTTCAGGTACACATTGTTCGGCGCCAGGTAGACCGGATCATCAGCCCCATCAAGCGCGACATTGGCGCTGTAGCGGTCCGAAAGCTGGCGCAGTTCGGCCGCATCGCCGTGAATCCAGCGCGCCGTCGAGCAGTTGTAGGACTCGAAAATGACCTGCACGCCGTATTCGTTTTCCAGCCGGCTGGCCACCACGTCGAACTGCAGCGTGCCGACCGCGCCAAGAATCAGGTCAGTACCGGAAAGCGGCCGGAACAACTGGGTTGCGCCCTCTTCCGCCAGTTGCTGCAAGCCCTTCTGCAGTTGCTTGATCTTCAGCGGATTGGCGATGCGGGCCAGACGGAAGTGTTCCGGCGCGAAGGACGGAATGCCGGTGAAGCGCAGGTCTTCGCCTTCGGTGAAGGTTTCGCCAAGGCGGATCGAGCCGTGATTCGGAATGCCGATGATGTCGCCCGGATAGGCTTCGTCGGTCGTGCTGCGGTCACGGGCCATGAAGGTGATGGCGTTATTGACGGCGATGAACTTGCCGCCCGCCCCCTGCTTGACCTTCATGCCGCGCTCGAAGCGGCCCGAACAGACGCGCAGGAAAGCAATGCGGTCGCGGTGCTTGGGATCCATATTGGCCTGGATCTTGAACACGAAACCGGAGAATTTTGGCTCGTTGGGCGCCACTTCGCGCGTCGTAGACGGGCGGGCGATCGGCGCCGGCGACAGATCGACGACGGCGTCGAGCAGGCTCTGCACGCCGAAGTTATTGACCGCCGAGCCGAAGAACACCGGCGACTGCTTGCCGTTCAGGTAGGCCTCGGCATCGAAGGCATGCGAAGCGCCGCGCACCAGTTCGATATCCATGCGCAACTCGTCGGCCTGGGTGCCGATCAGCTCGTCGAGGCGCGGGTTGTCGAGGCCCTGGATGATCTCGGCCGTGCCCTTCTCGGCCTGCGGATCGAAGAAGGCGATGGCGTCGTCGTAGAGGTGATAAACGCCGCGGAAACGCTTGCCCATGCCGATCGGCCAGGTCATCGGCGCGCACTGGATGCCGAGCACCGACTCGATTTCGTCGAGCAGGTCGATCGGTTCCTTGCCTTCGCGGTCGAGCTTGTTGATGAAGGTCAGAATGGGCGTGTCGCGCATGCGGCAGACGTTCAAAAGCTTGATGGTCTGCGCTTCGACGCCGTTCACCGAGTCGATCACCATGACCGCCGAGTCGACGGCCGTCAGCGTGCGGTAGGTATCTTCCGAGAAGTCCTCGTGGCCCGGCGTGTCGAGCAGGTTGACCATGCACTCGCGGTAGGGGAACTGCATCACCGACGAGGTCACCGAAATGCCGCGCTGCTTTTCCAGCTCCATCCAATCCGAGGTCGCATGGCGCGACGCCTTGCGGGCGCGCACTTCGCCGGCCACCTGGATGGCGCCGCCGAACCACAGCAGCTTTTCAGTCAGCGTCGTCTTACCGGCGTCAGGGTGGGAAATGATCGCGAAGGTGCGACGGCGGGCAATTTCAGTTTCGAGTGGAGTCACGGCGGCCAGGGCAAAATTCGCCCGAAAAATCAGAGGCCGCGATTATACCTTTGCCACCCCATAGGCACCGCCTGATTCAGCAACACTCTTCCTCGACCTGGGTGAGCAGCGTCTGCGCCGCCGTATCGCCGCATTCATCGAACAATTCGCGAATGACATTGATGTGGCAATGGATCAGGAACAGGTCATCCGGCGCCGTGCCGCTCTTCGGCTGACGCTTGGCCATGAAGTAAGGCCAGAACGGCGCAGTGCGCTTGGCGTTCGGCACGTTGCGTTCGATGCATTCCATCAGACGACGGGCGTTGCCGGCACAATCGATGTCGTTGAAGGTGACGTAGCGATCGACCTTCTTGCCGCAACCGCATTCGGGCGTTGCTGATTTGCTGGTTTCCATGTTGGGCTCCCTGAATGTTTGCAGGGGCCACAGTAACCGGCCGAACAAAATAATTCCGTCGGCCAGCCGACGTTCCTGTGAAGCGCCGGTGAAGAAATCGAAAACTTACCGCCAAGACTCCAAGGCGCAAAACGGACGAATTTCGCTACAAAGAAAAAGCCTTGAAAGTATCGAAAATCAAACGGCCAGAAATTGCTAACGAGCATATGAACAACAGAACAATAAATTTCTGCGCGTCTGCAATTGCGAAACGACTACCAGAGCCCCGTTGTTCTGGTGGCAGTTCTTTCTCTCCATTCAGTCCAACCAATTTTTCAGCTTGGCCCTCCGAGTAGCTGCCTATTAAGCCAATCCATTGGGCAAACCGTATGTTGAAAAATACGGATAGACCACTAAGCACGAGAAGAATCCATTTATCCATAGCACCTCCGCAGCAAAGACAAGAGCATACCGATATTATTGTCCGCTCCTGGCCGAACTCGAACCTAGCCGCGGGTACGACATGTTACATGCGTATGAATTCCGCAGCGGACAACGCTTACCCAAAACGCTTGCCCGCCGAACGAAAAACCTGGATGCCCGCGCTTTCTTTACGCCTCAGCCTCTTGGCGGTAGATGTTGAATCTTTACGGCCGCTCAGCCCGCCGGATCAGGACAGCGTTCAGCCAGCGCCCGCAGCGAACGGACCAGCAAGGTACGCCGGCCCTGCCGCTGCAGCAAGCCTTCGCGTTCCCACTGGTTGATCAGCAGGGAAACGCTTTGCCGCGTCGTGCCGAGCAAGCTGGCGATGTCTTCGAGGCCGAGGTCGAGCGGCACCAGCAGGCCTTCGTCGCAGACCAGGCCGCGGCGGTTGGCGAGGCCGAGGAGAAAACGCGCCAGGCGGGCCGGCACTTCGCGGAAAGCCAGATCCTCGATGAGCTTGACGGCATTGTTCAGCATGCCACCGAGGACACGCATCATGACCGGCGTCACCGAGGGATCGCTGGCCAGTTTGCGGGCGAACGAGGCGGTGTCGATCAGCCATAGCGTGCTCGGCGCGACGGCTTCGACATAGGTCGGGGTGTGCGTCGTGTAGATGTCGCCGGCTTCGAGGAAGGTCAGCGTCAACTCGCGGTTTTCGCCGGCCAGGTAGACGCGCAGGCGGCCGCTGTGCACGATGAAGACCTGGTTGCTGGCGGCCGAGGGCGTGGACAGCAGGCCGCCCTTACCCATCTCGCGCTGTTCGAAGCCGCCGGGCAGACCGGAGCGGCCGAGTTCCTGCAGCCAGCGCTCGGCGGCGCGACTGGCTTTTTCCGACGTATCTTGAATGGCATCCATGCGCTGCCTGAAGCAAGAGAAAGACCAGGCATCGATTCCATTGAAATCAATGACCTGGTCTTTTCAGGCTGCGAACAAGCGCGGCGTGTTTACGACAAAACCGCCTCAGCGCGCGACATCGACGACCACCCGGCCGCGCACCTTGCCATCGAGCAATTCTCCGGCCACGGCAATCGCGCCGGACAACGGGATTTCGTGCGTGATCGCTTCGAGCTTCGCCGGATCGAGATCGCGCGCCAGGCGTTGCCAGGCTTCCTGACGCACGGCGAGCGGCGCCATGACGCTGTCGATGCCGTACAAGGTCACGCCGCGCAGGATGAAAGGCGCCACCGAAGCCGGCAGATCCATGCCGCCGGCCAGACCGCAGGCGGCGACGGCGCCGCGATATTTGGTGCTGGCGCAGGCATTGGCCAGGGTGTGGCTACCGACCGCATCGACGACGCCGGCCCAGCGCTCGCGAGCGAGCGGCTTGCCGGGGGCGGCCAGTTCGGCGCGGTCGATGATTTCGGCGGCGCCGAGCGCACGCAAATAGTCGCTTTCCGCCGGTCGACCGGTAGACGCGACGACTTTGTAGCCGAGCTTGGCGAGCAGCGCGATGGCAACGCTGCCGACGCCGCCGTTGGCGCCGGTGACGAGGATTTCGCCGTCTTCCGGCTTGATGCCGTGTTTTTCCAGGGCGAGCACGCAGAGCATGGCCGTGTAGCCGGCCGTGCCGATCGCCATCGTCTGGCGCGCCGTGAAGGCCGCCGGCCGGGCGACCAGCCATTCGCCCTTGACCCGGGCAACACCGGCCAGGCCGCCGCAATGCGTTTCGCCAACGCCCCAGCCGTTGAGGATGACGGCGTCGCCGGTCTTCCAGGCCGGGTTCGAACTCTCAGTCACCGTCCCGACAAAATCGATCCCCGGCACCATCGGGAAACGGCGCACCACCGGCGACTTGCCGGTAATCGCCAGGCCGTCCTTGTAATTGAGGGTGGACCATTCGACCTGGACCGTAACATCGCCTTCCGGCAGCACGGCATCGTCGATTTCCTGGAAACCGGCGCGGTAGCCGGCCTCATCCTTCGTGATCAGGATTCCCTTGAACATATTCTGTCTCCTAGCGGAAAAATGGGGCAATCAGACGAGCGACCGTTCAGGCCGCCAGCAAACCGCCAGTAGAAGCGAGATCGCGCTTTTCGACAAGCTTGAGCAACAGCAACAGCGCCGTACCGACCAGCATGACGCCGGCCGCGACGTACAACCCGGCGTTGTAGCTACCGAGTTGAGTCGCCAGCCAGCCGGTGATGGCCGGCCCAATGATCTGCGCTGCGCCGTAGGAAAGCGTCATCTTGCCCATCATCTTGGCTGGTTTGGTCGGGTAATAGCGCCCGGCCATGGTCAGCACCAGGCTGACCATGCCGACGAAGGTGCCGCCAAAGAGCAGCGCCCCGAACAGCGAGGCGAGCAGGCCGCCGACCACCACCGGCATGAGGATGCCGACGATCTGCAACAGCGCTGCCAGGATGAGGGCATTGATATCGCCGGTGCGCCGAGCGATCAGGTCCCAGTTGAAACAGGCCGGAATCGCCCCGAGGCCGATCGCCAGGAAAACCAGGTTGCCCTGCCCGCTCAGGCCCGGCAGATGATTGATGATGGCGACGATGAAGGTGGCGCTGACCACGAAGCCGAAACCGGCACAGAAATACGAGGCCATGAACAGACGCAGGAAGAGCGGGCTGGGCGGCTTGTCCTCAAGTACCTGGCCGGTCTTGGTGACGCCGCTGGTATCCGGGGCCGGCAACCAGCGCAGTGCCGGCACGAGCAGCACGCAGCCG
This sequence comes from Azonexus sp., assembly GCA_049294655.1. Taxonomy (GTDB): domain Bacteria; phylum Pseudomonadota; class Gammaproteobacteria; order Burkholderiales; family Rhodocyclaceae; genus Azonexus. The sequence goes on from JBAQDI010000005.1 coordinate 109,173, forward strand.
ATGGCGGTGAACACGAACCACTGCTCGCGCCAGTCCAGCCAGTGATTCATCAGCGCCGCGACCGCGGCGCAGCCGGCGATGCCGATACCGATGCCGGCGAAATGGATGCCCAGTTCGCTGCGATGGTTGTGGCGAATCAGCCAGTTGAGGATCAGACCGGTGCCGAGCAGCATGCCGGCGGCGCTCGACAAGCCCGCGAAATAGCGCGACAGCGCCCAGATCGTGAAATCGGTGGTCATGCCCATGATCGCCGTACAGACAATGGCCACCACCAAGCCGATCCGGTACAGCTTGTCTTTCAACACCAGGTCGCTGATCAGCGAGGCAATCAGCGCCCCGCTCAGGTAGCCGGCGTAGTTGATCGCCGCCAGCCAGCCGGCCTCGGCAACGCCCAGACCGGCCTGCTGCTGCATCAGCGGCAAGAGCGGTGTGTAGGAAAAACGGGCGACGCCAAGCACCAGCACCAGGCTGAAAATACCGGCGCTCAGCACCTGCAGGCGTTGTCTCTGTTCGTTCATGGGGCAGTCCTTTTATCTTTTTTGATTCACGAACGATAAACGGGTTACGATATCCATTCAAATGATTTGTTTCGAACCAACCATTCTCTATTGGAGATAGCTATGGAACTCGTCGCCCTGCGCACCTTCCAGGCCGTCGTCGAGGAAGGCGGCATCCTCGCTGCCTCGCGCAAGTTGAACACCGTGCAGTCCAACGTCACCGGCCGCATTCGCCGACTGGAAGAAGAACTCGGCGCCGAACTCTTCTTCCGCAAGGGGCGCGGCCTCGAACTCGCGCCCTCGGGCCGCGTCCTGCTCGATTACGCCCGCCGCATGCTGCTGCTCGAACGGCAGACCAGCGCCGCCGTGCGTCAGGTCGGCGAAAGCGTCGGCGAACTGCGCATCGGCGCCATGGAAACCTTCGCCGCCCTGCACCTGCCGGCCGCCCTGAAAGCCGTGCGCGGCGAACATCCGGGCATGGAACTGCGCGTCGTCACCGACACCAGCGCCAAGCTGGCCGAAAAGGTGCTGACCCACAAGCTCGACTGCGCCTTCGTCGCCGGCCCGGTCGTACATCCGGAACTGGTATTTTCTGAACTGGTGATCGAGGAACTGGTGCAGATCTGCGCCAAAGGCGCCAACCCGGTACTGCAGCCGCTGATCCTCTTTCGCGAAGGCTGTGCCTACCGCAGCCGGGCGCTCGCCTGGCAACGCGCCACCGGCCACGCCGTGGCCGATGCCATGGAATTCGGCACACTCGAAGGCATCCTCGGCTGCGTCGCGGTCGGCCTGGGCTGGACACTGATGCCGCGCCGCGTCGTCGAACAGTCGCCGCACGCCGCCGAGCTGGTCATCGAAACCCTGCCCGACGACATCAGCCAGGTGCCAACCGGCATGATCTGCCTGCGCGATGCTGCTCCGATGGGGGCCTTGAAGACCCTGGCCAAGGCGGTGGCCGAAGGGGCCCGGCCGGCCCACTGAACACTTTTGCTCGCAATAAACTTCGATGGATTGGCGCGCACGAATGGTATGGGCTGCCCAATGCAGCCTGGCCTCACGCCAAGACTAGGACTCTCAAGACAGGACACACCTGAAACTATCCCTTGCGACAAAAATCGAGTGTTTATCTGTATTGCATAGAGTGCTAGAGTAATCGGGCGACAATAAACTCCCAAAACCAAGCGGCAACCACCATTGACGAAATGAGCATTTTTGATGACTGCCATCGCCATGCAACTGGATCGGCATGACAAAATTCGCGCCTTGTTCGATGAGTACATCGAACTGTATGCCTCGCGCAATGATCGGCTGACAATGCTCTTCAGCGAAAACTTCAGCGGTTACACGGGCGGCGGAAGTACGCTGATCAAGGACAGGAATGAGTGGGTGAAAATCACCCGACAGGATTTCGCCGAAGTACCGGGACGTATCCGCATCGAAATGCAGGACATCTCGCTGCAGGACGTCAGCGACGATGTCGTGGCTGTGACAGCCTTCTTCAAGATTCATCTGCCGCTTCTAGAGCATATTCTGGCGCGCGAGGTGGCACGACTGGTCCTGGTATTTCGCCTTGAAGGCGAGGACTGGAAAATAGCCCACAGTGGCATCTCGATTCCCTACCACCTGGTACAGGACGGCGAGATCTATCCACTAAAAAGCTTGCAGGAGCGCAACCTGGCGCTCGAAGCTCTGGTCGAAGAACGCACCCGGGAGTTGAATGAAAGGGAGGAGTTCTATCGGCTGCTCACCGAAGACACCCTGGATGTACTGTGGCAGGCCGACAGCGAGTTTCACATTACCTACATCAGCCCATCGGACGAGCGTCTTCGCGGTTACAAGGCGGCAGAAGTGATTGGTCATCATGTTTTTGAATTATTCGATGATGAAGGAATCGCCATCGTCACGGAAGCCATGCACAAACGACAGGAAACAGAACAGGAAGGCAAGCGCCTTGGCTATATAAGCTTTGAGGCCCCCCATCGCTGCAAGGATGGCAGGGTGATTTGGGGGGAAGTTTTCTCGAAACCCGTGCGGGATGCGCAGGGTGCGATTACCGGATATCACGGCATTACCCGGGAGATTACCAAGCGCAAACAGATGCAGGACCAGGTTCGGCAACTGGCCTTCTATGACTCGCTGACTCAACTTCCCAACCGCCGCTTGCTCAATGATCGCTTGAGCCAGACCCTGGCCGCCAGCAAACGAAGTGGGCACTACGCCGCCTTGATGTTTGTCGATCTGGATAATTTCAAACCGCTGAACGACCAACATGGGCATTTCGTTGGCGATATGTTGCTGATTGAAGCAGGCCATCGCTTGAAAAGCTGTGTCCGCGAGATGGACACCGTGGCGCGCTTCGGTGGCGATGAATTTGTGGTGATGATTGGCGACCTGAATGAAGACAAAACAAAATCGACTTCTCAAGCCGAAATCGTCGCAGAAAAAATTCGTATCAGCTTGTCAGGCGCCTACCGCCTGAATATCAAGCGAGAGGGTGTGGCCGAGAGCACCGTTGAACATCATTGCTCGGCGAGCATTGGCGTAGTTGTGTTTTTGGACCATGAAGCCAGTCCGGATGACCTGCTCAAATGGGCTGACCAGGCCATGTATCAAGCCAAGGATGCTGGCCGAAACGCAATCCGGTTCTATGAAGCCAAAACCAAAAACTGAGCGTTACCAAGCCGGCAACACCCCGAGCAACTGACTTTACAGATCAGGCAAAGGGTGGCTGGAATTCACCGCCCCCTCTGCCGTCACAAGATCAGATAGCGACCAGGGTCTGCCGCCCGTACCATTCCTCGCCAGCCGGCAGCACGACTGGCTCGCGCACGGCGGCGGCTTCGACGCACAGCATGTGGCGCCAGGCATCGTTCGGCATATCGGGCAATCTGGCGCACAGATCGACCCACGGATTCCACACAACAACATCGGGAAAGCCCTGGCCCTGGATGCCCAGGCTGTGATTGCCGGCTTTCAGGTGCTGCGCCCGCTTGACGTCGAAATAGACGCGATCGACTTCCTCTTCGACGATCAGTTCGGTCCCGGAATCGAGCTTGTGCTCGTTGTCCCTGGTGGCATCGCGATATTCGTGGCCGCGCAGCCCTTCGAGCGCCGCGTCCTCGACCTGGACCAGGCGAATGTAGGAATGCAGGGCGCCAGTAAATTCGAAAGGCGCCGCGCCGGTATTGGTGATGCTCAGCTCGACGTCGATGCGGTCGGCCTCGATCATCAGCGTGATTTCGGCCAGGAAGGCATGCGGCCACAGGGCGCGCGTCTGTTCGTCATCGCTGACAGCGAGGGTGACCAGCGCAAAATCGTCGCCCGTGCGCTCGGTTTCAACCGACCATTGCCGGGTACGCAGAAAGCCGTGCTTCGGCAGCTCGCCCAAGCTGGCGAATTGCGGAAAACAGACGGGAATGCCGCCACGGATCGGGACGCTGCCATCGAATACGGCCAGATCGGACAGAAACAGACGCTCGCGGCCCTCCGCAGTTTTCCAGGAAAGTACCTGACCGCCCAGCTTGCTGATGATGGCGCTGCTGCCCTTGGGGCCGTTCAGGCGCAGGGCTTCGATACCGTGGAATTCGATGGCTTCAATGGAGGGTTTCATTAGGATTCGGAATCACATAAAGGTTGGGGCGGACATGCAGGATCTCGACCTCGTGGCCGAGCATGGTGACACTGCCGGAACGGCGATTGTCGCCGGTGTCACTGTATTCGAAGGCATAAACGCGGCGCAGCTTGAGCCGCCCGTCATCATCGCGGGCCAGGCGGATCGAGGTCCCGGCCACGCTTTCGTCGAGAAATTGCAGGCCCTCCTCGGCGCACGCCCGCTGCGCGGCAAGAATGCCGATTTCGCGGGCCCGCAGGCTATCCAGCCAGAGCCAGACGGCAAGACCGGCGAGCAACAGGAAAATGGTTTCGTAAATAGGCATGGCGGCGAAGTATACTGCGCCCATGCTCAGTTACCGCCACGCCTTTCACGCCGGCAATCACGCCGACGTACTCAAACACCTGATCCTGCTGCAGATCGCCCAGTACATGAGCGAGAAACCTGCGCCCTTCTGGATCATCGACACCCATGCCGGAGCCGGCTGCTATTCGCTGGAGTCGGCGCACGCCACCAAGCTCGGCGAGTACGCTGAAGGCGTCGGCCGCCTTTGGGAAGCCACAGGATTGCCGCCGGCCGCTGCCGATTACGTCGATTTCGTCCGGATGCTCAACCCGGACGGCAAGCTGCGCCAGTATCCGGGTTCGCCCTGGCTGGCCAGCCAGATGCTGCGCGACAGCGACCGCCTGCGCCTCTACGAATTGCACAGCACCGACGTCAAGCTGCTGCAGGGTTGCTTCAACGGTGCCGGCCGCCAGGTCATGGTCACCGCCGGCGATGGCTTTGCCGGCCTGAAGGCCATCCTGCCGCCGCCACCGCGCCGCGCCCTGGTCCTCATCGACCCCTCCTACGAAACCCGCGACGACTACAGTAATGTCGTCACCGGTCTGCAGGAAGCCCTCAAGCGCTTCGCCACCGGCACCTACGCGCTGTGGTACCCGATGCTCTCCAAGCCGGAATCGCGCAAGCTGCCGACCAAGCTGAAAAACCTGGGCGCCCCGAACTGGCTGCACGCCACACTGGAAGTCAGCGCCCCGGCCAAGGATGGCTACGGCATGCACGGCAGCGGCATGTTCATCATCAACCCGCCGTGGACGCTGGAAAAGACCCTGCACGAAACCCTGCCGGTGCTGGCCCGCCTGCTCGCTCAGGGTGAAGGTGCGAAATATACGCTGGAGAGTCAGACGGCTTGATCGGCGGGGATGGATGAATTGCCCGGTTGCTCACCGGCCGACTACCGGCTACCGACTCACAGCTCGGTATATTTGGCCCGTGAGCCACGTGCTTTTTCGACCGGGTACTTTTCGGCATTCTTGAGCAGTTTGGCGCGCGCGGCGGCAGCCAGGTCAATGCCCGTCGTATCGGCGATCAGCAGCAAGTAAAGCAGGATGTCGGCACATTCGTCGCGGAGCGCTTCGGCGGCTTTTTCTTCAGCCGGCAGGGCGTCGATTTCGGCATCGCTCTTCCATTGCGTCAGTTCAAGCAATTCGGATGCCTCGAGATTCAGCGACACAATCAGGTTGCGCAGGGAATGGAACTGCCGCCAGTCGCGTGCATCGCGGAAGGCCAGCAATTCCTTGGTCAAGCTTGCAAAGTCGTTCATTTTCCCGAATTCACCCAGGTTGGCAGGATTCCATCAGCGGCCGGCAGATCCCGGCCGTCGAATACGGCCACGATGCTAGCGTAAAATCCGGCGCTACCGGCAAGACAACGCAATCAATGACAGAAGGAGACAACATGCCCCTCTACCGCATCGGCGACAAACAGCCACAACTCGGCAAAGACGCCTGGGTTGCCCCGAATGCCACGGTGATCGGCGACGTACGCCTCGGCGCCAACAGTTCAATCTGGTGGAATGCCACGCTGCGCGGCGACAACGATCCGATCCACGTCGGCGACAACAGCAACATCCAGGACGGCTCGGTTCTGCACACCGATGAAGGCGTACCGATGCACATCGGCAACAACGTCACCGTCGGCCACCTGGTCATGCTGCACGGCTGCACGGTTGGCGACGGCAGCCTGATCGGCATCGGCTCGGTGATTCTCAACCGCGCCGTGATCGGCCAGGGCTGCATCGTCGGCGCCAACACGCTGATCCCGGAAGGCAAGGTTTTCCCCGACCGTGTGCTGATCGTCGGCTCACCCGGCAAGGTGGTACGCGAACTGTCCGACGAGGATGTCGCCAGATTGCAGAAATCGGCCGAACATTACGTGCATAACGCCGAACGCTACCGCGACACACTTTCGCCGCTGTAAACGCAAACGCGGGGCATCTGCCCCGCGCTGATGAACTACTGATGCCCTTGGACTTATACCGGGCTCGACAAATTGGAAAGCGTGATATTCGGCCGGAAGGTTTCCATGACCTTTTGCAGCCCGATCCGGGCCCGGGTATTGATGACCAGCGGCGCCCGCAGATTGGGGGTGATCGTTGACCCACCTTCCTCCGTCTTGAACAGCACCTGCATGACCACGACGTCCTCGATCGTCGGCGATTCCAGCAGGGCATTTTCGGCATCGGTCATGGCCAGCTCGTAATTGAAGCCGAGCGTCGTTGAATCCACGACCTGGAAAGCCAGCATCGGATCATCGAGCGACTGCAGCGTAAAACTGGTGGGAACGCCCTTGCCCTCTTCGTGGACCAGGGTAAAACGCTTGTTGGCTTCGAAAGCAACGAGGCCATTCGGGAAGGTGATGATTTTTTCCGGATTGATTTCCACGGCGCCGAACAGGTAGGTATCAACTTTCATTATTTTTCTCCTCTGGATTGAAATGCCAATGACACACGCCTTACTGTAACTCAACACGGTTGTATTTTAGGTCCGGATTGCGCATAGTTCACCCCCTTTTTCGCCGCACTGCCGCACCCATGCTCGCACCCATCGAACACCGCATCGCCCTCGAACTGGGCGTCCGCCCGGCCCAGGTCAACGCCGCCATCGCCCTGCTAGACGAAGGCGCCACCGTGCCCTTCATTTCGCGCTACCGCAAGGAGGCCACCGATGGCCTCGACGATACCCAGCTGCGCAACCTGGAAGAACGCCTGACCTATCTGCGCGATCTCGAAGACCGGCGCACGGCCATCCTGGCCAGCATTGAGGAACAGGGCAAGCTGACCCCGGAACTCAAAGCCGAGATCAGCGATGCCGAAACCAAGCAACGCCTGGAAGACCTTTACCTGCCGTACAAGCAGAAGCGCCGCACCAAGGCCCAGATCGCCCGCGAAGCCGGCATCGAGCCGCTGGCCTTTAGCCTGCTTGAAGATCCGAACCTGACGCCGGAAGACGAAGCCGCGAAGTTCATCAACGTCGACGCCGGCTTTGCCGATACCAAGGCCGTGCTCGACGGCGCGCGCCAGATCCTGATGGAAAAGTTCGCCGAAGATGCCGAACTGCTCGGCGGTCTGCGCGAATATCTCAGCGAACACGGCCACGTCCGGTCGACCGTTGTCGAAGGCAAGGAAACCGAAGGCGCCAAGTTCCGCGACTGGTTCGACTTCGCCGAGCCGGTCACCAGCATGCCCTCGCACCGCGCGCTGGCCCTGCTGCGTGGCCGCAACGAAGGTATGCTGCAGGTCGCACTGGTGCTCGACTCCGAACTCGACGAGGAAGCTGTAAAGGCCGGCCCCAACCCTTGCGAACAACGTATTGCCGTGCGCTTCGGCATCAAGCCGCAGAACCGTCCGGCCGACAAGTGGCTGGCCGACACCGTGCGCTGGACCTGGAAGGTCAAGATCTACACCCATCTCGAACTCGAACTGATGAACGAGTTGCGCGAACGCGCCGAGGAAGAAGCCATCCGCGTCTTCGGCCGTAACCTGAAAGACCTGCTGCTGGCCGCCCCGGCCGGCCAGCACGTCACCATGGGCGTCGACCCCGGCATCCGCACCGGCTGCAAGCTGGCCATCGTCGATGCCACCGGCAAGATGCTCGACCACGCCACCATCTACCCGCACGAGCCGCGCTGCGACTGGGATGGCTCGATTGCCACGATCGGCCGCCTGGCCGCCAAGCACGGTGTATCGCTGGTCGCGATCGGCAACGGCACGGCCAGCCGCGAAACCGACAAGCTGGTGCAGGACGTGATGAAGCGCTACCCGGAAGCGCGTCTGCAGAAGATCGTCGTCTCCGAAGCCGGTGCCTCGGTCTATTCGGCCTCCGAATTCGCCGCCAAGGAATTCCCGGATCTCGACGTCTCGATCCGCGGTGCCGTCTCGATTGCCCGCCGCCTGCAGGACCCGCTCGCCGAACTGGTGAAAATCGACCCGAAGTCGATCGGCGTCGGCCAGTACCAGCACGACGTGTCGCAATCCAAGCTCGCCAAGAATCTCGATGCCGTCGTCGAGGATTGTGTGAACGCCGTCGGCGTCGACGTCAATACCGCTTCGGTGCCGCTGCTGACGCGCATTTCCGGCCTCAACGGCAGCCTCGCCGCGAATATCGTCAGCTACCGCGACGCCCACGGCGCCTTCCGCTCGCGCGACGAGCTGAAAAAGGTGCCGCGCCTCGGTGACAAGACCTTCGAACAGGCGGCAGGATTCCTGCGCGTGCCGAATGGCGACAATCCGCTCGACAGCTCCTCCGTTCACCCGGAAGCCTACCCGGTGGTCGAGAAAATCATCGTTGAACTGAACAAGCCGCTCAAGGAAATCCTCGGCGACAGCCGCGCCCTGAAAGGCCTGAATCCGGCGAAATACACCGACGAACGCTTCGGCCTGCCGACCGTGCAGGACATCTTCAAGGAGCTGGAAAAACCTGGCCGCGATCCACGCCCCGAGTTCAAGACGGCAACCTTCGCCGACGGCGTCGAAAAGGTCAGCGACCTGCGTCCCGGCATGATTCTCGAAGGCGTCGTCACCAATGTCGCCGCCTTCGGCGCCTTTGTCGATATTGGCGTGCACCAGGATGGTCTGGTGCATGTCTCGGCCCTGTCCAACACCTTCGTCAAGGATCCGCATAGCATCGTCAAGGCCGGCCAAGTGGTCAAGGTCAAGGTACTGGAAGTCGATCTGCAGCGCCAGCGCATCGCGCTGACCATGCGCATGGGCGACGAGCCGACTCAGAAACGTCATGATGCCGCCCCGGCCGGGCGCAGCAACCATGATCGCCAGCGGCCCGGCGGAAACTCTTCTGGCGGACCGCGCAGCACCGGCCCGGCGCCGGCCAATAACGCGATGGCCTCAGCCTTCGCCAAGCTCAAGAAATAAGCCCCGAAACCGCCTGCCCGCCAGGCGGTTTTCATTTGCTTACACACTGCAACAGCTGATGGCTGGTGGACGGCATAGACTGACGTCATCGAAACAGTCAAACGCCATTCATCATGAAACGCCTTCTCCTGCTGCTTGCCCTGATTCCGCTCGGACTCTGGGGTATTTTTGCCTTACCCGATGTTCTCGCCGCCAGCCCGGCCGGCTTCTGGGAATGGCGCAAGCCGCTGATCATCCTGTCCGGCCTGCTCGCCATGTGGTGGATGAGCGCCGGCATGCTGCTCGCCGCCCGCCCGCGCTGGCTGGAACAGCGCTTCGGCGGCCTCGACAAGCTCTACCGCCTGCACAAGAACATCGGCATCGGCGCCGGACTCCTCGTACTCACCCACTATCTGCTCGAATGGTTGCCCAAGAATCTCGCCAAGGCAGGCTGGATCGTCGGCCCCAACCGCCCGCGCGGGCCGCGCGGCGAACCTGAAATGTGGATCAACCTGGCCAAGGAGGTCGGCGAATGGGCCGGCTACATCCTGCTCGCGCTGGTTGTCATCGCTTTGGTCAAGCGCATTCCCTACCGCTATTTCCGCTGGGTGCACAAGGCCTTTGGCCTGGTTTTCCTGGCTGGCGTCTTCCACGGCCTGATGCTGCTGCCGGCCAGTTTCTGGTCCAGCCCGCTCGGCTGGCTGACCGCCGCCTTTGCCGCCGCTGGTGTCGTGCCCGCCCTGCTTTCGCTGAGTAACCGTATCGGCCGCCAGCGGCAATACCCGGCAACACTGGAAAGCATCCGCCCGCAGGACGACCAGGTACTCGAAATCGTCTGCCGCCCGAAAACCGTCTGGCCCGGTCACAAGGCGGGCCAGTTCCTGTTCGCCAATTTCGGCCAGCCTGGCGAAGGCGCCCATCCCTTCACCATCGCCTCGGCCTGGGATGCACAGCAAGGCACGCTGACCCTGGCCATCAAGGCGCTCGGCGACTTTACCGATACGCTGGCTGGCAGCTTGCACACCGGCCAGCAACTGATGCTCGAAGGCCCCTATGGCAACTTCGACTTTGCCGCCGGGCAAGCCGACGCCGCAGCGCCGCAGGTCTGGATCGCCGGCGGCATCGGCGTTACCCCTTTCCTCGCCAAACTGCGAGAGCGCGCCAGCAATCCCGGCCGCGGCACCGAGATCGACTTTTTCTACAGCACCCGCTCGGCCATCGGCTTCCCCGACCAACTGGCCGAACTCTGTCAAGCCGCTGGCGTTCGCCTGCATCATCGCCAGACCGATGCCGACGGCCCGCTCCAGCCGGCTGAAGTCAGCGCCAGCCTGAAACCCGGCAGCAGTGTCTGGTTCTGCGGCCCGGCCGCCTGGGGCGAAGCACTGGCCAGAACGCTGACCAGCAACGGCCTGCCGGCCAACGCCTTTCATCGGGAAATTTTCGAATTCAGGTAATCCAGTCAGCCTTGGCAAGCGCCCAAGGCTTCCTTTCCTTGCATCAGGAGTCCAGATCATGAAAACGCTCAGAACGACAAGCAGCTTCATTCTCGCCGCTGCAATGGCCGGAACAATTCTCTCATTGCCAGTCGGCGCGCAGGAAACCCCGACGCGGGGCCCTCTGCCATTCTCGGCTTACGACCAGAACAGCGACGGCACGATCAGCGCCGAGGAATTCAAGGTAGTTCGCGAACGAAGACAGGCCGAGGGACGCCCCATGCGTAATGCCCCGACCTTTGCCGAACTCGACAGCAACCATGACGGAAAACTGTCAGCCGAGGAATTTGCCGCCAGACGAAACGGCCCGATGGGCAGAGGACCAGGCGCGGGTGCGGGTGCGGGTGCCGGCCCCGGCGCCATGCCGGCCTTTGCCGACTTCGACCTGAACAAGGACGGAAAAATTACCGAGGAGGAATTCACCGAGGCCCGCACCGCAAGAATCAGCAAACGCGCCCAGGAAGGCTACCAGATGCGCGGCCTAGCCAATGCACCGGCCTTCGCCGAAATGGATGCCGACCATGATGGCTCCCTTTCGCCACAGGAATTTTCCCGGGCGCAAAGCCAACATCAACAGTCGATGGGCCGCTAGGCCCAAAGCCCGATGCAGGCACTCTTCATCCACGGCATGGGTCGCTCGCCGCTGTCCGGGTGGCCCATGCTCCACCGCCTGCGGCGGGCCGGCCTCAAAACCCGTTGTTTCGGCTATAGCGCCAATCTCGACGATTTTTCAAGCATCGTCGCCCGGCTGGCCTCGCGCATCGAGAAACTCGCCGCCGAAGGTGACTATGTCCTGATCGGTCACTCGCTCGGCGGCGTGCTGTTGCGGGCCGCTCTCCAGTGCCTGCCATCCGCCACCCGGCAGCCCCGGCATGTCTTCCTGCTCGGCTCGCCGCTGCGCCAGGCGCGGCTCGCCCAACGTCTGCGCGACAAGCCGCTGTTCCGCCTGGCCACCGGCGACTGCGGGCAGTTACTGGCCAGCGAGGAACGCATGCAGCAGATCGGCCCGCTTTCAGTGCCGACCACAGTGCTCATCGGCACTCGCGGGCTGCGCCTGGCGGGCGGGCCATTCGCCGGCGAAGCGAACGATGGTCTGGTTACCGCTTCGGAAGCCAGTGCCGCCTGGATCACCGACGAAGTACGTATCCCGGTCATCCATACCCTCCTTCCGGCCAGCCGCCAGGTCAGCACCATCATGCTGCAACGCCTGGCCGAGCATGGCCTGCTCCCTTCAGTCAGGGCGCACTGAGGTCAGAGCAAGGGGCGCTGTTATCATTCGTTCTTTTTACGAATCCTGGCAGCAATGATCAAAATCTTCGGCATCAAGAATTGCGACACCATGAAAAAAGCCTTCGCCTGGCTGACGGAAAACGGCGTCGCCTACGAATTCATTGACTACAAGAAAGCCAGCATCGCCGCAGCCCATTTACCGGACTGGATGGCCCGGGCCGGCTGGGAAACCCTGCTCAACAAGCGCGGCCTGATGTGGAAGAAACTTTCCGATGCAGAGCGCGCCGATGTCGATGCCGCCAAGGCTTTGCAACTCATGACGCAATATCCTGCCCTCATCAAGCGCCCGGTGCTCGACACTGGCAGCACACTGCTGGTCAGCTTCAGCCCGGAAACCTACACGGAACAACTGAAATGAGCACCAGCACCATCCGCCGCTTCCTTTTCGAAGGCCTCGACATTCGCGGCGCCGTCGTCCACCTCGGCGACTGCTGGCAGCAGATGCAGGCCGGCCGCGATTACCAGCCGACCGTTGCCCAGTTGCTTGGCGAAACCGCGGCCGTCACGGCGCTGATCGCCGGCCAGTTGAAGCAGGCCGGCCGCCTGACCCTGCAATTGCGCGGCAACGGACCGATCCAGCTACTGGTCATGGACTGCAACGAAAAGCTGCAGATGCGCGGCATGGCGCGCAGCAACCCGGTCGTTCTGCCGGCCCCGGTGCCCGAACTGCTCGGTGCAGCGCAAGGCGGCCAGCTGATGATGAGCCTGGATACGCCGGATGCCCGCCAGCCCTATCAAAGCTATGTACCCATGGTCGGCGACAGCATTGCCGCCATTTTCGAACACTATCTGGAGCAGTCGGAACAGCAGCCCTCGCGCCTGTTCGCCATTGCCGGGCCGCAGGCGGCAGTCTGCCTGTTCCTGCAGAAAATGCCGCTCCCTGGAGGGGATACCGTCCCTGCGGGACATCAGGCCGAGCAGCACGACCCGGATGGCTGGAACCGCATCAGCCAGCTGGCCGCCACCGTCAAGCCGGCCGAACTGCTGGAACTGGATGCCGAAGCTCTGCTCGGCCGACTATTCCACGAGGAAATCGAAGCCCGCGGCATCCGCCTGTACGACGCCCAGGAGGTTGTCTATCACTGCCCGGAAGACCGCGATAAAGTCGCCGACATGATCCGCAGCCTGGGCCGGGCCGATGCCGAAACCATCCTCGCCGAGCATGGCGAGATACTGATTCGCGACGATATCTGCAACCGCGATTACCACTTCAGCGCAGCAGATGTCGCGCAAATCTTCGCCGTCAGCGAAGTGCAAAGGCTGCACTAGTATTGAGCGCTGCTCCGCGCTGCCGGCAACGATTTTCGGCAGCGGGATAGATGCCAGTTGAAATGGTGCTTGACCAGCGAAACCATGCAATTATCCATATGACACACAACAACAGCCTTTTCACCAGACGCCGGCCGCTCGTTTCATGACAAATCCCATTGCCATCTTCACGATTGTTAGCAACAACTACTTGCATTTCGCGCGAACGCTGATGCAAAGCGTTGCAACCCAACACCCTGACGCCAAGCGTTACTGTGTCATTGTCGATATTGAGTTGCAGCATGCGCAAATACTGCATCAGGAACTCGCAACAATCGCGCTGAATGAGCTTCAACTGCCAGGTGGCGAGGACTTCCTGTTCCAGTACTCCGTCCTTGAACTTAACACCGCCGTCAAGCCTTGGGCATTCGAACACCTTTTGCAGCGTGGACACGAACAGGTCATTTACATCGATCCGGATATCCGCCTGTATCAGCCATTGAGCGAAGTATTGCTGCTGCTGAAAGGCAACGCCGATGTCGTTTTGACGCCACATCTTCTGGCTCCCATTGACGACACCCTTAGCCCATCCGAACTGGATATCCGGCGGGCTGGCACGTATAACCTTGGCTTCTGTGCCGTCCGCAACTCGGCCAACACTTGCCGCTATCTGCAGTGGTGGCAGGGCAAACTCCAGAACGATTGCATCATCGCGCTCGACAAGGGCATTTTTGTTGACCAGAGCTGGATGGACCTGACCCCGGGAATGTTTGAAAATGTGGTTCTCCTGCGCCATCCCGGCTACAACGTAGCCTACTGGAATCTCGGGCAGCGCCAAATTGTGCAGGAGGTCGGTACTGAGGCAATTCTCGTCAACGGCGAGCCACTGGTTTTTTTCCATTTCAGCGGAATCAACCCGCAAGAACCGCACAAGATATCCAAACACCAAAATCGCTTCAGCTTTGAAAACATCAACAAAACAACGCAATCCCTCATCCTTGAGTATGTTCAAGCGCTCATAGCCAATGATGCGGCGGCATTCTGCAAACTTTCCTACGGTTTCGGACACTATGCCGACACTACCCCAATCACCACCGCCGAGCGCATTCGTTTCCGCGAAGACCCGAATCTGCGCTCGCAATGTGGCGGACAGCCCTTTTCTCACCCGGAAATCCTCAGTACCCGATACATGCATGCCAATGCTGAAAATATCGAGCAGTACATCGATCCAACCCACATTCAGCGCCTGCACAGCATTTATCAGAATTTGCTGGGACGCCCACCCGAACAGGCTGCCCTTGCTGCACGCGGCCCACTTCTGGGCAGCAGCATGGGCATGGCCCGTACCTTCCTCTCGGTTGGCTTTTCTCGTGAAGCCAGAGCCACGCCCGGCTGGCAGGCCCGCCTCTTACGCCTTGCCGACCAGGTCAGCGCCACCCCTGAACCACTAAAGCGCTATCTGATTCGACCGCTTCGGCGCACCCTGGAAGCAGTCGGTCAACACGCTCCGAACTGGGCTTACCACCCACCGGGAACACGACACCAAAGCAGGATCCCTTCTTCATCAGTTCGCGCCCGTAGAATCAGCGCATCCTTGCCTGCGGCTTCGGATGCAGCCCTGGATGCCCCAGGCATCAACCTGATCGGTTATCTGCGTGCCGAACTTGGTGTCGGCGAGGCGGCACGCTCTCTTGCCCGCGCCTGCGTTGCCGCCGAAATACCTTTTTCGGCGACAGAAGCCCATTACGACAGCCAAAACCCGCTGCGCGACACAAGCATCCTCGAGTTTGCCCAGGCGACCAGGTATGCCATCGACCTCCTCTATGTAAACGCTGATCAGACCGCCATAACATCCCAACTACTGAGCGCAACGGGTCGCCCCTCCGCCGGCTACACCATCGGTTTCTGGCACTGGGAGCAACCTGAATTACCGGCCCATTTGCATGCCGCATTTGCCCTGCTTGACGAAGTCTGGGTTCCGTCGACATTCGTCCATGACGCCATCGCCCCGGTCTCGCCTGTACCGGTATGCAAAATTCCGCACGCGCTTCAATGTCGGCCAACACCGGGTAGCGAGCGCGCGCAGTTCGGCTTGCCTGGCGACAAACTGATGGCATTGGTGATGTACGACTTCCATTCGTACCAATACCGCAAGAACCCGCAGGCCGCCATTGCCGCCTACCGCCTGGCAGCAAAGAAACACCCTCACCTTACCCTGGTCATCAAGACCATCAACAGCATGGAGCACGTCGCCGCCTACGCCGAACTGCGCGACAGCGTTCAAGACTTGCCCAACGTCTTTTTTATCGATGAATACCTGACACGCCAGCAGACGTGGGACCTGCAGTCCTGCTGCGACATTCTCCTCTCGCTGCACCGAGCCGAGGGCTTTGGCCTGGCGCCGGCAGAAATGATGCACATGGGTAAATCTGTTATCGCCACAGGCTGGTCTGCCAACATGGATTTCATGACCAACGACAACTCCATGCCTGTTCGATACCAACTCAAGCCACTGGAACAGGACCTCGGGGCATATCCTGCTGGTCCGCTCTGGGCTGAAGCCGATATTGAACACGCCGCCTGGTGCCTGGACCAGCTTGCAAGCCGCCCGGATCTGGCCAGACAACTTGGACAAAAGGCCGCTCAGGACATTCGGCAGCAACTGAGTCCGCAAACTGTTGGCCGACAAATTCGCCAACGCCTGCAAGCAATTGGCCGCTGGCATCCGGATCTGCTCAACTAGGATGAAAAGCGGATCAAAAAGGAACATGACCATCATGCGCAAGGCACTCATCACCGGCATTGCCGGGCAGGATGGCGCCTATCTGGCACACCTGCTGCTCGGAAAAGGCTATACGGTCTATGGCACCTATCGAGCAGTGGGCCTCGTCAATTTTTGGCGACTGAGGGAACTCGGCATTGAGCACAACCCCGGACTGCATCTGCTTGAACATGACTTGACGGACATCAGTGCCTGCGTCGCCTTGCTGGAAAAAGTGCAACCCGATGAAGTCTACAACCTGGCATCGCAGAGCTTTGTTGCACTGAGCCAGGACAACCCCGGCATGACCGCACAGGTCACGGCCATCGGCACGATGAATTTTCTTGAATCCATCCGTCGGGTCAATTCGAAAATTCGCTTCTTCCAGGCTGGCAGTTCCGAAATGTTCGGCAACGTCAAAACATTTCCGCAAACTGAATCTACTCCATTTTCCCCACGCAACCCCTACGGCGCCGCCAAGCTCTATGCTCACTGGATGACCGTAAACTACCGCGAACATCACGGCATTTTTGCCAGCACCGGCATCTCCTTCAATCACGAATCCCCGTTACGCGGCCTGGAATTCGTGACCCGGAAAATCACGGATGGCGTTGCCCGAATTGCCTTGGGAAACTTGAATGAGCTTCACATCGGCAACCTCGACAACAAGCGCGATTGGGGATTTGCTCCCGAATACGTAGACGCCATGTGGCGCATTCTGCAGGCTGAAGAACCTGAAACATTCGTGCTGGCGACCAACCGTGCCGAAACTGTTCGCAGTTTCGTGCGAATGGCTTTCGCTGCAGCAGGCATCGAATTGGCTTTCCAGGGAAAGGCAGAAAGCGAGATCGGCGTGGTGGCAAAGATCAACCCGAGCCTTTTCAAGGGAAGCCGACATCCGAAGACTGGCCAGACCGTCGTCCGCGTTCAACCCGAATTCTATCGCCCAGCCGAAGAGATACCGTTACAGGGGTGTCCAGGCAAAGCCATGGAAAAACTCGACTGGTCTCCCGTGACCAAACTGGAAGACTTGTGCACGATGATGGTAAATGCAGACTTGCGCCGCAATCAGCCAGATGCAGCGCGGCAAACCACCAGCAGCAAGGCCTAAAAATCAACGATGAATCAGCCAATCCGTCTGGCATTTAATGCCACAGCCCTGTTGAGCCCGTTAACCGGGATAGGTCAATATAGCTATCATCTGGCCCATGAAATACTGGTGCGTCAGGATATAGATGCCGAGTTTTTTTATGGTGCGTTCTGGGACAGACAGTTGCGTGCCTCCCCATCGACACTCGCATCGGCATTACCCTGGTTGCGCCGCCACTTACCGTACTCCTACGAACTGCGCCGCTGGCTTCAGAGTTTTCGCTTCGACCGACACGCGAAACGGTACCGATTCGACGTCTACCACGAACCAAACATCCTTCGGCTGCCCTTTGACGGACCTTCGGTGGTGACCGTCCACGACCTGTCGTGGATTCGCTACCCGGAAGCACACCCGGCTGAGCGCGTGCGGGCGATGAACCGCTACTTCGAGACAGGCCTCAAGCTGGCTTCTGCCATCATCACCGACTCGCTTTTCGTCAAACAGGAGTTGATTGACGTCTTTGGCGTTGCCCCGTCCAGCATATCAGCCATCCCGCTCGGCGTTGCCCCCGGCTTCATCCCGCTGGCCGAAGAGCAGACCCGAGAAGTCCTGAAACGGCACCAACTGATCCACGGTCAGTACTTCTTGTCGGTGGGAACCCTGGAGCCACGCAAAAACCTCGTATTCGCGCTGCAAGCCTACCAGCGTCTTCCGGCCAGAGTCCGGCAACGTTTCCCTATGGTCATTATCGGCATGAAAGGCTGGCACACATCGGCCATCGAACAGCAAATGAGTGCGCTGGAAAAGACCGGGCAACTAAGGAGGCTGGATTACGTCCCGCGCGCTGAACTTTCTACCCTCATGGCCGGCGCATTGGCTCTGGTCTACCCATCGATTTATGAAGGATTTGGCTTACCGCCGCTGGAAGCCATGGCATGCGGCGTTCCGGTCATTTGTGCCAATGCTTCGTCGCTACCCGAGGTAGTTGGCGACACCGGGGTATTGATTGATCCTCTCTGCCCGGATGAACTCGTCGAAGCGTTGATGCGAGCGGCTGAAGGAGACCTTTCGCAAAGCGGGAATTTGGCCAGGGCAAGAGAGCGAGCCATGAACTTCACGTGGGCTAACTGCGCCGGGCGTACAGTAGAAGTCTACCGCTCGATTTGCCCCTGAAGTCCCAATAGCGGCAGTTCGTGGAAGCAGACTCTCGATCGCTACACTTGCAATTAGCGGGCCTTTTTTAGGAAATCTTTGAGCAGCCTCAGCGGGCGTGTGACTCTCCAACTGCTTGACAGCGTTATTGCCGAGAGGGCTGCCCCTGCCAAGTCCCGCTCGATGATAGCCTGTTCGAGCATCCTGCCCTGAGCAAGGGCTTGGGCGTTTGATGATTCCAGATCCCTGCACAAGGATTTTGCTGTCACTTCAATACGTGATGCCAATTGCAGCGCTGGCATCAGATCGCTCAAGCGCTGATTCAGCACCATGACCTCGCCAGTGACCAGCTCGTCATCCGGTGAAGATTCGTCTTGTGACAACCGCTTCAATATCCCGTTTAATGCCACAACTTCCGGCGGGATCCCTTTTTCACTGGCGATCAAATTTCTGGGGTAGCAAGAATGACGCAATGAGGGTGAAAGAAACTCGGTGTACGCCTCCAGGGCATCCGGATCTGCCTGAGAAAATCCCAGACCTTTGGTCAGCCGCCCCAACTGCAGCGGTGGATCATCCATCAACAAGTCATAGTCGATCACAACACAGCGCTGCCCAAGACAGGCGTTCAGGCTTTGCAATTGATGAATCAGCCATAAATAATAGGCCTTCCCCTGATCCATCCGATCACGCAGCAACAATGAATGGGCAACACTCTTGGGATGGCGGTAGGCGAGGACGTAGCACACCGAAATACCAAGTTCGACAAACACTCTCTGCCAGAAGGGAAGCAGGCGGGAAACCCGAGGGTCCTTGAAGCCGAATACATCGTAGCGCTGCAACTTGCAGGAGAGCAGCTCAAGCGCCCGCTGATGCATGTCCCGCAATGGCCAAGGATCCTCAAGGGCATTTGGTGGAAATATCAGGGTATCCCAGTCCACACCGAGGCGCGCCATCAGGTCGATATTGAATTGACTGACATCCAGGTCTTCAAAAAAACCCTTGTCGTTAATGCCAGCAATTGCCGGCATCAGGCTATCCCCGAGTTCCACACCGATGGACTGAAGGCCTCGGGTAATCGCACTGGTCCCGCTGCGATGCATGCCGAGTACCACGACTAGCGTCTTGTCCTTGCCAAACCGGACAAGCCTGTCGGAAACCGCGGGCGCGGAAGACACCTGGTTTCGAAGCCAGGTCAGGAACGCCTCGGGCACATTGGTCCAGCCATTTAACAGCGGATTGCTCTCGAGACCTTCCTCAAGCAGATGGTGATAATGAATCGCCTTTAACGGTATTGCCTGCTCATCGAGTGAGAGACGATCGAAACAGTGCAATGGAAAATTGTTCGACAGGTCGGGAATCTGAACAGTTAGACCACTCCCCCAGATCGCCAGGGACAAACAAGCCTGGGAACTTCCCCAGAATTCACTGCCTCGCTCCGAGACATTCCCGTGACCAGCCCGTACTGTCATGCCCGAACCACGAAACGGGGCAATGTCGGCACCAACCGAACGCAAAAAATAGTCGAGCGTTCTGGCAAATATCCCGGCCGATCTTCGCACCAGGACAAACCCGCCGTTATAGCTCGCCTTGACACGCAAGTGCTCAACGGTGGTTGTCACATCAGGCAGGAGGCCATAATCGACGCCACATATTTGGCAGAGCGCTTGCCAGTAATGGTCGTTGGGATCCCCCTCCCCTGTCGTGCACATCCCCTTGACATCAACCGGGCGAGCCAGGGCATCACGGCCATCGAGCTCAAGATCGGGCTCATCCGAAAACAGCAGATCGCTATCCAGAAAGAGAATGCTTTCCGCCGAAGACAAACGCTCGAACTCAGCAGCGGCATATATTCTGAACGTTGTTCCATACTCAGGAACAGGGCTGACGATATCCAGAGGCAGATAATTCACGCCTAGCCGCGAAAGGCTTTCAAGCGTGGCAATCGAAGGCCTCCGGTCGGGCCTCGGCGAAATTACGGTGATCGGGCAATCGGCATATTTTCCGGCGAATTGACGGATGCTTTCACACAACAAAACCGCCTGCTGTTCCAGCACACCACATTCGGCAACAAGTGCGATATCGATGTTAGCCACGGCTCCCTCGGCTCATCTCCAGAGCCATGGAAACGGTGACAGAATGTGCGACACCACCGGTTTGGCTGCGGACCAAAGCGCGCTTCCAGCCAGACGGCGAAAGCTATTCGACATTGCAAAAATATGCGTTTACAACAGTAGGGGCATCGCCATCCATGCGAATTTTTCCATGCTCCAGCCACAGCACCCGGTTACACGTATTCAGAATCAGATCCCGGGAATGGCTTGCCAACACGAGTATGTTGGTCGCCGCAACCATGTCGACCAGACGCTTCTCTGCCTTGCTGTTAAAGCCCTCATCACCCACCGAAAGCCATTCATCCATCAAAAGAATCTCGGGGCTAAGCATTGTCGAGACAGAAAAAGCCAAACGCATATGCATCCCGGTGGAATAAGTGCGAACTGGCAAGTCAACGAAATCACCCAGTTCTGAAAACTCGATGATGCTGTCGATATTTCTGTTCAGTTCAGCCTTTGGTATCCCGATCAGGCCACCACGCAAAAAAATATTTTCCCGGCCAGTGGCCTCGTGATCGATACCCAGGGATATATCGATCAGAGACCCCGTCCGGCCCTTGATACAGGCACTGCCCGAGGATGGCGCATAAACGCCGCTCAGCAAGCGAAGCAGCGTGCTTTTTCCGGCTCCGTTGTGCCCAAGAAGGCCAACGCGATCACCATCCTGAAGCGTAAAACTCACTTCCTTGAGAGCACTGACGACCACCCGACCAGTCTGGTCAGCGTTCAGCTGACCACCGGTAGCCAGTTGAATAACGCGCTTTTTTAACGATCTGCCATTTGAGTTATATATCGGAAAATCAACGCCGACATTCTCGAATTTTATGTAAGCCATGCCATCAAAGCCAATATGCTATGCGGGATTTATAGCGACCATAAATAACCAGCGCAAACCACCATCCGACGATCGCCATGGACAAGGAAACAAACCAATTGACCAGTGTTGGCAAATCGCCCAGAAGTGGGGCACGGACAATTTCTACAAGATGAAATACCGGATTCATATTCAATAAATAGACATTGAATTTTCCGGGCAATGAAGATGGCATCCACATCACAGGCGTCAGGTAAAACAGCACCTGAAGCAAACTTGCGATCATTTGTGGGAGATCGCGGTACCTTGCGCAGGAGAGCGCCAATACCAGAGCAACCCATGTCAAATTAAGGACAAGCAAGAATATTCCCGGAATACACAATAAGGCAACCCAACCCAATGGCTTGCCGAAAGCCAGAAATACAATGGGCAGAATTACAATGTTATGGCCGAGAATCAGGATATTTCGCCACAAAACCCTGGCGACATGAACAAACAAGGGAATAGGTAGTTGCTTGATTATCGGCTCGGAAACAATAAATCCCAAACACCCCTCAGTAACAACCGTAGAAATGAATGTCCAGAAAATCATGCCAAGCGCTAGAAATGGCAAAAAAGTATGTGCGCTTGAATTAAAAATCTGCCCGAACACCAGCCCGATGCAGGCAATCATCACCCCCATGCTGAGGGTTAGCCAAAAGGGCCCCAGTGCTGAGCGCCTGTAACGTTGACGAACATCCTGCCAAGCGAGCATTCCGACCAGGGAGTAACGCTTCGTTGCCGCCACGATATCGGAAATTGCCAAACCAATTGAAACAATGCACATCAGAACACCTGACCATCAACACTATTGAATCGATCTAGCACGAACAAACCATCGGTCTTGTTATCCCACGTCCATGAGTAGCACCCCAACAATAAAGCCAGGCCAGCAAAAACAACAGAACCGAGATCAAGCAACAGGATATCCGCGAGCTGGGGGTTTTTCACGATGAGCTTTAGATTTGATGCCTAGTCATTTATTGTAACCTCATCCGCAGCGAAGCAAATTACCGAGGCAATCAACCGGTCAGTCAACACCTAAAAACACGCGATCAAATGCAAAAAGCCCGATCTCTATCGCCTATGATCAGGCTAAGAAATCGGGCTTTTCGGCATCCTGGCGGAGCAGGCGGGATTCGAACCCGCGGTAGGCTATTAACCTACACACGCTTTCCAGGCGTGCGACTTAAACCACTCATCCACCGCTCCAAGAGGCGCGCATTGTAGCAGATAGTTTCGATTGGTCAATGAAACTTTCGTGCCCAGGCCAGTCCGATCCACAGCAAGACAAGGATCACGAAGCAAATGATGCCAACCAGCAGGCCGGAACTGCCGGTCGGCAACAGGCGGGCGCAGAGATGCCGCGGCGGTCGGGTAATCAGCGAGAGTAGTTGATAGATCGGGTTGCTCGCCCGCTTCGGGCCGGCCAACAAATAGAGGAATGCCTGCCCAAGCAGGCAGTAACCGAGCATTTCGACGATGCCTCGTAGCGCGCCCAACAGGAAAATGAGCATGCCGAAGCCCCCTACTCTTCTTCCATGCCGAAGCTGGCTTCCAGTTGGCGCATCCGGCGGTTGTAGTACCAGATGATCGCCAGGTAAACGAATAGCGAACCCTGTGCCCCCATGTAGAAACCGAGCGGAAAATCGAACAGGGTAATTGTGTTGAGTTCGCGGGCGAACCAGTTCATGACGAAGGTCACGATCAGCCAGAGCAGCAGGAGCCATGCTGTCAGACGACGCTGCGTGCGCCAGAAGGCATCCGGGTGATCCATCAGCGCTCTGCCTTTTGCCGGCCATGCCGGATAGCCTGCAGAAAACGTTCTGCATGTTCATCAGGCTTGCCAAGCAGACTGACCACGATGATGGTCAGGAATCCGGCCAACACGCCAAAAATGCCGGCCGAGGTCGACTGGACATAAAACCACGGCGCCATTTGCAAGCCACTGATCCCCAGGAACGGTATGCTGTCGAACTCGACGCGCAGGATGTAATAGAGGCTTAGCAACAGTCCGACCAGCATGCCGGCCAGTGCCCCGTTTCGCGTTGCTCGCTGCCAGAAGATGCCGAGCACCAGCGCCGGGAAGAAGGCCGAGCCGGCAATCGAGAAGGCCCAGGAGACCATGGACAGGATGGTCCCGGGTTTCTGGGCGGCGACGGTGGCGGCCAGGATGGCGACGACGAGCAGCATCGACTTGGAAATCACTAGGCGGAACTGGGTCGAAGCGTCGGGGCGGATGATGCGGTAGTAAACATCGTGCGACATGGCGCTGGTGATGGTCAGCAACAGGCCATCGGCCGTTGACAGCGCAGCGGCCAGCGCGCCCGCCGCCACCAGGCCGGAAACGACATAGGGCATGCCGGCAATTTCCGGCGTCGCCAGGACGATCACATCGGGATTCAGCGACAGTTCGGCCAGCTGCAGGATACCGTCGGCGTTGATGTCCTCGATGCTGACCAGCCCGACCTTGGTCCACGCCGCAACCCAGCCCGGCAACTTGGCGATGGGAATATCAACCAGGTGCGAAAAGACCTCGTATTTGGCGAATACGGCGTAAGCCGGGGCGGTAATGTAGAGCGCCAGGATGAAGAGCAGCGACCAGAATACGGATTCGCGCGCCTGGGCCACGGATGGCGTCGTGTAATAGCGGGTCAGCACATGCGGCAGCGCTGCCGTACCCACCGTCAGACAGAAAATCAGGGCCAGAAAATTGATGCGGGCCGCCAGTTGCTGCTCCGCATCGCCGGGAAAGGCCTCGGCATGACGGACCGGCGGACTGGCCCGTTCCAGGGCCGAAGACATCGCATCCTCCCAGCGCTCGCGGGCCTGCTCGGGATCATGCGGCATTTCGCGGCGCTGCTTTTCCAGGGCCACGATATCCTTCATCTGGGCATCGCTGGCCTTGAGCTCATTGATTTTCGAACTGATCTGCTCGCGCTCGAGGCGCAGCGAATTCGGCAACTGCATGATCTTTTCGGCGTACAGATCGGCGCGTTCGCGATACAGCTTGCGCACCTCGATCTCGGCCGGCATATCGAACAACTTATCCTCAAGCTGCCCGACTTCCTTCAGCACATGGCCGTAAACCAGTTGCGGCACGGGATTGCCGGTAACGTTCCAGGACAGGATGGCGACCGGCGTGATGTAGGCGATGATCAGGATGACGTATTGCGCCACCTGCGTCCAGGTCACGGCCTTCATGCCGCCCAGGAAGGAACAGACAAGAATGCCGGCCAACCCGACGAAAACCCCGACTTCAAATTGCAGGCTGACAAAACGGCTGGTGATGACGCCAACCCCGTAAATCTGTGCCACGACATAGACGAAAGAGGCCAGGATGGCCGCCGCCACGGCAACCAGGCGAATGGCATTGCCGCCGTAGCGGGCCCCGAGAAAGTCGGGAATGGTGTATTCGCCGAAGCGGCGCAGATAAGGCGCCAGCAGCAGCGCCACCAGCACGAAGCCGCCGGTCCAGCCGATAATGAAAGCCAGGCCCTGGTAACCGGAAAGATAGAGCGTTCCGGCCAAGCCGATGAAGGAGGCGGCACTCATCCAGTCGGCGCCAGTCGCCATGCCGTTGAAGAAGGCCGGCACGCGGCGCCCGGCGACGTAATACTCGGAAACGTCCGAGGTCCGGCTCATGATGCCGATCACCGCATACATCGAGATGGTGAAGAAGAGGAAGGCATAGCCGACCCAGCGCGGCGGCATGCCGTGATCTTCGAGCACCGCGAGCATCCCGACAAAGGCCAGGAAGGTCGCGGTGTAATACAGGTAATAGCGTTGCAGCCGGGTCAGCGTGAAGGGCATCCGGAAGACTCAGTGCGTCCGGCGCAGGAAGCTGCTGGCCCGCGACTCGTCGACCAGCTTGGCCGCCGTGTCGATGCCCTTGCCGTTGGCCCGGACCAGCAGCATCTGGAAGACGCGGGCGAGCAGCAGATTGTTTTCCATCGCATCGCGCCGGCCGGCCTCGCCGCCCAGCCCGAAAAGCTCAAGCCAGTGATCGAGCGGCAACAGGGAATGCGATTTTTCCTCGAACATCGAAGGCAGCAACCAGGCCAGGTCGACCCACTGCGGCTGAAAGTTGAGGCCCAGACGCTCCTTGTAGATGCGCTGCAGAAAGCCGCCAACGTAAGGCACATGGTAAGTGACCAGCGGCGCCTTGGCGGCGTATTGCAGGAAAGCCAGCAGTTGCCGGTCGATGGCCTCGGCATCGCCGGCCAGGCCGGAAAAATCGAGATAGGCGGCATCGTCCGGCAGGATGATCCCGGCGTCCTGGACACCGGCGGCGGCAATCCCGAGCAGTTCATCGCTTTCCGGCTTGAGACCGGTACTGACGATGTCCACCACGACGTAGCGGACGTGAAAATGGGCATCATCGAGAAGCGGTGCCGCACTCTTCCGCCAGCTGTCAATCGCGCCGCGCAGATCGTCCGGGAGGTGGGTGGGTGCCCCGCCCTTGAACAGGTTCTTCAGTCCGAACATGGCTAGTGCACCTGGTAGTCGAGTTTGAGGCGTGTCTGGATCTTTCTGGCCTGGCGGAAGGATTCCTTGAGAATGCGGCGGTCAAGTTCATTCAGGCTGTCCGGATCGATCAGGTTATCGCCCTGGGTACCCGGTTCGCCTTCGAGGTACTGGTGCTGCAGGCGCAGCAACTGGATGAAGTCGAGGCCTTCGAGCACGGCGTTGATTTCGTCATCACGGATCGACAGACGCTTCGAGGCCAGGCGCAGGCGCTGCACCGAGTTGGTGTTGTGCACGCCGGTGGCCAGGGCGTAGATGCGCGCGACATCGACAAAAATACGCGAACCGTATTTCTTGAGGTCAATCTTGCCCGGATGATCGGGCTCGAGATCGGTCAGGAAATCGCGGATCTTGCCAAGCGGCGGCTCGACGTCGAGCGCATTGTGCGCCATGGCACGCAGGAACATCGGATTAGACGAGGTCTGGGCGAGCAGGAAGCGGCGCATCGCTTCGGCCAGCTCGACCTTGCCGAAGAGCGGCCGGAAGTCGAAGAAAATGGTCGCATTGAGCAGGGCTTCCGGCTGCGGCACGCGAATCCAGTTGCTGAACTGATCCTTCCATTCTTCCAGCGTCAGGCACCACTGCGGGTTGCTGGCCATGATGTTGCCCTTGCACAGCGGAAAACCGCAGCGATCGAGATCCTTGTTCACATCGAGGGCAAAAGCCAGGAAGCGGGCCTTCAGCGCCTCGGCCGTCTGCCCCTCGGGCACGGCATAGACGATACCGTTATCCTGATCGGTACTGAAAGTCTGCTCGTCGCGGCCTTCCGAACCGAAGGCCAGCCAGGCCCAGTCGATGCCGTCAAAATTGTGCTTTTCCAGATTGAGTTGAATGACGCGCTTGGTCAGCGCATCGTTGAGCGCCGAGATGAACTGCGTCAGTTGTTCGGCGCCGACGCCCTGGGCCAGCATGTTGAAGGCCAGTTGCCGGACGTCAGCTGCCGACTGCTGCAGGGTTTCGACATTGTGCGCGCCGTCGATGGACTGACGGATCTGGCGCAAACCGACGCGCTGCAGGGCGAACAGGTCGCGTTCGGAAACGACGCCGGTCAGCTTGCCCTCGGCATCGGTGACTAGCACATGACGAATGCTGTGCGTCGCCATGGCCAGCATGGCGTCGTAGGCGGTGGCGTGCTCTTCGAGCTTGAGCGGCTCGGCCGACATGGCGCGGCTGATCGGCGCATCCTGCGGCAGATCGGCCAATACGACGCGGTCAAGCAGGTCGGAACGGGTAAAGATGCCGACCGGCCGACGATCCTCACCGGCAATGACCAGCGAACCGACGCCGGCTGCCGACATGGTTTCCAGCGCCTGGCGCAGCGGCATCTCCGGCGCCACCGTAACGGGAGAGCGCGAGCCGATGCCAGCCAGCGGCGAATTCAGCGTCTGCTGCTCATTGGCCCGCTGGGCGAATTGCAGCTGCAATTGGCGGCGCGACTGGTCGAGCAGACTGGCGATATATTGCGTGCAGAACAGGTTGAATTCCGGGCTGGTCGCGATCAGCACCATGAAATCATCGGCCGGCAGCTGGTAGCAAAAAACATCGTCCACCGCCGTATAGGTGTTGGTCGATGGCCGACCGGCCGTCACCGCGCCAATCGGGAAGCTCTCCCCGGCCCCCAGGCTGAGAATGGAATATTCGGTCACCGTGACTTCGCCAGCCTGGCGCGCCTGCACCTTGCCCGATTCGATCAGGTAGAAGAAGCGGACGTTGCCGGCATCCGGCCCGACAATCTCGCTGCCGGCCGGGTGAAAGACCAGTTGCGCCTTGTCGGCGAAAGTCCGCAGCGCATCGCCGGTCATCTTGTTGAACGGCGCATGATTCTTGAGAAAAGCCAGCGTGCTGCCGGCGACGCGTCGCCGTCCCTCCTGACGCAGCGAGGTTTCTACAGGATCAATTTGTTCCGCTTCTTTGTTCACGGCAACCTCGGTTTTCTCAAAGTGAATAGTTTAACTTGAGTCGTTGCTGCAGACGTCTGGCCTGCAACAGCGACTCTCTCAGGATGGCCTGATCGACCTCGTTCAGCGTGGCCGGGCGCAGGCCGTGGGTGGCCGGCAAGCCGGCCTCCGCATCGAGCATCTGCTGACGCAGGCGCAAACGCAGGATCTGGTTCAGCGCCGCCTCACTGGAGGCCAGCTCATCCGGCAGCAAACCGGCCGCCGGCCCGGCCTGGCGCAGGCGGGCAACCGAGGAAACAGCGCGGCAACCGCTGGCCAGGGCAAAAATGCGCGCCGCATCGACAAAAATCCGGCTGCCAAATTTCTTCAAATCCAGTTCGTCGCCGGCCACCCCGCCCTCGGCCAGCACTTCACCACGAAAGCTCAGCGGCGGTGGCGCCTGCAGCGCATTGGCCGCCATCAGGTAAAGGAAGGACGAGGTATCGACGGTCTGCGACAGCAACAGGCTGCGCAATTTCTCGGCCAGTTCGGCATCGCCGTACAGCGGGCGCAGGTCGAAGAAAATGCTGGCATTGAGCAAGGCTGCCGGATCGGGCCGCCGCACCCAGTCGATGAACTGTTCGCGCCACTCGTCGTAGGACAGGCACCAGACCGGATTGCCGGCCATGATCCCGCCGCTGCACAGTTCAAAGCCACAATCGGCCAGGCGCGCGTTGACGGCCTGGGCAAAGGGCAGGAACAACGTGCGCAGCGCCGCCGCCTCCTGATCGTTGGCGGCACTGAAGACCAGGCCGTTGTCCTGGTCGGTGACGAAGGTCTGCTCGCCCCGCCCTTCCGAGCCGAGCGCCAGCCAGCACCAGTTGACCGCCGGCAGGCGATGCTGCTGCGCGACCAGTTCGATGACCCGAATGGTCAGCGCATCGTTGAGACCTGACAACACCCGGGTTAGCAGCAAACCATCGCCCCCGGCCGTCGCCAGGGCGCGCGCCAGAACCCTGATCTGGGCGGCCAGCGCCGGGCCTTGCCGCAGATCGGCAAAGCCCGCCAGCGCCAGCTCGAGACTGGCCAGTTGCCGGCAGGGCAGGAGTTGTTCGAGCAGGGCTGACACCTCAGTACTTGACCCGGGCGTAATAGGTCTTTTCCGAAGCTTCGAGCGCCTGGCGCACGGTGACGATACCCTGCTCGGCGAGCAGCGGTACCAGCTTGAGGAAGACCTCGCCAGTGGCCAGTGCATCCTCCAGCGCGTTATGCCGCGTCTCGATGTGGATGCCGAGGCGCTCGAGTATCACGTCGAGCCGGTGTGATTCCTGGTTGGGATGAATGACCGCCGAGAGCAACAGGGTATCGAGTACCGGCTGGGTAAAGCGGATGCCGGTGCGCTCTTCCTTGAGTTGCAGGAAACGCATGTCGAAGGCGGCGTTGTGGGCGATCAGCACGGTGTCTTCACAGAATTCGCGGAAAGCCGGCAGCACGGCATCGATGATCGGCTGGCCGCGCACCATGTCCTCGGTAATGCCGTGAATGGGGATGGATTCCGGCTTCAGCGGGCATTCGGGGTCGATGATCTGGTCGAACACTTCCTGGCGCAGCAGGCGGTTGTTCACAATGCGGGCGGCACCGATCTGGATGATCTCGTCGCCCTTCGACGGTTCCAGCCCCGTGGTTTCGGTATCAAATACCGTATACGTCAGTTCGCTGAGCTTGCGGTCGAGATCGATGGAATGGTCCTGGAAGCTGAACAGGTCGAAATCGTAATACTCCGGCCGGCCGTTGCCGCGCTTGCGCTCTTCCTCTTCCTGGGCAACTTCCGGCATGGCCACCGGCAGCACGAAACGGAAAAATGCCCGGTGCGCAGCCTTTTCGCGCTGATACCAGATTTCCCCGCCATGCCGGTCGATGACCTCGCGCAGGTTCAGCGACGAGCTCTCGGCACCGATATGCATGGTCTCCAGCTCCCAGGTATAGAAAGTCTCGGAAGACATGGCCGGGCCAGCCCAGATCAGGTCGAGATAGGCCAGCTTGCCAGCCGAGGCCAGACGGAAACGCAGCTCGCGCGGCGCGTAATGATCCTGCAGTTTCTCGGCCAGGAAAACCAGCGCAAAAACCAGCGAGAAGCTTTCAGCCTTGATCCACAGGGCATCGTCGAGCTCCTCGGTTTTCGTCGGCAGCTTGAGCTTGTCCTCGATGCGCCGCTGGGCGGCCGCAATGATGTCGATGGCCAGGATGTCTTCGAGCGGCCAGCGCGTCTTCATCGAATCGGCAAAATCGACCATGGTCTGGTCAAGGCGCAGGCTCATCTTGGCGGCCTCGTCATCGACCACCTTGACGAAACGCTCGCGCAATTCGAGCTCCATGTCCGGGTAGTCGATCAGGTTGGTCACCGCGGCACGGATGCTGCCCAGCGCCGAGCGGCTGCCCTCGGTCAGCGAATGCAGGGCCTGGTCGCGGCGCGCCTCCTGCTCGAGGCTGCGCGTGATGTTCTCGACCGTCAGCACGAAACCGGACATCGCCGCCTCGCCCTCGCTGGCGCTGGCCGCCAGCACCGGCACCATCTGGGCGCGCAACAACTGGCCGCTGCGCGTCGTGGTGATGAAATTGGCCAGCGCCGTCTTGCCGCCGTTCAGGCGCTGGCGGATGACTTCCTGGGCGTGCTCGATCTGGCTCTTTTCCATGATCGAAAAAATCGAACGACCAAGACCGATCAGCGCCCCGCCACTGACCGAGGTCGGCCCCTGCGCCAGGGCCTTGAACTGCAGGCGGGCGCGGTTGTTGTAGAGCAGGATGCGGCCGTCGAGATTGCACACGACGACGGCCTGGGCCAGTTCCGACATGAGTGCCGCCAGACGATTTTTCTCTTCCTCGACCGAGGCCTTGGCGCGGGCAATCTGGGCATCGACATCGTCCATCAGCGCATCGCGCTGCTGCGCCAGTTCGTTGGCGGCGCGCGCCAGTTGCTGCACTTCCGGAGGACCGTCGAGCTCGACGCGGAAATTGCGATTGGCGCTGAGCATCAGACGCAGGGTTTCCGACATCCGCAACAGCCCCTCGACGTACTGCTTGAACAGCTTGTGCAGGACCAGCACACCGATGCTGAAGCCGAACAGCGTCATCATCGTGCCGACCGGCAGGCGCGACAGCAGCAGCTCGACGAGCATCGTGCGCTCGGCTTCCTTCATGTCGAGCCAGACGAGCAGCGAGGTCACGACAAACGGCCCGGTCATCAGCAGACCGAGCACAAT
Organism: Azonexus sp.; assembly: GCA_049294655.1. Classification (GTDB taxonomy): domain Bacteria; phylum Pseudomonadota; class Gammaproteobacteria; order Burkholderiales; family Rhodocyclaceae; genus Azonexus. Next base: position 140,130 of record JBAQDI010000005.1, read on the forward strand.
CACGGCAAAGATGAAGCGATGTCTGGCTTTCATGGAAAACTCACCCTGAGGCTTTCCGGCCGCTCTGGCGGCCCTGATTTTTGTTATTTACACGCGAGCGCCCGGCGCTCAGGCAACGCCCAGCATGGACTTGACACGGAGCACCAGGTCCTTGGTCGAAAACGGTTTGGTGACATAGGCATCGGCCCCGATGGCCAGCCCCTTGGCGACCTCGGTATCGCGCCCCTTGGCGGTCAGCATGACAATGAGCAGGCCGCCATGCTTTGGATCGGCGCGCAGGGCTTCGCAAACCTCGAAACCGGACCGCTTCGGCATCATCACGTCGAGCAGGATGAGATCGGGATCGAAGCTGCCGACCTTGGCCAGGGCTTCCTCGCCATCGGCGGCGACGGACACCTCGAAGCCTTCTTTCTTCATCAGGAATTCAAGTGAAATGACGATATTGGGTTCGTCGTCGACGATCAGGATTTTCTTGGCCATCAGTTTGTCTCCGTTGTTATGCCTCCGGTGCCGGCAAGGGCACCGTGAAGATGAAAGTTGCTCCAGCTCCGGGCTGACTCTCAACCCAGAGGTTACCACCAAAATATTCCACAATCTGCCGGCTGATCGGCAGTCCCAGCCCGGTTCCCTGCGGTTTGTCGGTCAGCGTGTTGCCGCCCTGGCGGAATTTTTCAAAAATGACCAGGCACTCCTCGGCAGTCAGGCCCGGACCGTTGTCGGCCACCTCGACCCGGACCCCCTGGCCGATCATCAGCACCCGGACCTCGACCCGCCCACAGCCCCCGGGCACGAACTTCACGGCATTCGACAACAGGTTGATCATGACCTGGGTCAGGCGGTCGCGATCAGCCAGAACGACTGGCCCGGCCGACGGAATGTCGCTGGCCAGGGCGACGTCCTTTTCGCGGAACAGCGGTTCCACCGTTGCCATCGCCTCGCGCGCCACCTCGCCGAGATCGACGGCGCTACTCGTCCATTCGGCATGGCCGGATTCGAGCTTGGCCAGGTCGAGAATCTGGTTGATCAGCCGGGTCAGGCGTTCCGTCTCACCCAGGATGATGCCGAGAAAGCGCGAGCGATCGGCCAGCGCCAGTCTGGGGTCGTCATGCAGCATTTCAGAAAGCGCCCGGATCGAGGTCAGCGGGGTACGCAACTCATGGGTCACCGTCGAGATGAAATCATCCTTCAGGCGATCGACTTCGCGCAGCCGCTCGTTGGCGGCGCGCAGCTCGCTGGTCGCGGCTTCGAGTTCGCGCTGCTTGGCTTCGAGCTGCCGACTATGGGCCCGCACCTGGGTCGCCTCATCGAGAATATCGAGCACTTCATCGAGCCCGAGGTCCTCCTCCTCGGCCACCGAGGCGACCATGACCCGGGCGCTGGCCGAACCGATGGCCCCCGCCAGTTCGGCCTCGGCAAAACGCACGAAGGCGGCATCGGCCGGTAATTCATGCCAGTCGCCGAGGCTGCGACTGGCGGCATGGGCCGCCAGTTGCTGGTGGGCCCGGGCGACACCAAGGAAGCGTTCGAGCAAGGTCACCAACTGGGCCAGCGAAGCCTTGCCGCGCCACAGGCGGGCATCGGTCTCCAGCCCGGCATGCCGGAAAACATCGACGAAACGCTCGGCCTGACTGGCCTCGGTGGCATCCGGCCGGGAATTGAGCGACACGGCGACATACAGACCCAAATTGGCGAACAGGCTCCACAGCAGGCTGTGCGAAATTTCGTCGAAGCCGGTCAGACCGAACAGCGCCTGGGCTTTCAGCCAGGCAATGCCGAACGGCCCGTTCACCACAAACCCCGGGTCGATCCAGCCGGAGCGGGCAAAGGACGGCAGCAGCAGGGTGTACAACCAGACGGCAAAACCGCCGAGCAGGCCGGCAACAGCCCCGCTGCGCGTGCCCTGCTTCCAGTACATGCCGCCGAACATGGCCGGCGCAAACTGGGCAACGGCGGCAAAGGAAATGAGACCGATGCCGACCAGCGCATAGGCTTCGCCCGCCGCCCGGAAATAGATGTAGCCGAGCAGCAGGATGAGGACGATGGCAGTACGCCGGATGCCGAGCAGCAGACCGGAAAGATCGCGATCCTCGCGCAGCCAGCTGGAGCGCAGCAACCAGGGCATGACCAGGTCGTTGCAGACCATGGTCGACAAGGCGATGGTTTCGACAATGACCATGCCGGTCGCCGCCGACAAGCCACCGATGAAGACAAACAGGGCCAGCGCCTGAGCGCCGTGGGCGAGCGGCAGGGTCAGCACGAAGGTGTCGGGATTGACGGCCTGACCATGAAAATGCAGCAGGCCGCCGAGCGCCACGGGCAGGACGAAAATGTTGATCAGTATGAGATAGAGCGGAAACAGCCAGACCGCCCGCTTGAGATGCGCCTCGTCGACATTCTCGACGACGATGATCTGGAACTGGCGCGGCAGGAAGATGATGGCCAGCCCGGAAAGCAGGATCAGCGCCGTCCAGGTGCCGGCCCGGCTGGCATCGGGTTGCAGCAGACGGGCCAGTTCGGGCGAGGCGGCGGCACGCTGGAAAATATCGGCAAATCCGTCGAACACGCTGTAGGTGACGAACAGCCCGACGGCCAGGAAGGCCAGCAGCTTGACCACCGACTCGAAGGCAATGGCCGCGACCATGCCTTCGTGGCGCTCGGTCGCATCGAGATGGCGCGTCCCGAACCAGATGGTGAACAAGGCCAGGACGACGGCAATGAGCAGGGTCGAATCGAGCCACCAGGGAAGCAGTGGGGCGCCGGTGTTCACGAACAGGACATTGACGCTGGCGGCCACTGCCTTCAGTTGCAAAGCGATATAGGGCACAACGCCAACTACCGCGATTACCGTCACCAGACCGGCCAGCAACTGGCTCTTGCCATAGCGCGAAGCGATGAAGTCGGCGATCGAGGTAATGCGGTGCACCTTGCTGATCCGCACCATTTTCAGGATGACGCCGGAAAACAGCAGCATCAGCGTCGGCCCGAGATAAATGGTCAGGAAAGACAGGCCGCCCGAAGTGGCCCGGCCGACGCTGCCGTAGAAAGTCCAGGAGGTGCAGTAGACGGCCAGCGACAGCGCGTACACGTTGGCCGAGATGATCGATTTGCCGGCATCGGCCCGCGCATCGCCATAGCGGGCGACGGCAAAAAGCATGGCCAGATAGGCCGCCGCGAGCAGTGCGATGAACCAGCCCGAGAGCAGCATCTACTTCGCCCCGCTCTCGGTGACGACGGCAGCCAGCGCAATCAGGCCGAGCCAGACACCAAACAGGTAAAGATAGGCCGCCGGAATACCGCCCCAGTCACCGCTGGCCAGGCCGAGCAGCGGATAGGTGAGCAGCGGAATGCCGAGCAGGCCAAGAGCGGTCAGGCGCTGCCGCGACAGGTTGGCGCGTTTCATTTTCCCCTCCGAAAAAGGACAACGGCCGACACGCATAGCGTGCCAGCCGTTGTTGGCATGCAGTCTGATGCGACCACACGGGAGGCCACCTTTTGGGCGACCATTGTCTCCTCCTTGCCTTTTAGTCTGTAGAGGCAGCGTGGCAAGCTCGCCGCCTCTTTGGTCATGCCGGAACGGGCTTGTATCAGCCCTTCAGTTGTTCCAGGATGGCCGGGTTCTCGAGCGTCGAGGTGTCTTGCGTCAGTTCCTCGCCCTTGGCCAGACCACGCAGCAGACGGCGCATGATCTTGCCCGAACGGGTCTTCGGCAGGTTGTCCCCGAACCGGATGTCCTTCGGCTTGGCGATCGGTCCGATCTCCTTGCCCACCCAGTCCTGCAGTTCCTTGATGATGCGCTTGGCGTCGTCACCGGTCGGGCGCTGGCCCTTGAGCACGACGAAAGCAACGATGGCTTCACCGGTCAGATCGTCCGGACGGCCAACCACAGCAGCTTCGGCGACGATCGGGTTGGCAACCAGCGCCGACTCGATTTCCATGGTGCCCATACGGTGACCGGAAACGTTCAGCACGTCATCGATACGGCCGGTGATGGTGAAGTAGCCGGTGTTGATGTCGCGGATCGCACCGTCGCCTGCCAGGTAGTACTTGCCCTGGAAGTCGGCCGGGTAGTAGGACTTGACGAAGCGCTCATCGTCGTTCCAGATGGTCCGGATCATCGACGGCCACGGACGCTTGACGACCAGGATACCACCCTGACCCCAAGGCACGTCGGCACCGGTTTCATCAACGATGGCAGCCATGATGCCCGGGAAGGGCAGCGTGCAGGAACCCGGCACGAGCGGCGTGGCGCCCGGCAGCGGGGTGATCATGTGACCACCGGTTTCGGTCTGCCAGAAGGTATCGACGATCGGGCAGCGGCTGCCGCCGATGTTTTCGTAGTACCACGTCCAGGCTGCCGGATTGATCGGCTCGCCGACCGAGCCGAGGATGCGCAGGGACGACAGGTTGTAGTTCTTCGGATGCACAGCCGGGGTATTGTCGGCGGCCTTGATCAGCGAACGGATCGCGGTCGGCGCGGTGTAGAAAATATTGACCTTGTGATCCTGGATGACCTTCCAGAAACGGCCGGCATCCGGGAAAGTCGGTACGCCTTCGAAAACGATTTCGGTGGCGCCGCAGGCCAGGGGGCCGTAGGTGATGTAGGTGTGACCCGTCACCCAGCCGATGTCGGCCGTACACCAGAAGGTATCTTCCGGCTTGATGTCGAAGGTGTACTTCATGGTCAGGATGGCGTGCAGCAGGTAGCCGCCGGTCGAGTGCTGAACACCCTTCGGCTTGCCGGTGGAACCCGAGGTGTAAAGCAGGAACAGCGGGTGTTCGGCTTCGACCCATTCCGGTTCGCAGGTTTCGGCCTGGCCTTCCAGGGCTTCATGCAACCAGACATCGCGACCGGCTTGCATATTGACTTCAGCGCCGGTGCGCTTGAAGACGATGACATTCTTGACGCATTCGCAGCCGCCCAGACCAAAAGCTTCGTCAGCGATCGGCTTCAGGGGAATGGCCTTGCCACCGCGGAACTGGCCGTCGGAGGTGATCAGCATGACGGCGCCGGCATCGTGCATGCGGTCACGCAGCGACTGGGCGGAGAAACCGCCGAAAACGATGGAGTGGATGGCACCGATACGGGCACAAGCCTGCATGGCAACGACGCCTTCAACGGTCATCGGCAAGTAGATGACGACGCGGTCACCCTTCTTGACGCCCTTGGAACGCAGCAGGTTGGCCATCTTGCAGACCTTGACCAGCAGTTCCTGATAGGTGACCTTGGTCACATCGCCGTTATCGGCTTCGAAAATGATCGCGACCTTGTCGCCAAGACCGGCTTCGACGTTGCGATCCAGACAGTTGTAGGAAACATTCAGCGTGCCATCGGCAAACCACTTGAAGAAGGGGGCGTTGGACTCGTCAAGGACCTGGGTGAAAGGCTTCTTCCAGGTGACCATCTCGCGAGCGCGCTTGGCCCAGAAACCTTCGTAGTCCTGCTCAGCTTCCGCGACCAGTGCCTTATAGGCATCGAAACCGGAAACCGTGGCATTTTTGACAGTTTCCTCGGACGGATAGATAAGCTGCACGGACTCATTCGACATATTTTTCTCCTCTGCGGTACTTCGCGCTTTTGTTGAAACAACCGATCGGATCTCGGGTTTTTACCCGGGATTATTTAAGCCGCCAAAGCTGGAGAACTCTCATCCCCTCGCCAGCGTTGAGGCCGCATTAAACGTCGATAATCTTACAAAGGCCTTACGAACTCACGCTGCAGCGCAGCATTTCGCCGGATTCGGGCGACTCGCCCGGGGCGTGGTAAACTGCGCCCCCCAAATAAAACATCGATACCGATGAGCGCCCCCATCAAAAAACTTGAGACTTTCATCTTCGCCAGCCGCTGGCTCCAGGCCCCGCTCTACCTCGGCCTGATCGTCGCCCAGGTCGTCTATTGCTGGCTGTTCATGGTCGAGCTGAGCCACCTGGTTCATAACGCCATCGATTCGGCACACATCACCGAAGCCGATGTCATGCTGGCCGTCCTCGGCCTGATCGACGTGGTCATGATCGCCAACCTGCTGGTCATGGTCATCGTCGGCGGTTACGAAACCTTCGTTTCCCGCCTCGACCTCGAAGATCACCCGGACCAGCCCGAATGGCTGTCGCACGTCAATGCCGGCGTCCTCAAGATCAAGCTATCGACGGCCATCATCGGCATCTCGTCGATTCACCTGCTGAAGAGCTTCATCAATGCCGGCAACCTGTCGCAGCACACCCTGATGTGGCAGGTGATCATTCACGTCGTATTCCTTTTTTCCGCCCTGGCCATGGCGATGGTGGACAAGACCATGACCCAGACCCTCGCCCTGCAACAGCAAAAACACCACTGACCCCGGAGTCCGCATGACCGCCATCAAACAGGAAGATCTGATCCAGTCCGTCGCCGATGCTTTCCAGTACATCAGCTACTATCACCCGCTCGATTACATCAAGGCACTGGGCGAAGCCTATGACCGCGAAGAAAGCCCCGCCGCCAAGGATGCCATCGCCCAGATCCTGACCAATTCGCGCATGTCGGCCGAAGGCCATCGCCCGATCTGTCAGGACACCGGGATCGGCATGGTTTTCATCAAGGTCGGCATGCAGGTCACCTGGCCGGATGCCACGATGAGCATCCAGCAGATGATCGACGAAGGCGTGCGTCGCGCCTACGGCAACCCGGACAATCCGCTGCGCGCCTCGGTGCTGGCCGATCCGGCCGGCGCCCGCAAGAACACCAAGGACAACACCCCGGCCGTCGTGCATTTCGAAATTGTCCCCGGCCATCACGTCGAAGTGATCTGCGCCGCCAAGGGCGGCGGCTCGGAAGCCAAGTCCAAGTTCGCCATGCTCAACCCGTCCGACGACCTCGTCGACTGGGTGCTGCACAAGATCCCGGAAATGGGCGCCGGCTGGTGCCCACCCGGCATCATCGGCATCGGCATCGGCGGCACGCCGGAAAAAGCCATGCTGCTGGCCAAGGAATCGATCATGGCGCCGGTCAATATTCATGAATTGAAGGCCAAGGCCGCCGAATTTGCCAAGACTGGTGCCAAGCTGACCCGTCCGGAAGAACTGCGCCTCGAACTGTTCGAGAAGATCAACGCGCTGGGCGTCGGTGCCCAGGGCCTCGGCGGCCTGACCACCGTGCTCGACGTCAAGGTACTGGACTACCCCTGCCACGCCGCCAACCTGCCGGTCGCGCTGGTGCCGAACTGCGCGGCGACCCGCCACTGCCATTTCCACCTCGACGGCTCCGGCCCGGCCAAGCTCGAAGTGCCGAAGCTCGAAGACTGGCCGGCCGTCACCTGGACGCCGGACCTCAAGGCCGCCACCTCGGTTGATCTGAACACCCTGACCAAGGAACAGGTCGCGTCCTGGAAACCGGGCCAGAAACTGCTCCTCAACGGCAAGATGCTGACCGGTCGCGATGCTGCGCACAAGCGCATTTCCGACATGCTGGCCAAGGGCGAGAAGCTGCCGGTCGATTTCACCAACCGCGTCATCTACTACGTCGGCCCGGTTGATCCGGTGCGTGACGAAGTTGTCGGACCGGCCGGCCCGACCACCGGCACCCGCATGGACAAGTTCACGCGCATGATGCTTGAGCAGACCGGCCTGATCTCGATGATCGGCAAGTCCGAGCGCGGCCCGGTCGCCATCGAGGCAATCAAGGACAACAAGTCGGCCTATCTGATGGCCGTCGGCGGCGCCGCCTACCTGGTCGCCAAGGCGATCAAGTCGGCCAAGGTCGTCGGCTTTGCCGATCTGGGCATGGAAGCCATCTACGAGTTCGATGTCGAGAACATGCCGGTCACCGTCGCCGTCGATTCGTCCGGCATCAGCGTGCATGAAACCGGCCCGAAGGAATGGCAGGTCAAGATCGGCAAGATCCCGCTCAAGGCCTGAGTTTTCTGCTGACACAAAAAAACCGGCCACACGCCGGTTTTTTTATATCCGGACAGACGCACTACACGCCCGAACGTTCGATCTCCGCCCTTTCCGACAGGCTAGCCAGCATCTCATCGAGCGGCAGGTTGAACTGCATGGCCTGGTCAAGCTGACGCAGAAGAGGCAGCAGCTCCAGACCGACATGCCCCAGACAGGGAGCCGTCGCTTCGGGCGTCGCCTCGGCGAGCGCCTTTTTCAACCGCCCGAGAAAGGCTTCCTGATCGAGAAAACGCTGCCCGGCGCAGCAATCACCCGAAAATACGCGATTGCCGCCGAGTGCTATCGCCGATTCCAGCCGCGTCTGGGCGAGAGCCAGTAAATCGTCAGCCGACAGGTTGGCTCCATCTTCCGGCAAGGCGGCGATACCGACGCTAACCGTCAGGGCAAGAGGCTGCCCGCGCAAGGAAATCTGGGCATTGGCCAGGGCCTGGCCAACGCGGTTGGCGAAACTGGTGCACAACGCCCGCGAGGTCTGCGGCGTCAGAATGGCGATCTGGCCTGGCGCCAACCGGCCAATACTGTCTTCGCCACGCATCTTTTTGGCCAGCAACCCGGAAACTTTCCTCAGCACCCGCTCAGCGAGTTCGACGCCATACCTGGCCAGCAGTGCGCTGTAACCATCCAGGGCAAAAATCAGCAAGCCGACCGGCTGTGCCTGACCAGTAGCCGCCAATCGTTGCCGCAGGCGCGCATCAAACTTTTCCCGACTCAGGGTCCCGGTATCGCTCGAAGATTTGACATTGATTTCGTGGAGCACGTCGGGCAACCCGGAAAGACTGCCAACCCCGCCCATGATGTTGCTGGCACCACTGATGCTGCGCTCGCCCGTGTATCCAGGACCGGAAAGCTCCGGTGGTAGCGACGCCAGACTCGCCGGCCCCGGGCTGGCCAGACTTTCACCACACAAGCGACGATCTTCGGCCAGTTGCGCTTGATTGAACAAACGGTTGATCAGTTCGTCCATGTCCGCCGGTGGCAGGCTCTTGGGGATGAAATCAGTAACCCCACGCCGACTGGCCGTGAGTTTTTCCTCAACGGAAAACGAGTCGGAAACCACGACAAAAAACGGCATGCGATTGAGCCGGCACAACTTGTTTTCCCGCGCCCGCTCGACCAGCTCAAACGTGTCAAGGCGCTCCAGATGACCGCCAGCAATCACCGCAACAATGGAACTGTCGAGCACCATTGTCTGCCAGGCCGACTCACCGTCGACATCCTCGCAAACCTTGAAATGCCCCTTCAGATACCTTGCCAGCGATGCCCGGGCAACGCGGGATGCATCGACGATCAGAACCTTCTGCAACATTGTCATGGTACTTTCGTAGCCGGGTAAGCCTTATGCCAACCCTTTAGCGTATGACTAAGGGAATATCCAAGTTTATTCCAAATCATCAAAAAATAGCGACTTTCAAATCCATTTACCTGCATTTACATGCGGACAAGCGTTGATTCCGCCAACCACCTCTCGGGTTATCGAAATACTGGACTGCGGAAACTCCGATCACCTCCCCAACACGCCAGGAGTTTTCGGCGCAGATAGCGTTTCGCCGACAGGATCGAGAAATTCCCATCCTCCGTTACAGAATGACTGTGCCCGGCAAACAAGACAATCAGCACGGGATGAATCGGCAATAAGGTTAGCCCTAGCAAACGGTAAGGAAAGCCCTATTGCCCGCATCTCCTCCAGGCCCAGTGCACCATTTCCGCACAGGAATCGCATGCATGAAAGTGCCTGACTGCTGCCCTTGCCTTTACGACAAAATCCGGCGATAGTTCGCCTTCAATATTTTTCCCGAACCCACCCCGCCATGACCAACGCCCGCCACTTCCGCCCCAGCCCTGCCCGTGCAGTGCCGGCTGTTGTCGTCCGTGTCGTCGTAGTAGGCGTCGTTACAGACACGCCGTCGCGGATCGGGTAGCAGAAACAGAACAGACTTCCCCAAACCCCGCCGGCGCAAACCGGCGGGGTTTTGTTTTTGGAGCCCGCCGGTTGAGCCACCAACCAGCAAGGAGAACTCCATGACAGAAACCCTGACCGGTGCCCAGATCACCATCCGCCTGCTCGAACGCCAGGGCATCCGCAACGTCGCCGGCATTCCCGGCGGCGCCATCCTGCCCATTTACGACGCGCTCGGGCAGTCGACCGTCATTCACCACGTGCTCGCCCGCCACGAGCAGGGCGCCGGCTTCATGGCCCAAGGCATGGCGCGGGTCAGCGGCCAGCCGGCCGTCTGCCTGGCTTCCTCCGGCCCAGGTGCGACCAACCTGCTGACCGCCATTGCCGATGCCAAGCTCGACTCCATCCCGCTGGTCGCCATCACCGGCCAGGTGCCGCGCGCCATGATCGGCACCGATGCATTCCAGGAAGTCGACACCTACGGCCTGTCGATCCCGATCACCAAGCACAATTTCCTGGTGACTTCGGTCGAGGAACTGCTTCAAGTGATTCCGCGCGCCTTTCAAATCGCCGCCTCGGGCCGGCCCGGCCCGGTGCTGATCGACATTCCCAAAGACGTGCAGGCGCAGGCCATTGAAATCGAGGAATGGCCGGAACCGGGCACCGCCCTGCCCGCCGCCCCGGCCGAAGCGAGCAAGATCGCGGCAGCCGCCGCCATGATCAATACGGCGCAGCGCCCGATCCTCTATCTCGGCGGCGGCGTCGTGCACTCCGGCGCCTCCCGCCTGGCGGTCGACCTCGCCGAAAAAGCCAATTTGCCGACCGTGATGACCCTGATGGCGCTCGGTAGCATGCCGGTCGACCATCCGCTGTCGCTCGGCATGCTGGGCATGCACGCCGCCCGCTACACCAACCTGGCGCTCGACGAATGCGACCTGCTGATCGCAGTCGGCGCCCGTTTCGACGACCGCGCGACAGGCAAGGTGGCGGCCTTCTGCAGCCAGGCAAAAATCATCCATATTGATATCGACCCGGCCGAACTCGACAAGATCAAGACGGCGCACCTCACCATCGGCGCCGATGTCGGCGAAGCGCTGGCGCAACTGCTGCCGGCCATCGCCGAAAATTCCCGAAAAAACTGGATCGAGCGGGTCGAGGCCCTGCGCGCCGAATTCCCCCTGCACATGCCGGAGGCCGCCAATCCTCGCTCCCATTTCGGCCTGATCCGCGCGGTCGCCGCCTGCCTCGACGACGACGCGATCATCGCCACCGACGTCGGCCAGCACCAGATGTGGGTGGCGCAAGCCTACCCGCTGCGCCGGCCGCGCCAGTGGCTGACCTCGGGCGGCCTCGGGACGATGGGTTTCGGTGTGCCGGCGGCAATCGGCGCGGCGCTCGCCGAACCGCAGCGCACAGTCATCTGCTTCAGCGGCGACGGTTCGATCATGATGAACATCCAGGAACTGGTGACCGCCGCCGAGGAAAACGTGAACCTGAAAATCGTGCTCATGGACAACGCCTCGCTCGGCCTGGTGCACCAGCAGCAGACGCTGTTCTACGGTGAGCGCCTGTTCGCCTCGCAATTCAAGGTGACGCCCGATTTCATCAAGGTCGCCCAAGGGCTCGGCATCGCCGCGCTCGACCTCGATCTGGCAGCCGATCCTGCCGCCGCACTGCGCGACGCCATCGCGCGCCCCGGCCCCTGCCTGATCCACGCCAGCATCGATGTCGAGCAGAAGGTCTATCCCATGGTGCCGCCAGGTGCCGCCAACCACGAAATGATCGGAGCCTGAGATGAACGCCAACAACCGCAACGAACAAACCGCCCTCGCCCGCGCCGTCCTGGAAATCGACGTCAACAACCATCCCGGCGTGATGTCGCACGTCGTCGGCCTCTTTTCGCGGCGCACCTACAACGTCGAAGGCATCCTCTGTTTGCCGGTCGGCGACGGCGCGCACAGCCGGATCTGGCTGCTGCTCAACGAAGACCAGCGACTGGCGCAGGTCATCAAGCAGGTGGAGAAACTCGAGGATGTCATCGCCGTGCGCCGGCATGCGGCCGATCACGCAGTATTCAGCGAGCTGGAGGACTTTTTCCGCAGTTGAATGGTCAGCTGGCGCGCCGCGGATTGCGTCGCCCTGGCAAAACCGTCATCCTTGGCAAAAATCACCAACAAATGGAGACTTCATGAGCGATTCCTTCCTGCTGCGCGCCGACGACAACGGCGTCACCACCCTCACCCTGAACCGGCCACAGGCCCGCAACGCCCTGTCGCAAGGCATGCTCAGCGCGCTGCTCGACGCCTTTGCGGCGATCGCCAGCGATGACAGCGTGCGCGTCGTCATCCTGGCGGGCGCCGGCCCGGCCTTCTGCGCCGGCCACGACCTCAAGGAAATGCGCAGCGCCGACTACACCCGCGACTATGCAGAAAAGCTGTTTACCGACTGCGCCGAACTCATGCAGGCCATTGTCAAGCTGCCCAAACCGGTCATCGCCCGCGTCCATGGCATCGCCACGGCCGCCGGCTGCCAGCTGGTGGCCAGCGCCGATCTGGCAATCGCCGCCGACGACTCACGCTTTGCGACGCCCGGCGTCAATATCGGCCTGTTCTGCTCGACACCGATGGTCGCCTTGACGCGCAATGTGGCACCGAAACACGCCATGCAGATGCTGCTCTGCGGTGACCTGATCGACGCGCCGACGGCGCTGCGCTTTGGCCTGGTCAACGAACTGGTGCCGGCTGGCGAACTGGAAAATGCCACCCTGGCCCTGGCCCGCAAGCTGGCCGCCAAGTCGTCGCTGACCCTGGCCATCGGCAAGGAAGCCTTTTATCGCCAGGCCGAACTGCCGCTCGCCGAAGCCTATGCCTACACGCGCGATGTCATGGTCGCCAACCTGCAGGCGCAGGACGCCCAGGAAGGCATCGGCGCCTTCATCGACAAGCGCCAGCCGACCTGGTGCGGGCGCTGAGCTAAAGCGCCCTGAACGCAGCCGCCGGACAGAGGGCCGGCGGCCGGTTCAAACCCGCCACACCGCTATTTGAAGAAGACGATGGTCTTCTGGATGGTCATCCAGCCACCCCAGCCGAGCGGAATCCACACCGCCAGCCAGGCCAGGAAGACGCGCCAGGAGTGGCTCGCTTCGTTGACCAGGGCCGAGACGTCCTCGACAAAATGCTGGTGCGTGTTGTCGGCGCCTTTCTTTTCTTCGGCCAGTTCTTCCGGCGTCATGTGATGCTCCTCCGCCACCTGGTGAATGCGCCAGTTGCAGAGCATGCCGAGCACCAGCAGGCCGGCCAGGATGTACATGGTGATGGTGTAGGCATCGGCGCGCGCCACGCCCTGATCGAGCTGGTATTCGCGGATGTAATTGACCAGCACCGGCCCGAAGATGCCGGCAGCCGACCAAGCGGTGAGCAGGCGGCCGTGGATGGCGCCGACGAAGCGGGTGCCGAACATGTCGGCGAGGTAGGCCGGCACCGTCGCGAAGCCGCCGCCGTACATCGACAGGATGATGCAGAAGAAGGCGACGAACAACGCCAGACTGCCGGCTTGCGCCGTGCTCGGGATGGCGGCGTAGAGCGCGACACCGAGCAGGAAGAAGGTGAAATAGGTGGCCTTGCGCCCAATCCGGTCGGACAGCGAGGCCCAGAAGAAGCGTCCGCCGATGTTGAACAGCGAGAGCAGGCCGGTGAAGCCAGCGGCGACCGCGGCGATGGCGCCCTTTTGCGCGGCATCGAGATCGTTGAAGGCGACATCGACACCGATCAGCTTGCCGGCGAAGACTTCCTGCAGCATCGGCGAGGCCATGCCGATGATGCCGATGCCGGCCGTCACGTTGAGGCAGAGCACGGCCCAGATCAGCCAGAACTGGCGCGTCTTCCAGGCGACATCGAGATGCACGTGGTTGTCGGTGATCATCGAGCTGCTGGCCTTGGCCGGCGGCGTCCAGCCGGCCGGCTTCCAGTTTTCGGCCGGCACGCGGTAGCCGAGCGCCCCGGCCATCATGAACACGAAGTAGATCGCGGCCAGGGTCAGGAAGGTTTCGACCACGCCGACCGAGGTCGGCGTCGCGAAATATTTCATCAGCTTGTCGGCGAGCGGCGCACCGATCATCGCGCCACCGCCGAAGCCCATGATCGCCATGCCGGTCGCCATGCCACGGCGGTCCGGGAACCACTTGATCAGCGTCGACACCGGCGAGATGTAGCCGAGACCGAGACCGATGCCGCCGATCACGCCGGAGCCAAGCCAGAGCAGCCAGATCTGGTGCAGATGCACGCCGAGCGCCGAAATGACCAGCCCGCCGCACCAGCACACCGCCGAGACGACGCCGGCCTTGCGCGGCCCGGCCTTCTCCAGCCAGCCGCCCCAGATCGCGGCCGAGGAGCCGAGGAAGACGAAGAACATCGTGTACATCCAGCCGAGCATGGAAATCTTCCAGTCGCAGCCGGCGCTGAACACCTGCTCGAAGAAGCCCATGTCCTTGGCGCATTCGATGGATTTCGTGATGCCGAGCGCCCGCGACAGCGGCAACCAGAACACGGAAAAACCGTAAGCCATGCCGATGCAAAGATGGATGGCCAGCGCGGCCGGCGGAACCAGCCAGCGGTTGAAACCGGGCTGGGCGACCGTACGGCGACGGTCAAAAAAATCAGGTGCTGCGGGGGCTTCGTTGGCCGCCATGGAATCATCTCCTGGAGATTTCGGAAATCCGCCAGAGAGGCGAATAAGCAGGGGGCCGCAATTTTACTCCGATCAGCCCGCGCTTTTCCCCCGACGACGCGACTCTTCCCCGCTATAGCAAGAAAATTCTCCCACGAAACAATATTTCGACTATTATCGAAATATGGAAACATTAACTGCCGCCGAACTGCTCGCCGCCTTGGGCCACGAGTCCCGCCTCTCCATTTTCCGCCTGCTCGTCGAAGCCGGGCCGGAAGGTCTGGTCGCCAGCGCGATCGGCGAACAACTGGCCATGCCCGCCGCGACGCTGTCCTTCCATCTCGCCCACCTGACCCGGGTCGGCCTGATCAGCGGCCAGCGGGAAAGCCGCTTCATCCGCTACTCGACCAATTATGGCGCGATGGATGAGCTGATTGCCTTCCTGACCAGCAACTGTTGCCACGGCCAGGCCTGTCTGCCGAAAACCGCGACCTGCAACACCACCGAACAACGCCGGGCAAAACTTCAGGACACCGCCAGCCAAGGAAAAGACGAATGAAGAAAAGCACCATCCTCTTCCTGTGCACCGGCAACTCCTGCCGCTCCATCCTCGCCGAAGCCACCTTCAATCACCTGGCCCCCGCCGGTTGGCAGGCGATCAGCGCCGGCAGCCAGCCGACCGGCCAGGTGCATCCACGCTCCCTCGCCCTGCTCGCCAGCCAGGGCATTTCTACCGAGGGCTATGGCAGCAAATCGTGGGATGCCTTGCCGGTCACGCCGGACATTGTCATCACCGTCTGTGGCAACGCGGCCGGCGAAACCTGCCCGGCCTACCTTGGCCCGGTCATCCGCGCCCACTGGGGCGTTGACGATCCGGCGCACGTCGGCGGCACGGATGCAGAAATCGACGCCGCCTTCATGACCGCCTACCGCAGCCTGCGTTACCGCATCGAGGCTTTCCTGGCGCAGCCGCTGAACGAACTCATCAACACCCCGCCGCAACTGAAAACCGAGCTCGACCGCATTGGCACGCTGCAACCTTAATTCATCCATTTCCAGCAGGAGACTTACCATGGCAAACATTCAGGTTTTCGATCCGGCCCTGTGCTGCAGCACCGGCGTTTGTGGTGTCGATGTCGACCAGCAACTGGTCAGCTTCTCGGCCGACGTCGACTGGGCCAAACAGAATGGCGCCCAGATCGAACGCTTCAACCTCGCCCAGCAGCCCATGGCCTTTGCCGAAAACGCTGCCGTGAAGAAATTTCTCGAACTCTCCGGCGCCGAAGGTCTGCCAGTCATCCTGGTAAACGGCGACATCGCCCTGACCGGCCGTTACCCGCAGCGTGCCGAACTCGCCCGTTGGGCCGGCATCAGTGCCACACAGGAAGCCAGCCCGCCAGCCGGCAAATGTGGCTGTAGCGGCAAATCGTGCTGAGCCGGAAAGGCCGAATCATGAAATTCCTCAACCAGCCACCGCGCTTCCTGTTCTTCACCGGCAAGGGCGGCGTCGGCAAGACCTCGATTGCCTGCGCCACGGCCATCCAGCTGGCGGAAGCCGGCCGGCGCGTGCTGCTGGTCAGCACCGATCCGGCCTCCAATGTCGGCCAGGTGTTTGGTGTAGACATCGGCAACCGGATTGTCGCGCTCACTGCCGTCAGTAATCTGTCGGCCCTGGAAATCGACCCGCAGGCCGCCGCCCAGGCCTATCGCGACCGTATCGTCGGGCCGGTGCGCGGCGTGCTGCCGGAAGCCGTCGTCAAAGGTATCGAAGAACAGCTTTCGGGCGCGTGCACGACGGAAATCGCCGCCTTCGACGAATTCACCGCCTTGCTCACCGATTCGGCGCTGACCGCCGATTTCGAGCATATCGTTTTCGATACCGCGCCGACCGGCCACACCATCCGCCTGCTGCAACTGCCCGGCGCCTGGAGCGGCTTTCTCGACGAAGGCAAGGGCGACGCTTCCTGCCTCGGCCCGCTGGCTGGGCTGGAAAAGCAGCGCACGCAATACAAGGCGGCGGTCGACGCCCTGGCCGACCCGCAGCGCACGCGATTGATCCTGGTAGCCCGCGCCCAGCAGGCCACCCTGCGCGAAGTCGCCCGGACGCATGAAGAACTGGCGGCCATCGGCCTGAATCGACAATTTCTGGTGATCAACGGTGTGCTGCCGGCCGGCGAAGCGGCGAGTGATGCGCTGGCTGCGGCGATCCTCGCCCGCGAGCAAAGCGCCCTGGCAAATCTTCCGGAAGTACTCAAGGCCTTGCCGACCGACCGTATCGAACTCAAATCCTTCAATCTGGTCGGCCTGCCCGCCCTCAAGCAGTTGCTAGGCGCAGCCAACACGCCCCTGCCGGCCAGCGCCGAAACCCAGGCCGTACTGAGCGCACCCAGCCTGTCCACTCTGGTCGATGAAATCGCCAGTGACGGTCATGGCCTGCTCATGCTCATGGGCAAGGGCGGCGTCGGCAAGACGACGCTGGCTGCGGCGCTCGCCGTCGAACTGGCCAGTCGCGACCTGCCCGTGCATCTGACTACTTCCGACCCAGCGGCCCACCTCACGGAAACCCTGGCCGGCGACCTCGAACATCTGACAGTCAGCCGCATCGACCCGCAGGCCGAGACCGAGCGCTATCGCCAGCACGTCATGCAAAGCAAGGGCGCCGGGCTCGACGCCCAAGGCCGCGCCCTGCTCGAAGAGGATCTGCGTTCGCCCTGCACCGAGGAAATCGCCGTCTTCCAGGCCTTTTCCCGCGTCATCCGCGAGGCCGACCATAAATTCGTCGTCATGGATACGGCACCAACCGGCCACACCCTGCTGCTGCTCGACGCCACCGGCGCCTATCACCGGGAAATTTCCCGCCAGATGAGTGGCAAGGATCTGCATTTCACGACGCCGATGATGCAGTTGCAGGACAACAAGCAAACCAAGGTCTTGCTCGTCACGCTGGCCGAAACAACGCCGGTCCTTGAAGCCGCCAATTTGCAGACAGACCTGCGCCGGGCCGGCATCGAACCCTGGGCCTGGGTCATCAACAACAGCGTGGCGGCAACGCCCGTGCATTCGCCGCTGCTGCGCCAGCGGGCGAAAAACGAATTGCGCGAGATAGACGCCGTCGCCACCCGCCATGCGACGCGTTATGCCGTCGTACCGCTACTTGCCGAAGAACCGATCGGCACTGCCCGCCTGCGCCAGCTGGCGGAAGGGCTATCAACTTGAACCAGCCAACCAGAGAAACACGATGAGTGCCGTCAGCCAGAAACTTTCCTTCCTCGACCGCTACCTGACCCTGTGGATTTTCGCCGCCATGGCGCTGGGCATCGGCATCGGCCATTTCCTGCCGGGCAGCGAAGCCTTCATCAACCGCTTTCAGGTCGGGACGACCAATATCCCGATCGCCCTGGGCCTCATCCTGATGATGTATCCGCCCTTCGCCAAGGTGCGCTATGAGGAATTGCCCGACGTCTTTGCCGACAAGAAGGTGCTTGGCCTGTCGCTGTTCCAGAACTGGATCCTCGGGCCGATCCTGATGTTCGCGCTGGCCATCATCTTCCTGCCCGACAAGCCGGAATACATGGTCGGCCTGATCCTCATCGGTCTGGCCCGCTGCATCGCCATGGTCATCGTCTGGAACGAGATCGCCAAGGGTTCGACCGAGTACGCCGCCGGTCTGGTCGCCTTCAACTCGATATTCCAGGTGCTGTTCTTCAGCATCTACGCCTGGTTCTTCGTCACCGTGCTGCCACCGCTGTTCGGGCTTTCCGGCATGGTCGTCGATATCTCGATCGGCCAGATCGCCGAGAGCGTCTTCATCTACCTCGGCATTCCCTGCATCGCTGGCGTGCTGACCCGCGTCGTCATGCTGCGCTATGTCACGAAAGACTGGTACCACACGCATTTCGTGCCAAAAATCGGGCCGATCACGCTGGTCGCCCTGTTGTTCACCATCGTCGTCATGTTCAGCCTGAAGGGCCAGCTGATCCTCGAAATCCCGCTCGATGTGGTGCGCATCGCCATTCCGCTGCTCATCTACTTCGTAGTCATGTTCCTGTTCTCGTTCTACATGAGCAAGAAGGTCGGGGCCAATTACAAAAAATGCACGACGCTGTCCTTCACCGCCGCCAGCAATAATTTCGAGCTGGCGATCGCAGTGGCGATTGCCGTCTATGGCATCAATTCCGGCGCGGCTTTCGCGGCGGTGATCGGGCCATTGGTCGAAGTGCCGGTCATGATCGGTCTGGTCAGCGTCTCGCTGTGGTTCCGGCAGCGCTATTTCAGCAACGAGCCAGCCTGAGCCCACCATCCACCAGGAAATGCCATGTCCCAACTGAGCCCGCGAGAAATCGAACTGATCGCCATTGGCGCCGCCATCGGCAGCAACTGCATTCCCTGCGTCGAATATCACATCGCTGCCGGCCGACAGCTCGGCATTTCCGACGACGACATCCGGGCCGCCATTGCCTTGGCCGACAAGGTTCGTCGGGCGCCGGCGCGCAAGGTGCTGGAGGCAGCCAAGGCAGCCATTGAAGGCCCGCCGGATATCTCGGTTGACGCAGAAAGCAACAGCCAATGTGCCGCCGTCAGCGCGGCGGCCGGATGCGTGAAGACCGGCTAGACAAGATTTCCGCAGCCCCAAAAACAGAACAGGAGCGCAAGGCCCAAGCCCTGGCTCCTGTTCGGAGGTACTGCCTTACCGAGTTTTGTCTGGCGCGACCTCAGGCCGCCAGGTGTTGCAGAACGGTATGCAGGCGTTCCGCCGCCGTTGCCGCTTCCGGATCGTTCTCCGTCAATTTCAGCACGTCTTCCCAGTTGATGTAACGATCAAGTCGGGCCAGGGCCTTGGCGCTGATTGAATCCAGATCGAGACCCAGGGCAATGGCGTCACCTTTACTGTCGAGCTTGTACTCAAACGAACCTTGCATGTTTCATTCTCCGAGTTGTCGCGTGATAAACGGGAGCAGTGTAGCGATCAGGCCGCGTAAATGAAATGGTGATCGCTTCGTTGCACGATGTTTTTTTCCCTGAGTAAAAGTAAGCGTCCCCGGCCGGGCTCGTATTTCCCAACGCATGATAAAATTCACCGCTTTTTTTCCGGAAACGGCGGAGAGCAAGATGAGCAGTCCAATCCTAGGCAATCGCGTATTTCACCCCAACCAGAAAAGCTGGGGGCTCGGGAAAGTGCTCAACGTTGGCACCGACAACATAGACGTTTTCTTTGTCGGCATCGGCGCCAAGCGCCTGGCCAAATCGTTTGTCCAGCTCGAGATCGTCGAGGGGCCCACGGCAAAACATCGCCTGCTGGACAACCTGACCGAAGCGTCGCAAATCGACAACGCGACTTACCTGACAACGGCCAAGGCCATTGAACGTTTCCTGACGATCCACCCGGAAGGCTTTGCCGCCCCGAGTTTCCTGAAGAACGAGCGGGAAGCCAGCGTGCGTGCCCACCAGTTCTGCATCCAGTTGCTCGGCGAAAGCGAAATTTCGGCCCTCCTGGCCGAACGTCGCTACCAGGACATCTGCGATCGGGCGCGCCATGTCGAATCAGTGACCAATCTGCTGACCAAGAGCGAAAAGACGGCTTTCTACGGCGCCCTGGAGAGCGCAGTTCAGCAGAAAACCTTTTCGGAAGCTCTGGCCGCCCTGCTCTACGGCACGGATTCGGAAGAGGACCGCTTCAAGGGCTTTATTCGCGCCCTCCATCTGCTGGGCATCAACCGCTGGCCGTACATCACGTTGTACAGCTTCATCCGTTTCCCGCAGGAAAAAGCCTTCATCAAACCGACCATGATCCAGAATGTTGCCAAGGCCCTGTGCTGGCGCATCAACTACAAGGCCGATCCCAACTGGCGAACTTATACATCGGTTCTGCGTCTTTACAACCACCTGCGCACCAGTCTTGCTGAAGAAGGGCTGTTGTGCCGCGACATGATCGATGTGCAGTCCTTCATCTGGTCCATCGGCCAAAAATAATCCCGGGAACCCCTTGCTGGCGCCGCGCACCGGCAAGCCCCCATTATCGACAAAGGAAAAACATGAACGCCCAAGCCCTCGCCGAAAAGCTCAACAAACTCGGTTTCACCCCTGTCGCCCTCAGCGAACCGTCGAAGAAGGAAGACGGCATGATCGTCATTACCAAGGGCGTACACGTGCAAGTCCCGCTGCATGGCGATGAACCCAACGTGGTTCGCGAAATCAGCAAGGGCGACTATGAGTTCTACGATGCGCACAAATCCATCGATCGCCTGATCGACGACCTCAAGGCCGCACTACAGGACGAAAAGGCCATGAGTTCCTGCTGATTCCGAAGGCGCAGGCTATACATCCATCGGCTGCCCCATCAGTTTCAGCGGGAGGCAGCCGATCCGGGCGGTGTTATCAGGTCACGAAAAAGTCCGTATTGGACACAGAAGGCTGTCCGACGATTGTCGCGAACTGCACTGCCACACCAGCCCCACTGCCATCCGCGTCATAGTACAAATTTCCGGTATTAAGGTCATACAGGATGTAGTCATCCACCTGATGCGCTCTAACCCCTGCTTCACATACGAACTGGCCGGCTGCGAGCTCGAACCGACCGGAAGAAAGCTCAACCAGGGTTGCAAGTTTGGTAAAGACAGCGTTCTCGCACTGGATCTTGTCGCCCTCTCCCGACGAGAAGCCCATCAATGTATCGACGTTGTTGCTTGCGCTCAGGGACGTATCGAACCGGAAGATGTCCGCCCCTGCACCACCAGCCAGAAGGTCGTTTCCCAATCCGCCTTTCAGCGTGTCGTTGCCCGCTCCGCCGTCGAGGACATTGGCTGCGCCATTGCCGATTAACTGATTGTCCAGGGTATTGCCCGTCAGGCTGAAGGCGACCGTGTTGGTCAGCGTGCCGTTCTCGACATTGCCGCTCAGGGTGTAGCTGCCGTTGGCCGTGGCGATGCCGATTTGCACGAGATCCATGCCCTGGTTGCCAAGTTCGCTGACCAGGTC
>JBAQDI010000006.1:0-32707 GCA_049294655.1 Azonexus sp.
GCCGATGACACTTGAGGCGATCGGCCTGCTGTTTGAGCTGAGTTTTGCGCTGTCCGCCTGGAAACAATACGGCCCCGACCGCTGGGCCATGCGCGTCAACCCCTCCAGCGGCAACCTGCACCCCACCGAAGCCTGGCTGGTGTGCAAAGCTGTCGCCAACCTCAACGATGGCGTCCACCACTACGCGCCGCGCGAACATGCGCTGGAACAACGTGCCACCTTTGCGCCGCCGCCAGATATTGCACCTGCCACAGCCCGTGCTTTGGTCGCCCTCACCAGCATCCAATGGCGCGAAGCCTGGAAATACGGCGAACGCGCCTTTCGCTACTGTCAGCTCGATGTCGGTCACGCCACCGGCGCCCTGGGCTACGCCGCCGCCCTGCTCGGCTGGGAAGTCGAGCCCCTCGCCCTGACGTCCGAAAATTTGCAACATTGCCTCGGCCTGGATCGTCCGGAAGATTTTCCGCCGTCGCGCTATGCCTTCACCGAAACGGAGGAGCCGGAAATCCTGCTCGCCGTGCGCGCCGAGGGATTGCGCCCGCCACCGGCCGGCAACGCGCTCGACAGCTGGCTGAAGAGCGCCGAATGGCAAGGCCGGCCGAGTCGCATCGACGCCTCCCCCGGCTACCGCTGGCCGGCCATCAACCAGGCGGCAGCGGCCAGCCGGGAAATCAGCCGCCAGCCGGCCCCGCCCGATTTTGCTGCGCTACCGCCCCTGCCGCCCCACCCCAGCCCGGCCGGGGCCGCCGCACTGATCCGCCAGCGGCGCAGTGGCCAGCGTTTCAGCACGAAGCACACGCTGCCCAAGGCGGCCTTCTACCGCATGCTCGACGCCCTGCTGCCGCGCCAACAAGCTCCCTGGCTCGGTCAGGAAAGCGCCAGCCGCATCCACCTGCTGCTGTTCGTGCTACGCGTCGACGGCCTGCCCGGCGGGCTCTACCTGCTGCCACGCACACCCGCGGCGGCCATTGAATTGCCGGCCGCCCTGGCGCCGGCCGACTCGCGTTTTGCCGAGCGCCGCCCGGTCAGCGAGTTCGACGCCGATTGCCCGCCCCACCTCGGCCTGATCCAGCTCTGCACGATGGGCCTGCAGGAGTTGCAGCGTCTGGCCCGCTCGCTGTCCTGCCACCAGGACATCGCGTCGAGCAGCGCTTTCTCGCTCGGCATGCTCGGCGAATTCGACGCGGCCACAGCCGACGACGGCCACGGTTACCGCGAGTTGCTGCGCGAAGCCGGGCTGCTCGGCCAGGCGCTCTATCTTGAAGCCGAAGCCGCCGGCCTGCGCGGCACCGGCATCGGCTGCTTTTTCGACGACCCGGTGCACCAGCTATGCGGCCTCGACGGCGCACGCTATCAAAGCGTCTATCACTTCACAGTCGGCACACCGATCAGCGACGAACGCATCGAAACCGGCCCGCCCTACCCGCAACGCCACCAGGAAACCTCATGACGCCCCAGCTTGCCGCCTTTCTTGCCGAACACGGCTTTGTCCCGAGCAATCTCGATGCCGCCCAGGCCGACGGCCGCTTCACACCTCTGATGCGCGCCGCCAAGGAAGGTCGGCGGGAGATCGTCACGGAACTGCTGAGTCTCGGCGTCGACGTCAACATCCTCAATGCCGATGGCTGCAACGCGCTCTGGCTGGCCTGCTACAACGGCAGCCACGACATCATCGAAGATTTGCTCAAAGCCGGTGTCGATATCGATCGTCAGAACGGCAACGGTGCGACCTGCCTGATGTATGTTGCCTCGAACAGCAAACCTGACCTGGTCAAGCTGCTGCTCGACCGGGGCGCCAACCCGCAACTGAAAAATTTCGATGACTTCAGCGCCCTCGACCTGGCCGCCTCGCTGGAATGTCTCAAACTCCTGAAATCGGCACGCTGAAACAGTAGACAAAAAAAGCCACCGCGGGAAACGGTGGCCTTGGCAGTAGCAGCGATCGATCAGTGCTTGCTCTTGGCGCCCATCCATTGGCCACCCTTGCCATCACTGGTCAGCTGGCAAACGACATCGATACCGGAAATCGAAGTCTTTGCACCAACCTCGAAGAATTTGCCATGATCGCCGGAATAGCACTGCGGGGCGACCTTGACCGGCGCCGGAGCAGCAGCCGGGGCGGCAGCGACAGCCGGGGTCGGCGCCGCCGTTTTTGCGGGAGCCGCCGTCTGGCTGGCACAGGCGGCAAGGGTTAAGGCAGAAACTGCAACAACAAACAGGGAACGCATGCTCATCTCCATCAGGACAAATTCGGAAACGGCATTCTCTTAAGTTTTTATTGCAGTTTGATTGCAGGCCGGCGAATACCGGACAGGGGATCGCTCAGGACCAGATCCGCGTCGCGCCAACGGTCAGCAGGCCGAGATAGGTCGCCGTCAGCGAGCCCGCCAGATGCACCGTCCCGAGCCCGATGGCCCAGGCTGGCTGGCCAGCCAGCAGACGCTCGACGACTTCAGCCGAGAAGGTGGAAAAGGTCGTCAAGCCGCCGAGAAAGCCGGTAATCGCGAACAGTTTCCAGGCCAGCGGAAAATGCGTATTGAGGTGGAACAGGCCGACTGCGACACCGACCAGATAGCCACCGATCAGGTTGGCCGCCAGGGTTCCCAGCGGCATGGCAATGAACAGGGGATTCAAGCCAAGGCCGAGCAACCAGCGCGACCAAGCGCCCAGCGCGGCACCGAAACCGACCGCCAGGAAATTCACGAAGGTGAAATTGGGCTGCATGCTCATGGGCAGGCATTGTAGCCGTTTGCCATGGTCTCACCCTAGTGTGGACAACAAAACCCGGCAGGACTACTCTCCTTCGACTAGACAAAACAACATTGTTCCGAAATCCCGCATGGCTGATTTCGGGCTTACAGGGGAGGGTGACATGGGACTGTTCAATTTCCAGAGTTTGAAGGGACGGCTGACGCTGTCGGTGCTGGTCGCCCTGATCGGCCTGATCGTTCTCGGCACATTCGAGATCATCCACCTGCGCGGCCAGTTGCTGGCTGACCGCAAGGCAACCCTGCAGGCTGCCGTGGATATCGCGGTGACAACCGTCAAGGATTTCCAGGCCCGGGAAAGCCGCGGTGAACTGAGCCGCGACGAAGCCCAGACACGCGCCAAGGATGTCCTGCGCAGCATGCGCTATCAGGGCACCGAGTATTTCTACACCTACGACAGCAAGGGCATGGGCGTCATGCACCCGGTGCGTCCGGAATACGTCGGCAAACCCCACTGGGACCGCCAGGACAAGTCCGGCGCCTACACCATCCGCAACATGATCGGCGTGGCGCTCGACAAGAGCGGCTTTGTCGAAACCCAGACGCCGCGCCCGAACAGCGACGTCCAAGTGGCAAAACTGCACTACCTGGAGCATTTCCAGCCCTGGGACTGGGTCATCGGCACCGGCCTGTACATTGACGACCTCGACACCCTGTTCTATGCCCAGGTGCGCAATGCGGCCATGGTCATTGCCCTGATCCTGCTGACCGTCGGTGTCGTCGCCTGGTCGATGGCCCGTGCCATCCTCGCCCAGATCGGCGGCGAACCGGCCGAGGCACAGAACGCCATGAGCAAGGTGGCGGCCGGTGACCTCACGGTATCCCTGGGCGCCGCCCGGCGCGACAGCCTGCTCGGCGAACTGGGCAACCTTGTCCAGTCCCTGCGTACGATGATGGGCGAAATCGCCCAAGGTGCCGGTCAGGTCGCCAGTTCGGCCCGCCAGATCGCCGACACCTCGGCCGAAGTCGCCAAGGCCGCCGAATCGGAAACCGAATCGACCCAGGCCATGGCCGCCGCCATGGAGGAACTGACGGTTTCGATTACCCACGTTTCCGACAACGCCGACGAAACCCAGCGCTACGCCAGTACGGCGGCCGATCTCGCCAATCAGGGCGAGCGCAGCGTCGAAACCGTTGCCGACAATATCGCCACGATGGCCGGCACGGTTTCCAATGCGGCCGAAAAGGTCCGCTCGCTCTCGGCCAACACCCAGGAAGTCGCCCGGATTGCCTCGGTCATCAAGGACATCGCCGGCCAGACCAACCTGCTCGCCCTCAACGCCGCCATCGAAGCCGCGCGGGCTGGAGACCAGGGCCGCGGCTTTGCCGTGGTCGCCGACGAAGTGCGCGTTCTCGCCGAACGGACGGAAAAGGCCACAGTCGAAATCTCCGGCGTCGTCGACCGCATCCAGAACGAAACCGTGAATACCGCCAAGGTCATGGATGCCGCATTGCCCGAAGCCGAGAAGGCGCGCTCGACGGCCAGCCAGACGACCGAACTGCTGCACCGTATTGCCGAAGGTTCACGCTCGGCCCAGGGCCTGGTCCGCGATGTTGCCGCCTCGACCCGCGAACAGAGCGAGGCGAGCAATGCCCTGGCCCAGCAGGTCGAACGCATTGCCAACCAGGTCGAGCACACCGGGCAGAGCATGAACATCACGGCCCGTGCCGCTCACTCGCTGCTGGAAACCGCCCAATCACTGAAAGCGGCAACGGAACGCTTCCGGATTTAAGGCAAGCACCGCCCCGGCTGGCGCCAGCCGGGGCGATTTGTCGCTGAAACAAGGCCTCTGCCGGTTAAAATAGCGGCATCCAAATCAGAGGTTTTACCGTGAGCAGCCCCAATAAGCCTGAAGTCGCCCCCGCCGCCAATTTCATCAGGAATATCGTCGAAGCCGATCTTGCGGCTGGCAAGCACGCCCAGCGCCACTGGGCCGGCCAGCCCGGCACGGCAGCCAATCACGCCGCTGCACCGCTCGACGCCGCCAAACTGCGCACCCGCTTCCCGCCCGAGCCGAACGGCTACCTGCATTTCGGCCACGCCAAGTCGATCCTGCTCAATTTCGGCCTGGCCGAGCAATACGCCGGCCGCTGCCACCTGCGCTTCGACGACACCAATCCCGAGAAGGAAGACCAGGAATACGTCGATTCCATCGTCGATGCCGTCAAGTGGCTCGGTTGCTCGTGGGAAAAGGATGGCGAAACGAACCTCTACTACGCCTCCAATTATTTCGACTGGATGCTGCAATCGGCCGAAGCGCTGATCACTGCCGGCCACGCCTACGTCGATAGCCAGTCGGCCGACGAAATGCGCGCCAATCGCGGCACGCTGACCCAGCCCGGCAAGAATTCTCCGTTCCGCGACCGTTCCGTGGCCGAGAACATGGACCTGTTCAAGCGCATGCAGGCGGGCGAATTCGCCGACGGCCAGCACATCCTGCGCGCCAAAATCGACATGGCCGCGCCCAACATCAACCTGCGCGACCCGGCCATCTACCGCATCCGCCACGCAACGCACCACAATACCGGCGACAAGTACTGCGTGTACCCGATGTACACCTTCGCCCACCCGATCGAGGACGCGCTGGAAAACATCACCCACTCGATCTGCACCCTGGAATTCGAGGATCAGCGCCCCTTCTACGACTGGCTGCTTGAACGCCTGGCCGAAGCCGGCCTCTTCCAGCGCCCGCTGCCGCAACAGATCGAGTTCTCCCGGCTGAATCTGACTTACGTCGTCCTGTCCAAGCGGAAACTTATTCAGCTCGTCGAGGAAAAACACGTCAACGGCTGGGACGATCCGCGCATGCCGACCCTGGTCGGCGCCCGCCGGCGCGGCTATTCGGCCGAAGGTTTCCGCCTGTTTGCCGAACGCATCGGCGTCTCCAAACACGATTCGCTGATCGACTACGTGCTGTTCGAAGACGCCATGCGCGAAGTCATGAATGAATCCGACCAGCGCCGCATCGCCGTGCTCGACCCGCTCAAGCTGATCATCGACAACTACCCGGAAGGCCAGGTCGAGGAATGTCACGCCCCGAACCACCCGCTGCACCCGGAACTTGGCCACCGCACCGTGCCCTTCTCCCGCGAACTGTGGATCGAGGGCGAGGACTTCATGGAAGTGCCGAGCAAGGGCTTCCGCCGCCTGTTCCCGGGCAACATGGCGCGCCTGCGCTACGGCTACGTGGTCGAATGCACCGGTTGCGACAAGGACGAGAACGGCAAGGTCATCGCCGTGCATTGCACCTACCTGCCCGACACCAAGTCCGGCACGCCGGGCGCCGACAGCGTCAAGGTCAAGGGCAACCTGCACTGGGTTTCCGCCGCCCAGTCCTGTGCCGCCGAGATCCGCCTCTACGAGCGCCTGTTCAAGGTGCCGGCCCCCGGTGCCCGGCGCGAAGGCGACGCGCCCGACCTCGAGCGCGACTTCCTTGACGACATGAATACCGACTCCTGCCGCACCATCACCGCCCAGCTCGAAGCCTGCCTGAAGGATGCCAAGCCGGAAGAGCGCTTCCAGTTCGAGCGGCACGGCTACTTCGTCGCCGACCGTATCGACTCGCAGGACGGCCAGCCGGTCTTCAACCGCGCCGTGACGCTCAAGGACTCCTGGGGCAAGGCGGGCTGACCATGGCTGGAGGATGGGGCTGTCCGCATGAAGTGGCTGATCGCTGCACGAAGATCAACAACCTGCCATGCGATCCGGGCATGAAGGGTTGCGAGCTTTACGGCCGCTTCCGCTTTGCCGACGAGAGCAAGAACACCCGTTACAGGGAGAAGAAGGCACGCGAGACGGAACCGGGCAGACCATCCTCTCCGGCAACGACGCCCTCGAGCGACGCATGAGCCGCGACGTCGCCCAGCTCGGCCAGGTCTTCACCCCGCCCAACGTGGTGGCCTTCATGCTCGACCTGTGTCAGAACAAGGGGCGCATGCTCGAACCCTCGGCCGGCGATGGCGCCTTTTTCAACGAACTGCAGGCCCGCCAAGCCGATTGCACCGGGATCGAGATCGACCGGCGCGTTGCCCCGCCGGGCACCAGGATTCTCGACTTTTTCGACTACCCGCTGAGCGAACAGTTCGACAGCATTGTCGGCAATCCGCCCTATGTCCGCCTGCAGGACGTCGCCGCCGAGACCCGCCAGAAATTGCAATCGGCGCTGTTCGACGGGCGCAGCAACCTCTTCCTGTTTTTCATCGAGAAGTGCATCCGCCACTTGAAGCCGGGCGGCGAACTGGTCTTCATCGTGCCGCGCGAGTTCATCAAGCTGACCTCGGCGAAGAAGCTCAACGCCTGGCTGTTCGAACAGGGCAGCATCACGCATTTCTACGAGACCGGCGATGTCCGCGTCTTTGGCGAGCACACGCCCAATTGCGCCATTTTCCGCTTCGAGAAGGGCCGTTTCGACCGCCGGATGGCCGATGGCCGGACATTCACCGAAGTCGATGGCCAGCTGATGTTCCTGCGCGACGACTATCGCGTCCGCTTCGCCGACCTGTTCACCGTCAAGGTCGGCGCCGTTTCCGGGGCTGATCACCTGTTCACCCACCCGGCCGGCAACATGGAATTCGTCTACTCGAAAAGCGCCGAGACCGGTGAAACCCGCCGCATGCTCTACGGCATCAAGCACCCGCACCTCGACAAGCACAAGGACGAACTGCTCACCCGCCGCGTCAGGCCCTTCGACGAGAGCAACTGGTGGCAGTGGGGCCGCGCCTTCCCGATCAGCGAGCAGCCGCGCATCTACGTCAATGGCCGGACACGCAAGGCAGAGCCCTTCTTCCTGCATGACTGCAACAGTTTCGATGGCTCGATCCTGGCCCTGTTTCCGAAGAACCCGCGCATCGCCCGGCGCGACCTCATCGAATGCACGATGATGCTGAACAAGGAAGTCGACTGGCAGCAGTTGGGATTCGTCTGCGACGGGCGCTTCATGCTCACCCAGCGCAGTCTGCAGACCTGCCTGCTGCCGGAAAAATTTTCCCGTTATCTCCCGTCTGAAAAGCACAAGGACGCCGCATGACCTTTACCCAAATGCTCGCCGCCGCCTGGCAGAAAAACAATTCCCTGCTCTGCGTCGGCCTCGACCCCGATCCCGCCAAGTTCCCCGAACACCTTCGGGGCCGCGATGATGCCATCTTCGGCTTCTGCGCCGACATCGTCGATGCCACCGCCGACCTGGTCTGCGCCTTCAAGCCGCAGATCGCCTACTTCGCGGCCCGCCGCGCCGAAGACCAGCTCGAAGCGCTGATCGCCCACATCCACGAAAAGCACCCGGGCATCCCGGTCATTCTCGACGCCAAGCGCGGCGACATCGGCTCGACTGCCGAGCAATACGCTATCGAAGCCTTCGAACGCTTCCAGGCCGATGCCGTGACCGTCAACCCCTACATGGGCCGCGACTCCGTCACCCCTTACCTCGCCTACCCGAAAAAAGGGGTCATCCTGCTCTGCCGCACCTCAAACGCCGGCGGCTCCGACCTGCAGTTCCTCGATGTCGGCGGCCCCGGCAACCAGGAACGGCTCTACGAGCGCGTCGCCCGCCTGACTGCCCACGAATGGGACACCACCGGCCAGTGTGCGCTGGTCGTCGGCGCCACCTTCCCGGCCGAGATCGCCCGCGTCCGTGAAATCGTCGGCGACATGCCGCTGCTCGTGCCCGGCATCGGCGCCCAGGGCGGCGATATCGAGGCGACCGTGCGGGCCGGTCGCACGGCCAACGGCACTGGCCTGATGATCAATTCCTCGCGCGCCATTCTCTACGCCGGCAAGGATGAAAACTTCGCCGCCGCTGCCCGCCTTGTGGCGCTGGAAACCCGCGACGCCATCAATCTTTACCGCTAAGGAATCAACATGCGCATCGATGACTACCGGGAAAGCGACAACGTCGAAGATCGGCGCGGCGGTGGTGGCATTTCGGCAGGCGGGGTCGGCATCGGTGGCGTCATTCTGGCCCTCGTCGTCAGCTATTTCACGGGCATCAGCCCGACCACCCTGCTCGGCCTGATCGAGCAGACCCCCATGGCCCAGCAGGCGCCGGCCGCCCACAAACCGCCAGCCGACGACAAGAGCGCCCTCTTCGTCTCAAAAGTACTGGCCTCGACCGAAGACGTGTGGACGGACGTTTTCCGGGCCAATGGCCAGCAATACGAAAAACCGCGCCTGGTCCTCTTCGAACGCGCCACGCCGACCGCCTGCGGCACCGGCCAGACCGCCATGGGCCCGTTCTATTGCCCGGGTGACCACAAGGTTTATATCGACCTCGCCTTCTACCGCGAGTTGAAAGAGCGCTTCCAGGCCCCGGGCCAGTTCGCCCAGGCTTACGTGATCGCCCACGAAGTCGGCCACCATGTGCAGAACCTGATCGGCGTTGCCGACAAGGTGCATGCCGCCCAGCAACGAGCCGGACGCAAGGAAGCGAATGCCCTTTCCGTGCGCATGGAACTCCAGGCTGATTGCTTCGCCGGCGTCTGGGGCAAGCGCACGGATACCATGAAGAAAATTCTCGATCCGGGCGATCTGGAATCCGCCCTGACTGCCGCCTCGGCGATCGGTGACGACCGCCTGCAGGAACAGGCGCAGGGCCGTATCGTGCCGGAAAGTTTCACGCATGGCAGTTCGGAACAGCGTGTCCGCTGGTTCCGGCGCGGCTTTGAAAGTGGCGACATGAAGCAGTGCAACACCTTCAAGGCCAACCCGCTTTGATCCTGCGCTGGCTGGCGCTGGCTTTACTGTTGCATTCCTCGCCAGGCTTCGCCCTGCCGCCTCACACACCAGTTCCCGGCGGCGTGGCGGTCATTGATCTGGGGCCGACCAGCCACGCTACGCCCAGCGCGCGCTGGGGTGAGCAGCCGCTGGCCGTTGTTCGCGACAATGAACACTGGTTCGCCTTGCTTGGCATCCCGCTCGACACCCTGCCCGGCGAGCTTGAAATCCGGATTTCCGGTGGCGGCA
Source organism: Azonexus sp. (assembly GCA_049294655.1). Classification (GTDB taxonomy): domain Bacteria; phylum Pseudomonadota; class Gammaproteobacteria; order Burkholderiales; family Rhodocyclaceae; genus Azonexus. The sequence continues at coordinate 9,727 of JBAQDI010000006.1, forward strand.
GTCCCGGCCCGCGCGCCGTCCCGGTGCACATCAAGAACTACCCGGAACAGCACCTGAGCATCCGCGACAAGCGCAAGGTGGAACCAAACTCCGATGACCTCGCCCGCATCGAGCGCGAACAGGCGCGGACCAATGACATCAAGCGCCGCTTCTCGACAACTTCGCCACGCACCGACTTTGCGCTGCCGGCCAGCGGCCGCCTATCGTCACGTTTTGGCCTGCGCCGCTTCTTCAACGGCCTGCCGCGCAACCCACATGCCGGCCTCGATGTTGCGGCCGGCCAGGGCGCCATCGTCAGCGCACCGGCCGATGGGGTGATCGCCAATACCGGCAATTACTTCTTCAATGGCAATACCGTATTCATCGATCACGGCCAGGGGCTGATCACCGCCTATATGCACCTGTCGCGCATCGATGTGCAGACTGGGAAAACGGTAAAAAGAGGGGACGCGCTGGGCGCCGTCGGCGCCACCGGACGGGCGACCGGCCCGCATTTGCACTGGGCCGTCATTTTGAACAACACGCCGGTCGATCCCGAACTTTTCCTTGCCCGCCCCTGACATGGCACAGCAGGAAATCATCCATCTGCACCAGGCGGCACCGGACAAACCCGCCGAAGGCGAGGCTTGCAACGGCTGCGGTGTCTGTTGTGCGCTGGAAACCTGCCCGGCGGCTCGCCTGCTGTTCCTGCGCAAAACCGGGCCCTGCCCGGCGCTTCAATGGTCGGGCACGAACTCGTGCTACCAATGCGGGCTGCTGATCAGCCCAAGGATTTTTGTCGGCTGGCTACCCAAAGCCGCCGAAAAAATCGCCAGCCGCCTGTTTGCCCGCTCGATTGCTGCGGGCCAGGGCTGCGATTGCAGTGCCGAGCCGGAGAACCGGCCCGGCAACTGAACGATCAGGCGGAGAAGGAAGAGCCGCAGCCGCAGGTCGAGGTGGCGTTCGGATTGCGGATCACGAACTGCGAGCCCTCAAGACCTTCGGAATAGTCGATCTCGGCACCAACCAGATACTGGTAGCTCATAGGATCGATCAGCAGGGTCACCCCGTTCTTTTCCATGGTGGTGTCGTCGTCATTCGTTTCTTCATCGAAGGTGAAGCCGTACTGGAAGCCGGAGCAGCCGCCGCCCGTGACGAAAACGCGGAGCTTGAGGCCCGGATTGCCCTCTTCCTCGATCAGTTCCTTGACCTTGTTGGCAGCACTGTCGGTAAAAACAATGGGGGAGACGACGTCAGTTGCAGCATTCATGCGAAAAACTCCTGAGAAAATTGGTGCGAGATTATGAGAGCCCGTGCAATCCCGGTCAATGAACTTAGTTCGAGGCAGCCAGCTTTAGTTCCACCGATTTTGCCCCGCGATGGACCAGCCGCCCCTCGATCACGGCCCCCTGATGCATCACGATGACCGTGTAATCAACATCGCCGACAATACGAGCCCGCGATTGCAACTCCAGCGACTCACTGACCGTGACTGGACCGACCACTGTGCCGTTGCTGTCCAGATGCGCCACCGTGACCGAGCCTTCAATACGCCCCTGCTCGCTGAGCACCAGCGTCGAGGAAGAGGCGCCTTCCGCGGCTTCAACGCTGCCCTTGACCTCGCCATCGATGCGCAGGCCACCCGTAAAACGGATATTGCCTTCGATCTGGGTACCTGCCCCGATCAGGCTATCAATTTGATCTTGCGGCTTGTTGCCAGCTTTTTTACCGAACATGAACCTGCACTCCTAAAGTTGCGCCATGCGCTTTGCTTTAAGTGTATCACCGAGCATGATGTGGGCTTCGATCGACTTGACCAGCGCCCCGTCCGGCAACTCGACAGTACCTTCGCGACGTAGAAAGTGTTTCAGATCAATCTGATACTCCACACCCGCATCACGCCGGCCCGGCAACACCAGTTGCATCTCCTTGCCCGCCAGGACGTAGGCCACCGCCAACTGGAGGCGACCATGAAAATCGGGGGCCTGCTTGCTCGGCTGGAAAGCCAGCAACAAGCGATAACGATAACGTCCCCGGCCTTCCCGGGTCAGCCGGAAATTCTCGATGCGGACCGCCGCCTCTTCACCAACCACCGGGATAAGCCGCTCAAAGAGCAAGATATCCTCCTTGAGCGAGGCATTCTCCTGCTCGAGGCCCTGCACCCTGCCCAGCAATTGCTGCTGCGCCGCTCGTTCCATGTGCACAGCATTCTGTTCGGTGCCCGCCGTCGAGCGCAAGAACTGCAACTCTTCCTGCTGCGCCTGCAACTGCAGGCGTACAGCCTCCAGTTCGCGCTCCATGGCCCCGGCTTCGTTTTGCTGCATGACCAACCACACACCGGTCACGACCACCAGCAGGAAAAACCCGGCCCCCATCATCAGCCACTGCCATGGCACATGACTGCGCACGACGACGCGTGGCGCCGTTATCCCGAAACGACGCCTGAACCTGCGTAACTTCAGACTAACGGCAGGTGTTGGCATGAAGACATACGATCAATGGTAACCCTTGGCTAATTCTGCATGCCCGCCTTCGAGAAGAGGCTCTGCGCATCGAGCAGCACCACCATCTCGACGACTTCCCATGCAATGAAGGGCGCATGATACTCCGCCCCCGAAAAACAAAAAAGCCGCCCAAAGGCGGCTTTTTCGCAGTAACCAAGCTGATTAGCGCTTGGAGAACTGCTTCCGGCGACGAGCCTTGTGGAAACCGACTTTCTTACGTTCGACTTCACGGGCATCACGGGTCACGAAACCGGCCTTGGACAGCGCGGGCTTCAGGTTTGCATCGAATTCGATCAGGGCGCGGGTAATACCGTGACGAACGGCACCGGCCTGGCCGGATTCGCCACCACCAATAACATTGACCTTGATATCGAAACCGCTCAGTTGCTCAACCAGCGCGAGCGGCTGACGAACAATCATACGACCGGTTTCACGGGAGAAGAACTGGTCGACCGGCTTGCCGTTGACAACGATAACGCCGGAACCACGCTTCATGAAGACACGGGCAACGGCGCTCTTGCGACGACCGGTACCGTAGAAATAACTTTCAGCCATGATGATCCCTTAGATTTCCAGAGCCTTGGGCTGCTGGGCGGTGTGAGGATGCTGTTCGCCAGCGTAGCACTTCAGCTTCTTGAGCATCGCGTAACCCAGCGGGCCCTTCGGCAACATGCCCTTGACGGCGGTTTCCAGGGCGCGGCCCGGGAAACGCTGCTGCATCTTCTTGAAGGTGGTTTCGTAGATACCGCCCGGGTAACCGGAGTGGCGGTAGTACTTCTTATCTTCGGCTTTGTTACCGGTAACGGTAAGCTTCTCGACATTGGTGACGACGATGAAATCGCCGGTATCAACGTGCGGGGTGTAGATAGCCTTGTGCTTGCCACGCAGACGGCGGGCAATTTCGGTAGCGAGGCGGCCGAGCACTTTGTCTGTGGCGTCTACCACAAACCACTCGCGCTTCACCTCATGTGGCTTGGCGGAAAACGTTTTCATATAAGAGTGCCGTCCTGAAAAATTTGGGCGCAGATTGGAGAAAGGCGCGGATTCTAGTCCAATCCTCACCAGGGTGTCAATGGTATTGAACCAAAGACCCGATAAAAATAGCAAAAAAAACGCGGCTCGCTGAGCCGCGTTAAATCCACACCAAAGGAGGAGGGTGGAGGAGACAAATCTGAACTGCCGAAGATGCTGTTGCTATCTACCTCAGTCCGTACGCTTCATATTCTGCCAGAAGCCCAAGCCTCAAGCAAGCCGAATTTGTGCATCGCACAACCGCGCCATCTATTAGCCAATAGATAAAATCTATAGACAACAACTATATGTTTTAAATAACTAAAATTTTAACGCCATCAAACCATATCGAATAGAAAAACCGAACGGAACGGCGCAGCCCCCGAACCACCAAGCGCCGCAATTGCTGCAACGCAACATTCCCGACGGGCAAGGCCAAGCGATATCCGCTAGAATTTACCCTCGCTTCAAGGAGAGCTCAATGGAATGCACCGTAAGATGGATGGGCAACGATGCCGGCATGTCGTTCGTTGCAGAAACAGGCAGCGGCCACGCCGTTGTGATGGATGGCGCGCCGGAAGCCGGTGGGCGCAACCTGGGCGCCCGCCCGATGGAAATGGTACTGGCCGGCACCGGTGGCTGTTCGGCCTTCGACGTGGTACTCATCCTGAAGAAGGGAAGACAGGCGGTCAGTGGCTGCGATGTCAGCCTGACAGCCGAACGCGCCGAAACCGATCCGAAAGTCTTCACCCGGATTCATTTCCACTATCGCGTCAAGGGCCGACAACTGAAGCCGGAAGCCGTTGCCCGCGCCATTGAATTGTCGAAAGACAAATACTGCTCGGCCTCGATCATGATGGCCAAGACTGCAGAAATCACGCACGACTTCGAAATTATCGAAGAAGCCTGAACCTGCCCCTTAAATTCGGTAGGCGGCGCCGGTCATGACCTTGGCCGTCGCCCGCATCGCCAGCTTGACTACGCCTGGCAGCTCGGCAGCGCCGAATTGCACAGCGGTTTCGGCATGCCTGATTTCATCAAGCCGCATTTGATCGACAATTGCCCGGGAACGCAGGTCTGCCTCCGGCAAACTGAGCAAGTGGCCATCCAGATGCGCCTCGACCTGACGCTCGGTTTCCGCCAGAAAACCAAGGTTCCACTTATCGCCCAGCGCCCCGGCCACCAAGCCCAGAGACAGCGAACCCGCATACCAGAGGGGATTGAGCAGGCTTTTCCGACCGCCCAACTCGGAAATTCGCTGCTCCGTCCACGCCAGATGCTCGGTTTCCTCATCAGCCGCACCCCGCAAGGCTTCACGCACCTCTGGATCGCGCGAAGTCAGCGCCTGCCCCTGATAAAGGGCCTGGGCACATATTTCACCGCAATGATTGACCCGCATCAGACCGAGCACGTGCTGCCGCTCCGCAGCAGCCAACGGAACATCCGGAAGCTTCGCCCCGGGCACGGCACGAACACTGCGCGCCGGCGCCATCACGGTACGCAGCGCGCGATCGAACTCGACAATGACGCGATCCAGCGTTAGCGCACTCATCGCAAACCACCCTGAAAATTCGCATCCCGCTTCAAGGCATCAAGTATTTCATCGGCACTGCGGGCAACTATCCCATCTGGACAAAAGTACCCAAGAAAAAGCGCTGCATGATGACGGTTACTGGCCGCATCCTGAATGCGCGACCACTGATTGCTTCTTGACCGGGACCACGATCCATCAAGTCGCCCGGAGGCATAAATCCGCCGCTCCTTGGTCTCGCAGCGCATCCCCTCGAAGCCGACATTGCGCCCGCCTTCGGGGGTCAGCACCAACAAGGTGTAACGAACAACACCATCACTACCAACACTGAGGGAGGCGGCATCAATCAAGAACCGGTTGCTCGTTGCCGCGCTGACATAGAAGGGGAGAAGGTTTTTTGCCAGGGGTGCGCCCGGCAACTGCCACGCCGCCTCCTGCCAGACACTGTTTAGCCGCTCCTCTTCCGCCGCTGCCCCAGAACGGGAAATGATCGACTCCAGTTCGGTCGCAGCCAGTGCCGAAACCGCAGCCAGCAAGGCAGCAAGAAAAAACAAAACTCGGCGCAAGCGCATCACAACTCCTCTTCGGAACCCGGCAATTCATCTGGATGCTGATCCGCCAGGCCACGGCGATGGCGCGCCCGACGATCCAGATCAACAAAACGCACGAGCTCACTCAGCGCCTGCTCATAGACCCCCCGCTTGAATTCAATGACCGAATCGAGCGGCACCCAGTAATCATTCCAGCGCCAGGCATCGAATTCCGGCTTATTGGTCGCCCGCAGGCTGACGTCATTGTCCCGCCCGACCAGGCGCAACAGAAACCAGATCTGCTTCTGCCCCTTGTAAGAACCGCGCCATTCGCGCTTTATCCAGTGTGTCGGCACCTCATAACGCAACCAGCCCTTGGTCCGCCCGAGGATGCGCACGTGCTCGGGCATCAGCCCGACTTCTTCATACAGCTCCCGATACATGGCCTGCTCCGGCGTTTCGCCGCGCTTGATGCCACCTTGTGGAAACTGCCACGAATGTTCACGTATGCGCTTGCCCCAGAAAACCTCGTTCTTCGCGTTACAAAGGATGATGCCGACGTTCGGGCGATAGCCTTCACGGTCAAGCATAAGAATCCTGCAAAATTAATAGTTACCTCGATTCTTTCACAAAGCCCCCCCGCATGCAAAGGACGTGCAAGGTGTAAAATGCCCTTTTCGCAACGAATTCAAGAGCATCCCATGCGCACTACGCAGTTCTTTTTCACCACTCTCAAGGAAGCCCCGGCCGACGCCGAAGTGATCAGCCAGAAACTGATGCTGCGCGCCGGCTTCATCAAACGTTCGGCGGCCGGCATTTACACCTGGATGCCGCTCGGCCTGCGCGTGCTGCGCAAGGTCGAGAACATCGTCCGCGACGAGATGAACAAGGCCGGCGCCCTTGAATTGTTGATGCCCGCCGTCCAGCCTTTCGAACTGTGGCAGGAATCCGGCCGCGGCGAGCAATACGGCCCGGAATTGCTGCGTTTCAAGGATCGCCACCAGCGCGATTTCGTCATCGGCCCGACGCACGAAGAAGTGATCACCGACGTCGTGCGCCGCGACGTCAAGAGCTACCGCCAGTTGCCGCTGCACCTGTACCAGATCCAGACCAAGTTCCGCGACGAGATCCGCCCGCGCTTCGGTGTCATGCGCGGCCGCGAATTCCTGATGAAGGACGGCTATTCCTTCCATTCGTCTTTCGAGGATCTGAAGCGCGAATACGCCAAGATGTACGCCACCTACAGCCAGATCTTCACCCGCCTCGGCCTGAAGTTCCGCGCCGTGGCAGCGGATACCGGCTCGATCGGCGGCACCGGCTCGCATGAATTCCACGTCTTGGCGGATTCCGGCGAGGACGACATCGCCTTCTGTCCGACCTCTGAATATGCCGCCAATGTTGAACTGGCCGAAGCGCTAGCCCCCACGACGCAGCGCGCAGCGGCCGGCAAAGCGATGGAAAAAACCCACACGCCGGGCAAGATGGCCTGCGCCGATGTCGCCAAGTTCCTCAATGTTTCCCTCGAGCAGATCGTCAAGTCGATCGCCGTGGTCAGCGAAAAGGAAGACGGCAGCTCGACCTTCGCCCTGCTTCTGGTACGCGGCGACCACGAACTCAACGAGATCAAGGCGAGCAAGATCGCCGGTCTCAACCCGTTCCGCTTCGCCACCGAAGAGGAAGTCATCGCCCACCTTGGCTGCAAACCCGGCTTCATCGGGCCGGCCGGCATTGACGGCGAAAAGGTCGCCGTTTATGCCGACCGCTCGGTCGCCGTCATGAGCGATTTCATCTGCGGCGCCAACGAAGCCGGCTATCACATGACGGGCGTCAACTTTGACCGCGACCTGCCGGAACCGGAAGTTTTCGACATCCGCAATGTCGTCGCCGGCGATCCGTCGCCGGACAGCAAGGGCACGCTCGAAATCTGCCGCGGCATCGAAGTCGGCCATATTTTCCAGCTTCGCACCAAATACGCCGAAGCCCTGAATTGCGCCTTCCTCGACGAAACCGGCAAAAGCCAGGTCATGGAAATGGGCTGCTACGGCATCGGCGTCTCGCGCATCGTCGGCTCGGCCATCGAACAGGGCAACGACGAGCGCGGCATCGTACTGCCGACCAGCATCGCGCCCTTCGAAGTCTGCATCGTGCCGATGGGTTACCACAAGAGCGAGACCGTCAAGGCGGCTGCCGATCAACTGTACGGCGAACTCAAGACGGCCGGTATCGACGTCCTGCTCGACGACCGCAACGAGCGCCCCGGCTCGATGTTCGCCGACATGGAACTGATCGGCATTCCACACCGTATCGTCATCGGCGAACGCGGCTTGAAGGATGCCCAGGTCGAGTACAAGGGCCGCCGCGATGCCGAAGCGACGCTGCTGCCGCAGGCCGACATCGTCGGCATCATCAAGGGAAAGCTGTGCGCCGGCTGATTGCCGCGCTAATGCTGTGCAGCGCATCGGCAGCCTTTGCCGGCGCGCAGCAGTATGAACCGCTCGCCGCCAGCGTGCGCGGCGCACTGAACAAGGCCATTTCCGATTCGCGGCCACAGGTCAGTTCCTTCCGCGATCCACTGGAGGCTGCCGACTGGCTCGGCGAAATGTCACCGCGTCTGACCCGGCGCATCCCGGATCGGGAATACCGCCTCGACCTGTTGCGCAGCGTGCATTACGAAGCGACTCGCGCCGGCCTCGACCCGCAATTGGTACTCGGCCTGATGCAGGTTGAATCGGGTTTCCGCAAATATGCCGTGTCGTCGGTCGGTGCCCGTGGCTACATGCAGGTCATGCCCTTCTGGGTCAAACTGATCGGCCGCCCGGACGACAACCTGTTCGACCTGCGCACCAGCCTGCGCTACGGCTGCACCATCCTGCGCCACTACCTGGACATCGAGAAGGGCGACCTCTATCGCGCCCTCGGCCGCTACAACGGCAGCCTGGGCAAGCCTGAGTACCCGAACATGGTGCGCGCCGCCTGGCAGAACAACTGGGCATACGAAAAAACGGCCAGACTGGCGCAGAACGGCCGCTGATCAGCGGCCCATGCCGGGCAACATGCCTTTCATGCCGCGCATCAGCTTGCCGATGCCGCCCTTGGTCATCATCTTCATCATTTTCTGCGACTGCTCGAACTGGTTGAGCAGACGATTGACGTCCTGCACCTGCACCCCGGCCCCGATGGCGATACGGCGCTTGCGGCTGGCCTTGATCAATTCCGGCTTGGAACGCTCAAGCGGCGTCATCGAATTGATGATGCCCTCAACGCGGCCAACCATCTTGTTCTCAGCGCCAGCCGGCAACTGACCGGCCATCTGGGCGATCTGCGCTGGCATCTTGTCCATCAGCGCCGACAGGCCGCCCATGTTGCGCATCTGGCCGATCTGCTCCTTGAAATCATTGAGGTCGAAGCCCTTGCCCGCCTTGAGCTTCTTGGCAAAGGCGACGGCCTTTTCCTCGTCCAGACCCTTGCGCGCATCTTCGATCAGCGACAGCACGTCGCCCATGCCGAGAACACGGGAAGCCATGCGCTCCGGATGGAAGGCTTCCAGCCCGGACAGTTTTTCACCAACACCGGAAAACTTGATCGGCTTACCGGTGATGTGGCGCACCGACAGCGCTGCACCGCCGCGCGCATCGCCATCAAGCTTGGTCAGCACGACACCGGTCAGCGGCAAGGTTTCATTGAAGGCCTTGGCCGTATTGACGGCATCCTGGCCCAACATCGCATCGACCACGAACAGGGTTTCGATCGGGTTGATCGCCGCATGCAGGCGCTTGATTTCGGCCATCATTTCTTCGTCGATGGCCAGACGACCGGCCGTATCGACGAGCAGCACATCATGGTAGTGACGCTTGGCCCAATCAACGGCGGCCAGCGCGATGGCTTCCGGCTTCTCGCCGATCGTCGACGGGAAGAAATCGACCCCGGCCTGCCCGGCCACCGATTTCAACTGCTCGATAGCCGCCGGACGGTAAACGTCACAGGAAACCACCAGCACCTTCTTTTTGTGATTTTCCTTGAGGAACTTGCCAAGCTTGCCGACCGTCGTCGTCTTGCCCGCCCCCTGCAAACCGGCCATCAGGATGATCGCCGGCGGCTGGGTGTTGAAGTTGATGCCCTCATGAGCATCGCCCATGAGCCGGGTCAGTTCGGCATGGACGACACCGATCAGGGCCTGGCCCGGACTCAGAGAGCCGATCACTGCCTCGCCCACCGCCTTTTCCTTGACGGCGGCAATGAAGTCCTTGACCACCGGCAAGGCCACATCGGCCTCCAGCAGCGCCATGCGGACTTCGCGCAGGGCATCGGCAATATTGGATTCAGTCAGGCGGGCTTCGCCCTTCAGCGTCTTCATGACGCGAGCAAGGCGATTGGTCAGGTTATCGAGCATGTCAGATAGGCTTCTAGTAGAATCTAAGGATGGCCGACATTGTAATTCAGCTTATGCCCCATATCCTCGCCGCCCTGCTTTATGCCGGCCTCGGTTTCCATTTCTGGAACACCCGCTGGCGCGAGAGCGAACACCAGTCCGTCGCCTGCCCCATGCTTGCCTGGGAACGCGGCGGCATCGCCATCGCCTTGCTGATTCACGCCTTCGGGCTGCATGCCAGCCTTTTTTCCCCGGCCGGAATGCAATTCTCCTTCAGTTTGGCCCTGTCGCTGATGATGTTCCTTGCCGCACTGATTTACTGGCTGGAAAGTTTCATGGCCAGGATGGAAGGCATGCAGCCCATGGTTTTACCCCTGACTGCCGTCTGTGCCACCCTGCCGGTACTTTTCCCGCATGCACATCTGGTGGCCAACGCCGCCGCCACCGGTTTCAAGCTGCACTTCCTCGCCGCCATGCTGGCCTACAGTTTCCTGACGCTGTCCGCACTGCAGGCCATCTTCATGGGGTTTACCGAAAACTCCCTGCATAAACGCTCCCTGAAGCGCAGCCTGGCCAGCCTGCCACCGCTGATGACCATGGAAACCCTGCTCTTTCGCATGCTCCTGCTCGGCTTCATCCTGCTCAGCCTGACGGTGGGCAGCGGCGTCTTCTTCTCCGAGGCCCTGTTCGGCAAACCTTTCAGCATCGACCACAAAACCCTGTTTGCCCTTGCCTCCTGGGCAATTTTCGCCACCCTGCTGATCGGACGCCATGTCTGGGGCTGGCGCGGCAAACGCGCCCTGCGCTGGACGCTGACCGGCTTTGCCCTGCTCATCCTGGCGTATGTTGGCAGCCGCTTCGTCGCCGAAGTCATCCTGGGCAGAATATAAGCGGTGGAAGACATTCCCCTATCAGCGCTGATAATCACGCTGATTGTGTTGTTGGCCCTGTCGGCATTCTTTTCGCTAAGCGAGACGGCCATGATGGCCTCCAACCGCTTTCGCTTGCGACACCTCGCCCAGTCCGGCCATCTCGGCGCGCAAAAGGCAATAGCCCTGCTCGAACGCACCGACAAGATGCTGGGCGTCATCCTGCTGGGCAACAATCTGGTCAACTCGGCCGCAGCAACCCTGGTCAGCGTAATCGTGATCGGATTGTTCGGAGACGCCGAGTGGGTTCTCGGCGTTGGCACCCTGGCGGTGACATTCGCCATACTCGTATTTTCCGAGATCACGCCCAAGATCATTGGCGCCACCCACGCCGATCGACTATCCGTCTTTCTTGCCTACATACTCACCCCGCTGCTCCGTCTTTTCTACCCTGCCGTCTGGTTCATCAATCTGTTTGCCAGCAGTCTCCTTAAATTGCTTCACCTTTCCCCGACGCACGGCGCCGAAGGCAGCAAACTATCGATTGAGGAGTTGCGCAGCCTGATGCTTGAGTCGGCTCATCTGATCCCTGCAAAGCACCAGACCATACTCTCCAGCCTCTTCGACCTGAATCACATCACGGTCGAAGACCTGATGACTCCGCGGGGCAGTATCGAGATCCTCGACATCGAACAAGCCTGGCCCGAGGTCATGACCCAATTGGCAACGAGTCACCACAGCCGCTTGCCGGTTTGTCACGAGTCCCTCGACCAACTGGTCGGCGTACTGCCGGTCAGGCGTCTGCTGGGCAATATCGGCGCCCAGGAGCTGAACCAGGACGAGCTTCTCACCCAATTACAGTCGCCTTATTACATCCCGGCCGGCACTGCGGTTTTTTCACAGCTCGCCTTTTTCCAGGAAAACCGTCAGCGCATTGGCTTCGTGGTCGACGAGTACGGCGAAATCCTTGGTCTTTTGACCATGGAAGACATCATTGAAGAGTTTGTTGGCGACTTCACCACGTCTCTGCCGGGCCTGGGCAACACGCTCAAATGGTCGGACGAAGGCCAGGCCATCGTCGAGGGCTCCCGCTCACTACGCGAAATCAACCGCATGCTTGACCTGAACTTCCCCCTTGACGGCCCAAAAACCCTGAACGGCCTGATCCTTGAGCACTTCCAGGACATTCCCGAAGCGGATGTCAGCATCAAACTGGCCGGAATACCGGTCGAGATCCTGAGAACCCACGACAGAAGTGTGGTTACTGTCCGCATTTATCGCCCGTAACCACCGATGTCTACAGGCGGAGAGCCTTTACAAACAGGCGCCTACGTAGCATCATCAGCCGATCTACACGGCATTTGACTGCACTTAATGGCTGCGACACCTCAATCTACCCCTCTTAGTGGCCTGGCCCGAGCCTTGGTGCAGGCCGGACAGCTCAAGGAGGCCGAGGCCGAGCAACTGATTTCACAGGCCGGCGCAGCGAAGATTCCACTGATCGAACAGATCATTGTCAGCCAGAAAGCGACGGCTCTCGATATTGCCCGCTTTGTCGCCGAAACCTTCGGCTATCCGCTACTCGACCTGGCCTCCTTTGACGAGGCGCATATCCCGGCCACGGCCATCGACCGCAAGCTCATGGCCACCCACAAGGTCATTCCGCTCAACAAGCGTGGCAATCGCTTGTCGGTGGCCATTTCCGACCCAACCAACCTGCGTGCGCTGGACGAAATCCGTTTCCAGACCGGTCTGGCAGTCGACCCCATCGTCGTCGAGCACCCCAAGCTACTGCCGCTGGTCAGCAAATTTTCCGAATCGGCAGAGGACACGCTCAAGAACCTGGCCGGTGAAGATATCAATCTCGACTTCCTCGACGAGGAAGCCGCGACGAAAACCGACGACGCCGCCGGACAGGATATCGACGACGCCCCGGTCGTCAAGTTCATCCAGAAAATGCTGCTCGACGCGATCAATGATGGCGCCTCGGACATCCACTTCGAGCCCTACGAGAAATACTATCGCATCCGTTTCCGCGTCGACGGCATCCTTCGCGAAGTCGCCACGCCACCGCTGGCCATCAAGGAAAAGATCGCCTCGCGGATCAAGGTCATCTCCCGGCTGAACATCGCCGAAAAGCGCGTGCCGCAGGATGGCCGGATGAAGCTGGTCCTCTCGAAAAACCGCGCCATCGACTTCCGGGTCAGTACCTTGCCGACCCTGCAGGGCGAAAAGATCGTACTACGGATTCTCGACCCGACCTCGGCCACGCTGGGTATCGAAGCGCTCGGCTACGAGCCGGCCCAGAAGGAAGCCCTGCTCGAAGCGATCAATCGCCCCTACGGCATGGTTCTGGTCACCGGCCCGACTGGCTCGGGCAAGACCGTTTCGCTCTATACCTGCCTGAATATCCTGAATCGCGATGGCGTCAACATCTCCACCGCCGAAGATCCGGCCGAAATCAACTTGCCCGGCGTCAATCAGGTCAATGTGGACGACCGCGCCGGCCTGACCTTCCCGGTCGCCCTCAAAGCCTTCCTGCGTCAGGATCCGGACATCATCATGGTCGGCGAAGTCCGCGACCTCGAAACTGCGGAGATTGCGATCAAGGCAGCGCAGACCGGACACATGGTACTATCCACCCTGCATACCAATGACGCACCACAAACACTGACCCGCCTGATGAACATGGGCGTTCCGACCTTCAATATCGCTTCCAGCATCCAGTTGATTACTGCCCAACGCCTAGCCCGCCGCCTGTGTACCTGCAAAAAGCCGATGACCATTCCCAACCAGGCCCTGCTTGATGCCGGTTTCAAGGAGGCTGATCTTGACGGCACATGGACGCTTTACGGCCCAGGCGGCTGCGAACGCTGCAAAGGCTCGGGCTACAAGGGCCGGGTCGGTATCTACCAGGTCATGCCGGTCTCCGAAGCCATGCAGCGCCTGATCATGAGTGGCGCCAATGCCTTGGATCTGGCCAACCAGGCGACCGCCGAGGGCGTGAAAAACCTGCGCGAATCCGGTCTGCTCAAGGTCAAACAAGGCATGACGTCACTCGACGAAGTACTGAGCACCACCAATATCTAACGAAAAGGACTAGGGATGGCCACAGCCGCTAAATCCAGGGCCAGAAGTGTGAAGGAAAACTCTTTCCTTTGGGAGGGCAAGAACAAGGACGGCAAAATGGTGCGCGGCGAAATGCGCGCCGCCAGCGAATCCGTCGTTCAGACCACACTGCGCCGCCAGGGCATCAGCAATGCCAAGGTCAAGAAGGTCCACTTCAAGAGCGGCGGCAAGATTACCGAGAAGGATATCTCGCTATTCACCCGCCAGCTGGCAACCATGATGCGCTCTGGCGTCCCCCTGCTTCAGGCCTTCGACATCGTGGGACGCGGCCACTCCAATCCAGCCGTCGGCAAATTGTTGCTCGACATCAAGGCCGACGTGGAAACCGGCAGCTCGCTTTCCCAGGCTTTCCGCAAGTACCCGCTGCAGTTCGATGCCCTGTACTGCAATCTGGTTGGCGCCGGCGAACAGGCAGGTATTCTTGACACGCTTCTCGAACGCCTGGCCACCTACAAGGAAAAGATTCTCGCGATCAAGAGCAAGATCAAGGCTGCAATGTTTTATCCGATTGCCGTGTTGATTGTCTCTTTCATCATTACCGCGGTCATCATGATTTTCGTGATTCCCGCCTTCAAGGATGTTTTCAAGAACTTTGGGGCCGACTTGCCGGCCCCAACCCTGGCCGTCATTGCCATGTCAGACTTTTTCGTGTCCTATTGGTGGGCCATATTCGGTGTGCTCGGCGGGGGGCTGTACGCCTTCTTCGAAAGCTGGAAACGCTCGGAAAAGGTCCAGTACGCCATGGACAGATTCCTGCTGCGCCTGCCCATCTTTGGCGACATTATCCGCAAATCGGTCATTGCCCGCTGGACCCGAACCCTGTCCACGATGTTCGCGGCTGGCGTACCCCTGGTCGAATCCCTGGACTCGGTGGGGGGGGCTGCCGGCAACTACGTTTACAAGCTGGCCACCAAGCAGATCCAGAGCGAGGTATCGACCGGCACCAGCCTGACCAATGCCATGCAGAACGTCAATATCTTCCCCAACATGGTGACCCAGATGGTCGCCATCGGTGAAGAGTCAGGTGCGCTGGACTCGATGCTGGGCAAGGTCGCCGACTTTTTCGAACAGGAAGTGGACGACGCCGTTGAAGCGATGTCCAGCCTGATTGAGCCGATGATCATGGTGGTTCTTGGCACCCTGATCGGCGGCATGATCATCGCCATGTACCTGCCGATCTTCAAACTGGGATCTGTCGTTTGATACCACCCGAATCAATGGGCAGCCTGGCCGCCCTGGCCGGGCTGCTCGGCGTGTGTATCGGCAGCTTTCTCAACGTGGTGATCCATCGCCTGCCCAGAATGATGGAACAGGATTGGCAGGCCCAATGTGCAGAATTGCGGGGCGAGCCCCCGCCCGACACGGGCGAGGCGCTGACGCTTTCCCGGCCGCGTTCGCGTTGCCCCGACTGCGGCCATCAGATCAGCGCACTGGAAAACATCCCGCTGATCAGTTACCTGCTGATTCTAAAAGGAAAATGCTCGGGCTGTGGCAGCCGGATTTCACCGCGCTACCCGATCATCGAAGCACTGACCGCCCTGCTGTCGGCCGGAACGGTCTGGCATTTCGGCCCAAGCCTGCAGGCAGCCGGCGCACTGTTACTGATCTGGTCGCTGATCGCACTGGCCGCCATCGACCTCGACACGCAACTTCTGCCCGACTCGATCACCCTGCCGCTCCTCTGGCTCGGCCTGGCTTTCAACCTGGTCTCGACTTATACCGATCTCGGCTCATCAGTGATTGGCGCAATGGCCGGCTATCTTTCGCTATGGCTGGTTTTCTGGCTGTTCAAACTGGCCACCGGCAAAGAAGGCATGGGTTACGGCGACTTCAAGCTGCTCGCCGCCCTCGGCGCCTGGCTGGGCTGGCAGATGTTGCCGAGCATCATCCTGCTCTCCTCGGTCGTCGGCGCACTGGTCGGCATCACCCTGATCATTGCCGCCCGCCACGGGCGCAACGTACCGATCCCCTTTGGCCCCTACCTGGCAGCCGCCGGCGCCATCGCGCTGTTCTGGGGCCCGCAATTGACCGAGCGATATCTCAGCCTGATCTCTTGAAATATCCGGACAAAGCCTGATATAAGCTGCCTGACAGTCAGTTATAATCCAAGGTTTTGGAGGATTCCCATGCCGATTTACGAATATCGCTGCGACTCCTGCGGATTCCAGAAAGAACATCTGCAGAAAATGAGCGATCCGCAGCTCACGACCTGCCCGGAATGCGGCCAGGAAAGCTATACCAAGATGCTTTCTGCGGCAGGCTTCCAGCTCAAGGGCAGTGGCTGGTACGCCACGGATTTCAAGGGCGGCAGCAAGAAAGCTGACGCCGCACCGCCCTGCCAGACGGGTGAAGGAAGCTGCTCGTCGTGCGTGGCCAGCTGATCAAGCGCTATTTCATCACCGGGCTCCTGATCTGGGTGCCCCTGGTCATCACCGGCTGGGTGCTGTCGATGATCGTCAGTACGCTCGACCAGTCCTTGCGCCTGATGCCCGCATCGCTGCATCCGGAAAACCTGGTCGGTTTTCCGATTCCCGGCGCCGGCGCGGTCTTGACCTTGGCCATGATTCTCCTGACCGGCTTGCTCGCTGCCAATTTCATCGGCCAGAAACTGGTCGTCTGGTGGGAAATGCTGCTCGCCCGCATTCCCGTCGTCAATTCGGTTTACAACAGTGTCAAGCAGGTTTCCGACACGCTCTTCTCGCCCAACGGCAATGCTTTCCGCAAGGCCGTCCTGGTTCGCTACCCGCACCAGAACAGCTGGACCATCGCCTTCCTGACCGGTCAGCCAGGCGGCGATGTGATCAACCATCTCGATGCTGATTACGTCAGCGTCTATGTCCCGACCACCCCCAATCCGACATCGGGCTTTTTCCTGATGATGCCGGCCAAGGACGTGATCGAACTCGACATGACCGTGGACGAAGCCCTCAAATACATCATTTCGATGGGTGTCGTGGCACCGCCACCGCACCCGCGCACCATCTCCAACATTTAAGAAATCACGGAAAGCTTCATGCGTACCCATTACTGCGGACAACTCAACGCCTCCCTCGACGGGCAAATCGTCACCCTGTGCGGTTGGGCGCATCGCCGTCGCGACCACGGCGGCGTCATCTTCATCGACCTGCGCGACCGCGAAGGCCTGGCCCAGATCGTCTGCGATCCGGATCGTGCCGACACTTTTGCCATTGCCGAATCGGTGCGCAACGAGTTCTGCCTGAAGATCACCGGCAAGGTGCGGCCGCGCCCGGCCGGCACGACCAATGCCAACCTGGCTTCCGGCGAGATCGAAATCCTCTGCCATGAAATCGAAGTCCTTAATCCGTCGGTCACGCCGCCGTTCCAGCTCGACGAGGAAAACCTCTCCGAGAACGTCCGCCTGACGCATCGCGTCATCGACCTGCGCCGCCCGCAGATGCAGAACAACCTGATGCTGCGCTACAAGACGGCGCGCGCTTTCCGCCGCTTCCTCGACGACGCCGGCTTCATCGATATCGAAACGCCGATGTTGACCAAGTCCACCCCGGAAGGCGCCCGCGATTACCTCGTGCCGTCGCGCGTCCATTCCGGCCAGTTCTTCGCCCTGCCGCAATCGCCGCAACTGTTCAAGCAGCTGCTCATGGTGGCCGGCTTCGACCGCTACTATCAGATCGTCAAATGCTTCCGCGACGAAGACCTGCGCGCCGACCGCCAGCCGGAATTCACCCAGGTCGATATCGAAACCTCGTTCATGAGCGAGGCCGAGATCATGGCTTTGACCGAAAAGCTGATTCGCACCGTCTTCAAGGAAGCCATCGACGTCGACCTGCCGGACTTCCCGCGCATGACCTACGGCGAAGCCATGCACCGTTTCGGCTCCGACAAGCCGGACCTGCGCGTCACGCTTGAGCTGACCGAAGTCACCGATGCTTTCAAGGATGTCGCCTTCAAGGTCTTCGCCGGTGTGGCCAACAGCGAAGGCGGCCGCATTGCCGCCATGCGCATTCCGGGCGGCACCACGCTGACCCGTGGCGAGATCGACGCCTACACCCAGTTCGTCGGCATTTACGGCGCCAAGGGCCTGGCCTACATCAAGGTCAACGACGTCACCCAGATCAACGAAACCGGCCTGCAGTCGCCGATCGTCAAGAATCTTTCCGAAGCCTCGCTCAAGGCCGTCATTGAGCGCACCGGCGCCCAGTCCGGCGACCTGATTTTCTTCGGCGCCGACAAGGCGAAGATCGTCAATGACGCCCTCGGCGCCCTGCGCATCAAGATCGGCCACGAAAAAGGCTTCGTCACCGGCGCCAAGTGGGCACCGCTGTGGGTCATCGACTTCCCGATGTTCGAGTACGACGACGAAAACAAGCGCTGGTCGGCCTGCCACCACCCGTTCACCAGCCCGAAGGACGAGCATCTCGACCTGCTGGTGACCGATCCGGGCAAGTGCCTGGCCAAGGCCTACGACCTGGCGCTGAACGGCTGGGAACTGGGCGGCGGCTCGGTGCGTATCCACCGTGTCGACGTGCAGGAAAAAGTTTTCTCGGCCCTCAACATCGGCCCGGAAGAACAGCAGGCCAAGTTCGGCTTCCTGCTCGACGCCCTGAAGTACGGCGCGCCACCGCACGGTGGCCTGGCCTTCGGTCTCGATCGCATCGTCACCATGATGACCGGCGCCGAGTCGATCCGCGACGTGATCGCCTTCCCGAAGACCCAGCGCGCCCAGTGCCTGCTGACCGACGCGCCGTCCGGCGTCGACGAGAAGCAACTGCGCGAACTGCACATCCGTCTGCGCCAGAAGGTTGAAACCCAGGTCGAAGTGACCCAGGCCTAAGCCGCGATGCAATTCTGGCTGCGCTTCCTGCTCGTCTGCCTGCTGACGACAGGAAGCGTCTTTGCTTTCAGCTTCGGCCGTGACAACAGCTCGGCCGAGTGGATCGCCGTCGCCGAACTGCCCTACGAGGCGAAGCAGACCCTGACCCTGATCAGGACCGGCGGCCCCTTTCCTTATGCCCGCGATGGCATTGTCTTTGGCAATTACGAAAAGCTGCTGCCACAGCACCCGCGCGGCTATTACCAGGAATATACCGTCCGCACCCCGGGCCGGCGCGACCGCGGCCCAAGACGCATCATCGCCGGCCAACGCGGCGAATACTTCTATACCGACGACCATTACCGGACGTTCCGGCGAATTCGGGAATAGCCGACGATGCAAAATTTCCTCAAGAATGCCACGCAGGCCGGACTGTATTCCCTGCCCGCATCGCACCAAGCCCGACTGCAGAAAATGGCCAAGCAGGCTGACCTGCAACTGCGGACTGTCGAACTTGACCACTTCGGGAAACTCGACCGGATTCTCGGCGAACTCGGCCAGGCCCTGCATTTTCCCGACTGGTATGGCGCCAATCTCGATGCCCTGCATGACTGCCTGACCGATCCCGAGTGGCTCCCCAAGCACGGCATCGTGATTCAGATCACCGGCCTTGACCATCTGCAGCAAAAAGCCCCGCACGCCTTCACGACCCTGCTCGAAGTCCTCGGCAGCGCAGCCCGTGAGCGCTCGGCAGCCCAGCTCCCGCTGTGGATCCTGCTCGATACGCCAGGCCACGGCATCGCCCCGTTGCCCGAGGCATGAACGCCTACAAGCGACCGGTTTCGGTACTGGTCGTCATCCACAGCCCGGCGCTCGACATTCTTTTGCTTGAACGGGCGGGTCATCCCGGTTACTGGCAATCGGTTACCGGCAGCCAGGAAGGCGAAGAAACACTGACTGAAACGGCCCGCCGTGAAGTCGCCGAAGAAACCGGCATCGATACGACACAGTTCCAGCTCGTCGACTGGCAGCAAACCAATACCTACGAAATTTTCCCCGAGTGGCGCCACCGCTACGCGCCTGGCGTGACTCACAACACCGAACACGTTTTTTCGCTGACCATCCCGGCGCAGCAACCCATTCGCCTGGCCCCGGGCGAACACCTGGCCCATGCCTGGCTAGCCTGGCCAGAAGCCGCCGAACGCTGCTTTTCGGCCAGCAATCGCGAGGCGATTCTGGCTCTCGGCAAAGCTCACAAGCGGCCCGTTCAAGAACGCTGAACGAAGCCCGCCCAGGCCCTTGAAAGTCAAAACTGGCACCCTATATTGGTGTTGAGAAATTTCAACCCACGAAGGAGACCAACCATGGCAAACATCACCCGCCTCGATCCGCTGGATGACCTTTTCCGCGGCTTTTTCGTTCGTCCCGTTGATTTCAACGGCAGCCCGCAGCAATCCCCGAGCGTCAAGATGGATGTGCGCGAGGAAGGCGACAATTACCTGGTACACGCCGAATTGCCCGGCGTCAAAAAAGAGGATATCCACGTCGTCGTGGACGGCAACCAGGTTTCGCTGAGCGCCGAAGTCAAACAGGAAAAGGAAACCCGCGAAGGCGACCGCCTGCTACGCTCGGAACGCTATTTCGGCAAGGTTTCCCGTTCCTTCCAGCTCGGCCAGGAAATCGACGATAGCAAGGCCGTCGCCAAATTCACCGACGGCGTGCTTGAGCTGACCCTGCCCAAACGCCTGGCCAGCCCGAACAAGCGCCTCAATATCGAATAAGCCCGCTCACTGGCGAACAAAGGCCGGACCCCGTTCCGGCCTTTTTCTTTGTACAATCCGCGGCGATTCCACCTGGAGCCCGCCATGAGCATCGAAGACCTCACCCCCGGCATCAAGGCCGCCGTTCTGGCCGAAGCCCTGCCCTACATCAAGCGTTTCCACGGCAAGACCATCGTCGTCAAATATGGCGGCAATGCGATGACCGACGAGCACCTCAAAAGCTGCTTTGCGCGCGATGTCGTGCTGCTTGAACTGGTCGGTTTCAATATCGTCGTCGTGCATGGCGGCGGCCCGCAGATCGAGAGTCTGCTGGCCCGCGTCGGCAAGAAAGGCGAATTCATCCAGGGCATGCGCGTCACCGACGCCGAAACCATGGAAGTCGTCGAAATGGTGCTTGGCGGCCAGGTCAACAAGGATGTCGTCAACCTGATCAATCAAGCCGGCGGCAAGGCGGTGGGCTTGACAGGCAAGGACGGCAACTTCATTCGCGCCAAGAAACTGATGCTTGAGAACAAGGACAACCCTGGCGACTTGATCGACGTCGGCCAGGTCGGCGAGATTGTTTCCATCGACCCGACCCTGATCGACCACCTCGACAAGGGTTCCTTCATCCCGGTCATCGCCCCGATCGGCGTCGGCAAGGACGGCGAGACCTACAACATCAACGCCGATGTCGTCGCCGGCAAGATCGCCGAAGTGCTCAAGGCTGAAAAGCTGGTATTGCTGACCAACACGCCGGGCGTCCTCGACAAGAATGGCGAACTGATCACCGGCATCACGCCCAAGCAGATCGACGAAATGGTCGAGGATGGCACGCTGTCCGGCGGCATGCTGCCGAAGATCAGCTCGGCGCTGGATGCCGCGCGCAATGGCGTAAAGGGCGTGCATATCATCGATGGCCGTGTCGAACACGCGCTGCTGCTTGAAATCCTGACCGACCACGGGGTCGGCACGATGATCAAGTCGCACTGAGTGCTGACTGCAACCACCCAAAAGCCCGCCCCCGCGGGCTTTTTTCCATGAAACGCCAATGAACAACCCGACCTGGCTGTTCGACCTCGACAACACCCTGCACGACGCCAGCCCGCACATCTTTCCGCAGATCAACCGGGCCATGCGCGATTACATCGAACGCCACCTCGGCCTCGACCGCCAGGCTGCCAACCAGATCCGCCAGCACTACTGGGAACGCTACGGTGCCACGCTACTCGGCCTGATCCGCCACCACCCGATCGACCCGCACCACTTCCTGCGCGAGACGCATCAGTTTCCCGACCTCGCGGCCATGCTGGTCTTCCAGCCGGCCACACTGCATGCCCTGCGCCGCCTGCCCGGGCGCAAGATCATCTTCTCCAATGCGCCGCGCCACTACATGGACGCCGTGCTCAAAATCACCGGCCTGTGGCGCCATTTCGATGCCGCCTATTCGGTCGAAAGCCTGGGTTTCCGGCCCAAACCCATGCCCGGCGGCTTTCATGCGCTATTGCGTGCTGAACACCTGCAGGCCCGGCAATGCATCATGGTCGAAGACAGCCTGGCCAACCTCGTCACCGCCAAGAAGCTCGGCATGAAAACCGTGTGGGTGAGCACTGGCTTACGCCAATCGCCCTTTGTAGACGTCAAAATCAGGTCCGTACTGGCGTTGCCGGCACGCTGCGGTCGACTATAATTTCCCCGTCAAAATCAAAACAATCAGGGGGAGAACATGGCAATCCAACCCGGCGAACGCCGCCTGCACATCCTGCAAACCCTGGCCGGCATGCTCGAAACGCCGAAAGGCGAGAAGATCACCACCGCCGCCCTCGCCGCCAAACTCGATTGCTCCGAAGCGGCGCTCTACCGCCACTTTGCCAGCAAGGCGCAGATGTTCGAAGGCCTCATCGAATTCATCGAACAAAGCCTGTTCGGCGTCATCAACCAGATCACCACGGACGAAGGCGAAGGCCTCAAGCAGGTCGAGCAGATCATTGCCCTGCTCCTGCGCTTTGCCCAGAAAAACCGCGGCATGACCCGCGTCCTGATCGGCGACGCCCTGGTGGGCGAAAACGAGCGCCTGCAGCAACGCATCAACGCCCTGCTCGACAAGGTCGAAGCGGCCCTCAAGCAGGCCTTGCGCATCGCCGCCACCCAGGAAAACCTCAAGGCCGATGCCGACTTCGGCGCCCTCGCCAACCTGCTGCGCTGCTACGCCGTCGGTCGCTGGGAACAATATGCCCGCAGCGGTTTTGTCCGCGAGCCGCTGGCCCAATGGCCGCAACAGTGGCCAATGCTTTACTTTGCCTGTCTCTCGCAATCAGGCACGCCCGGCAGCGACTAGGGCGTGTTCACAGTAAGCAGCGGGCGGCGCAAGGGGTTGGCAGGGATGCAGTGCAAGGCGCCGGTCGCGCCGTGCAGTGATCTGCACAAGCGAGCGGCAACGCCGCAATGCGCCCCGCCAACCCCTTGCCCTTCGGGTTTGCCGTGGCGGGTGGTCGCCGGCGTTGCTC
>JBAQDI010000007.1:0-28272 GCA_049294655.1 Azonexus sp.
GGCGCGGCGAGCGTTGTTGCACTGCGCGAACTGCTGGCCGTGATCAGCGCTTACGAATGGCGCAAGAAGGGCATCCCGGTGCCCGCCGTCGAAGGCCGCATCTACCCGCATTACGGCGTTTTTTCGCCGGTGCGCGGCGAATATGTCGACCTCGTCGCGCGCGCGCCGTTGCCGGCCGACTGCGGGCTGGCTTTCGATATCGGCACCGGCTCCGGCATCATCGCCGCCATTCTCGCCCGGCGCGGTGTGGCGCAGGTCGTGGCGACCGACATGGACGAACGGGCGCTGGCCTGTGCCACGGAAAACCTGCAAAAACTCGGCCTGGCCGCGACGGTCCATCTGCAGAAAACCGATCTTTTCCCCGCTGGCCGGGCGCCGCTCGTCGTTTGCAACCCGCCCTGGGTGCCGGCACAGCCCAGTTCGCCCATCGAATACGCCGTCTACGATCCCGATTCGCGCATGCTGCGCGGCTTTCTCGGCGCTTTGGCGGCGCATCTCGCACCGGGCGGCGAAGGCTGGCTGATCCTGTCCGATCTCGCCGAACACCTCGGTCTGCGCTCACGCGACGAACTGCTCGGCTGGATCGCCGCCGGCGGCCTGCGCGTCATCGACCGTCTCGATACCCGTCCGCAGCACCCGAAAACGCGCGATGCCAGCGATCCGCTGCATGCGGCGCGGGCCGCCGAAGTGACCTCACTGTGGCGGCTCGGGCTGGCTGGCGAATAAATTTCGCACGGCGGGGAATAATCCCGGTCTGATTTCCGTATATCCAGGTGAAGCACCCCTGAACCCACGGAGACCATCATGAAAAAGACCCATCTCGTGCTTGCCCTGTGCCTGTCCGCCACTCTGGCCGGCTGTTCGTCTTATGCGACCCGGGCCGCCGCGCCGGCCATGGCGAGCGACGGCGTCCTGGCCGGCAGCAACGGCATGACGCTATATACCTTCGACAAGGACATGGCCGGCAAGAGTGCCTGCAACGGCCCCTGCGCCACCAACTGGCCGCCGCTCTATGCGCGGGACAGCGATACGGCGAGTGGCGACTACAGCGTCATTACCCGCGATGACGGCAAGAAGCAGTGGGCCCTGAAGGGCAAACCGCTGTACTTCTGGGCCAAGGACATGAAGGCCGGCGACAAGACCGGTGATGGTTTCAACAACGTCTGGCACGTCGCCAAACCTTAAGGTCCGGCGTGGACAGTCGGGCGATTCTCGGCGAACTTCCCGGCCTGCGCCGTTATGCGCGGGCCTTGCTGGGGGATCGTGCGGCCGCCGATGATCTGGTCCAGGATACGCTGGAGCGCGCCTGGAGTCGTCTCGCCCAGTGGCGGGTCGGCAGCGATCTGCGCGCCTGGCTGTTCGGCATCATGCACAACCTGCGCATCGATCAACTTCGCCAGCGGGGGCCGGCGACCGTACCGCTCGACGAGCACGAGAGCGATTGGCCAACGCGGCCGACGCAAAGCGATCGCCTGGAAGTCATGGATATCGCCACGGCCCTGGCCCGTCTGCCGGACGAACAGCGGGCGGTGCTGCTGCTCGTCGCGCTCGAGGACATGAGCTATGCCGATGTTGCAACGACGCTCGGCATTCCTGTCGGCACGGTAATGTCCCGGCTGGCGCGCGGCCGCGAAAGGTTGCGCCAGATCATGGCTGGGCAGGAACCGGCCAATCAATTGAGAGTTGTGCGATGAGTCACCTTCCAATTAGCGAAGCGGATCTCCAGGCCTGGGTCGACGCCGTGCTGCCCGAAGCCCGGCTGGCCGAGGTCGATGCCTATCTGGCCGAGTATCCCGCCGAACTCGAGCGGCTGCAGGCTTACCGGGCGCAGAAACAGGCTCTTCTCGACTGCTTCAGTCCGGTACTGGCCGAGGCCATTCCGGAACATCTGCAGGCATCTACCCTGCCGCCTTCCCCGGCCGGGAAAGCTGCTGCGTCATGGGCTGCCTGGAATAACTGGCCGGTACTGCGTCTTGCCGCAGCAGTGCTGCTTTCGCTGTTTGGCGGCATGGCTGGCTGGCTGGCGCATGGCCAGTATGTGGCGAGCGCTGGTGGCGCCAGAATGGTGGCGCTGCCCCGCCAGGCGGCCGTGGCCCATGCCGTGTTCAGCCCGGATGTCCGCCGGCCGGTCGAAGTCGGGGGCGACCAGGAAGCTCAGCTCGTCGCCTGGCTTTCGAAACGTCTCGGGACGCCGGTGGCCGCGCCCGGCTTGCGCGAACTCGGCTATCAGCTGGTGGGCGGTCGCCTGCTGCCCGGCAACAGCGGCCCGGTGGCCCAGTTCATGTACCAGGACGCCAGCGGCCTGCGCCTGACGCTGTATGTCAGTACCGAGCAGGCCGGCAATGGGGAAACCGGTTTCCGCTTTGCCCAGGAAGACGGGATCAACGTTTTCTACTGGATCGACGGCAAGTTCGGCTACGCGCTGTCCGGCGCCATCGCCAAGAATGATCTGGGACGCGTTGCAACGGCCGTCTATGACCAGCTGGAGCGGAAGTAGGGGGCAAGCCGGCGGGCTGGATGGCAGCTATTGCGGCGCATCTCATTGCGGTGCGGAAAGGGGGGCTATAGAGTGGCGGATGGGGCGGGCCAGGGGGCTGCCCAAAGCGTACATTTCCAGGGGGCGACGTGATTCTGTCGCATAAGAACCGGTATATCTTTTTGAAGACGACCAAGGTCGGCGGAACCAGTCTTGAAATAGCCTTGTCCAGGCACTGCGGCGAGCGCGACATCATTTCGGCCATTTCCGCCGAGGATGAAATCACCCGGCAGCAACTGGGTTTCCCGGGGGCGCAAAATCACAAGAAAAACATTTCCGAATACGGCATCAGGGATTACGCCCGTCTGTTATTGAAGGCTGAGCCGGCCTGTGCCTTTTATAACCACATGCCGGCAGCAGCGATCAAATCCAGGGTTGGCGATCAGATCTGGGGCGACTACCTGAAATTTTCAGTGGTCAGAAATCCCTACGATTACGCCGTCAGCCGCTTCTTCTGGGACAAGAGGAACGGAAACCAGGCGAGTGGTTTCCGGGATTATTTGTTGTCCAATCCCGAAGTGTTGTTGGTGAACCGCAAAATCACCCGGCTCGGCGACGCCTGTTGTGTCGATTTCATGCTGCGCTACGAGCATTTCGCGACAGACCTGGTGGAACTGTCCCAAAAAATTGCCTTGCCCGGAAATGTCTGCACCGATTTCATGAGTTTGTCGGCAAAAGGCGGGATACGGCCGGCAACGGCCTCCGTCGATGAAATGTTTGCCGGCTTCAGGGATGGTGTGGAGCTGGTCAAAATTCTCTGCCGGGAGGATATCGAACGCTATGGCTATGCGCCGCCGGGGAAACCGTGCCAGATCGCCGTGCCATGAGCCTTCATGAACGGCTGCGCCGGCCATCGGCGGCGGCTTTTTTCCCCGTGGAAAGCGCGCCATGAAAACGACTCGGCGCGCCTGTCTGATCGATTTGTTGCGTCTTGTCCTGTCATTCGGGGTCATGCTCGGGCACTATCGGATTTTTACCAACGTCGGCGGCGCGGCGTTGAACTTTTCCCCTGAGGCCCAGCCGTTTTACGCTTATTTGCGGTATTTCTACGATTTTGGGGGAGCCTATCGGGTTCCGTTATTCTGGGTGATTTCCGGGTTCGTGCTGTTCCTGCGCTATGGGGATCGGATTGCCGCGGGGTCGATGACGGGATTCGAGTTTTTTGTCGGTCGATTCGCCCGTTTGTATCCCCTGCATATTGCGACCCTGCTGCTGGTTGCGCTGTTCAGTTACCTTTACATCAGTTTGAACGGTGTGTATTTCCGGCATGCCAATAACGACCTGTACCACTTTTGCCTGCAGCTGTTTTTAGCCAGTGCCTGGGGATTTCAGGATGGGTTCAGCTTCAACGGGCCGGTGTGGTCGGTTTCTGCCGAGATACTGGTCCTGCTGTTGTTTTTCCCGGTCTTGCAGAATTTTGGCCGGCCCAGAAAAGTGGCGATTACGGTAATCCTGGTGTGTGCCCTGCTCCATGGCGGCACGCTCAAATCCCCCGTTCTGGACTGTCTGGCCTTTTTTCATGCCGGGGTTCTGGCGGCCAGCTACAGTCGGGAGCCCGTCGCTCCGCTGCGCATTCTGGTCATGGTCCTGGCGATGGCCGCGGGCGTGCTTCTGTTCAATGGGCTTGGCATGCGACTGCAGGAAAACAATACTTCGTTCCTGCTGCTTCTGTGTTTCGGACCGCTGCTGGTTTTCGTGTTGTACAACAGCCCGTTGACCATGCCGCTCGCGTTCCAGCGACTCATGGAAAAATCGGGGCGCCTGACCTTTTCGATCTACATGCTGCACTTCCCGACCATGTTTTTTATGGTCTTGCTGGCGAGCCTCTTCGATGTGGCGATTCCTTATGCCGAATCCTGGTTCCTGCTCTGTTATGTCGGCACGACAGTGTTGCTGAGTCAGGTGGTTTACTCGGTTTATGAAGCGCCTGCCCAGGCCTATCTCACTCAGCGCCTGGCGCAAAGAAACCGCTTGAAATCGGCCTGATGCGCGCGGCGCGTGGTCCGGCAGTTACTTGGGCAGGCGAAGAGAGAAAACGGCACCATTCTCGTTGGCGAGCCTGACCTCTCCCTGCACTTCACCGTTGCAGTGCAGGGCCGCGATCTTGCCGGCCAGGTGCAGGCCGAGCCCGGTTCCTTCGCGACTGATGGCGGCCATGGCGGCGTCTTTTCCAAGCATGGCTGGCGGGTAACCCGGGCCGTCGTCGCGCACTTCAAAGCTCAGCCAGTCGTTGTCCTGGGTGGCGCGCAGGGTGATCTGCTGCCGGGCATGGCGCAAGGCGTTGTAGAGGGCATCGAGCAGCACCATCTTGACCAGGTTCTCGTCGTAGAAGCCGAGTGTCGGCGCCGTGCTCAAGTCGACGTCAATGGGCAGCTTGTCCTGCTGCCTGATTTCGGCGGCCAGCTCGTTGAGCAGGTCTTCCGGGGCACGCGCCTCGATTTCGATGCCGAGGCCGTCGTTTTCGGCCTTGTAGAGCGCCAGCAGGCGCGTCAGGGTGGCGGCCGCTTCGTGGGCCTCGCGCATGGTCTCGCGGTCGCCGCGCTCCTCGGCCCGGCTGCCGAGGATGGCCAGGCGATTCTTGACGTCATGAATCGTCAAGGCGGCGAGATCGACAAAATTCACTGTTTTTTCCCGGCGCTGTACTTGTTGCGAATCCGCCCGGTCAATTCGGCGATCTCGGCCAGTTTCGGGTAATTCGGGTTGCGGGCCAGGACCGCCTGCTGGAAGGCCTGCGCCGTTTGCAGTTTGGTCGCATCGAGGCCATTGGTGTAAATGTCGAAGAGCAAGGACATGGCGGCATTGGCGACAATCTGCAGATTGCCAGGCAGGCGCTGCGCGGCCTCGGTCAGCATCTCGGCGGCCGCGGCGAGTTCGCCGGACTTGGCCCGTTTGATCGCCTCGTTGTTGAGCAGGATGATCTCGCGGATGCTGTCCGTCACCAGCTGTTCGGCCAGTTCGTGTGCGCCGCTGTCGCGCAGCGTCGTCGAGATGCGCTCATGCAAGGCCGTCGAGTCCGGGTTGCTTTGCACCAGATGCTTGAGCATTTCCTGGGCCGTATCCTGGCGACCCAGGCTCAGGCAGGCCTTGGCCATGGCCATGACCGAAGCTTCCGGCAGCTTGCTGCGCTCGCCCTGCATGGCCCGTTCGAGCGCCGCGTTGGCCTTTTCGACATTGCCTACCTGATGCTGGGCAAGTGCTTCAATGGCGGCCAGGAAAGGATCGGCCGCATCGCTCTTGAAGGTCGTTCTGGCTTCTTCGAGCAAGGCCACCGCCTTGGTCGGGTCGCCCTTTTCGATCAGGGCCTTGCCCAGGCGGGCGAAATCGTGGGTTTCGCGCAGCGGCGAGTTGCGCGTTTTCTTGACGACCAGTTCGAGCGCCTGTTCGACCCGCGAAAAGTCGCCCATTTCCTCGGCGACCGAGGCGATTGCCCGATGCCGTGCCAGGGAGTTGGGGGAAATCAGGCAGGCACCGTCGAGCACGGTCATTGCCGCATCTGTCTCCCCGGCGGCCAGGTGCAGGCTGCCGAGCATGTCGTAGGCGATCATCAGCTTGGGCGATTCGACGATCAGTTCCTGCAGTATCTGTTTGCTGCGCCCGCTGTCCCCCGACTGGTGAACTGCCTTGGCCAGCCCGAGTTTGGCCCAGGGCAGGGGGCGCATGGCGAGCGCCTGCTGGTAGAACTCGATCGCCGCTTCGTTCTGCCCGGAAAGAATCAGGGCATTGCCCTTGATGCGCAGCACATCGACGTAGTAACGATCCTTGGCAGCGAGAATTTCGTCACAGGCGGCAATCACGCCCGGCCAGTTGCCCTTGTTCTGCATCTGGTCGACCTTGGCCAGGCGATCCTTTTTTTCCAGAAGGCGCTCCAGTCGGCCCTTCAGCGTGTCGGCGGTGAACGGCTTGAGAAGATAGTCGTCCGGCAGGCACTCCGCCGCCGTGACCACATTTTCGTAACCCTTCTCGGCGGTGATCATCACGAACAGGACATCGCGCCCGATAATCCGCCGGCTGCGCAGAAACTCGAGGAACTGTTGCCCGTCGGTGCCGCCAGCCAGGTAGAAGTCGCAAAGAATGACGTCGAACTTGCCTGCCTTGAGCTGCTCCAGCGAATCCTTGACGTTGCTGCTGACGGCGATCTGCTCACACCCCAGGCTCCCGACCTGGCTACGCAGCGTGCTGCGCATCTCCGGCAGGTCGTCGAGAATGAGGACACTTTTATCGCTGAAAGGAGTGCGGATGGCCATGACGTCAAGCTTTGTGAGTGAGGCGTAAGTATGCCACTCTGTCAGCGATTTCGAGTACCTTGAATGGCCCGCGCCGTTCAGCCCAGCGTCGCGCTCGCCAGCTTGATGCCGAAGCCGATGAACAGGCAGCCGACAGCCAGGTTGCCGAGCGCCGCCAGGCGTTGCCGTTCGCGGAAATGCCGCGCCAGATGCGTGCCGCCGAAAATCAGGCCGGTCAGGTAGAGGGCGCTCAGGATCTGCACGATGCCCCCGAGAATCAGGAAGGACAAGGCCGGGTGCGGATAGTCCGGGGCCACGAACTGGATGAAGAAGGAAACGAAAAAGAGGATGGCCTTGGGGTTGGTCAGACTGATCAGCAAGGCCGTGCGAAAGGGGCGCGCCGTTTCAAGCGCCATCGTTTCCAGTTGCGCCTTGCCGGCACCGCGCCAGGTGCGGCGGGCCGCCAGCAGCAGATTGATGCCCAGCCAGGCGAGATAGGCGGCGCCGGCGTACTTGAGCGCCATGAACAAGGTCGGCGTGCTCTGCAATAGCGATGAAATCCCGGTGACCGAGAGAATCATCAACACCGTATCGCCGACAAAAATCCCGCAGGCGCCGCGATAACCCGTCGCAATCCCCTGGCGCGAGGCGACCGTCATCACGTAAAGCGAGTTCGGCCCCGGCAGCAGGACGATGGCGATGGTTCCCAGGACGAAGGTGGCGAGATCGGTGATGCCGTAAAACATGGGGGCTCGGCTTGGCTAAAGCGCGATTCTACAGCGTGGTGTTCCTGGAGCAGGGAAATGGGGGCTCGCGAACTTGATCGCCGCATATCGTGCGGTGAGTTCCTTGCCTGTGCGGTGAAAGTCTCCCATAATCTCCGCATGAGTTACGGTGATTATAAATACATCTGGCAAGCGCCTGAGTGGCCGGCCTGGCGTTATGACCTCGCGGCCCTGGCCGGGCCGCTGGCCGAGGTGAGCCGCGCGCAGGGCGTTTTGATCGGCCGGCTGGCCGATGTGGGGGCGGTGCTGCGCGATCAGGCGAGTCTCGTTGCGCTCACCGATGATGTTGTCAAAAGCAGCGAGATCGAGGGCGAGCAGTTGAATGTCGCGGCGGTCCGCTCCAGCATCGCCCGCCGTCTGGGTGTCGATATCGGTGCGCTGGCGCCGGTCGATCGGCATGTCGAGGGCGTCGTCGAGATGGTGCTGGATGCGACAGCGAATTACCTTGCGCCGATATCGCAGGAGCGTTTGTTCGGCTGGCATGCCGCGCTGTTTCCGACGGGTTACTCCGGGCTGGCCAAGATACAGGTCGCCGGCTGGCGTGATGACGCCAATGGGCCCATGCAGGTCGTCTCCGGTCCAATGGGCCGGCAAAAAGTCCATTTCGAGGCGCCGCCGGCTGAGCGCCTGGTAGCCGAAACGGCGCGCCTGCTCGACTGGTTGAACGGCGAGACCGGCGAGCCGCCGCTGATCAAGGCGGCTTTGGCTCACCTGTGGTTCGTCACCTTGCACCCCTTCGATGATGGCAACGGGCGGATCGCCCGGGCCATCGGCGACCTATTGCTGGCCTGCGCCGACGGCAGTCCGCAGCGTTTTTACAGCCTGTCGGCGCAGATACAGCGCGAGCGCAAGGCGTACTACGACATTCTCGAACGGACCCAGAAGGGAACGATGGATGTCACCGCCTGGCTAGCCTGGTTCCTGGAGACCCTGCATCGCGCAGTTGATCAAGCGCAGGGCACGCTGGATGCCGTATTGGTCAAGGCGCGCGCCTGGCAGCGCTGGGCAACGATTCCCCTGAATGAGCGGCAGGTGAAGCTGCTCAATCGCCTGCTCGACGGCTTTGATGGAAAACTGACCAGCAGCAAATGGGCAGCCATTGCCAAGTGCTCGCCTGATACGGCCTTGCGGGATATCAACGATCTGCTGAATCGCGGTGTGCTCCGGAAAACGGCGGCCGGTGGGCGCAGTACCTGTTATGAGCTGGACGAATTGGGCGGTTAGGGTCTCGGTCACAGCGATCTGCGAATGACCATGACCTATGCGCACATGGCACCGGAACACCAGGAAGAAGCGGTACGACTGAACCTGCTGCCCAAAAATCGCGGTTGAACCTTTGTTGAACCGTAGGCCAAAACAAAGGGGTTACATTTCTGTAACCCCTTGTTTTTATGGTGGGCCCGCACGGACTTGAACCGTGGACCAAAGGATTATGAGTCCTCTGCTCTAACCAACTGAGCTACAGGCCCGAAAGCTTTTAGCTGCCGTTGGTGTCGATGAAGCTGCGCAGTTTGTCGGAACGGCTGGGGTGACGCAGCTTGCGCAGGGCCTTGGCTTCGATCTGGCGGATGCGTTCGCGGGTGACGTCGAATTGCTTGCCGACTTCTTCCAGCGTGTGGTCGGTGTTCATTTCGATACCGAAGCGCATGCGCAGGACCTTGGCTTCACGCGTTGTCAGCGTATCCAGGATTTCCTTGGTGACGCCGCGCAGGCTCGAATACATCGCGGCATCGGCCGGGGCCAGGGTGCCGGAGTCTTCGATGAAGTCGCCGAGGTGGGAGTCGTCGTCGTCGCCGATCGGGGTTTCCATGGAGATTGGCTCCTTGGAAATCTTCATGATCTTGCGAATCTTCTCTTCCGGCATGTCCATCTTCTTGGCCAGCGTGGCGGGATCCGGTTCGGCACCGGTTTCCTGCAGGATCTGGCGGCTGATCCGGTTCATCTTGTTGATCGTTTCGATCATGTGTACCGGGATGCGGATGGTCCGCGCCTGGTCGGCGATGGAGCGGGTGATGGCCTGGCGGATCCACCACGTGGCATAGGTGGAGAACTTGTAGCCGCGGCGGTATTCGAACTTGTCCACCGCCTTCATCAGGCCGATGTTGCCTTCCTGGATCAGGTCGAGGAACTGCAGGCCGCGGTTGGTGTATTTCTTGGCGATCGAGATGACCAGGCGCAGGTTGGCTTCGGTCATTTCGCGCTTGGCGCGGCGGGCCTTGGCTTCACCGGTGGACATCTGTTTGTTGATGTCCTTGAGGTCCTTGAGCGGAATGCCGATGCGGTCCTGCAGGGCCAGCAGCTTCTTCTGCTCTTCCTTGATGGCCGGGCCGTTGCGGGTCAGGACGGCGACGTAGGTCTTGGGGGCGGCGGCGATTTCGCCGTCGGCCCAGTCGAGATTGACTTCGTTGCCCGGGAAGGACTGGATGAAGTGCGGGCGCGGCATCTTGACGCGGTCCACGCAGATTTGCTGGATCTTGCGCTCGCAACCACGCACTTGCTCGACCATGCCGCGCACGCTGTCACACAGGCGCTCAATCGAGCGCGAGGTGAAGCGGATGTTCATCAGCTCATCGGACAGCTGTTGTTGCAGCTTGACGTAGGCCTTGTCGTGCGGGCCCTTGCCGTGCAGGGCTTTCTGCATCTTGGCGTGGATCGCCCGGATGGTGGCGAAGCGTTCCAGCGCATCGGTCTTCAGTTGCAGCAGGGAGGCGGAAACGGCCGCAGCGGCGCTGCCGCCTTCTTCGTCCTCGGATTCGTCCTCGGCTTCTTCTTCGACTTCTTCGGCCGGCATTTCGGCAGCCGGGGCGACTTCGACGGCGTTCGGGTCGATCAGGCCATCGACCAGTTCGTCGATGCGCATTTCCTCGGTTTCGACCTTGAGGGCCATCTCGAGGATGTCGTCGATGGTCGTCGGGCAGGCGGAAATCGCCTGCACCATGTGCTTGAGGCCTTCTTCGATGCGCTTGGCGATTTCGATTTCGCCTTCGCGGGTGAGCAGCTCGACCGTGCCCATTTCGCGCATGTACATGCGTACCGGGTCGGTGGTCCGGCCGAATTCGGAATCGACGGTGGACAGTGCCTGCTCGGCCTGTTCCTCGACTTCTTCGTCGTCGGTGGCGACGGCGGCGGCATCGGTCATCAGCAGATCTTCGGCAGCCGGGGCTTCGTCGAAGACCTGGATGCTCATGTCGCTGAAGGTGGAGATGATCGCTTCGATACTTTCCGCATCGACGACGTCATCCGGCAGGTGATCGTTGATTTCGGCGTAGGTCAGGTAACCCCGTTCCTTGCCGAGCTTGATCAGGGCCTTGAGGCGAGTCTTGCGCGCTTCGGCGTCAAGCGGTTCCGGAGTTTCTGCTATTGCACCGTCGAGCAGCGCCTTTTCGGCTGCCTTCTCCTTGGCTTTGCTGACGCGAGCCTTGGGGGCTTCCTTAGCAGTATCTTTTGCCTTGGCCATGAACACGATCCCTTAAAATGCGGAAAACCGCAGATTTTACCATAACTTAGCTTCATTTTCCCCGGTTGCTGAGGAACTGGATGTAGGCCAGTTTCTCGGCGGCGCTCAGTCCGGCCACGCCAAACTGCTGCGCCTTCACCTGCAATTCGGCGAAAGCCTTCTTCTGGCCGCCTTCCTGCAACTTTTCCAGAGTGTCCTTGAATTCGGTGTCGGACTCAGCTTCGTCAAAGGGCAGGGCGAGAAGTTCCGAGGCGGCATTTTCGATCAGGCTTTCTTCCGGCATACCGCGCAGGCGCTCGCGCAGCGCGGCGTAACTCGTGGCGCCCTGGCTGGCGCCGCTGACCAGTTGGTGCAAGCGAATCAGAGCCGGGCGCTCGGCTGTGTCAGGCAGCAGGTCGATGGGCAATTGCGAGGCCAGTTGCGGCTTGTGCAGGACCAGGCGGAGCAGGTTGCGGGTCAGCGAGTGCTGCGGCCGACGGGCCTTGGGCGGCGCGGCCGGGATGTAGGACTTGAGGTCGCACAGGCGCTCGACTTCGCTCTGGGCAAAGCCGCTGGCCTCAGCCAGGCGCTTGACCAGTTGCAGGCGGAGCAGCGGCGTCGGCAGCTTCAAAAGCAGCGGCTTGGCTTCATAAATCAGTTGCGCCTTGCCTTCCGAACTGGTCAGGTCGCAGCGTTGGGCCAGTTCGCGCAGCAGGAAGTCGGAGAGCGGCATGGCCTGGGCGACCAGGCGGTCGAATTCGGCCTTGCCGTTGGCCCGGATATAGCTGTCCGGATCTTCGTCCTGGGGCAGGAAGACGAAGCCCAGGCGCTTGTTGTCGGCGAGCACTTCCAGGGAGTTTTCCAGGGCGCGCCAGGCGGCCTTGCGGCCGGCATTGTCGCCGTCGAAACAGAAGACGATGCGATCGACCTGGCGCAGCAGCTTGGTGACGTGGGTGCTGGTGGTCGCCGTGCCGAGCGCCGCGACGGCATTGCCGACACCATTCTGGGCGAGGGCGATGACGTCCATGTAGCCTTCGGTGACGATGGCCGTATTGGTGTCGCGCAGGCCCTGGCGGGCTTGCGGCAGGCCGAACAGTTCACGGCCCTTCTCGAACAGCGGGGTTTCCGGCGAATTGAGGTATTTCGGTTCGCCCTGGTCGATGATCCGGCCGCCGAAGGCGATGATCTCGCCCTTCGGGTTGATGATCGGGATCATCAGCCGGTCGCGGAAACGGTCGTAGCGCCGGCCGGCCTCGTTTTCGATGACCAGGCCGGCGATTTTCAGTTCTTCGGCGTTGTAGTCGGGGAAAACTTCCTGCAGGTTCTGCCAGCCGTCGGGCGCGTAGCCGATGCCGAAGCGGGCGGCGATTTCGCCGGACAGGCCGCGCTTCTTGCAGTATTCGATGGCGCGCGGCGAGGCCTTGAGCTGATCCTTGTAGTACTGCGCGGCGCGCGCCGAGATGTCGATGAGCATCCGCGTCTGGCCCGGCTTTTCATCGACGAAGCTGCGCCCTTCGCTTTCCGGGACCTGCATGCCGACGCGGCCGGCCAGATCCTTGACGGCATCGACGAAGCCGAGGCCGAGATATTCCATGGCAAAGCCGATCGCCGTGCCGTGCGCCCCACAGCCGAAGCAGTGATAAAACTGCTTGGTCGGGCTGACCGTGAAGGAGGGCGATTTCTCGTTGTGGAACGGACAGCAGGCGGCGTAATTGGCGCCGGCCTTCTTGAGCGGGACGTAGCCATCCACCAGGTCGACGATGTCGACTCGGGCGAGAAGGTCCTGGATGAATGAGTCCGGAATCATTTTTTTAGGATCGAGTTGTTAGGATCGAGGATCGAGCCGTGGGTCACTAGGCAACTCGATCCTGGATCCTAGGCAACTAAGAAAGCGCAGCTTTCACTAGCTTGGATACTTCCGCCATGTCCGCCTTGCCGGCGAGTTTCGGTTTCAGCACGGCCATCAGCTTACCCATGTCAGCCGGGCCCTTGGCGCCGGTTTCGGCGACGGCAGCGGCAACGGCGGCAGCCATTTCTTCGCTGCCCATCTTTTCCGGCAGATAGGCGCCGAGGATGGCGATTTCAGCCTTTTCCAGATCGGCGAGGTCCTGGCGGGCGGCCGCTTCGTACTGGCTGACGCTGTCCTTGCGCTGCTTGACGAGCTTTTCGATGACGGCGATGACGGCGTTGTCGTCAAGTTCGACGCGTTCGTCGACTTCCTTCTGCTTGACGGCGGCGAGCAGCAGGCGGATGGCGGCCAGCTTGGCGCTTTCCCTGGCCTTCATGGCCGTCTTCATGTCTTCGGTGATGCGTGCTTTGAGAGTCATTTTTTAGCTGCTAGTTATTAGGATCGAGGATCGAGTAATCGGAGGGGCGGTTACTGGATCCTAATAGCTCGATCCTGGATCCTGAATTTATGATCCTCGATCCTGAAGAAAAAAAGCCGCCAGCTGTTGAGGCGGGCGGCTCTTTGGTGCGGCGATCACTGTGCTTGGATCAGTACAGTTTCGGCGGCAGGGTCAGGCTACGGAGGCGCTTGTGCTGGCGTTTGACAGCAGCGGCAGCCTTACGCTTGCGTTCGGTCGTGGGCTTTTCGTAAAACTCACGGGCACGCAGCTCGGTCAGCAAACCAGTCTTTTCGACCGTGCGCTTGAAGCGGCGAATGGCCACTTCGAACGGCTCGTTTTCCTTGACACGAATGTTCGGCATATAAATCACCCCCTTCCGTAAGGCGCCTGCCAGGTCAAGTAAACGGCAGTGCGCGCAAAATTGTGTCCGCATGGTTGCGGAAAGCCGGCCAGTATATTGCAAAAGACCTTTCAGCTCCAAGTGTTAAAATGCGCCCCCATGCTAGTCCTCGGTATTGAATCCTCCTGCGACGAAACCGGTATCGCGCTCTACGACAGCGAAGCCGGCCTTCTTTCCCATGCCTTGCATTCGCAGGTGGCGATGCATGCCGAGTACGGCGGTGTCGTGCCGGAACTCGCCTCGCGCGACCATATCCGGCGCGTCGTGCCCTTGCTGCGTGAAGCTTTGGCAAGTGGGCAGCGTTCGCTGGCCGAGGTCGATGCCGTCGCCTACACGCGCGGCCCCGGTCTGGCCGGTGCGCTGCTGGTCGGTTGTGCCTTTGCCGAAGCCCTGGCCCTGGCCATCGACAAGCCGACCATTCCGGTGCATCACCTCGAAGGCCATCTGCTGTCGCCGCTGCTTTCCAGCGATCCGCCGACCTTCCCGTTTGTCGCGCTGCTGGTGTCCGGCGGTCACACGCAACTGATGCGCGTCACCGGCGTCGGCGAGTACGAACTGCTCGGCGAAACCCTGGACGATGCGGCCGGCGAAGCCTTCGACAAGAGCGCCAAGATGCTCGGCCTGCCCTATCCGGGCGGTGCGCTGCTCTCTAAACTGGCCGAACAGGGCGATCCGGCCAAGTACACCCTGCCGCGTCCGATGCTGCATTCCGGTGACCTGAGTTTCAGTTTTTCCGGCCTGAAGACGGCGGTGCTGACGCTGGTCCGCGAGCATGGCGAAACGCTGTCTGACGAATTCCGGGCCGATGCGGCGCGCGCCTTTCAGGAAGCCATCGTCGAGGTGCTGGTCAAGAAATCGCTGAAAGCGATGAAGCAGACTGGCCTCAAGCAACTGGTGGTGGCCGGCGGCGTCGGTGCCAATCGGCAGTTGCGGGCAACGCTCGACGACGAGGCGCGGCGCAAGAAATTCCGCGTCTATTACCCGGAGCTCGAATTCTGTACCGACAACGGCGCGATGATCGCCCTGGCCGGTTGCCTGCGCCTGCTATCCGGCACGCCGAGCAAGCCGGCCGGCAGCTTTGCCGTGCAGCCGCGCTGGCCGCTCAGCGAACTGCTGCGCTAATTTCCGCCTAGTTTCTGGCGTGGGCGATGCAGAAACTGTCGATGCCGGGTAGCCCGGTCAGGTCACCGGACATTTTCGACAGTGGCTGGCCGGTTTGGCGGCCCAGCGCGACGGCGACAAAGCGCCATTCCTGGCGGCGATCCTGATGGTTGATGGAAAAGGAACCGACGGCCACTTCGTAGCCGCGTTCGAGCATGGCTTCCTTGATGGCCATTTCCTGCGGCATGAAGTCGGGTTGAAAGCGTAGCGTGATGGCGATCGCGTGGCGTGACGGCAGCCACTGTTCCAGTTTCGAGACATAGAGCATGCAGCCGGCCGAGAGCAGGGTGAGCAGGATGGCAGCCGCGTAGAAGCCGATGCCGACCAGGATACCGATCACCGAAGCGGCCCAGATCGAGGCCGCCGTGGTCAGGCCGCTGATGTTGAGGCCTTCCTTCATGATCACCCCGGCGCCGAGAAAGCCGACGCCGGTGACGATGCCCTGGATGACCCGGGTCGGGTCGGGCATCGGGATGGCGGCCGAGGCGTTGTGGAGCAGGGCGGCACCGCCGAACCACGAAGCGGGATAGCCGCAGATCACGGTTACCGCGCAGGAGGCGACGCAGACCAGGCCGTAGGTCCGCATGCCCGCGGCCCTACCGTGGTAGGAGCGTTCGTAGCCGACGATGAAGCCGAGCAGCAGGGAGCCGACCAGATTCATGAAAACGATGATATTGGTCGCCACTTCGTTGGCCGACCAGTAACTGGCAAGGAGTTCCGGGGAGAGCGGATTCATCATGGCGGGATTCCAGCGAAGAGTGCCCGCAGTGTTCTCCAAAAACCGCCTTCCATCAAGGGTTTTGGTGGCACTGGCGAAAAGAGGCCCGGCTTGCCCGGGCCTCTTTCTGCTTCAGATGGCGATGCCGAGCGCCCTGGCCACGCCAGCGCCGTAGGCCGCATCGGCCCGCGCACAGTTGCAGATGTGCCGGCGCTTGATCTCGTCCGGTGCATCGCCCATGGCGCGCGCGGTGTTGTCGAACAGCACCTGCTGCTGGGCCGGCGTCATCAGGCGGAAGAGATTGCCCGGCTGCGAGTAGTAGTCGGTATCTTCGCGATGATTCCAGTGATCGGCCATGCCTTCGACGGACAGCGGCGGCTCGCGGAAATCCGGCTGCTCCTGCCACTGGCCATCACTGTTCGGTTCATAGCCAAGCGTCGCGCCGTGGTTGCCGTCGATGCGCATGGCGCCATCGCGGTGATAGCTGTGCACCGGGCACTTCGGCGCGTTGACCGGAATCTGGTGGTGATTGACGCCGAGCCGGTAGCGCTGCGCATCGCCGTAGGAGAACAGCCGGGCCTGCAACATCTTGTCCGGCGAGAAGGAAATGCCGGGGACGACGGCGGCCGGGTTGAAGGCCGACTGCTCGACTTCGGCGAAGAAGTTTTCCGGGTTACGGTTGAGTTCGACGACGCCGACTTCGATCAGCGGGTAATCCTTGTGCGGCCAGACCTTGGTCAGGTCGAAGGGGTTGTACGGCACCTTCGAGGCATCGGCTTCCGGCATGATCTGGATGTACATCGTCCATTTCGGGAAGTCGCCGCGGTCGATGGCTTCGAGCAGGTCGCGCTGGTGCGACTCGCGGTCGCGGCCGATGATCTCGGTGGCTTCGGCATCCGTCAGGTTCTTGATGCCCTGCTCGGTGCGGAAATGGAACTTCACCCAGTGACGCTCGTTCTGCGCATTGATGAAACTGAAGGTGTGCGAGCCGAAGCCGTGCATGTGCCGGTAGCTGGCCGGAATGCCGCGCTCGGACATGACGATGGTCACCTGGTGCAAGGCTTCCGGCAGCGAGGTCCAAAAGTCCCAGTTGTTTTTGGCCGAACGCATGTTGGTGCGCGGGTCGCGCTTCACGGCATGGTTCAAGTCCGGGAACTTCAGCGGATCACGCAGGAAGAAGACCGGCGTGTTGTTGCCGACCAGATCCCAGTTGCCTTCCTCGGTGTAGAACTTCAAGGCAAAGCCGCGGATGTCGCGTTCGGCATCGGCGGCGCCGCGCTCGCCTGCCACCGTGGTGAAGCGGGCGAACATCGGCGTCTGTTTGCCGATCTGGCTGAAGATCTTGGCGCGGGTGTACTTCGTGATGTCGTGCGTCACCGTGAAGGTGCCGTAGGCACCCGAACCCTTGGCGTGCATGCGCCGTTCGGGGATAACCTCGCGGTCGAAGTGGGCGAGCTTTTCAAGCAGCCAGACATCCTGCAGCAGGGCCGGGCCGCGCGGACCGGCGGTCATCGTGTTCTGGTTATCGACGACCGGCGCGCCGGCGGCGGTAGTGAGTTTCTTGTCGTTCATGGTGTCCTCCTGACGGATCAATGGTTGCCGGGAAGTGCCGCAAGGATTTCGACACAGCATTCCCAGGCCGGTTCGTCCTGGGTGAGGCGCTGAATGAGTCGGGAAATCATGATGCCCTCCGTGACTGAAAGCAGGTCGTTCTGACCTGATGAGTGCAGTCTAGGGAGTGGCTGTCGATGCATCCAATCGATTGTTGGAATAATATCGATTGGCTTTTGCTATCAGCGTGGCAAGCGCCCGTGGGGCCTTGCAACAGCAGGGGTCAGCCCTTTTTCTTGCTGCCGATCTTCGATTCCTGGCCGGCCAGCAGGCGCTGGATGTTCGGCCAGTGCTTGCCGATCAAGGCCATGCCGATGATGCCGACAACTACCGTCGGCTGGTCGGCACCGTGGATCAGCGCGGAATAGACCGGCGCCAGCCCGGCCGCCAGGACGGCGGCGAGCGACGAGTAGCGGGAAACAAAGGCGACGAACAGCCAAGTACCGAGCACGGCCAGGCCAAGCACCGGGTCGAGCGCGAGCAGCACGCCGGCGGCGGTGGCAACGCCCTTGCCGCCCTTGAACTTGAGGAAGATGGGGTAGAGGTGGCCGAGGAAGACGGCCAGGGCGACCAGACCGATGGCGCTGGCGCCAAGACCGTAGTGCTGGGCGAGAAAAACGGCGAGCCAGCCCTTGAGCGCATCGCCGATCAGCGTGAACAATGCCGCCTTCTTGTTGCCACTGCGCAGCACATTGGTGGCGCCCGGGTTGCCCGAGCCGTAGGTGCGCGGATCGGCGAGGCCGAACAGCTTCGACGAGATCATCGCGAAGGGAACGGAACCGAGCAGGTAGGCGGCAACGATGGCAAGTGCGGTTTGCATGGGTGGATATCCGGGCTGGAGTACAATCGCGGCGAATTTTACACCGCCAAGGTAGCCTGACCCCTGTATGGACATCATTTTCATCGAAGAGCTGCGCGCCGAGACCTGGATAGGCATCTATCCGCGCGAAAAGGCGATGCCGCAGACGGTCGAGATCTCCCTGCAGATCGGCGTGTCGACCGCGCCGGCCGGTGCCAGCGACGATATCCGGGATACCGTTGATTACGCCGTGGTCGTCGAACGCCTGCGTGGCGACCTGTCGAGCAGTCATTTCAATCTGCTCGAAGCCCTGGCCGAACATGTGGCCAGCTACCTGCTGGAAACCTTCGCTGTGCACTGGGTGCGCGTGTCGATTGCCAAGCTGGGCATGATGCCGGGCGTCAAGCGCGTCGGCGTGATCATCGAACGCTCGCTGTAATTTTCCGGAATGTCAGGCCAGGGGGTGACCCGGCCTACTTGTCGAGTGCCGCCTCGACCGCTTTCGCCTGCAGGGTGCTCAGGATGTCGTGCGGATGGATGCCGACCAGATAGCCGCGCCGGCCGCCGTTGATGTAGATCAGCGGCAGGTCGAGGATGCTTTTCTCGATGTAGACCGGCATGGCCTTTTTCGTGCCGAACGGGCTGGTACCGCCGACCAGGAAACCGGTGTGACGATTGGCGACTTCCGGTTTGCAGGGCTCGACCTTCTTGCAGCCGAT
Organism: Azonexus sp.; assembly: GCA_049294655.1. Taxonomy (GTDB): domain Bacteria; phylum Pseudomonadota; class Gammaproteobacteria; order Burkholderiales; family Rhodocyclaceae; genus Azonexus. The sequence goes on from JBAQDI010000007.1 coordinate 18,737, forward strand.
CTGGCGCGCCAGTTCCTTGGTCGATACCTTGCAGTCGCCGTGCATCAGCACGATCAGCGGCTTGGCGTTCTCGTCCTCGAAAATCAGCGTCTTGATCACGGCATGTTCGGCGACATTGAGCTCGCGCGAAGAAACCGTTGTGCCGCCATGCTCCTCGTAGGCATAGAGGTGGCTGGAAAAGGCGATTTTGTGGCTCTTCAGGAACTTGGTGGCCTGGGTTTCCGGGGCGTGTTCGGCTTTGCTCATGGCGGCTCTGGCGGCTCGTGCGAAGTGCCGATTTTACCGCGGCGGCGGGGCGTCTTTACCTGGATTTACCTGTTCCGGGCACAAGTGTTCTGCGTTTTGGGTCGATAAATGGAGCATGACAGCAAAACGGGAGAACACCATGTCAATCAGTGTCGGTGCCAGTAGTGGAGTTGCAGCTTCGGCAAGCAGTTCTGCCAGCAACAGTGCGCAAATCGCCGCGCTCGAAAAGCAGCTTGCCAGTCTGCAGAAGCAACTGGTCAAACTGCAGGAAAGCGATTCGGAAGAGTCAAGCCAGCAGGCGGAGCTGATTCAGGCGCAAATTGTTGCCCTGGAAGCCCGGATCGCCCAGTTGCAACAGTCGCGGGCGCAAGGCAGTACAACGACCCAAGCCACCCGGAGCGAGGATGCGGCAACAAGCCAGAGCAAATCCGAAACGCTCGGCAATACCGTCGATGAAATTGTCTGAAGAAGTTTCAGCCCCGCGGATGGTGCATGGCATGCAGTGATTTCAGGCGTTCGCGGGCGACATGGGTGTAGATCTGGGTGGTGGTGATGTCGGCGTGGCCGAGCAGTAGCTGGACGACGCGCAGGTCGGCGCCGTGGTTCAGCAGGTGGGTGGCGAAGGCGTGGCGCAGCACATGCGGCGACAGCTTGGCCGGGTCGATGCCGGCCTGCAGCGCATAGCGTTTGATCAACTGCCAGAAGGCCTGGCGGGTCATGGCGCCGCCCCGGGCAGTGACGAACAGGGCTTCGCTCGGCTGTTCCTTAAGGATGGCATGGCGCGCTTCGTTGAGGTAACGCGTCAGCCAGTCGAGGGCGACTTCGCCGAGCGGCACCAGCCTCTCCTTGCTGCCCTTGCCGAGGACGCGGACGACGCCTTCGTTGAAACCGACTTCATGGATTTTCAGGTTAACCAGTTCCGAGACGCGCAGGCCGCTGGCGTACAGGGTTTCGAGCATGGCGCGGTCGCGCAGGCCGAGCGGTGTGTCGAGATCGGGCGCCTCGAGCAGGTTGTCCACCTGTTTTTCCGACATCACCTTGGGCAGGCGTGAAGGGCGCGCCGGATTGGCCAGCTTCAGCGTCGGATCGACAAAGATGCGGCCACGCCCGAGTTGCCAGCGATAGAAGCGGCGCAGCGTCGACAGGTAGCGCGACTGCGAACTGGCGCGGGTCAGCCGCGAGAGATTGGCGATGAAGGCACCGAGCGTCGTGGCCTGGATATCGAGCAGCGCTTCGTGCGCATTGTCGGCCAGCCACAGCGACAGCCGGCCGAGGTCGGAGCGATAGCTGCTCAGCGTTGCCTTGGCCAGACCGTCTTCCAGCCACAGGGCGTCGCAGAAATTGTCGATCTCGGCGAGATCAGCCGGGCGCGGCGCGGGATTCGCTGTTTTCATGACTGAGCAGCCAGCGCTTGATGTCGAGCAAAAAACCGCCGCCCTGGCGGGCAAACCCGCCCAGCCCACCGCCTGTAGCAACGACGCGATGGCAAGGAACGACGACCGGGTAGGGGTTGGCACCGCAGGCCTGGCCGACGGCGCGCGGCGCATTGCTGATCGATTGCGCCAGTTCGCCGTAAGTTTGCGTGCGGCCCGGCGGAATGGCCGCAATGCCAGCCCAGACGCGGCGCTGGAAGGCGGTGCCGGCCGGGCGCAGGGGCAGGGCGAACTGAAATTCCGGATCGGCCAGCCAGGCTTCGAGCTGGCGCACCGCCTCGGCGGCAAGTGGGGTGCCCGGCGGCTGGGCCGCCTGCGGGGCGAGGAAATCGATGCCGGTGATCTCGTCGGCGTCGCACTGGATGCCGAGCGCGAAGCCGGGGGCGGCCACGATGGCCTGGTAGGTCGGGGTATTCATCGCGTCTCCTGAGCTGAACCCTGAATTGGTTCGAATTTAGAACGCGGAAATACCCGTTTGTGCCCGGCCGAGGATCAGCGCATGGATATCGTGCGTGCCTTCGTAGGTGTTGACCACTTCCAGGTTGACCAGGTGACGGATGACCCCGAAATCGTCCGAGATGCCGTTGCCGCCCAGCATGTCGCGGGCGTTGCGGGCGATGTCGAGGGCCTTGCCGCAACTGTTTCGCTTGAGCATCGAGACGATTTCCGGCGTCGCGCTGCCATCGTCCATCATGCGGCCGAGGCGCAGCGTGCTCTGGATGCCGAGGCTGATTTCGGTCTGCATGTCGACGAGCTTTTTCTGGATCAGCTGGTTGGCGGCCAGCGGCCGGTCGAATTGCTTCCGGTCCAGCGTGTATTGGCGCGCCGTGTGCCAGCACGATTCGGCGGCGCCCAGTGCCCCCCAGGCAATGCCATAGCGCGCCGAATTGAGGCAGGTGAACGGCCCCTTGAGGCCGCTTGCCTTGGGCAACTGGTTTTCCGTCGGCACGAAAACCTCATCCATGACGATGTCGCCGGTGATCGAGGCGCGCATGCCGACCTTGCCGTCGATCAGCGGCGTGCTCAGCCCGGCCATGCCTTTTTCGAGAATGAAGCCGCGCAGCGCGCCGGCATCATCCTTGGCCCAGACGATGAAAAGGTCGGCGATTGGCGAATTGGTGATCCAGGTCTTGCGCCCGGATATTTTCCAGCCGCCCGGCACGTTGCGCGCCCGCGTCGTGGCGCTGGCCGGATCGGAGCCGGAATCGGGCTCGGTCAGGCCGAAGCAGCCGATCAGTTCGCCCTTGCCTAGCTTCTTCAGGTATTTCTGCTTTTGTTCCTCGGAGCCGAATTCGTAAATCGGCAACATGGTCAGCGAGGATTGCACACTCAATAGCGTGCGGTAGGCCGAATCAATGTATTCGACTTCGCGGGCAATCAGCCCGTAGGACACGTAATTGAGTCCGGCGCCGCCGTAGGCCGGCGGCAGGGTGCAGCCGAGCAGGCCCATGTCGCCCATTTCGCGGTAGATGGTCGGATCGGTCGTCGCGTTGCGAAAGGCGTCGCGGATGCGCGGCTGCAGCGCCTGGCGGGCGAAGCTGCGAGCCGCGTCGCGGACCAGGCGCTCATCGGCCGCCAGCTGGCTGTCAAGGAGAAAAGGATCCTCCCAGTTGAAGGCGGGCCGGCTCATTTACTTGCCGAACAGCTTGCGGAACCAGCTGGTCTGCTTCTTTTCTTCGGGCACGACGGCGGCGGCTGCCGGCGCCATGTTGGCCTTGACGGCGCTGACGTAGTCCGCGTCATCGCGCTTGATGTGGTTGACCAGCCAGCGGGCGAGCATGGCATGCAGCTCCTCGGCCACGTCGTCGCCGAGTTCCATGCGCTCCTGGTATTCGACGACCTTGCGCGTGAATAGCTCATGCACCTTCTTATGCGGCTTGCAGTACTGGTAGCCGGCCTCTTCCTGCAGGCTTTCCTCGAAGGCGAAATGCGACAGGGTGTAATCGACACAATCGTAGATGACCTGCTTGATCTGCTTCTTGTCACCGAGGACCTGCGCGGCTTCGAGGTCGTTGATGAAGTCGACGATGCGGCGATGCTGGTGGTCGATAACGTCGATGCCCGTGTTCAGATCGGCAGTCCAGTTGATGGTCATGCTGTTTTCTCCAGGATGTTGTCGTTGTCTTGCGTGTTTAGCTGCGGACGTGACCATCGCCGAGTACGACCCACTTCTGGCTGGTCAGCCCTTCGAGGCCGACTGGGCCGCGGGCGTGGATCTTGTCGGTGGAAATGCCGATCTCGGCGCCCAGGCCGTACTCGAAACCATCGGCGAAGCGCGTCGAGGCGTTGATCATGACCGAGGCCGAATCGACTTCGCGCAGGAAGCGCATGGCCTTCGGGTGATTGTCGGTGACGATGGCTTCGGTGTGGTGCGAGGAGTACTGGTTGATGTGGGCGATCGCCTCGGCAATGCCGGACACCACCTTGACCGAGATGATCGGCGCCAGGTATTCGGTGTAGTAATCCTCTTCCGTGGCCGCGACGGCATTCGGCACGATGGCGCAGGTTTCGGCACAGCCGCGGATCTCGACGCCCTTGCTGCTCAGCATGTGGGCGATCGGCGGCAGCAGCATGGCGGCGACCGAGCGGTCGACGAGCAGCGACTCGGTGGTGTTGCAGGTGCCATAGCGCTGGGTCTTCGAGTTTTCGACAATCTTCAGTGCCTTGTTCGGATCGGCTTCCTCTTCGAGGTAGACGTGGCAGTTGCCGTCGAGGTGCTGGATCATCGGCACGCGGGCTTCGGCGAGCAGGCGGGCGATCAGGCCCTTGCCGCCACGCGGCACGATGACGTCGACGAATTCGCGCATGGTGATCAGTTCGCCGACGGCGGCGCGGTCGGTGGTGTCGATGACCTGCACGCTGTCGGCCGGCAGGCCGGCGGCCTGCAGGGCTTCGTGCACGAGGGCGGCGATGGCACGGTTGCAGTTGATGGCTTCCGAACCGCCGCGCAGGATTGCCGCGTTGCCCGATTTCAGGCACAGGGCGGCGGCATCGGCGGTAACGTTCGGGCGGGCTTCGTAAATGATGCCGATGACGCCGAGCGGCACGCGCATCTTGCCGACCTGGATGCCGGTCGGGCGGAACTTGATGTCGGTCATTTCGCCGATCGGGTCAGCCAGCGCGGCGACCTGTTCGACGCCTTCGGCCATGCTGTCCACGCCTTTTTCGCTGAGCGCCAGGCGGTCGAGCATCGCCGGCTCCAGCCCGGCGGCGCGCGCGGCAGTGAGGTCGAGGGCGTTGGCGGCGATCAATGCCGCCTTGTCGCGGCGGATGGCGCCGGCCAGCTGCAGCAGCGCGGCATTCTTTTCGGCGGTGGTGGCGCCGGCCAGGCGACGCGAGGCGGCACGGGCGCGGCGGCCGATGTCCTGCATGTATTCCTTGATGTCCATGATGTTCCGGGTTCTGCGCAAAGAAACATTATCCTAGAAACTGTAGCTGGGCGCACTCGATGGTGCGTTCGGGCGAGCGAATGGCGCGAAATGACGCCGCAGCAGGCTAACGCCTGCAAGAAGGAGAGACAAAGCCAGGCGCACGTCCGGGCGTGCCAGCGGGTGTGCAGCGTATTAACCCCGTTGCCGGAGGTGATCATGGACGGAAAACTCAGGGTACATCAGGCAGCTTGGGCAGTGGTAAGCGATCAACTGCAGTTTTTAGGATTCTTGCCAGACAAACAACAGGGAACTTCCGGAACCGGGTAAACTCTTATTCGCTACAACAACGAGCTTTCCATCGAGGACAAGATGGCAGAAAAATTAATATTGCCGGCCGAGGTCAGGGTTTGCGCAACATGCAGCTATTGGGATGGCGAACGCCAGGTCGATGCTGAAATGAAAGTGGTGGTGGTTTCCGATGAATGCCGGGGTGAGTGCCTGGTTCAGGAGACCGACAAGCCGGGTCTGCACGATGTGCGCCGTGAGCACACCTGTATCTGGGAAGATCTTGAACCGGATACGCCAGCGGACGAAATCCCTGAGCTCCAGATTCAGGCCAGCAAGTAATCTTCTACCGGCTGGCGCCGAGGCGCAGGCCGAGTCGTAAAAACTCTTCCCAGATATTGCCCTGGCCGATGCCCTTGGCCAGGCGGTCGATCTGACCGGCATGGCGCAGCGCCGCTTCGAGCGTTGCCGTGCTCAGGCGCTGCAGGGCCTTTTTCACGGGATTGGCGCGCGGTCCCCAGACTTTCGCATCCTTGAGCAACTGATCAACCGGCCGGCCGGCATCCATGCCTGCCCGGATGACGGTCAAGGCCCGGATTTCCTCGCTCATCGCCCAGAGCACCAGCGGTGGTGCCTCACCTTCCTGCATCAGACCGTCCAGCGTCCGCGTCAGGCGGGCGATGTCGCCAGCCAGCAGCGCTTCGCGCAGGCCGTCGATGTCGTAGCGGGCGACGTTGAGCACGGCTTCGCGGATCTGCGCCGTACTGAGTTGGCCGGGCGGGTAGAGCAGGCCGAGTTTCTGGATTTCCTGATGGGCGGCGAGCAGGTTGCCCTCGACGCGTTCGGCGATGAATTTCAGGCCTTCGAGTTCGGCGCCCTGTTGCTGGCGGCGCAGACGGCCGGACAGCCAGCCCGGCAGTTCGGCGAGCGGCGGTGCATTGAGCTTGATGGCGACGCCAGCATTGACCAGTGCGGTGAACCACACGGCCTTTTCCTCGCGCCAGTCGAGTTCGGGCAGGGTGATGAGCAGCAGGTTATCGGCCGACAGGTGCTGGCACCACTGCTGCAACGCGGCGCTGCCTTCCTTGCCCGGCTTGCCGGTCGGGATGCGCAGGTCGATGAGTTTCTTATCGCCGAACAGCGACATGTTGCCGCCGGCCGCCAGTAGCTGGCCCCAGTCGAATTGTGGCAGTACGGTCAGCACTTCGCGTTCGCTGTAACCCTGCTGGCGTGACCTGGCGCGGATGGCATCGGCCGCTTCGAGGACGAGCAGCGGCTCGTCGCCGTACAGCACGTAGAGCGGACGCAGTTCGCGTTCGAGGTGGGCGGCGAGTTGTTCGCCCCGCAGCAGCATTATTCCTGCTCTTCCTCGATGTCGGGATTCTTCGGCTTGACGATCGACAGCCGGCGCATGATCTGGTTGACCAGGTCGTTGTTCATGTCGCGCCAGAGCAGGCCTTCTTCGAGATCCTTGGCGAGCACGTTCGAGTCGTCGTAAGTGATATCGCGCGACAGGCTGACTTCGTTGTCGGGGACGAGGATCTGGCCCTTGGGATTGACGATGCGGAAGCTGTAGGTCATCTGCAGGCGGTAGCCGCGCACGCGGCCCTGGGCATTGACGCTGAGAATGGTCTTCTGGCGGTTGTCGCCGAGCTGCTGGAAGATGGCCTCGGCCGACTTGGCGTCATCGACGATCTCGGTGTTGCCGCTGGCCCGGATGTGGCGCTGCAGCCAGACATTGACCTCGGCGGTTTCCGGTAGCGCGATGTAGATCGTCTTGTAAGGCAGGTTGCCGCTGAGCGTCCCGCGCAGCTGGAAGCCGCAGCCGGTGAGGACGGCGGCCAGGATCACTGCGAGCAAAAGCCTGAACGGGACACGCATGGCGGGTTTTCCTTAAACGACGATATTGACCAGACGGCCGGGCACCACGACCACCTTCTTCGGCGCCTTGCCTTCCATGAACTTCTGCGCATCCTCGTTGGCCAGCGCGGCGGCTTCGATGCTCGCCTTGTCGGCTTCGGCAGAAACGCGAATGGCACCGCGCAACTTGCCATTGACCTGGATCATCAGCTCGATCTCGTCCTGCTTGAGCGCCGCCGGGTCGGCCTTGGGGAAGGCCTGGTTGCCGGCATCCTGGCCCGGCTTGAGCTCGGCGTATAGCGCCTGGCCGATGTGCGGCACGATCGGGAAGAGCAGCAGGGCGATGCTTTCCAGGGATTCCTGGGCGAGCGCGCGGCCGGCGGCATCCTTGAGATCGCACTTGTCGTAGGCGTTGAGCAATTCCATGACGGCGGCGATGGCGGTGTTGAACTGCTTGCGCCGGCCGTAGTCGTCGGCGACCTTGCCCATGGTCTGGTGCAGCTTGCGGCGCAGGTCGGCCTGGGCGGAGGAAAGACCGTCATTGCTCGTGCCGGCGGCAACGAGGCCGGCCTGCACGTGGTCGTAAGTCGTCTTCCACAAACGGCGCAGGAAGCGGTAGGCACCTTCGACGCCGGCGTCCGACCATTCCAGCGACTGGTCGGGCGGCGAGGCGAACATGATGAACAGGCGGGCCGTGTCTGCACCGTACTGGTCGATCAGGGCCTGCGGATCGACGCCGTTGTTCTTCGACTTCGACATCTTTTCGGTGCCGCCGATGACCACCGGCAGGCCGTCGCTCTTTAGCGTGGCGCCGGTCGGGCGGCCCTTTTCATCGGTCACGACATCGACCTCGGCCGGGTTGATCCACAGCTTCTTGCCGCCGTCGAGATCGCGGTAGAAAGTCGGGGCGACGACCATGCCCTGGGTCAGCAGATTGGCGAAGGGCTCGCCGAGATCGCCGATCAGGCCGACATCGCGCATCAGCTTGGTGAAGAAGCGCGAGTAGAGCAAATGCAGGATGGCGTGTTCGATACCGCCGATGTACTGGTCGATGCCGCCCTTGCACCAGTATTGGACACGCTCGTCGACCATAGCCGTGGTGTTGTCCGGGCAGGCGTAGCGCAGGAAGTACCAGGAGGACTCGAAAAAGGTGTCCATGGTGTCGGTTTCACGCCGGGCGTGACCGCCGCACTTCGGACAGGTCGTTTCGTAGAACTCGGGCATCTTGGCCAGCGGTGAACCGGCGCCGGTGATCTCGACGTTTTCCGGCAGCACGACGGGCAGTTGCTCGTCCGGCACCGGCACGTCGCCGCAGGTCTTGCAATGGATGATCGGGATCGGGCAGCCCCAGTAGCGCTGGCGGGAAATGCCCCAGTCGCGCAGGCGGAACTGCACCTTCTTGTCGCCGAGTTCCTTGGCGGCGAGGTCGGCGGCAATAGCGTCGACGGCCGCTTCGTAGGCGAGGCCGTCGTACTTGCCCGAATTGATCAGCTTGCCGCGTTGCTTGTCGGCATACCACTCGGCCCAGGCTTCGTGGCTGAACGAGGTTTCGCCATCGACGGCGACGACCTGCTTGATCGGCAGGTTGTACTTCAGCGCGAAAGCAAAATCGCGCTCGTCGTGCGCCGGCACGGCCATCACGGCGCCGTCTCCGTAGCTCATCAGCACGTAGTTGCCGACCCAGACTTCGACCCGTTCGCCGGTTAGCGGGTGGGTGACGAAGATGCCGGTCGGCATGCCCTTCTTTTCCATCGTCGCGATGTCGGCTTCGGCGACGCCGCCCTTCTTGCATTCTTCGATGAAGGCAGCGAGTTCCGGGTTGTTGGCAGCAGCGCGCGTGGCCAGCGGGTGTTCGGCGGCAACGGCGACGAAGGTGACGCCCATGATGGTGTCGGCGCGGGTGGTGAAAACCCAGAGCTTTTCGTCGGCATTGTCGGCCAGCGGGAAGGCGAAGCGCACGCCGGTGCTCTTGCCGATCCAGTTCTTCTGCATCAGGCGGACCTGTTCCGGCCAGCCCGGCAGGTTGTCGAGTTCAGTCAGCAGTTCTTCGGCGTAAGCGGTGATCTTCATGTAATACATGGGGATCTCGCGCTTCTCGATGAGCGCGCCGGAACGCCAGCCGCGGCCGTCGATGACCTGTTCGTTAGCCAGAACGGTGTGGTCGACCGGATCCCAGTTCACGGTGCCGAGTTTCTTGTAAACCAGGCCCTTTTCATAAAGGCGGGTGAACAGCCACTGTTCCCAGCGGTAGTACTCGGGCGTGCAGGTGGCGAATTCACGTTCCCAGTCGATGGCAAAGCCGAGCGACTTGAGCTGCTGGCGCATGTAATCGATATTGGAA
>JBAQDI010000008.1:0-27840 GCA_049294655.1 Azonexus sp.
AGCAATGTTCCCCAGTCGAACTGCGGCAGCACGGTGAGGACTTCGCGTTCGCTGTAGCCCTGCTGGCGCGACTTGGCCCGAATGGCGTCGGCGGCTTCGATGACGAGCAGCGGGTCATCGCCGTACAGAACATAAAGCGGACGCAGTTCGCGTTCGAGGTGGCCGGCCAGCTGATCGCCCTTGAGCAGCATTACTCGTCGTCTTCTACTGCGTCGGGATTTTTCGGCTTGATGATGCTCAGCCGGCGCATGATCTGATTGACCAGATCATTGGTCATGTCGCGCCAGAGCAGGTTTTCTTCGAGATCCTTGGCGAGAATGTTCGAGTCGTCGAAGGAAATGTCGCGGGTCAGGGCCACTTCGTTGGGCGGAACCAGCACCTGCCCCTTTTGATTGACGATGCGGAAGGTGTAGGTCAGCTGCAACCGGTATTCGCGCACACGGCCCTGGGCATTGACGCTGAGGATGGTCTTCAGTCGGTTGTCGCCCAGTTGCTGGAAGATGGCATCGGCCGCCTTGGCATCCTCGACGATCTCGGTACTGCCGCTGGCCTTGATGTAGCGCTGCAGCCAGATATTGACGTCAGCCGTGTCCGGCAAGGCGATGTACATCGCCTTGTAGGGCAGGTTGCCGCTGCCGACGCCGCGCAGATGGAAACCGCAGCCGGTGAGGGCGGCGGCGATGATCAGGGCGAGCAATAGGCGGAGCGGCGAGCGCATGGCGGCTTTCCTTAGACGACGATATTGACCAGACGGCCCGGCACGACGACAACCTTCTTCGCCGGCTTGCCTTCCATGAACTTGACGGCGCCTTCGGAGGCCAGCGCGGCGGCTTCGATGCTCGCCTTGTCGGCTTCGGCAGAAACGCGGATCGAACCGCGCAGCTTGCCGTTGACCTGCACCATGAGCTCAATCTCGTCCTGCTTGAGCGCAGCCGGATCGGCCTTGGGGAAAGCCTGAACGCCGGCATCCTGGCCCGGCTTCAGTTCGGCGTAGAGCGCCTGACCGATGTGCGGGACGATGGGGAAGAGCAGCAAGGCGATGCTTTCCAGCGTTTCCTGGGCCAGCTTGCGGCCGGTCGCGTCGGCGAGATCGGTCTTGTCATAGGCGTTGAGCAGTTCCATGACGGCAGCGATGGCCGTGTTGAACTGCTTGCGGCGGCCGTAGTCGTCGGCGACCTTGCCCATGGTCTGGTGCAATTTGCGGCGCAGATCGGCTTGCACGGTCGACAGGGAATTTTGCTCAAAATTGGCGTCGACCAATCCAGCCTGTACGTGGTCGTAAGTCGTCTTCCACAGGCGACGCAGGAAGCGATAAGCCCCCTCGACGCCGGCGTCGGACCATTCCAGCGACTGGTCGGGCGGCGAGGCGAACATGATGAACAGGCGGGCCGTGTCGGCGCCGTACTGGTCGATCAGGGCCTGCGGGTCGACGCCGTTGTTCTTCGACTTCGACATTTTCTCGGTGCCGCCGATGACCACCGGCAGGCCGTCGGCCTTGAGCGTGGCGCCGGTCGGGCGGCCGCGTTCATCGGTGACGACGTCCACGTCGGCCGGGTTGATCCACAGCTTCTTGCCCGCATCGAGATCGCGGTAGAAGGTCGGGGCGACGACCATGCCCTGGGTCAGCAGATTGGCGAACGGCTCGCCGAGGTCGCCGATCAGGCCGACATCGCGCATCAGCTTGGTGAAGAAGCGCGAATACAGGAGGTGCAGGATGGCATGCTCGATGCCGCCGATGTACTGATCGATGCCGCCCTTGCACCAGTAGGCGACGCGCTCGTCGACCATGGCCGTGGTGTTGTCCGGACAGGCGTAGCGCAGGAAGTACCAGGACGACTCGAAGAAAGTGTCCATGGTGTCGGTTTCGCGCCGGGCGTCGCCGCCACACTTCGGGCACTTGCATTCGTAGAACTCGGGCATCTTCGCCAGCGGCGAACCGGCGCCGGTGATCTCGACGTTTTCGGGCAGGACGACGGGCAACTGCTCGTCGGGCACCGGCACGTCGCCGCAGGTCTTGCAATGGATGATCGGGATCGGGCAGCCCCAGTAACGCTGGCGGGAAATACCCCAGTCGCGCAGGCGGAACTGCACCTTCTTGTCGCCGAGGTTCTTGGTGGAGAGGTCGGCGGCGATGGCGTCAATCGCAGCTTCATGGCTGAGACCGTCGTACTTTCCGGAGTTAATGCAAACTCCTTGGCGGCTTTCGATATTTTGTCGATTAGCTTCCAAGAAGCCAAAGCCGATTTCTGCAAGCTTTTCTCCGTAGGTTGCCATTGCCTCGTTAAACGCATCAATGAATCCGATTTCAATGCCGCGTTGAACACGAAATGCGCCTTGGCTAGCCTCTTCCAATTTTTGTGCTTGGCGAAGCATTTCTGAGTCGAGGAAAACTTCCTTTATTGGGAGTTGATATTTTTTGGCAAATGCAAAATCTCGGAAATCATGCGCCGGCACGGCCATCACGGCGCCATCGCCGTAGCTCATCAACACGTAATTGCCGACCCAGACTTCGACCTGTTGGCCGGTCAGCGGATGCGTGACGTAGATGCCGGTCGCCATGCCCTTCTTTTCCATCGTGGCGATGTCGGCTTCGGCGACGCCGCCCTTCTTGCATTCCTCGATGAAGGCGGTCAGTTCGGGATTGTTCTGGGCGGCACGCGTGGCCAGCGGGTGTTCGGCGGCGACGGCGACGAAGGTGACACCCATGATGGTGTCGGCGCGGGTGGTGAATACCCACAGCTTTTCATCGGCATTGTCGGCCAGCGGGAAGGCGAAGCGCACGCCGGTGCTCTTGCCGATCCAGTTCTTCTGCATCAGGCGCACCTGTTCGGGCCAGCCCGGCAGGTTGTCCAGTTCGCTCAACAACTCTTCAGCGTAAGCGGTGATCTTCATGTAATACATGGGGATCTCGCGCTTCTCGATCAGTGCGCCGGAACGCCAGCCGCGGCCGTCGATGACCTGTTCGTTGGCGAGCACGGTGTGATCGACCGGATCCCAGTTCACGGTGCCGAGCTTCTTGTACACCAGGCCCTTTTCATAAAGGCGGGTGAACAGCCATTGCTCCCAGCGGTAGTACTCGGGCGTGCAGGTTGCGAATTCGCGCTCCCAGTCGATGGCAAAGCCGAGCGACTGGAGTTGGGTCCGCATGTAGTCGATGTTGGAATAGGTCCACCCGGCCGGCGGCACGTTGTTCTGCAGCGCGGCATTCTCGGCCGGCATGCCGAAGGCGTCCCAGCCCATCGGCTGCAGGACGTTGTAACCCTGCATCTTGTGGAAGCGCGACAGCACGTCGCCGATGGTGTAATTGCGGACATGCCCCATGTGCAACTTGCCCGACGGGTACGGGAACATCGACAGGCAATAGTATTTTGGCTTGGTGGCGTCCTCGACGGCGCGGGCTGCACCGGTTTTGTTCCAGTGGCTCTGGGCTGCACGTTCGATATCGGCCGGGGTGTATTTGTCCTGCATGGTTTTTCGCTGGAAATCGTGAAATAAGGGCGGGATTATACCGGTTGGGGGAAGGGGGGGCGATTTAGCCTTGTTTTTGCTTGTCTAGATGAATTTTGTTTTGGTGTGTTTGGCGGCTGTTTTCCGCCTTGAGGGCGGGCGTACTTTCTTTTGCTTCGCCAAAAGAAAGTAGCCAAAGAAAAGGCGACCCCAGGGTCGGCGCCCCCTGCGGGGGTCCCTTGCGCTACTCGGCAGTCTGGGCGGCTTGCTAAACTCGCCTGCGGCTCAGACAACGCAAGCCGAAGGCCCCCAGACCGCCTGCGTTGCTCAGCGCCTCTCATGGGGGCCCGAAAATCGTCATGGAACGATGGCTCTGCCCAAGAAAAGCCTGCTGGCAGCGGCCAAATTCAAATAACAGTTAATAACGAATTCAGCCGGTTCAGCCGAGATGCCTTACCGGGCCCCTTGAGAGGTGCCGAGCAACGCAGGTTTGAGCGGAAAGAGGGCGAGGACTGTCTGAGGCCCGCAGGGCCGAGTTCCGCAGCCCCCGCTCAAACCGAGTAGCGCAGGGAACCCGCGCAGCGGGCACCGACCCAGGGTCGCCTTTTCTTTGCTTACTTTCTTTTGGCGAAGCAAAAGAAAGTGAGACGCCCCGCAAGGGCGGAACCATCGGTGGAACAAGGGCAATCAAAATTCAGGAACAGTCCCCGAAACAAGCTTTGAAACCCCATTTGCCGCCCGCCAAGCACGCGGCAAATTATCTGATCCCCTGGGCAGGTTTTGCCAACTCTTACCCCGGACACCAGCGTCCCTCAATGACCGAACAACCAAAGCCTCAAACTGCCGCCGCCAGCAGGAGCCTGCACGCTCCCGCCAAGCTGGCGACTGTTTTCAGCGTCGTCCGGTCAGGCCGCTTTTTTTTGCGGACACACCGTTTCCCATGAGCTTTGCCAGAAACGGTAGGCGTTTTCGGCGGCCGCGAAGGACAACAGGGACATCCGGGTCTGGTGCGTCCACATCCAGGACAGGCGCGGGGCCGGCGTCAGTTGATATTGGGGCGTGCTGCCGACTTCGTTCTCGACGATCGACAGGAAGCGCTTGACGGCCAGGCCCCAGTATTCCGAGCCTTCGGCCTTGCCGGCAATGTATTCGGCTTCCGAGATGGCGCGGCGCCATAGCTTGAGCGCTAGCTCGTCGCTGATGCCGGCCTTTCTGGCGATCCAGGGCAGTATCTTCGGTGCTTTCATGCTATTTCTCCTTTTACATCTTTGTGGTGGTGACCACTTGCTGTTTCGATTGCCTTGTGGGCTAAAAGTTTTTGTGCACTGCAATATATTTTTAGCCAAGTATACTTGTGGCCTTTTGCCGCAGTGTAAAAAATTGTCGACCAGCAATTGCTGCGTTGCACAATTGCAACAAATTGGTAATACCAATTATCCGCATGGTATTTATCGGCGCCCCTGGTGCCTGCTGTTCCGCCTGAAAATCGAGTCATGTCCGACCTCCTTGCCAATCTGAATGCTCCCCAGTTGCAGGCTGTCACGCTGCCCCCCGTTCATGCCCTGATCCTGGCCGGGGCCGGCAGTGGCAAGACGCGGGTGCTGACGACGCGGATTGCCTGGCTGATGTCGACCAACCAGGTCGGGCCGCACGGCATTCTGGCCGTGACCTTTACCAACAAGGCGGCCAAGGAAATGACGGCGCGCCTGTCGGCGCTGGTGCCGATCAACACGCGCGGCATGTGGATCGGTACCTTCCACGGCCTGTGCAACCGCCTGTTGCGGGCGCATTACCGCGAGGCCGGCCTGCCGCAGACTTTCCAGATTCTCGATACGGCCGATCAACTGGCTATGGTCAAGCGCCTGCTGAAGAACCTGAATGTCGATGACGAGAAATATCCGCCGCGCGAACTGGTGCATTTCATCAATGCCCACAAGGAACAGGGCATTCGTGCCGCCCAGGCCGAGGCTTACGACAACTACACGCAAAAGCGCGTCGAGCTGTACACCGAATACGAGAACCAGTGCAATCGCGAGGGTGTCTGCGACTTTGCCGAACTCCTGCTGCGCTGCCACGAGCTGCTGCAACGCAACGAGCCGCTGCGCAAGCATTACCAGGAGCGTTTCCGCTACATCCTGGTCGATGAATTCCAGGATACCAACAAGCTGCAGTACGCCTGGCTGCAATTGCTGGCCGGTGGCGGCGCCAAGGTCTTCGCGGTCGGTGACGACGATCAGAGCATTTACGCCTTCCGGGGTGCCGAGGTCGGCAACATGCGCGATTTCGAGCGTGAATATTGCAAGACCAGCACCGGCGACAACGTCATCCGCCTCGAGCAGAACTACCGCTCGCACGGCAACATCCTGGCCGCCGCCAATGCGTTGATCAAGAATAACCGCGAGCGCCTCGGCAAGAACCTGTGGACCGATGCCGGCGATGGCGAGCCGATCCGCGCCTTCGAGGCCTATTCCGATCTCGATGAAGCGCGTTTCATCGTCGAGGAAATCCGCGAACTGGTGCGCGACGGCGTGCCGCCGACCCAGTGCGCGCTGCTTTATCGCTCGAATGCCCAGTCGCGCGTTCTCGAACACGAGCTGTTCGCCAAGGGCGTGCCCTACAAGGTCTATGGCGGCCTGCGCTTCTTCGAGCGGCAGGAAATCAAGCACGCCCTGGCTTACCTGCGCCTGCTCGGCAACCCGGACGACGACACGGCTTTCCTGCGCGTCGTCAATTTTCCGACGCGCGGCATCGGCGCCCGTTCGCTGGAAAACCTGCAGGCCAGCGCCCACCAGTTCAATTCCAGCCTCTACAACGCCGCCGCCTCGCTGAGCGGCAAGGCCGGCCAGACGGTCGGTGCCTTCATCCGTCTGATCGAGCAATTGCGCGTTGAAAGCGAAGGCCTGCCGCTGCCCGAGATCATCGAGCACATCATCGAAAAATCCGGCCTCGCCCAGCATTACCGGGTCGAGAAGGAAGGCCAGGAACGTCTGGAAAATCTCGATGAACTGATCAATGCCGCCGCCACCTTCGTCGACGACGAAGGTGCCATCGGCGAAGGCGGTGCGCTGGCTTCCTTCCTCGCTCACGCTTCGTTGGAAGCCGGCGAACACCAGGCCGGCGAAGGTCAGGAGGCGGTCCAACTGATGTCGGTGCATGCCGCCAAGGGCCTGGAATTCGACGTCGTCTTCATCACCGGTCTCGAGCAGGGCCTGTTCCCGCACGAAAATTCGGTCAACCAGGGGCGTGAGGGGCTGGAGGAAGAACGCCGGCTGATGTACGTCGCGGTCACTCGCGCCCGCCAGCGCCTTTACGTGACCTGTGCCCAGACCCGCATGCTGCACGGCCAGACGCGCTACTGCGTGCCTTCGAGCTTCCTCGAGGAAATCCCGGAAAACCTGCTCAGGAAACTCAACAAGAAGGCCGAAACGGCCAGTGCCGTGCCCGCTTACGGTTCTTTCGGCGGCGGCTATGCCGAACCGGTGGCCAGTGGCCTGCGCATCGGCATGACGGTGGAACATGCCAAATTCGGGGTCGGCGTCATTGTCTCCACCGAAGGGCGCGGCGCCGATGCCCGCGTCCAGGTCAATTTCGGCGGCAGCGGCATGAAATGGCTGGCCCTGGAATATGCCAAACTGACGCCGCTGTGAGCGGCTGACCTGCTGTTTTCGGGGCTGGCTTTTTCCGGCCGGCGCTTGGTGCAATGCGCTTCGCTTATTGCACCCTACTCCGTCGGGTCCGCCGGTAGAGCCAATAAACGATAACGGCTGCCGCTGCCACCAGGGCAAACCGCCAGCCCCAGGCCCCGAGCATGAAGAAGCCGGCAATCGGGCCGATGACGATGGCCGGGGCAAACAGTGCGGCCCGCCAAGGCGCCGTACTGTTTGAAAAGTCGGATTTTTCCAGGTCGGGTACCAGGTTCTCTTCGAGGGCGGCTTTCGGTGGTTGCCATGGGTTGAATGGCGTTGATGCCGGCGTGTCGGTGCTTTTGGGCGGTGGCGTGAGAGCGTTCATCCCCGGATCGTGCCGTGAACCATCTGGAATATCAATGCCGGTGTTGTGGGCGGCAGATCCTTACATCTCCGCCCAAAACAACCCAAGGCCCCCTTGCCCTTTTCGCCCCGCACGTGCCGCATCGGGCATCTCAAGGTAGAAGGAAGCCCGGCGCAGTGATAACCTCGCTTTTCGACGAAAAATAACGAGGAGACGAGCATGCCCCATGCCATTCGTATTCATCAGACCGGCGGTCCGGAAGTGCTGTGCTGGGAAGAAGTCGATGTTCCCGCACCGGCGGCCGGCGAAGCCACCGTGCGTCATGCCGCGGTCGGTCTCAATTTCATCGATATCTATCACCGTACCGGTCTTTACCCGCTGCCGCTGCCTTCCGGTATTGGCCTGGAAGGGGCCGGCGTGGTCGAGGCGGTCGGTGAGGGCGTCACCGAGCTTGCCGTCGGCGATCGCGTCGCCTATGCCGGCGGGCCGATCGGCGCCTATGCCGAAGTGCGCAACATTCCGGCGCATCGCCTGCTCAAGCTGCCGGACAGCATTGCCTTCAACACGGCGGCGGCAATGATGCTGCAGGGGCTGACCGCCGCCTATCTGCTGCGCCGTACCTATCGCGTGCAGGCCGGCGATGCCGTGCTGATCCACGCGGCGGCCGGCGGCGTCGGGCTGATCGCGACGCAATGGGCCAAGGCACTCGGGGCGACGGTGATCGGTACGGTCGGTTCCCCGGCCAAGGCCGAACTGGCCAAAGCCCATGGGTGCGACCATGTGATCAATTATTCGACCGAGAATTTCAGCCAGCGCGTCCGCGAGATTACCGGCGGTGAAGGCGTCGCCGTGGTCTATGACGGTGTCGGCAAGGATACCTTCGCTGGTTCACTGGACAGCCTGCGCCCGATGGGCATACTGGTCACCTACGGTAATGCTTCCGGCCCGGTGCCGCCGCTCGATCTGCTGCAACTGACGCAGAAGGGCTCGCTGTACGTCACCCGGCCGACCCTGATGCAATACACGGCGCGTCGTGAAGACCTGGTCGCCTTCGGGGCCGAGCTGTTCGCTATCGTTGCGTCGGGCCAGGTGCGCATCGAAGTCAATCAAAGCTACGCCCTGGCCGATGCCGCGCAGGCCCATCGCGATCTCGAAGCCCGCCGGACCACGGGCTCGACCATCCTGCTGCCATGATGGCCAAGATCAAAGCCAGTCTCCTTTCCCTGCGCGACCTGTTCGCCACTGCCTGGTGGATCGTCCTGATCGCCGGTATCGGCTTTGCCGTCGCCTATCAGTTTGTCGAACCGGCGCCGCCCAAGCATATCGTCATCACCACTGGCGGCGAAGCCGGCGCCTACTACCAGTTTGCCAACCGTTACGCAGCCATCCTGGCCAAGAACGGCATCACGCTGGAAGTGAAGGCTTCGGCCGGTTCGCTGGAGAATATCGAGCGCCTCAAGGCCAACGAGGCGCAGATCGGTTTCGTCCAGGGCGGTGTCGTGCCGCCCAAGGAGGATCCCGATGCCGAGGATGATTCGGGCCTGCTTTCGCTGGGCAGCCTGTTCTACGAGCCGGTCTGGGTGTTCTATCGCGGCGAGAAAAAACTCGATCGCCTGACCGATCTGCGCGGCAAACGCATCGCCATCGGCCAGGAGGGTTCGGGCGTGCGTCAGCTGGCGCAGCAACTGCTGGTCGCCAACGAAATTCCGCTCGGCCGGAACCTGGTCCCGGTGGCCGGCCTGAAGGCGGCCGAGGAACTGCAGCAGGGACGCATCGACGCGGCCTTCATCATCGCCGCCGAAAATGCGCCGGTGGTGCAGGTGTTGTTGCGCACGCCGGGCGTCCGGGTGATGAGTTTCGCCCAGGCCAATGCCTACCAGCGCCGCTTCCCCTTCCTGACCCGGCTGACCCTGCCGCAGGGCGTCGCCGACCTGGTCCGTGATTTTCCGCCGGAGGACATCAAGGTGCTCGCCCCGACGGCCAACCTGATCATCCGCGACGACCTGCATCCGGCCTTGCAGACCCTGCTCCTGCAGGCGCTCAGCGATGTGCACGGCAAATCGGGCTTCTTCCAGGATGCCGGCGAGTTCCCGTCCTACATGGACCAGATGCTGCCGCTGTCGCCCGAGGCAGCGCGCTACTT
The DNA here is from genome assembly GCA_049294655.1 of Azonexus sp. Lineage (GTDB taxonomy): Bacteria > Pseudomonadota > Gammaproteobacteria > Burkholderiales > Rhodocyclaceae > Azonexus. Next base: position 9,581 of record JBAQDI010000008.1, read on the forward strand.
CAAGTCGGGCTCGCCCTTCCTGCAGCGCTATCTGCCATTCTGGCTGGCGGTGCTGATCGACCGCCTGATCGTGCTGCTGGTGCCGGTCATTGCCCTGCTCATCCCGCTGCTCAAGATCGCCCCGGCCATTTACACCTGGCGCGTCCGTTCAAAGATTTTCCGCATCTATGGCGAGTTGAAATTTCTCGAGGACGATCTCAAGCATCATTTCGAGGCGGCCAAACTCGACGAGTATCGCAGCCGGCTCGATACCCTGGAAGATGAAGCCAGCCAGCTGCATGTGCCGCTCGGCTTCTCCGACCTGGTCTACACGCTGCGCGAACACGTCAACCTGGTGCGCCTGACCCTGCTCAAACTGGAAAAAACCGCATGAAAGCCTTCCTCGTCGCCAATCCCAAGGGCGGTTCCGGCAAAAGCACACTGGCCACCAACCTGGCCGGCTATTTCGCTTCGAAACGCCACGAGGTCATGCTGGGCGATATCGACCGCCAGCAGTCCTCGCGCGAATGGCTGGCCATCCGGCCCTTCGAGTTGCCGACCATCGACACCTGGGAGATCGGTCACGACAATATCGCCCGCCCGCCCAAGGGCAGTAGCCATATCGTGCTCGATACGCCGGCCGGCCTGCACGGCAAGCTGCTGGAAAAGGTGCTCAAACTGTCGACGCGGGTCATCGTGCCGGTCCAGCCCTCGATGTTCGACATGCTCGCGACCCGCCACTTCCTGACCGAACTGCTGTCCGAAAAGGCCGTGCGCAAGGGCAAGGCCGACGTCGCCGTGATCGGCATGCGGGTCGATCCGCGGACGCGCGCCGCCGGCGAGCTGGAGCGCTTTTTCGCCAGCTTCGATTTGCCGGTCCTGACCTATCTGCGCAATACCCAGACCTACGTCCAGGCCACGGCGGCCGGTATGACCATTTTCGACCTGCCGGCGTCGCGCGCCGGGCGCGACCTCGAACAGTGGCAGGCGATCATCGACTGGGTCGAAGCCGAGTGATGGAAAACCGCTGATGGAAACGGCGTGAGCCTGGCCGTCAGCGACCTGCCGCCCGGCGAAATCGAGTTTTCGGCGATCCGCGCCCAGGGGGCGGGCGGTCAGAACGTCAACAAGGTTTCCAGCGCCATCCACCTGCGCTTCAATATCCCGGCCTCGTCGCTACCGGACGACATCAAGGAACGCCTGCTGGCGCTCAGCGACCAGCGCATCAGCAAGGATGGCGTGCTGGTCATCAAGGCCCAGGAATTCCGCACCCAGGAAAAGAACCGGGCCGAAGCCCTGCGCCGCCTGCAGGAACTGCTCGACGCGGTGGCCATCGTCCGCCGCCCGCGCCGGGCCACCAAGCCGACCTACGGTTCGCAGAAACGGCGGCTCGAAAGCAAGGTCAAGCGAGGTGAAATCAAGCGCGGCCGCGGCCGCATCGAGCTCTGATCAGTCAGCCACCGGTTTGTTGTTCGGCTGCTCCAGCCACTTGAGCAATAGCGCAAACAGGCTATCCGGATCAACCGGTTTGGCGATGAAATCATCCATGCCGGCCGCCAGGCAGGCCGCCCGGTCTTCGGCAAAGGCGTTGGCAGTCATCGCGATGATCGGCAGGCGGGCGTATTCCGGAATCTGGCGGATGCTTTGCGTGGCTTCGATGCCGTCCATTTCCGGCATCTGCATGTCCATCAGCACCAGGTCGTAATGATTTTTCTGCACCAGGTCGAGGGCCTGGGCGCCATCCGGCGCGAGGTCGGCGTGCAGGCCGAGAATGTCGCGCAGCAGCTCGAGCACGACCTCCTGGTTCACCCAGTCGTCCTCGGCGACCAGGATGCGGGCGCCGGCATATTGTTGGCGCAGGCGCGCTTCGGTTTCCGCCGCGCCCAGTTCATTGCCGTGGCTGGGTAGGCCCTGGCCGGCTTCGGCTTTTTTCAGATAGAGCGTGAAGGAAAAACGGCTGCCGATGCCGGGCGCGCTGTCCACGGTAATTTCGCTGCCCATCAGGTGAATCAGGCGCTGGCAGATGCTCAGGCCGAGCCCGGTGCCGCCGAATTTGCGGGTGGTTGAACTGTCGGCCTGCTCGAAGGGGTCGAAGATGCGGCCGAGGACCTCGGCGGACATGCCGATGCCGGTATCCTGGATGGCAAAGCCGAGGCGGACATCGCCCGCCGTTTCCCGGATGATATGCACGGCCAGCGTGACGCTGCCGCGGGCGGTGAATTTCAGCGCATTGCCGACCAGATTGAGCAACACCTCCTGCAGCCGTAGCGGGTCGCCGAGCAGGGGCATGCGTTCAAGCGCCGGGTCGATTTCATAGCGCAAATCGAGCTGCTTGGCCTGCGCCTTGCCACCGGTCAGGCTTTCCAGGTTGCTGCGCAGGCTGCCGATGGTGAAGGCGGTCTGCTCCAGGGTCATGTGCTCGGCGTCGATTTTCGACAGGTCGAGGACATCGTTGAGCAATTGCAGCAGGTGATTGGCGGCATTGGTGATCTTGCCCAGCTTGTCGCCCTGGGCGGCGTCAATGTCACTGCGGGCCAGCAGGTGGGTCAGACCAATGATGGCATTCATCGGGGTGCGCAATTCGTGACTCATGTTGGCCAGGAAGCTGCTTTTCGCCCGGTTCGCCGCCTCGGCTGCCTCCTTGGCGATGGACAGGGCCAGGGTGCGTTCCTGGACGAGTTCCTCGAGATGGTGGCGATAGTGCTCGAGTTCGGCTTCAACGGCCTTGCGGGCGGTGATGTCGATGCGGTTGCCGACGATGTAGCCGCTTTGCGTCTTGTATTCGACGATCAACAGCCAGCGGCCGTCGTTGAGCTGTTGTTCGATATGCCGGCCGTTGGCCGCTTGGTGCAGGCGCACCCGCTCGCTGACCCAGGTTTCGAGATGTCCGATGGCTTCGCGGTATTGGCCGCGTTCGGCGCCGATGCGCACGATTTCGGCGAAACTGGCGCCCGGGGTGATCAGGTCGCTGGTCTCCTGGTAAAAATTGCGATAGGCCTGGTTGCACACGATGAGCCGGTCATGCTCGTCGTAAATGGTGAAGCCTTCCGGGATGCCGTCGATGGCTTCCTGCAGCAGCTGTCCGGCCTTTCTCGTTGCCAGTTCGGCTTCCTTGAAGGCGCTGATGTCGGCATAGGCGACAACGGCCCCCATTTCGCCTTCCTCGACCGGCATCGCGTTGACCTGCAGCCAGACCTTGCCTTGCGGCCCGAGGACCTGCATTTCGGCATTGCGGATGGCGATCCGCTCTTTCAGTGCCCGGTGGCAGGCATATTCCTCGGCCGGCATGAGACTGCCGTCCGGGCGCAGGACATTCCAGCCGCCGTCATTCAGGCCCTTGCCCGGGGATTGCTCCTTGCGGATGCCGAGCAGTTGCTCGGCCGCCGGGTTGCAGTCGATGAGTTGCCCGCTGCGATCGGTGATCACGACGCCGACCGGCAGGACATCGTAAATCGCCTGCAGGCGCTTCTGCTCGATCCGCAATTGCTCCGAGCGCTCGAGAACCAGTTGCTGCTGGCGGGCGAGATTGAGCAGCAGCCAGACCACGCCCAAGGTCAGGGCCCAGAGCGCAGTCGTGGCGATCAGGGCCTGGCGATGGTCCTGGGCAATGATGCGGGCCACTGGCTGGAGCAGGGTTTCCTGGCTGAGTCCGAGAACGACGGTAATCGGGTAGTCGTCGAGCCGGTGCCACTGAAAGAGCCGCTGCACCTGGTCAAAATTGGCGACGGCCGTGAACTTGCCGCTCCGGGTGCTGACCGGGCCGACAAAGGGGCGGTTGGGCCCGACGCTCTTGCCGAGGGCGTTCTCATGGTCCTGGCTGCGCGCCAGGTATTCGCCGCCAGTGCGGAAAATGGCCGCGGTGTCATCCGCGGCCAGGGTCAGCGAGGCCAGCGTCCGATGCAGGTAGCCGGGCGACAGCGAGAGGACGATGACGCCGGCGAGCTGCCCGTCGCGGCGCAGCGGGCGGCTGAACTGGATGCTCCATTGTTTGGAGATGCGCCCGAAAACCGGCTTGCTGATGAACAGGCTGTCCTTCTGGCTGCTCTGATGGGCCGTGAAATGCTCCCGGTCGCCGAGGAAGACCGGCGCCTTGAAGCCGAGGCTGGAATAGCTCAGATATCCCTTGCTGTCGATGATGCCGATCTGCAGCAGCGAGCGTTCGGGAAAGCGCGCCTCGATGCGCCGCACTTCGGCATCGAAGCCGGCGATCTGGCCATCCTGATAGGCCCGGCCGAGTTCCTGGGCGGCAAAATCGATGTAGCGGATGAGGATGGCAATTTCGCCGGCCACCGCGCTGTTCAACTGGGCGGCGCGCAAATCTGCCTGGGCCAGGGTTTCCTCGCGCAACTGGGTGGCCGTCTTTTCCAGTTGCCACCAGTACATGGCGCTGGCAAACAGCGACAGAACGATGATCAGCAGGGCGAGCGTCCGGAAGTTGCGGCGGGTGTTGGTCATGGGGGAAGTGAAGCGCTCCGGAAACGCGGGTGATGATGTTGGCTTGTGCGGGCCGATTGGCCGAGGCAAATTATGCCTAAAGTAATAGATTGTTTGCGTCCTGTCGACTGGCTGCAGCCGATATCGTTCCCGGCCTGATGCGGCGACATGGCCGGCCGCGCGCTGCTATAGTGCTTCCATTCCCCCGCCTCACGGAGTGATCTCATGGCACTGACCATTTCCCTGGCCGATCTGTCGGTCCTGCTCGTCGAGCCATCTCACATGCAGGCCGGACTGGTCAGTCGCATGCTGCAGCATCAGGGCGTGCGCCACGTCCGGCTGGTCGATACGGCGGCTGGCGCATTGGCGGCAATGACCGAAACGGCCGCCGATGGACTGGTCGTCATCAGCAGCCTCTACCTGCCGGACATGGCGGGCACCGAGCTGGTCGGCGCGATGCGTGCCGACCCGAACCTCGAGAACATTCCCTTCATCCTGATTTCCAGCGAAACGCGGCCGCAGGTGCTCGAGCCGGTGCGCCAGTCGGGTGCCTGCAGCATCGTCACCAAGCCCTTCAACGAGCAGCAGTTGTCACGGGCGCTCTATGCCGCGGCCGATTACCTGAATCCGCCGGAAGATCTCGATGTTGCCGATATCGAGGGGCTGCGCGTCCTGCTCGTCGACGACAGCCTGGCTTCGCGCCATCACCTGCGCCGCCTGCTCGAGGAGCTCGGCATCGAACGCATTACCGAAGCGGTCGATGGCAAGGGAGCGGTGGCCATTCTCGAGCAAACGATGTTCGATCTGGTGATTACCGATTACAACATGCCGGAAATGGACGGCCGCGAACTGACCGAATACATCCGTACGCAAAGCTGGCAGGCCGAAGTGCCGGTGCTCATGGTGACCAGCGAGCAGAACATGGGCCGCCTGGCCGCCGTCGAGCGGGCCGGCGTTTCGGCCATCTGCGACAAGCCCTTCGAGGCCGGCAGCATTCGCAAACTGATCAGCGAATCCTTGACGCGATAAGCCGCACGACGAGCTGCCGGCCGACCACCAGCAGGGCCAGCCCGACGAGCAGCGGGTCGAACAGCGCATCCCAGAGGTTGGCAAAGAGGCCGCCGGCATAGGCGGCGAGGTCGATGGCGAGAATCAGCAGCCAGAGATTCCGGCGCCGCCAGTAAAGGATGCCGGCCAGCGCCAGCAGCCCGCCGAGCAGGGCGCGGGGCTGGTAGCCGAGGGCATAGGGATCGAAGCTGCCCCCGCCGAGCGCCAGTGGATAAAAAATCAGGGCGCCGAGCAGCAGGCCGAGGGCTGGCCGCCAGCTCAGGGGCGACGAGCGCCCGGCATGCTGGAGCAGGGCCAGTTGCAGCAGGGTCAGCGAAGGCGGCCCGAAACTGCCGTGCATGAGCGGCGCAATGCCGACAAGCAGGGCCAGTGCCGTGGCGATCAGGGCGGCCCGGGCGCGCAGCGGACCGAGCGGCAGCAGCGCCACCAGAGCGCCGAAAATCAGGCCGTGGGCGAGCAGGCCGTAGGCGGCCAGCGGGTTCATGGCGACCCTCCGTCGAGCCAGGCTTCGCTGAAACTGACCAGCTTGATGGCTTGCTGCCGCCAGCGGTAAGCCAGGTGGATCCGGCCATCGCGGCCGAGCAGCAGGGCCGGTTCGGAAAACTCGGCGGGGCCGTCGGTGGCTGCTTCAACGCTCCGGCTGAGCAGCCAGTTCCGGCCGTCATCGGTGGCTAGCCACAATTGCAGGCTCGCCCGGCCGGCCGCCGGGTTGGCGGCCAGCAACAGGCGACCGCTGGCCAGTCGGAGCAGGGCCGGGCGGCCGTCGGCGATGGTCACCGGCAGCTGGTCACCGGCTTGCCAGCTTTGCCCGCCATCGTCGGTACTGAGCAGTTGCAGCTGGCCGGTGGCCGGGTCGCGGTGCACGGCGACGGCGCGCCGGGTGTCGAGGGCGCTGGCCGCCACCGGCTGGCCGGCGGGCAAACGCTGCAGCCCGAGAATCTGGCCGGTCGCCGAGAGGCGCAGCCAGCTACTGTGTCCGCTGATGAAGGAACGGGACAGGAGCAGGCCGAGACCGCCGTCATCCAGGATCACGGGCGGCCCGCCGGGTTGCAGCTCGCCGCCGGTCAGGGGCGAGATTTCGAGTTTGCCCGGCTTCGTCCAGGCCTGGCCGTCATTGGTCGAGATGCCATGGTTCAGCGAGTCGCCGGCCAGGCCATCGCGGCTGGTGTACCACAGATGCAGCCAGCTGCCTTCGGCGTGCAGCAGCGGCTTGCCGAGGCCGCCGGCATGGGTCAGGGTGCCGGCCGCGGTGCTTTCCCGGCTGGCGATGCGCAGCGGCGGGCGCCAGCCGTCCGCCTCCTCGATGCTCAGCCAGATGCTGCGCCCCTCGGCATCGTCCTGGCTGTCGGCCGACCAGGCGGCGGCCAGCCGGCCGTTCGGCAACAGGGTCAGGGTCGGCTCGGCCGGTGCCTTGCTCGGCGGCAGCAGAACGCTTGAGAACAGGGCCGGCCGGGGTGAATGCAGCGCGTCTGGCGGTGGCGCAAAGCCCGGGGCAGCGGCCGGCGGAATGCGCCAGAAGGCGGCGCCCAGCGCGAAAATGAAGAGCAGGGCGGCCAGCCCGCGCGGGATGTGGGCTATCCAGTCGGCGCCCACTTCCGAATCTTCGGGGGGCGTCGCTGGCTCGGAATCAAGGAATGGGGGTTTGGGCGGCGGGGGGCGCATGGCGAGGAATTTTAACCGCCTTGAGGCCGGCCAGCCGGGGCGTTCAGGAATATCGCGGATTCCATTGCCGGCCAAATCGGGGATAATCGCGAAAACCTGATCGAGCGATAACGATGCGCATCAAACATTTTGTCTTTGCCACCTCGGCCATCGTCGCCGCGCTGTTTTTCGGCGGGGCCTACTGGTCGCTCGACCGGGTCTTCGACAGCGTCGTCCGGACCAATGCGGCGCGCACCTCGGAAGCCACGACGCGCATCGCCTTCGCTTCGATGTACCAATTGATGAGCCAGGGCTGGCGGCGCAGCCAGGTCGATGCCTTCCTGCAGGCGACGGCCGAGGCCGGCAAGGGCAGCGGCCTGAGCATCCAGATCTATCGCGGCCCGGTGGTCGTCGAGCTGTTCCACGAAATCAGCCAGCCGCCGCTCGATGACGACCTGCGCGCCGTCCTGGCCAGCGGCCAGCCGCTGCGCCGCGACACCACCGAATTTGCCCGCCACATCTACCCGCTGGTCGCCGAGCAGCGCTGCCTGGGTTGCCACACCAATGCGCAGATCGGCAGCGTGCTTGGCGTGGTCGAGGTACGCCAGGATTACGCCAGCCTGCTGGCCGACGCCCGCCACTCGCTGGGCCTGGCTTTTGCCATCCTGCTGCCGCTGGCCGGCTTGCTGGCGCTGGGCGCCGTGTGGTGGGTCGGGCGCCGCATCGAGGGCTCGGTCGAGCGCCTGCTGGCCGATTTCGAACAGGTCAATGCGGTCGGTGACCTGCGCCATATCACCATTGCCGAGCACGATCTCGGCTTTGTCGAACTGAATCGCGTCGTCACGGCGCTCGGCCGCCTGCTCGAAAAGCTGCGCACCATTGCCGTGGACAAGGACATCCTGACCTTCGAGATCGGCCTGCTCGAGAAATTCGTCATCACCTCCGAGGTGGTGCGCGACTGGCGCGACTACGTCGGCCGCCTGCTCGGCGAAATCAACAGCGTGATCACCGCCCACACGCTGTTCTCGGTGTTCAAGATCGACGACGAGCTGTTCGACCTGGAAATCTTCTGGCGCGGTCCGGCTTCGGCCACGACGCGGGCAATGATGGAGCGCTACATTCGGGAAGAGCTGAAAAGCCTGAATGCCTTTGCCGACATTACCTCGTGCAATGTGCATCATCACGTCGCCAATCCGCAGGCGGCGCTGGTCGAATTGTCGGAGGAAGAGGTCGCCGTGCGCGTCAAGTCCTTCTTCGTCGACCGGCCGAAGATCGGCGGCATCGTCGGCATCGGCGTGCATGCCGGGATGCTCGAGGACGAGACGCGCTACCTGGTCATGGAAAGCATTTTGTCCACGCTGCTCAACGTCGTCGGCTCGGTCAAGGCGATCTACAAATACACTCGCGATCTCGAGTATTACGCGACGCGCGACCCGCTGACCGATCTCTTCAATCAGCGCGTCTTCTGGGAACTCTCCACCTACGAGATCGGCCGCGCCCAGCGCCACGGCTACAGTTTCGGCGTTCTGCTCATCGATCTCGACAACTTCAAGCTGGTCAATGACAACTACAGTCACGCGGTCGGTGACACCTATCTGCAGCACTTTGCGCGCACCGTGCAGGGCGCCCTGCGCGACGGCGACATCCTGGCCCGCTACGGCGGCGACGAGTTCGTCGCCCTGCTGCCGGAAGCCCAGGCCGATGCCGTGGCCATGGTGGCCGAGCGGGTGCGCCAGGCGATCGAGAAAATCGAGGTGCAGACGCCGGATGGCACACGCCTGCGCGGCACGGCCTCGATCGGTCTGGCGGTCTATCCGGATCATGCCGAGAATGCCAAGGACCTGCTGCTCTTCGCCGACAACATGATGTACCGGGCCAAGGCCTCGGGCAAAGGCCAGGTCGCCATCCCGACCCAGGACGACATCGTCGACATCTTCCGCGACATCTCGCTGAAGAGCGTCATGGTTCTCGAAGCCATCGAGGCGCGGCGCGTCGTGCCCTTCTTCCAGCCCATTCTCGATGTCGCCGAGCGCAAGATCGTGGCCTACGAAGTGCTGTCGCGCATCGAACTCAACGACGAATTCATCCGGGCCGACGAATTCGTCGAGATTGCCGAAAAGATGGGCGTCATCCATCGTCTCGACATGCTGGTCATCGAGCAGGCGCTGGCCGAACTGTCGGCCCGCGGTCATGCCGGCGAAATCTTCATCAACCTGTCGCCGCGCGCCCTGGTCTTCAACGAATTCGCCCGCGACCTGCGGCGCATCATCGAGAAGAGCGGCGTCGCGCCGCGCAATATCGTTTTCGAGATTACCGAACGCGACACCGTGAAGAGCCTGGCGCTGCTCGAGCGCTTCCTCAACGACCTGAAGAGCGACGGCTTCAAGCTGGCGATCGACGATTTCGGCTCGGGTTTCTCCTCTTTCCACTACCTGCGCCGCTTCCCCATCGACTACCTTAAGATCGAAGGCGATTTCATCGCCAACATGCTGAACAACGACAAGGACCGGACCTTCGTCACCAGTATCCGTTCGCTGGCCCGCGAGATGGGCATCACCGTGGTTGCCGAATACGTCGAGTCGGCCGAGGTGCTGCATGAACTCGAGCGCATGGAAATCCAGCGCGCCCAGGGCTACTTCATCGGTCGTCCGGCGCGCCAGCTGTTGCCGGTCGACTGGCAGCCGCCCGTCGGATAAAAAGTTCGCGCCCGACCGGAGGCGACGGTCGGGCGCGGTAAAATTGCGGCCATGAATTCGCCGCGCTACGTCCACCTCCGCCTCCATTCCGAATACTCGGTCACCGACGGCATCGTCCGCCTCGGCGACGCCATCAAGCGGGCGGCCGGCGACGGCATGCCGGCCCTGGCGCTGACCGATCTCGGCAACGTCTTCGGCCTGGTCAAGTTCTATTCCGGCGGGCGTGGCAAGGGCGTCAAGCCGCTGGCCGGGGTCGATGTCTGGATCACCAACCCGGAGTCGCCGGAAGATGCCTACCGGCTGTTGCTGCTCGTGCGTAACCGGGCCGGCTACCAGCAATTGTGCGAACTGCTGAGCAAGGCCTATCTCGTCGAGGGGCGACGCGACCGCGCCGAAGTGCGCCGCGAGTGGTTCACGGAAATCGGCTGCGATGGCCTGATTGCGCTGTCCGGCGCCCATCTCGGCGATGTCGGCGAGGCTCTGATCCACGGCAACTTTGATCTGGCCGGCGAACGGGCCAAAGCCTGGGAGGCAATTTTCCCCGGCGCCTTCTATCTCGAAGTGCAACGCTACGGCCAGCCGCAGCAGGAGGCCATCGTCCAGCAGACGGCCGACCTGGCCGGCGAAACGGGCTTGCCGCTGGTCGCGACGCACCCCATCCAGTTCATGAACCCTGACGACTTCCAGGCGCACGAGGCGCGCGTCTGCATCGCCGAGGGTTACGTGCTGGGCGACCACCGACGGCCGAAGATCTACACCGCGGAACAGTATTTCAAGAGCCAGGCCGAGATGGTCGAACTCTTCGCCGACTTGCCGGAAGCTCTCGAAAACTCGCTGGAAATCGCCAGGCGCTGCAATATCGAGCTGACCCTGGGCAAGAACTTCCTGCCCAATTTCCCGATTCCGCCGGGCATGACGATCGACGAATTCCTCGTCGATGAAGCGCAGAAGGGCCTCGAAATCCGTCTGGCCGAGCTTTACCCCGATCCCGAGGTGCGTCTGCAGCGCCGGCCGGAGTACGACGCCCGCCTCGAATTCGAGTGCAACACCATCATCCAGATGGGCTTTCCGGGCTACTTCCTGATCGTTGCCGACTTCATCGTCTGGGCCAAGGCCAATGGCGTGCCGGTCGGGCCGGGTCGGGGTTCCGGCGCCGGCTCGCTGGTCGCCTACAGCATGCGCATTACCGACCTCGATCCGCTGGCCTACGCCCTGCTGTTCGAGCGCTTCCTGAATCCCGAGCGGGTCTCGATGCCCGACTTCGACGTCGACTTCTGCCAGGACAATCGCTGGCGCGTCATCGAATACGTGCGTCAGCATTACGGCGAGGACGCGGTCAGCCAGATCGCCACCTTCGGCACGATGTCGTCGAAGGCGGTGATCCGCGACGTCGGTCGCGTCTTCGGCCTGCCTTACTCGATGTGCGACCGCATCTCCAAGCTCATCCCGATCGTCCAGAACAAGCCGGTGTCGCTGGCCGAGGCGCTCGAGCAGGAGCCGCAGCTCGAGGAAATGATGCAGGGCGACGGCGACGGCGAAACCATCCGCGAGCTGTTCGACTTGGCCGGCCGTCTCGAGGATTTGACCAGAAACGTCGGCATGCACGCCGGCGGCGTGCTCATCGCGCCGGGCAAGATCACCGAGTTCTGCCCGATCTACCAGGCGACCGGCAGTGATGCGTCCACGGTGTCGCAGTTCGACAAGGACGACGTCGAGAAGGTCGGCCTGGTCAAGTTCGACTTCCTGGGTCTGCGAAATCTGACCATTATCGAGCTCGCCGTCGAGTACATCCGCCGCATGACCGGCGAGAAGCTTGATCTGATGAGTCTCGGCTTCACCGATCCGGCGGCCTACCAGATACTGCGGCGCGGCAACACGACGGCGATCTTCCAGGTTGAATCGGAGGGCATGAAAAAGCTGCTGAAAAAGCTTGAGCCCGACCGTTTCGAAGACATCATCGCTGTGCTCGCGCTCTATCGTCCCGGCCCGCTGGGTTCCGGGATGGTGGACGACTTTATCCTGCGCAAGAAGGGCAAGCAGGAAATCGACTATTTCCACCCCGACCTGACTGCCTGCCTGTCGCCGACCTACGGCGTCATCGTGTATCAGGAACAGGTGATGCAGATCTCGCAGATCATCGGCGGCTACACGCTGGGTGGTGCCGACATGCTGCGCCGGGCGATGGGCAAGAAGAAGCCCGAGGAAATGGCCAAGCACCGGGCGACCATCGCCGAGGGCGCGGCCCAGAAAGGCTACGACCCGGCGCTCGCCGAACGCCTGTTCGACCTGATGACCAAGTTCGCGGAATACGGCTTCAACAAGTCGCACACCGCCGCCTACGCCGTCGTCACCTATCACACCGCCTGGCTCAAGGCGCACCACTGCGCGGCCTTCATGGCGGCGACCATGTCTTCCGACATGGACAACACCGATTCGGTGAAGATCTTCTACGAAGACACCATCGCCAATAACGTCAAGGTGCTCGGACCGGACGTCAATGCCTCGAATTACCGCTTCGAACCGGTCGATCGCGGCTCGATCCGCTACGGCCTGGGGGCGGTCAAGGGCACCGGCGAGCAGGCGGTCAACGACATCCTGCGGGCGCGCGACGCCGGCGGGCCGTTCAAGGACCTGTTTGATTTCTGCCAGCGCTGCGACAAGCGCATGGTCAATCGCCGCACCATCGAGGCGCTGATCAAGGCCGGCGCGTTCGACAGCATCGATGCCGATCGCCACAAGATGCTCGCCTCGGTCGGCATCGCCATGGATTTCGCCGAGCAGGCCGAGCGCAATTCGATGCAGACCAGCCTGTTCGACATCGGCAATGTCGCCGAAGACCATGCGCCGCAGTACGTCCAGGTCAAGCCCTGGGACGAGAAGGAACAATTGATGCAGGAGAAGACGGCGCTCGGCTTCTTCTTCTCCGGCCACCCGTACAACACCTGCAAGAAGGAGCTGTCGCGTTTCGTGCGCCGGCCGCTCAACAAGCTCGAACCGTCGAAAGAGCTGACGACGCTGGCCGGCGTCGTGGTCGGCGTGCGCACCCAGATGACCCGGCGCGGCAAGATGCTCTTCGTGCAGCTCGACGACGGCACGGGCATGATCGAGGTCACGGTGTTCAACGAACTGTTCGAGGCCGAGCGCGCCAAGATCGTCACCGACGAGGTGCTGATCATCGAAGGCAAGGTGCGCTACGACGACTTTTCGGGGGGCAACAGCGTCACCGCCGACAAGTTGATGACCATCGGCGAAGCCCGCGCCCGCTTCGCCAAATGCCTGCTGCTGCGCATGAACGGCACTTCCGACGCGCGCAAGCTCAAGTCCTTGTTGATGCCCTTCGCCCCCGGCCCGGCCCTGGTCCGCATCCGCTACAGCAACGGCGCTGCCGAGTGCGACATCGTGCTCGGCGAAAAAGCCCGCGTCCGCCTCGACGACCTGCTGCTCGAAGCGCTAAACGGCTGGCTCAAGCCGGAAAACGTCGAAATAGTTTATTAGGATCGAGGATCGAGCTGTTAGCTCACCCCCTCGATCCTAGGCAACTCGATCCTGCCTCTAAACAACCAGATCCGTCTTGAAGCCGATGCGCACGGCGCCCCAGTGGCGGCCGTTGATGTTGATCGGCATCGACAGGTCGTTGAGGATTTCGCCGGTGTCGCGGACATAGGTCTGGAACAGCGATGATTTCTCGTTCTTGGCCAGTTTTAGGCCGACCGGGTCGTTGAAGATGCGCTTGTGGCGGCACTTGGTCAGGTCGACGGCCGGGTCGCCGGTCGGCGCATTGGAGAACACGCCGTTGTGGGCCGGGGCGTAGCCGTTGGTGTCGACGGCCAGCGAGTAGGTCAGGCCTGGTACATCGCGCAGCAGGTCGTCGTACATCCGGGTCAGTTCGGTGTCGCACTGGTTGTCGTAGGCGGTGGTGAAGCGCTTCGGATTGGAGCCCGGGATATCCTTGTAGGCTTGGTCGAAGATATTGATGCCGCGTTCGTTGAGGCGTTGCAGGACGGCCGCCACCTGGTCGCGGAAGCCGGTGCACTTGTCGTGCAGGGTGTCGAACATGCTGTTGCCGGTGCGGAAGTCGGCCAGCGTGCATTGCAGGTCTTCGGTCGATTCGCGCAGGGTCTTGGCCGAGGTCAGACACTGCTTCATGCGTCCGGAGATGTCCAGCGAGTGATTGCGGATTTCCTCGACTTCGCCGTGAATGGACTGGTTGCTTTCGCGCAGTTTGTAGATGGCGCCAGCGATGGTGGTCAGCTGCTCGGTCGTCCGCTTGAAGTCGCCGACCATGGTCGTCAGGTCGCTGGCCGAGGTTTCGATGTATTCGTTGGCACGCGTCACTTCACCGACGATGGTCTGGGTCTTGGTCGAGGTGTCGGCCACCAGATTGATCATTGACTGGGTGTTCTGGCCGATGACCTGGGTGGCGGTTTTTACTTTTTCTGCCAGTTTTCGCACTTCGTCGGCAACCACGGCAAAGCCGCGTCCGGCCTCGCCGGCCCGGGCGGCTTCGATGGCGGCATTGAGCGCCAGCAGGTTGGTCTGGTCGGAAATGTCGTTGATCAGCGAGACGATTTCGTTGATCTTCATGGAATTGGCGTGCAGTTCGCCGACCGTCGAGGAGAAGTGTTCGATGTGCTGGTTGGTCGAGCGCATGGTCGTCGCCACGGTTTCCATCTGGAGCAGCGAGCGCTGGGCGAGATCGAGATTGTTCCGGGTCGAGGCCTGGATGGCGTCGGAATTCATGGCGACTTCGGCGACCGCCTGGTTGACCCGGTTGCTCGACTCGAACACCACGCCGGCCAGTGCTTCCTGGCGGCGTACCGCATCATCGGTCTGTTGCACCTGGTGGTTCATGCGCGCCGCGTCGGCCGCAATGCTCACGCTGCGTTCGCGGGCATGCGAGATCAGGCCGCGGACGCGGCCGAAAAAGCGGTTGATGTTGGCCGAAACCCGGCCGGCCGCGTCGTTGCCGGTACTGCCGACACTCAGCGACAGATCGGCCGAACCATCGGCGATGGCGGCGAGATCGCGATCGATCTTGTCGAGCGCAGCGTTGTTGCCAAAAAACCCCATTTTTGTCTCCTGCTCTTTATGTATTGCCGCCGTGGCGGCAAGTGTCGTTGGATCGTATTGCCCCTCGCCGGCTTGTCATCCGGTCTGGCGGGCGGGTTGTCGGTGGTTAGCGGGCCGGGCGCTGGCGGGCAGCAATCCGGCCGAGCATGAAGCCTTTGAGTTCGTGGAAGGGAATCGGTTTGCCAAACACGGTGACATTGGCCGGCAGGCCCTGCTTGGCAATTTCGTCGCGGTCGATGGCGCTGACCACGATGATGTCCATGGCCGAGTAGTTCGGATTGCTGCGCAAGTGACGGATCATTTCGAAGCCGTCCATGCCCGGCATCATCAGGTCAGCAATCAGGATGTCCGGTTTTTTCTGGCCAACCTGCAGCAGGCCGGCGAAGCCGTTGTCGACGATGCGCAGCAGCAGCGGCAGGTTCCAGCGTTCGAAGGTCATCCGGTAGAGCATCTGCAAGGCCGGATCGTCTTCGGCAATCAGGATGTCGAGGTGGCTGAGCGAGTCGCTGGCCGGGCCGGCCGCACCCTTGCGGCGGGCCAGTACACCATCGACCGAGGTGACCGGAATGCGGCGGTGACCGCCAGCCGTTTTCCAGGCTTCCAGGGCGCCGTTTTCCACCATGTTCTGCACGGTGCCCAGGGAAACACCGAGGCGCAGTGCCGCTTGGCGGGTGCTCAGAAATTCAATGTCTGCCATGCTTCATCCGAAACTTGCAAAAGTGCCAAATTCTATTCGCTTTCTTCCGGATTTGACAGCACGAAAAAAGGCCCCGGAGGCCTTGCAGCGTCCGGGGCCGGATCTGCGCTGCCCGCTGCCGGGCGCGCCGAAGAATTACAGCTTCTTGGCGTTCTTGGCCAGGTAGGCGGCAACGCCTTCGGTCGAAGCGGTCATGCCGGGCTTGCCCTTGCTCCAGCCGGCCGGGCAGACTTCGCCGTGTTCTTCGAAGAATTGCAGGGCGTCGACCATGCGCAGCATTTCGTCGATGTTGCGGCCGAGCGGCAGCATGTTGACGACCTGATGCATGACCACGCCGGTCTTGTCGATCAGGAAGGAACCGCGCAGGGCAACGCCGGCGGCTTCGAGTTCGACATCATAGGCACGACAGATTTCATGCTTGTTGTCGGCGACCAGCGGGTAGCCGACCTGACCGATGCCGCCGTCCTTGACTGCGGTGTTCTTCCAGGCCAGGTGGGTGAATTGGGAATCGATGGAGACGCCGATGACTTCAACGCCGCGTTGCTTGAATTCGTCGAGGCGATGATCGAAGGCGATCAGTTCGGACGGGCAGACGAAGGTGAAGTCGAGCGGATAGAAGAACAGGACAACCGGCTTGCCCTTGAACTGGGACAGTTTCAGTTCCTTGATTTCATTGTTGCCATAAACAGCGGTCGCGGTGAAATCGGGGGCTTGCTTGCCAACGAGAACGGCCATGGTGATCTCCTTATGATGATTTGATCAGGGGTTGGGGAAACAATCAATTTAGCGAAGCGTACACCGGCTGTCAAACAATGCGGCTTGCCTGAAAATGGCCGGGGGCTGGCATAATCGCGAAATCAAAATAATGGCGGCTTGACCAGCCGGCGGGGGATTCCTGATGTGCTGAAGGTTCTGGTTTTCATGCCAGTGCTGGGAGCGGTTGCGCTCGCCATCCTGCCGACCCGGCGCGCCCTGCGCCTGTGGCAGTTGGCCATGCTTTTTGCGCTGGCCGCGCTCGGCTATGCCGGCTGGCTGGCGGCGCAGTTCGAGCCGGCTGGCGCGGCGCTGCAGATGTTCGAGAGCAAGGCCTGGAACGCCCGGCTGGGGTCGTATTTCGCGCTCGGCGTCGATGGCATTTCGCTGGCCATGGTGCTCCTGACGGCCTTGCTGACGCTGATTGCCGTGCTCGTCTCGCGGCGCATGGAAGCCGGCGCTCGACTGTATTTCACGCTGGTGCTGCTGCTCGAGTCGGCGATGTTCGGCGTGTTCACGGCGCGCGACTGGTCGCTGTTCTACGTTTTCTGGGAAGCGACGCTGCTCCCGCTGTTTTTCCTGATCGACCGCCTGGGCGGGCCGAACCGGCAGCGCGCGGCACTCAATTTCTTCCTGTACACCCTGGGTGGCTCGGTGTTCATGCTCGTCGCGCTGCTCTTTCTGTATGACGCGGCGCCCGGTCACAGCTTCGCCATGGCCGACATGGCGGCCGGTGGGCGCAGCCTGCCGCTGAACATGCAGTTGCTAATCTTCGCCGGCCTGTTCATCGGCTTCGGCGTCAAGATGCCGATTTTTCCGCTGCACGGCTGGTTGCCGCTGGCCCACGTCGAGGCGCCGAGTCCGGTTTCCATCCTGCTCTCCGGGGTGCTGCTCAAGATGGGCGCCTACGGTCTGATCCGCGCCGCCGAAACGCTGCCCGCCGCGCTGCTCGCCACGCAGGACTGGCTGGCCCTGCTCGCCTTCGTCAGCCTGCTCTATGGCGGCATCCTGGCCTGGCGGCAGCAGGACCTCAAGGCGATGGTCGCCTACTCGTCGATTTCGCACATGGGGGTCGTGCTGCTCGGCATCGCGACGCTCAACGTTACCGGCCTGACCGGTGCCGTCATGCAAATGGTGGCGCACGGCCTGACCGCCGGCCTGCTCTTCCTGCTCGTCGGCCTGCTTTACCAGCGCACGCACAGCCGCGATCTGGCCGATTATGGTTCGCTGCTCGGCCGGGCCCCGCGTTTTGCCTTTTTTGTGGCTTTTGCGCTGCTTGCCGCCATGGGGCTGCCGGGCAGTGCCGGCTTCATCGCCGAACTGCATGCCCTGATTGGCGGCTACGCCCGCTGGGCGGGCTGGGTCTTGCTGCTGGGCGTCGCCATGTTGATTGGTGCCGCCTACAGTTTGCGCGTCATCGGCCGGCTCTGCCTGCGCGGCGAGGCCATGCCGCTGGCCGACATGACGCGGACCGAAATGAGCGCGGCCGGCATTCTCGCTGTCGTCATCCTTGGCCTGGGCATCTGGCCGGCCCCGTTGCTTGATCTGGTGGCCGGCAGCGTAAGCCAGGTCAGCCGGCTATTCGGGGCCTGAGATGCACGTCAGCCCCGACCTGCCCATCCGCCAACGCCTGCAGCACTGGGTCGAGCACCTGACGCATGTCTTGCCGGCCCAGGCGCCGATCCGCGATTTCGTCCATCACAATACCCTGCACGGCTTTCAGCACCTGCCGTTCGATGCGGCGCTGGCCGCCGCGCAGGGCCTGACCGGGGCCGCCGTGCATTGGCCGGAAGCGCGTTTCCAGGCCGCCTACGCGGCTGGCCGGGTGAGTCGCGACGATCTGCTGGCGGCGCTCGAAGAGGGCGGCCCGGCCGGTCTGGACGAGGCCGTCGCCGGTGGCCAGAGCCGGCGCGCCGTGTTGC
>JBAQDI010000009.1:0-133546 GCA_049294655.1 Azonexus sp.
TCGGGTGCCATCGATGACGATGCTTTCGAACAATTACTTCAGCACATCAAAACCCGAGATGGCAGGGCCAACCTGGCCGATCGGTTCGCTCAGGAACTTGAAACCGAGCACGGATACGAAGACGAAGACGAAGCTTGAGTGGTATGCGTTAATCGCTTCGGCATTCGTGCATTCCAGGTTAACGGTAACAGCCATGCAGGGAAGGATTGAGTTGGGGGCTTTTTCGTTCATGGCAGCCTCCTGCTTGCACCTGGTACAAATGAACTAAATTTTCATCTGTTAGAGGCACTTACACTTTGGTTAGCCTGCTAGCCAGATAAAATCACTGCCATGACCAAGTCCGAACTCACCAGTCTACTGGCAGCACGATTCCCGCAACTAGTCCGACCGGATGCCGTCTTGGTCGTCGATGAGATCCTCGGTGGTATGGTCGCCACGCTACGAACAGGTGGGCGGGTCGAGATTCGCGGATTCGGTGTCTTCAGTCTGAACTACCGACCTCCACGTATCAGCCGGAATCCTAAAACCGGCGAGAAAGTAGCTGTACCAGGGAAGCATGTACCACACTTCAAGGCGGGGAAGGAATTGCCCAAGGTGGTGGATGCCAGGTGACGATCAACGTCCCCGTTGCAATCGCTGCGAGCATTACTGGATCACGTTCGACCTGAATTTCAGGTACGGCTGCCGGGCGATGGGCTTCAAGAGCGACGACTACCGGAGCGCGATGTTGTCGAGTCGTCGAGGCAACCATGCCAGTACTTCACACTGAAGTTGAAACCGGCTGCGGAGCGGTGATTCTAGGTGGCCGGCTTCGGCCATGAGGTCTCTCATGAAACTGTCCCAAAGCGGACGTCGGCACTGTTTGTATGATTGCTGATTGATAAGGAGATTCGCATGAGATAATCCCCATGTCATTTAAAGCCTTGGAGGCGATTCAATCGTGTCCGTATTCTTAGCAATAATCTGGACATTTCTAAATTACTGTTGGGCGGCAAAGATCAACGCTCCTGGACACTCGTTCCTACGTATCGCTCATGCACGGTGAGAATCTAACTATTCACGAAGCCTTAGTGCTTATTCTAATGGCTATTGGTGGCCTGATGATGTTTATCGACGGCCTCTTTGGGGACACATTTCACCCTCGTTACACGTTTATCGGGATGCTGTTGTGTCTGTTCGGATTGACAATACTTCACTGGATAACCGCGATCCTCGCATGGAGCCTTCCTGCATGGATACTGCTGACGTGGGCTAGAGGAGAGTTTTACGCCAAACGTTTCCCTGTGTTTGAGGTGCCTCCAATCGACACCTTTCGTGATGAGAATGGCTTTACCCATTATCTTCATATCCGCGAATGGAAGTCCCGCTTCATTATTGGAATTGACTTTGAAGATGAGGTGGATGGCACTGTGTTGAGAAACCAAACTCGCTGGAAGGATCGGTTTCTGAGCCATACAACCGCAGAAGTTGAATTGCGAAGGAGATTTTCCGCTTGGAAGCGCGATGAAATCACAATATGGCCATAATTTTTGCTGCTGAAATGGACGCACCGCCCAAACTACCCAACAATCGAACCGCAAATAAGCATTGCTTGCAGGTTCGTTGGGATCTTCGCACCCTGATGGTCGATTACGTCGAACAGCCCCGAACGTCAGCTTTTCGACACCAGCAATTACCGCTTGGGGCACGGAGTACGCATTCGCCAGAAAGGAAAGCTGCCGTTCGCGACCTTTCAAGGCTGAACGGCAGGTAAGCGGCGGATTGCTGCCCGATTGAGTGCCTCAGGCCAATGGCCGTTATGGCCGAAAAGCTGAAATTGGTCGTAGGTAAGGACGGCACCCTTTGCCTGATGCCTGGAAGCAGGCAATTCTTGGTGCGCAAATTGCATTCCCGTTGGAAACCAAGTTCAAACGGGCGATTCCTGTCATGTTTCCTTCAATTCAATCCACATCCCTAGCTACCTCCAGCACAGCATTGGACAGATGCTCCCCTGGCGAAAGCGCGCAGCCCTGCCGATATCACGACGACAGCGACGCCAAGAAGGCAAGGCATGCATAACCTGTATGCCGACGACGAGTGGGTCATCTGGAATGGTGGACACGGCCTGGTTACCACGGCAACGCTCGGCCGCGTCGAGACAGACGCCAGTGGCCGAAAGGCATGGCTGGAAGAACCGTTCGACATGGTCGGACCATTCAGTCTTGATGAACTCGAGAGCCGCGGCAGAATAGCCTTTGCGGCCTGTATCGTGATGTCGCGCCTGCGTTGGCAAGAAGACCAGGCGGCATTGAAGCATGAGTCAAGGAATCTGCGCCGTGCCGCCCAGGAGCGCATGAACGAGGAATTTGCGCGCTTCTCCGGCCGGCAGGGCAGATCCCCCGCCAGGCGCCAGCCCGTGGACGAGCGGGAACATCGCGAGGTACTGAATCTGCCGGCGAGCGGGAAGCTTGAACGACGCCAGATCAATACCGCATACAGGCGACTGGCCCAGAAGGCGCATCCCGACGTCGGGGGAAGTCACGAACAGTTCGTGCGCATCACGAAAGCACGCACTGTCCTGCTCGAAACGATTGCGTGAGCGAAGGCGCTTGAATGTTGTCCAAGGCCTTTCTTGAATCAATAAACAGGTGAATGCACCATGTCCAAGATTATCGACTTTCCCGTTCCGAACAATCAGCGAAACCATGATTACGATGCCGACATTGAAGAAGTATTGGCATCCGTCCCGTTGAAAAGCCGGGAAAAGCTGCGGTTCGAGCTAATCAAGACGATAGACAGCTATGACACTTATTTCACGCAATGGTCCTTGAGCTTTCCTGAGGGCGGTGACGAAACGCTTAAAAAGCAGATCTATGATCTGGCGCATCAGGAACATGGCCGAAAGATACGCATGCTGAAAGACATCATGCTGCTCAAGGCAAAAGTTCTGGTTTCGCAATACCATAAATCGAAGTGGTCATCCGGCCAGTGACGCGCAGGACAATCTGGAAGACCAATGGATACCGGGCTTAATCCGGCTCGCTGTCTGCGACGTCCGCCTTGGGCGGGTCCAAGCGGACCTTGATGCCAATCAGCTGTCCATCCATGAACTTGGCTTCGTAGTCATGCTGTTTTCCGGCGGCATCCGGGCCGGAGAAATGAATCATCCCGTGCGCTTCGGGATGAAGCACCAGGTTCGGCACCCAGCGCAGGCTGCCCTGCAGGTCTTCCAGCGTCCCTTCTTCGGCATCCGGGTGGGGTCGCTCGGCTTTGGGCACGGTTTCGTAGTGGCCATCGTCGAGATACAGGCCGTCTTCCCGGATGGCGTGGGTGGCCAGAACACGTTCAAAATCCTGCGTCTGGAACAGTGGGTCGCCGTCGAATCCGTCAGGCAACGGAACTTCGCATCGAATGTGGTCAAACATACTCATTGAAACGGCTCCCGGTGACGGCGGGTTGGGCGGGTGTTGTGTCACGCCAGAATGGAAAAACCCCCGAAAACCGGGGGTTCTTCAACCAGCGCGAGACGGCTGTGTGCTTCAGGTCGGCAGGCGGTAACTGTCCTGAGTCATCAGATCGACCCCGCACTCGATGCCTTCAACCCAGGCCAGGAACTCGCGAATCGCGGCCTGGCCGACAAAGCGGCTGCCATGCTGCGGCACGATCTGGTCGATATCGAGCTGGCGAACCATGTTGGCCCAGAAGCGCGCCACCTTGCGCGACACGATGTAGCGCCGGTGAAAGCCTTCCATGTAGCGAACATGGCTGGCGAAATCGGTGACCGGCTGCGCGGCCTGCTCGTGCGGCACCAGCGAGGCGCCGAGGTCGCCGGAAAAGAGGATCTTGGCGACCGGGTCGTAGAACTGGAAGTTGCCTTCGGAGTGCAGGAAGTGGGCCGGAACTGCCATGATCTTGCATTCGCCGAGGCGGATCTGGGCGCCCTGGTCGGGAATGCCGACGATGCGGTGCGAAACGTCCTTGCCCGTCGTGAAATGGGGCACGAAGCGTGTCCACAGGCTGGAAATCATCACTTTGCACTGCGAGGCGACAAACCACTTGTTGACCGAAGCAATGATGTCGGGATCGGGGTGCGAGGCAAAAATATAGTCGAGATCCTTCGACGAAAAGTATTTCTGCATATCCATCAGCAACCCGGTGTAGGTCATGTTGCCACCCGGATCGATCAGCGCCCCATGCCCGTGATCGGCAATCAGGAACTGGTTGGACTGCACAGCCCCTGCGGCCGAATCATCGACCAGATCGTAAAACGCGTGAACGATGTGCTTGCCATCATTGAACAACTCGACCGCCATAGTGCCCCCTTTCAACAAGGTGACATTATCGCCATAGTGTCACCGTTTTACCACCCAAAAGGGCAGCTTTTCACAACTAAGTGTCATCAGCCGGCGGCGCAACCTTGATGATTTCCTCGAGTGAGGTGATGCCCTGCGCGACTTTCAGCGCCCCGGAAATACGCAGCGGCCGCATGCCTTCGCGGAAACCCTGCTCGCGTACCTTGGCCACTTCCATGGCCGGCTTGATCAGTTTGCGCACTTCCGGCGAGTTGAGCATGATTTCATAGAGGCCGACCCGGCCGCTGTAGCCGGTCATCCGGCACTCCAGGCAACCGACCGGCTGATGCATCTGGGCCGGCTCGCCGGATTTCCACGGGGCAACCAGCGAGCGCCAGGCCAGACGCTGCTCGTCGCTGGTCGGCACCGGCTTCTTGCAGTGCGGGCACAAGGTGCGCACCAGGCGCTGGGCCATGA
The DNA here is from genome assembly GCA_049294655.1 of Azonexus sp. Classification (GTDB taxonomy): domain Bacteria; phylum Pseudomonadota; class Gammaproteobacteria; order Burkholderiales; family Rhodocyclaceae; genus Azonexus. The sequence goes on from JBAQDI010000009.1 coordinate 4,749, forward strand.
CACCGAGCAAGGTCGAATTGATCAGGTAGGGCGGCACGCCGAGATCGAGCAGACGGGTAATGGCCGACGGCGCATCGTTGGTGTGCAGCGTGGAGAGCACGAGATGCCCGGTCAGGGCTGCCTGGATGGCCATCTCGGCCGTTTCCAGATCGCGGATTTCGCCGATCATCACGATGTCCGGATCCTGGCGCATCAGGGCCCGGACACCTTCCGAAAAGCCGAGATCGATGCTGCTCTGGACCTGCATCTGATTGAACGAGGACTCGACCATTTCGATCGGATCCTCGATGGTGCACACATTGACTTCGGAAGTCGCCAGCTGTTTCAGCGTGGTGTACAGCGTCGTCGTCTTGCCCGAGCCGGTCGGCCCGGTAACCAGGATGATGCCATTCGGCGAACGCGTCATCTGCTGCCAGCGCGCCTGATCATCGTCGGAAAAACCGAGCGAACGGAAATCACGCACCAGCACTTCCGGGTCGAAAATGCGCATGACCAGCTTCTCGCCAAAGGCGGTGGGCAGCGTCGACAGGCGCAACTCCACTTCCTGCCCCGACGGCGTGCGCGTCTTGACGCGGCCATCCTGCGGCCGCCGCTTCTCGATCACGTCCATGCGGCCGAGCAGCTTGATGCGGCTGGTCATGGCGTTCATCACCGTCATCGGGATCTGGTACACCTGATGCAGCACGCCGTCGATGCGAAAACGCACGATGCCGATATCACGGCGCGGCTCAATGTGAATGTCCGAGGCCCGCTGGTCGAAGGCGTATTGCCACAGCCAGTCGACGATATGCACGATGTGCTGGTCGTTGGCATCGAACTGTTTGTTGCCCTTGCCGAGCTCGACCAGTTGCTCGAAGCTCGACAGGCCGGCGGTGACTTCGCCCTTGGCCGCGGCCTTCTTGACCGACTTGGCGAGACTGAAAAACTCAACGAGATAGCGCGAGATATCTTCGGGATTGGCAATGACCCGGCGGATCTCCTTGCGCAGGATGGGCTTGAGTTCCTCTTCCCACTCCCGCATGAAGGGCTCGGCGGTGGCAATGACCACTTCGCGCGTCGTGACCTGCACCGGCAGGATGCCGAAGCGGGCCGCGTAGGCGCTCGACATGATGTCGGCGACGCCGGTGAAATCGATCTTCAACGGATCGATGTGCATGTAGTCGAGGCCGCACACCCCGGCCAGCCACTCGCTCAATACTTCCAGGCTGAGCAGGCGGGCCGGCGGCTTCAGCGAACGCCATTTCTGGTCGGCGATGACGACCAGCGGATGAATGCGGCCGCCATGCAGGCGCCGTTCCGTTTTCAGGGTCTCGGCCACCACTGCATCCACCAGGCCGTCAGCGACCATCATCTCGAGCACCTCGGCGAGAAGCAGACGATGCTCATTTGCGTGTTTGTCATTCATGCGCGGCAATATAACGCGACTCGTAAGCGTTTGTAAGCCGCCCCCGGCCTGTTTGCACTCATTTACAAATTACTCGGGGCAATCTTGTGCCAGCGTCCTAAAGTCAGAACTGACCGACCAACAACCAGGAGCAAAAAATGAAAACCCGCCCGATGATGATTGCCGGCGCCTTGATCGCCAGCCTGTTCGGCCTGCCCGCCGTGGCCCAGACAACCCCTGACATGGGGCCGAGCCTGACCGCCAATCCGGCACCGGCCGTTGCCCCCGCCGCCCGCGCCCGCCCGGCGCGCGATTGCAGCACGGCACGCAATATCGCGGCCTGCACCGAGCGCCGCGCCGAGCGCAACAAAATGCGGGCCGCCTGCCGCGAAATGCGCGGCCCGCAACGTCAGCAATGCATGCAGGAACAACTGCAAAAAGTCGATTGCAGCAAACAGCCCAACCCGCAGCAATGCGCGGCCCGCAAACAGGCCGCCCAGGCCTGCCAGGGACAAAGCGGCCCGGCCTTCCGCCAGTGCGTGCAGGAAAAAATGCCGCCGGTCGATTGCCGCCAGTCGGCCAACCCGGCGCGCTGCGAACAACACCAGAAAGCGCGGGCAGCTTGCCAGAACAAGCTCGGGCCGGAGCACAAGGCCTGTCTGCACGAGCAGTTCAAACCCAGATAGTTGCCCCCCACCGATCACCCGCCGCTTGCCCGCCGCAAGCGGCTTTTTTACATTCAGCGCCGGCGCAGTGGCGTCAGCAAAAAAGACAGGCCGTTATGGTCGATTTCCTGCATCAGGGCTAATAGACGGCCAATCTCGCCGGGCGGAAAGCCTTCGCGGCAAAACCAGTTCAGGTAGTTGCCCGGCAAATCGGCGATCAGCTTGCCCTGGTGCTTGCCGAACGGCATGGTGCGGGTGACCAGGAGCAGCAAGTCGTCGGGATTCATCGGTAGTCCTGGGCGCATGGGGAAAGCCGCATTGTGCCAAAGCCCAGGAGCTTGTGCTAAAAGATCATCCACAGCGCCGTGGCCACCAGCAGCAGCGAGAAGCCGAGGCGCAAACGTCGCTCCGGCAGACGATGCGCCAGGCGCACCCCGGCCGAGACGGTCAACGCGCCGCCCGCCGCCAGCAAGGCGCCCAGGCGCCAGTCGACTAGGCCGGCTTGGGAAAAGGTCAGCAAGGCGAGGCACGAACTCGGCGTCACCAGCGCCAGCGCATAGCCCTGGGCCACGGCCTGACTTTGTCGGAAGAAGGCGACCAGGATGGGCGGCGCGATCATGCCGCCGCCAATACTCAGCAGTCCCTGGCAAGCGCCGCCGAGCAGGCCGACCAGGGGCAGCAGCCCGGCCGGCCAGGACCATTGACGCAGCGGCCGCCGGCCGAACAGACTCCACAGACTGTGCCCGGCCAGCCAGAGCAGGAAGAAGCCGAAATAGCGGCGCAATTCGCCCGAGGCCAGCTGGCTGGCGTACTGCGCCGTCAACGCGGTTGCCGTCAGGGCGCACAGAACCAGCAGCAAGGTACGTTTCAGCGGTAGCGGCTGACGTTGCCGGTAACGCCAGAAGGCGATCGACAGGTTGGGGACCATCATGACCAGCGCCGTGCCCTGCGCCAGCTTCTGGTCCATGGCGAAAAAGGCGGTCATTACGGGAATGGCGATGATGCCGCCACCGATGCCGAAAACACCGCCGGCAAAACCGAGCACGGCGCCCAGCAGCAAGGGCAGGAAAAGCTCAAACAGTGCAGACATGGCAAGGCCCGTAACAATCAGGAGCCCATGCTACTACGCTGCTAAAACGATAATATGCAGCCATATTTAGTTCATTCATCAGTAAATTTCATCAATGAAACGAGCCATATGTCTGCTGAATTAAGCTTTTTCTCGCTGCTCGTTGAGCAGGGCAGCCTGGCCCGCGCCGCCCGCGAACTGGGACTGACCGGCCCGGCCGTCAGCCGCCGCCTGAGCCAGCTCGAACAGCGCCTGGGCGTGCGCCTGCTGGCGCGAACAACGCGCCGCATGAGCCTGACGCCGGAGGGCGAGTTGTATCTCGCCGAGGGACGCCGCATCCTGGGCGAAATCGACGCCCTGGAACAAACCCTGAACCGCAGCCGGGCCGAGCCGCGCGGCCTGCTGCGGGTGCACGCGACCTTCGGTTTCGGCCGCCGACAGCTGGCCCCCGCGGTTTCCGAGTTCATCCGGCTTTACCCGGCGGTCGATGTCCAATTGCAGTTAACCGATCAGCCGATGCTACCCGGCGACCACAATTACGATATCGCCATCCGTTTCGGCGAGCCGCCGGATGCCCGCGTCCTGGCCCGCCGGATCGCCGCCAATCATCGCGTGCTGTGCGCCGCCCCGGCTTATCTGGCCAGGCATGGTCAGCCGGCCACACTCGACGACCTGCAGCAGCACGACTGCATCGTCATCCGCGAGGGCGACAGCCCGTTCGGCACCTGGACGCTGTGCGCGGGCAAACAGTGCCGCAATCTCAAGGTCGGCGGCAGACTCAGCACCAACCATGGCGAGGTCGCCGCCGACTGGGCCCTGGCCGGCCACGGCATCGTCCTCCGTTCATTGTGGGATATCGCCGCCGACCTGCAAGCCGGCCGGCTGGTCCGCATCCTGCCGGAATGGGCGGGCAGCCCGGCCGATATATACGCCCTCTATCCACAACGCCTGCACCTCTCGGCCAAGGTTCGCGTCTTTCTCGATTTTCTCGGCGAACGCTTCGCGGCCCAGCGTGACGTAGCCGGCAGCGAAATGCTGCCGGCCTGGCCGTAACCCAAAAAATGCGGGCACTGCAGGCGATGCCGGTTCGGCGTATCGTTCGGCCATTACCCTGCCGCAGGCATCCCCATGAGCAAACTCAGTAGCGCAGCCGCCGCCGACCTCGTCGCCGCCATCCGTCTGGCCAATGCCGGGCGCGATCCGGAACGCCTGGCCATGAAATACAGCAAGATGGCGCAGAGCCCGTTCGTCTTCCTGCGCGGTGCCTGCCACCTGTTCTACGGCGCCTTGCCGGACAGTCCGGCGCTGACTGAGGCGCCGCTGGCCTGGGCATGCGGCGACCTGCATTTCGAGAATTTCGGCAGTTACAAGGGCGACAACCGGCTGGTCTATTTCGACATCAACGACTTCGACGAAGCCGCACTGGCCCCGGCCACCTGGGACCTGCTCCGCCTGCTGACCAGTATCCGCTGCGGCGCCGACGAACTGCGCATTTCTCCGCAAGAAGCGCAAACCGTCAGCCAAAGCTGTCTTGCCGCCTACCGCCAGGCGCTGCTGCGCGGCAAGCCGCTGTGGGTCGAGGCAGAAACCGCCGACGGCCTGATCAAGGATCTGTTCGACAATCTGCAGACCCTGAAGCGCCGCGATTATCTTGCCAAGCGCACCATCCTCGAGGACGGACGGCGCAGCCTCAAGGTCGATGGCAGCAAGGCCCTGCCCGCCTCGGCCGAACAGAAAAAGCGCGTCGCGCATTTCATGAAACAATTTGCGGCAACGCAGCCCGAACCGGAGTTTTTCGAAGTGCTCGACATCGGGCGGCGCATCGCCGGCACGGGCAGCCTGGGCGTCGAACGCTTTGTCATCCTGGTGAACGGCAAGGGTTCGCCGGACAGCAATTACCTGCTCGACCTCAAGGAATCCCGCCCCTCGGCGCTGGTGCCGGCCCTCACCCGACAGGGCATCGCCCAGCCCGTCTGGCCGGACGAAGCGAGCCGCGCGGCAGCGGTGCAACAGCGCCTGCAGGCCATCGACCACGCCTTCCTGCACGCCGTGCATCTCGACGGACAGCCCTGCATCCTGCGCGGCCTGCAAGCCTCGGAGGATCGCGTCGCGATCGGCGAATGGGGCAAGAAACTGGATCGCCTGCAGGACGTCGTCGCCACCATGGGCCGCATTCTCGCCTGGGACCAACTGCGCGCCAGCGGCCGCTCGGGTTCGGCGAGTGCCGACGAGTTGATCGCCTTCGCCGCCGGCGACGACTGGGAGCCGCAACTGCTGGCTGCTGCCAACACCATGAACCAGTTGAGCCGCCAGCAATGGCAGGCCTTCAGCGAGGCCTTGGCGGCTGGCCAGCTGAGCTGATGGACAGCGCCATCCCGGGCACTTAAAATGCGCCCGCCGTTGGCGCCCTGTCCGGGCGGCAAACTCACCGACCTCCCGGCCCTGGAATCAAGAAATTCGATGAACGACCTTCAGAACATGGCCGAGCTCGACGGCGAAGAAGAAACCCCCGAGCGCGAAGCGGCGACCAAACGCAGCACCTGGATCAGCGTTGCGGTGAATATCCTGCTGACCATCACCCAGGTCATGGCCGGCCTGATTTCCGGCTCACAGGGCCTGATCGCCGACGGCATCCACTCACTCTCCGACCTGATCGCCGACTTCGTCGTCCTGCTCGCCATCCACCACAGCAAGAAGGAAGCGGACGAAGATCACCACTACGGCCACCAGCGCTACGAAAATGCTGCGTCGCTGGTGCTCGGCAGCCTGCTGCTGGTCGTCGGCGCCGGCATGATCTGGTCGGCGGCGCACAAGCTGCAGGCCCCGGAAAGCATTCCCACCGTGCATCTGCTGGCCCTGTGGGTGGCCCTTGGCGCCCTGCTCGCCAAGGAACTGCTGTTTCGCTACATGCTCGCCGTCGCCGAACGCGTGCGTTCCAGCATGCTCGTCGCCAATGCCTGGCATGCCCGCTCGGATGCCGCCTCGTCGCTGGTGGTATCGCTCGGCATCGCCGGCAATTTACTGGGTTTTCCGCTGCTCGACCCGATCGCCGCGCTCATCGTCGGCTTCATGGTCACCCGCATGGGCTGGGATTTCACCTGGGACGCCCTGCACGACCTGACCGACCGCGCCGCCACCGAAGAACAGGTCAGCGCCATCGCCGCCGAAATCCTGGCGACACCGGGCGTGCTCGGCCTGCATGAGCTGAAGACCCGGAAGACCGGTGACATGATCCTGGCCGATGTGCATCTCGAGATTGACGGCACGCTGACGGTCCGTCAGGGCCACGACATTGCCCGCCTGGCCAGGATCAACGTCATGGCCCGCCACCCGGTGCTCTACCTGATGACCCACGTCGATCCGGCCGAGCCCGAACCACCGGCCAATCCGGCGGAACTGCCGGCCTAGGGCGCTTCGGCGCCGAGAAAGCGCTCGAAATCGGCGGCCGGCATCGGCCTGGCAAACAGGAAACCCTGTGCATAGTCGCAGCCAGCCAGCCGCAACAGCTCGCACTGCTCACCGGTTTCGACCCCTTCGGCAATGACCTTGAGGCCCAGCTTGTGGGCCATGACGATGACCGCCTCGGCAATCGCCAGGTCGCTTGGATCGGTGGTCAGGTCGCGCACGAAGGAGCGGTCGATTTTCAGATAATCGATGGCGAATTTCTTGAGGTAGGACATCGCCGAATAACCGGTACCGAAATCGTCGATGCTGACCTGCACGCCGGCATCGCGGAAAGCCAGCAGTTGCTCGACGACGGCCGGACGCTGATCGAGCAGCAGACCCTCGGTGATTTCGGCCGCCAGCAAGTGGGTCGGCAAGCCCTGCTCCTGCAGGTGAGTGATCCAGTCGCGACAGCTGCTGGCAATGAATTGCCGGGGCGAGATATTGACGCTGACCTGGATCGCTGCCGCGGCCGGGCGCAAGCTTTGCCAGCGCTGGGCGGCACTGACCGCCTGCTCGAACACCCAGTTGCCGATCTCGCTGATCAGGCCGATTTCCTCGGCCACCGGAATAAACTCGGCCGGGCTGACCATGCCGCGTTTCGGGTGCACCCAGCGGACCAGTGCCTCGGCCTTGACGGTACGCTGGCTGCCCAGTTCGACGATGGGCTGGTAATAGACTTCGAACTGCGCTTCGTGCACGGCACGCCGCAGATCGTTGCTGAGTTCGAGATGCTGCAGGGCGTGAATCTGCATCGACTGCGTGAAGAAGCAGAAACCGTTGCGGCCGTGTGCCTTGGCCGCGTACATGGCCTGATCGGCATAGCCGACCAGGGTCTCGGGTTCCTTGCTGTCCTCGGGATAGAAGGCAATGCCGACACTCGCCGAAACATAGGCCTGGTGCCCATCCAGATCGAAGGGCTGAGCCAGGGAGCGAATGATTTCCTGGGCCACCTGACTGACTCCCGCCTGGCTGGATATATCAGACAAGATGACGACGAATTCGTCACCGCCCAGGCGGGAAACCGTATCCGAGGCCCGCAAGGCGGCGCAGATACGCTCGCCGGCCTTGGCCAGCAGCAGATCGCCAACATCGTGACCGAGGGTGTCGTTCACATCCTTGAAACGATCGAGATCGATGAACAGCAGGGCCAGTTCGTAGCCGCTGCGCTGGGCCCGCTTCAACTCCTCGCGCAAGCGGTCGCGGAACAGGCGGCGATTGGGCAGGCCGGTCAGGGTATCGTAATTCGCCTCATGCCAGATCGCCTGCTCCATCTCCTTGCGCTCGCTGATATCGAGGATGACCCCGACCAGACCGCCGAGGCTGCCATCGGCCTTGTTGAAGCTGGCCTTGTAGAAGACCACGTCGTGTCGCGAACCGTCGGCGTACGTCACCGCCGCCTCGTAGCTCTGCGTTCCGGGATTGTCGAACAGCGCCTGATCGGCGGCGAAATACTTGTCGGCCAGATCCTTGGGCGAGATGTCGTATACCGAGCGCCCGATCAGATGGTCGCGGACGATCCCGATGTATTGCTCGAAAGCACTGTTGCAGCCGAGGTAGCGACCTTTTTCATCCTTGAAGAAGACCGGACTGGGAATGGTATCGACCAGCTGACCGATGAAACGCAGCTGGTCGGCGACGGCACGCTCGGCCGTACAGCGTTCGGAAACATCGACCAGAATGCCGATAATCGCCGGCCGCCCGGAAAAGCGGGTGGCTACCCCGAAAACCTCGACATCAAGCAAGGAAGCATCCTGGCGCACGCCGCGAAAACGGTAGAAGCTGGCCTTGGCCTCGCCCTCGATGCGCCGCTTGATTTCCCGTTCGGCCAGCGGCTGGTCCTCGGGCACCGTCAGATCCATCGGCCCCATGCCGCCACACAGGTCGGCCTGGGAATAGCCGAAAACATCGGCAAATCGCTGATTGACGAAAACGAAGCGATTGTCCTGAATGACGTATACGCCAATCAGGGCATTGCTGAACAAGCCGAGCAGCAAGCTATCCGCTTCCCGCATCAGACTGTCGATGATTTCCTCCGTACCGCCCATGTCCCGATGTCTCTATACGTGACGAGCCGTCACCTCAAGCGGACTCATCTCTGTGTTTTTAGTGCCGGGAGAATACAACAACTATGGCCGGACAACGACAAATTCGCAGGTGAAACGCATTTTTGCCAGAAAACTTTCGAAAATGACAATTCCCACCCTTTGGATCGCGCGCCGGGTCTGACTCATTCGAGCCAGAACTGGCCAGCCTCTTCCGGCTTCAGGGTGGTGGCCCGACGCCAGGCCAGCCATTTGAGCAGGGTCCGGTAGAGCATCTGCGGATCAACCGGCTTGGCGACAAAATCGTTCATGCCGGCAGCCAGACAGCGTGCCTGATCCTCGACGAAGGCATTGGCGGTCAACGCGATGATCGGCAACTCGGCACAGCCAGGAAGACAGCGGATACATTGCGTCGCTTCGATGCCATCCATCTCGGGCATCATCATGTCCATCAGTATCAGGTCATAGTGCTGCGTCTTGGCCAATTCGACCGCCTGCGCGCCATCTTCGGCAATATCGACAGAAAAGCCGAGCGCCTCGCGCAGGAGTTCGAGCGCCACCTCCTGATTGACCCAGTCATCTTCGGCCAGCAATACCCGGCTTCCGGCAAACTCGCTCGCCAGCCGGATTTCGGCATGCCCCGGCGCGGGCTCGGCCAGCGCCACTGGCTGAGCGGCAAGCGAGACGGGGGCCAGGGGCAGACGAATGGCAAAGGAAAACGTGCTCCCCACCCCCGGCATACTGACCACTTCGACCTCGCCGCCCATCAGGTGCACCAGGCGCTGGCAAATGGGCAAGCCCAGCCCCGTCCCGCCGAACTTGCGAGTCATCGAGCCATCGGCCTGCACGAAGGGATTGAAGATTTTGCGCATGGCTTCCGGCGCAATGCCGATCCCCGTATCGCTGATCGAAAAACCGGCCAGCACATCGGTCGCGGTTTCTTCCTGCAGATGGATTGCCAGCACCACGCTGCCCCGCTCGGTAAACTTGATGGCATTGCTCACCAGATTGAGCAGAACCTGCTGCAGGCGCAGGGGATCGCCAAGAAACTCGCGGCGCAGCAGGCGCGAATCGACATCGTGCGTCAATTGCAGGTGAGCCGCCTCGGCTTTCGAGACAATCAGGCTGTCGAGATTGCTTAGCAGCGTCTTGAACGAGAACGGCGTTTTCTCCAGGATCATCCGTTCGGCATCGATCTTCGACAGGTCGAGAATATCGTTGAGCAGGTGCAGCAGGTGATTGGCGGCATTGCTTATCTTGCCCAGCTTGTCGAGCTGCGCAGCATCGACGTTGTTGCGGCCGAGCATGTAGGTCAGGCCGATGATGGCATTCATCGGCGTCCGCAGTTCGTGGCTCATATTGGCCAGGAAGGTACTCTTCGCCCGGTTGGCGCTCTCCGCCTCGTCCTTGGCGACCGACAGGGCAACGGTGCGCTGCTGGACGGTTTCTTCCAGATGCTCGCGATACCTGGCCAATTCCTGGTGACGTTCGGCGATTTCCCCCAGCATGCTGTTGAAGGCATCGGCCAGCTGGCCGATTTCATCGTCCGAATACTTGTTGGCGCGTTTCGAGTAATCCTTCGAGTCGGCAACCCGACGGGCCGTGTCGGTCAGGGAACCGAGTGCCGCGAGCAGTGAGACCTGCATGCGCTGGGCGATCGTGAAAGCCACGCCAAACGCCGCGACCAGGCCGCACAGAAAGAGCAGCGCATTCCAGCCGATGTCGCGCCAGACCCGCTCCAGGCTGGCCGTCAGGGAAACCGAGCCAACCATCCCGTGCGGCGTCATGATCGGCACCACAACCGTAATGCTGGAAAAATCCATCGTGGCAGTCGGCTGCTCGGGCATCTCTTCGGCCGGCGCCGGCGATGCCGGCAATTGATTGGCCGAACGCTCGAAGAAATGGCGAAAACCGGCAGCGCTGCCAAGCAAACGCGCCGACTGGATATCCGGATGCTGGCGCAACGAGCTGAACAGGCGCTCGGCCCCGGCGGCATCCTGGAACTCGACCACGGCTGAGGCATTGAAGGCAATCACCTCAGCCATCGAGAACAGTTCGCTGCGCTTGGCATCGCGGCGCTGGCCAATTTCGAGCACGATGGAAACCACCAGGGTCAGCAACAAGCCGATGCTGACCGACGTGGCGATAATCAGCGCCAGTTTGTGGCGAATGGTCTGCGGCCGGATCATCACAGGCAGATCGGTTGCAAACGGGGTTTCAAGCCAGCCCAGACCCGCTTGATGGCGCCAGCGGAAAGCTGGCCGGAGGCTGGCTCGGGCGCACAGACGCGAGCGCGTCAGAGTGGCCCGGTTTGGCCGAAGCGAAGCCGCCCCGCCCCCCTTCGATAACTCCAAGGAACTGAATTGTCAGCAGCGTGTGCCGAAATATTTTATTCATGCTTGTTTCCGGAACGGATCGATCTGCGCTAAGGCAGCATTGCTTTGCCAAGCGAACGATTCTCCACTTATTCACCACGAGCGGCAAACAATACTACGCCAAAAGTAAGAACAAAAAAGCCGCCAGAAGGCGGCTTTTTCACCCCCGGCCAAGCGGGGGACCGAAACGACTCATTACTTGCCGGACAAGGCCAGCATCAGGTCGTTGATGCGCTTCACGAAACCGGCCGGATCATCGAGCTGACCGCCTTCGGCCAGGGTTGCCTGTTCGAAGAGCAGGGCTGCCCAGTCGTCAAAACGGGCTTCCTCGTACTTCAGGCGCTGCACCACCAGGTGATGCGGGTTGATTTCGAGAATCGGCTTGGAATTCGGCATGGCTTGGCCGGCCGCCTTCATCAGACGGGCCAGGTTGCCGGACGGGTCATGCTCGTCGGAAACCAGGCAGGACGGCGAATCGGTCAGACGGTAGGTGACGCGCACATCCTTGACCTTGTCGCCGATCGAGGTCTTGACCTTGTCGATCAATTCCTTGTACTCGTCGGCTGCCTTCTCGGCTTCCTGCTTCTCGGCTTCATCTTCGAGCTTGCCGAGATCGAGGCCGCCCTTGGCCACCGATTGCAAAGCCTTGCCGTCGAATTCGGTCAGGTGACCGACCACCCACTCATCGACCCGATCGCAGAGCAGCAGCACTTCGATGCCCTTCTTGCGGAAGATTTCAAGGTGCGGGCTGTTCTTGGCGGCGTTGAAGGTATCGGCCGTGACGTAATAAATCTTCTCCTGGCCTTCCTTCATGCGGCCGATGTAGTCGGCCAGCGAGACATTCTGGTCCGGCGTGTCGTTGTGCGTCGAGGCAAAACGGATCAGGCCGGCAATCTTGTCCTTGTTGGCGTGGTCTTCGCCGACGCCTTCCTTGAGCACGGAACCGAAGGCGCCCCAGAAGGTGGCGTACTTTTCCTTGTCGTTCTCGGCGAGGTCTTCGAGCATGCCAAGCACCTTGCGCGTGCAGCCGCTGCGGATGCCGTCGATGTCCTTGCTCTGCTGCAGAATTTCGCGCGAGACGTTGAGCGGCAGATCGGAGGAATCGACGACGCCGCGCACGAAGCGCATGTAGAGCGGCATCAGCTGTTCGGCATCGTCCATGATGAAGACGCGGCGCACGTAGAGCTTGATGCCGTGACGCGCATTGCGGTCCCACAGGTCGAACGGGGCGCGGGCCGGGATGTAGAGCAGCTGCGTGTATTCCTGCTTGCCTTCGACGCGGGCATGGGTCCAGGCCAGCGGCTCGTCGAAATCATGGGCGACGTGCTTGTAGAATTCCTTGTACTGCTCGTCGCTGATGTCCGACTTGCTGCGCACCCACAGGGCATTGGCCTGATTGACCGTCTCGTCTTCGCCGGTCGCGACCTGCTCGCCCTTCTCCTGGTTCCACTCTTCCTTTTCCATGACGATGGGCAGGGTGATGTGGTCGGAGTACTTGCGGATGATGGACTTGAGCTTCCAGCCGCCGAGGAATTCGTCCTCGCCTTCGCGCAAGTGCAGCGTGACGTCAGTGCCGCGACTGGCCTTTTCGACCATCTCGACGGTGTAATCGCCCTCGCCGCCCGATTCCCAGCAGACGGCCTGGTTGGCTTCGACACCAGCGCGGCGCGAGACCACGGTGACCTTGTCGGCGATAATGAAGGAGGAATAGAAGCCGACGCCGAACTGGCCGATCAGGTGCGCATCCTTGGCCTGGTCGCCGGTCAAGGCCGTGAAGAATTCCTTGGTGCCGGACTTGGCGATGGTGCCGAGGTGGGCGACCGCCTCATCGCGCGAGAGGCCGATGCCGTTGTCGGAAATGGTGATGGTGCGCGCTGCCTTGTCGAAGGAGACGCGGATCTTCAGATCGCTGTCGTCGCCATAGAGAGCGCTGTTGTTCAGGGCCTCGAAACGCAGCTTGTCACAGGCGTCGGAAGCGTTGGATACCAGCTCGCGCAGGAAAATTTCCTTGTTGCTGTACAAGGAGTGGATCATCAATTGCAGCAGTTGCTTTACTTCGGCCTGGAATCCCAGGGTTTCGCGATTTGCGGTTGCGGACTCGGACATGCTTGAAACTCCCAATCAAACCAAATAGGTCACCGGGAGATGGGGATGGGATTGCCGAATTCAAGAGCCTTTTTGCAAAACGACTAAAAGGCTCAGTGCGAGTTCTGCAGGGCCCGCAGTGCGTCAGCTTCGAGAATCAGCGTATCGGTGCCGGCGCAGCGCAGCATGTCGATTTCCTCGACCACCGGATGATTGGCCGGATGCTCGCTGGGCGGTGCCCGCAAACCGGCGCGCTGGGCCACCCATTCGGCAAGGATGACTTCGTGTTCGCTCAAGCCGGTTTTCATGCCCGGCGGCACCTCGGCCCCGAGCTCGATCAGAGCCCGCACGACTTCCGTCCGGCCACCGCGGATCGCCATGTTGAGCGGCGAGGTCGGCTGGGCATTGTCGGCCAGATTCACCCTGGCACCGCGCGCCGCCAGTTCGCGAACGATTTCGGTCAGGCCCATGAAGCAGGCAATCCCCATTGGCAAACCGGGATCGCCCTGGCCGTCATGCAATTCGACGCCGGCCCCGGCATCAAGCGCAGCCCTGACCTGGCTCAGATGGCCGCTACGAATCGCCGTAATCAGTGAAGGAGAAGTGGTCATCGAACACCTTGTCTGGAAAAAATCGCGGCCATTGTAATGCCATGAACGGTCAGGCAGGACAGCACCGGGTAAAACCTGGAGAAGGGAGGTCAGCCTTACGACCCATTCATCATTCAATAGTTGCGTAAATCACTTCAACAATATCCAGCTCGCGAATGCCGAGCGGGCTCTGGAAACGCACCGTATCGCCTTCGCGCGACTTGATCAGGGCCCGCGCCAGCGGTGAAATCCAGCTGATGCGACCACTGGCGACATCCATTTCATCGACACCGACGATGGTGTAGGTATTCTCGACGCCCTCGGCATCGGCCACGGTGACCCGGGCGCCGAAGAAAATCTGGTCGTTGTCGCCCTGGCGCAGCGGATCGACGATCTCGGCATTTTCCAGGCGCTTGGTCAGGAAACGGATACGCCGGTCGATCTCGCGCAGCCGGCGCTTGCCGTAGATGTAGTCGCCGTTTTCCGAACGATCGCCATTCGATGCCGCCCAGGCGACGATCTCGACGACATGCGGCCGCTCGCGTTTGACCAGGTGTTCCAGCTCGTCCTTGAGTTTGCGATGGCCGGCCGGCGAAATGTAGTTGCGCGTCCCCGGCGGCAGCTTCAGCGAGGGCGAAAGCCCCTCCTCGTCGTCATCGCCGTCGCTTTCCCGGACAAACGCCTTATTCACCGGCTTCGGCCATCAATAACCGATGCTGTAATGCTCGACATCGACCCGGATCAGCTCGCGCCCGAGAATGGCCGCGGTATAGCGGACAAACTGCTCGGTCCAGGTCGTCCGGTCGCGGAAGCGCTCCTCGCCGGCATAGCGGGCAACGCTGAGAATGCGGTCCACGGCAAGGATCTTGCCGGTCGGCGTGGCCACGTCGCATTCGAGGGACTTGAACTCGTGGTCGAACCACTGACGGGCGTCGTCGCTCGCCGCAACGCCATTGACCTTGAAGTCATATTGTTTGTCTTTGCCGAACGACACGATCACCAGATGTTGCATTCGTCTCTCCCTCTCGTGGACTCTTCGGGTTATTCTAGCAAAACATCGCCCGTCGTCAGGAGTCTCCGCATGTCCAACCAACCGCTGAACGAGCAGGAAGTCAGCGATATCCGCGCCCAGTTGCACGAACTGCTGGTCGAACATCGGGATCTTGACCTCGTCATTATCCACCTGATCGAAAATCCGCCGCCCGACGATCTGCTGATTCGCCGCCTGAAAAAGCGCAAGCTGGTACTCAAAGACAAAATACTGTTGCTTGAAGAGCAACTGGTGCCGGATATCCCTGCCTAGTTACGAGTTATTAGTCACTAGCTGTTAGCAAAAGCAAGGGCGCCACGGCGCCCTCAAATATTGCCAAGTACTAACGACTACCGACTAACGACTAGTTCCTTTCCGGCGGAATGCGGAAAAAGATCCAGTAGGCACCGCCGATGGCCCCGGCCACGGCAAGCTCCCAGAGCATCGGCAATTGCCAGACGATGGCGGCGAGAACCGCCATCAGTCCGAGATAGCTCAGAACCTTCAAATCAGAGAACGAGGCGGCCGAGATACCAGGCCAGGGCAGCCATCAAGCCGCTGCACGGAATGGTCAGGATCCACGCCCAGACGATGCCGCCAGCCACGCCCCAGCGCACGCGCCGGGCACCGCGCGTCGAACCGACACCGGCAATGGCCCCGGTGATGGTGTGCGTGGTGGACACAGGTACGCCGAGCGCCGTTGCCATGAACAGGGTGATCGCCCCGCCGCTGTTGGCGCAGAAGCCGCGCGGCTGGTTGAGCTTGGTGATGCGGTTGCCCATGGTCTTGACGATGCGCCAGCCACCGAACATCGTGCCGAGCCCCATGGCCGTATAGCAGGAGAAAACGACCCAGCTCGGAATCGGCGAACTGGAGGTCGACATGCCGGCGGCAATCAGCAGCATCCAGATGATGCCGATGGTTTTCTGGGCATCGTTGCCACCGTGCCCCAGGCTGTAGGCCGCGGCCGAGAGCAGCTGGAAACGCCGGAAATGCTTGTCCACCTTGCGCGGCGCCATGTTGCGGCACAACCACGAAACAATCACCATCAGGGCGCCACCGATGACAAAACCCAGGAAGGGGGCGATGAAGATGAAGGCGATGATTTTCAGCACGCCGGCCTGAATCAGGCCGCCGATCCCCGCCTTGGCGATGGCTGCGCCGACCAGGCCGCCGACCAGGGCGTGCGAGGACGACGAGGGAATGCCGTAATACCAGGTGATGATGTTCCAGATGATCGCCCCGATCAGCGCGCCGAAAATGACGTAGTGATCGACGATGCTCGGGTCGATGGTGCCTTTGCCGATGGTGCCGGCCACCTTCAGCTCAAACAGGAAATAGGCGAGAAAATTGAAGGCTGCC
Source organism: Azonexus sp. (assembly GCA_049294655.1). Taxonomy (GTDB): domain Bacteria; phylum Pseudomonadota; class Gammaproteobacteria; order Burkholderiales; family Rhodocyclaceae; genus Azonexus. The sequence goes on from JBAQDI010000009.1 coordinate 20,798, forward strand.
GCCCAGATCACCGCCTGGTGCGGTTTGAGAACGCGCGTCGAGACGATGGTGGCGATCGAGTTGGCAGCGTCGTGGAAGCCGTTCATGAAATCGAACAGCAGGGCGACGACGACCAGGGTAACGACGACCCCCAGGCTGATATGTATGGTTTCCATACCGAGCTACCCGCTCAGGAGTTTTCGAGAACGATGGCTTCAACCGTGCCGGCGACGTCCTTGCAACGATCGCTGACCGATTCAAGGATTTCGTAAATTTCCTTGAGCTTGACCACCTGACGCACATCCGGCTCTTCGCGGAAGAGCTTGGACATGGCCTCGCGCAGCATGCGGTCGGCATCGGACTCCAGATGATCGATTTCGTGGCAATAACGCAGGATTTCCGGTGCGTTGTCCATGCTGTGCAGCAGCTTGACCAGGGACTGGACGCGCACGCAGCACTGCTCGGTAACCTCGGCCAGCGCCTTGGCTTCCGGCGGGACGCGCTGGATGTCGTAGAGCGACATCGACTCGGCGACGTCCTGGATGTTGTCGAGGATGTCATCCATGCTGTTGATCAGCTGGTGAATCTCGTCGCGATCAAAAGGCGTGATGAACGAGGTATGCAACTGGGCCAAGGTGCTGTGCGTGATTTCATCGGCCTGGCGCTCCAGTTCGTCGATGCGCTCGGCATGTTTGATGGCCTGCTCAGGCTCTTCAACCAGCGCACCAATCAAACCGGAGAGTGCCTGGCCGCCTTGCACGATCAACTCGGCATGCGCATTGAAAAGATCGAAATACTTGCCCTCCCTGGGCATCAAGCGTCCGAACATGACTGTCCTGTTAAGTAATTATTACAGCTCGGCATTCTAGCACGCCGAACCGAAGGCCACAGAGCACCGCCGCTTCCGGCGCTTGCCGCTAAAATGGCGCATGACCTGCCACGACCTTCCGCCCGACAGCTTCGGCGACCGCTTCAGCCTCGAAGCACTGCCACTGGCCCGCCCACCGGCCGGCTACGCAGTCCAGCGCCTCGACACCGACACCCTGCTCGACTGCCGCAGCGCCTGCTTCCTGTCGATCCGCTCGCCCGAATTGCAAGGCCTGTTTCCCAGTTTCGACGCCGCCCACAGTGCGGCCAGCAACTGGGTGCTGAAAAACTGCCCACCGCCGGCCGACCATGGCCTGGCCATCGTCCCGGCCAGCTTTGACGCCGAGATGCAACGCCATATCCTGATCTACGGCGTACTCTGCGGCCAACCCTGAATCACGGAGAAAACATGCAGCCATTCCCGACCCGCCCACTCGGCCGCAGCACCCTGAACCTCCCCGACGTCTGCCTCGGCACCATGACCTTCGGCGAACAGACCGGCGAGGCCGACGCCCATGCCCAGCTCGACTACGCGCTGGCGGCCGGCGTCAATTTCATCGACACCGCCGAGATGTACGCCGTGCCGCCGCGCCCGGAAACCTGCGGCGCCTCGGAAAGCATCGTCGGCCGCTGGCTGGCCGGCCAGCAACGCGACCGGATCATCGTCGCCACCAAGGTCGCCGGGCCGAGCCGCAACCTGCACTGGATCCGCAACGGCCCGCCGGCCCTCGACCGGGCCAATATCCGGGCGGCCATCGAAGGCTCGCTGCAGCGCCTGCAGACCGATTACATCGATCTCTACCAGCTGCACTGGCCGGAACGCAACCAGCCGATGTTCGGCCAATGGCAGTTCGACCCGGCCAATGAGCGCGCATGCACGCCGCTCCGCGCCCAACTCGAAGCACTCGGCGAACTGGTAAAGGAAGGCAAGATTCGCCAGATCGGCGTTTCCAACGAACATCCCTGGGGCATCATGCAATTCGTTCGGCTGGCCGACGAACTCGGCCTGCCGTATGTCGTGTCCACGCAAAACGCCTACAGCCTGCTCAACCGCACATTTGAAACCGGCCTGGCCGAAGTCTGCCTGCGCGAACAGGTCGGCCTGCTCGCCTATTCGCCGCTCGCTTTCGGCCATCTCAGCGGCAAATACCTCGACAATCCGCAGGCCGCCGGGCGGCTCAGCCTGTGGCCGAATTTCGGCCAGCGCTACAGCAAGCCGAATGTCCTGCCCGCCGTTGCCGCCTACGCCGAACTGGCGCGCCGCCATGGCCTGACGCCGACCCAGCTGGCCCTCGGTTTCGTGCGTTCGCGCTGGTTCGTTGCCAGCACCATCATCGGTGCCTCGTCGCTGGCGCAGCTCAAGGAAACCCTGGCGGCGACGCAAACGCCGATTTCCGCCGAACTGCTCGCCGAAATCGACGCCATCCACCTGCGCTACACCAATCCGGCCCCATGAGTTCATCGCTGTTTCCAGCCCTGGCGGCGGCCCTGGCCACCACTGATGTCGAGCACAAGTTGAGCCTGACCCGGCGCCTCGCCGCCGACTGGCAAAGCGGCCAATTCGACTGGTCCGACACGACGCCCCTGGAACTGGTCTGCGGGCGCCCGCCCCGGCCGGAACTGGTGCCGCCGCTACGCGTTCCGCAACGCAATCCGAAAAGCCCGGAAGGCCGGGCCCGCCTGCTACATGCCATCGTGCATATCGAATTCACGGCGATCAACCTGGCGCTCGACCATGCCGCCCGCTTCCGCGGCCTGCCACAGCAGTATTACGCCGACTGGATCGGCGTCGCCGGCGAAGAGGCCGATCATTTCGAGCTCCTGCGCCAGCGCCTGGGCGAGCTCGGCCATGCTTACGGCGACTTTCCGGCGCATGCCGGCCTGTGGCACATGGCCGAGAAAACGCAGGACGATGTATTGGCCCGCATGGCGCTGGTCCCCCGCCTGCTCGAAGCGCGCGGCCTCGATGCCACGCCGCCCATCCAGCGCCACCTGGCAGCCGCCGGCGACCACACCAGCGCCGGCCTGCTCGACACCATCCTGCGCGACGAAATCGGCCACGTCGGTCTCGGCGACCGCTGGTTCCGCTACCTGTGCGCCAAGCGCGGCCTCGACGCCGAGCCGACCTATCGCCAATTGCTCGTCGATCTCGAGGCGCCCTGGCCGCAGGCGCCGCTCAACGAGAGCGCCCGCCTGGCCGCCGGTTTTTCGGCCGGCGAACTGCTCGCGTTAAGCGCCCGGCGGAATTAACGCGGCGGCAACCACTCGAGCAAGGCCGTATACAGTTGCTCGGGATCGACCGGCTTGGCGACATGGGCATTCATGCCGGCCACCAGGCAGACGCCGATATCTTCATCAAAGGCATTGGCGGTCAAGGCCAGGATGGGCACCGCCTGGTAATCCGCCAGACAGCGGATGCGCCGCGTCGCCTCCAGGCCATCCATGACCGGCATCTGGACATCCATCAGGATCAGATCATAACGGCGCCCGGCCGCCTTGCTCACCGCCTCGGCGCCATCGCCGGCGATATCGAAATCAAGTTCGACGCCGGCGAGCAATTCCATCGCCACCTCGCGGTTGATCTCGTTGTCCTCGACGAGCAGCACGCACTGCCCGGCATGGCGCTCGCGCAGCAGACTTTCGCAGTCCACCGCAGCCGGCGGCTTGCCAATCCCGGTCGAAGTACGGGGTGCCGGACAGCGATCCTGGCCGAGACGGGCCGTAAACCAGAAGACGCTGCCCAGATCGGGCTGGCTTTCGACACCGATCTCGCCGCCCATCATGGCTACCAGGCGCCGGCTGATGGCCAGACCCAGACCGGTCCCGCCATATTTTCGCGTCGTTGAACTGTCGGCCTGCTCGAAGGCGGCAAAGAGACGCGGCACAGCCTCCGGTGCAACGCCGATGCCATTATCCTGAACCTCAAAACGGACCAGCAAGCACTCGCCAGTCTCCTCAAGCACCCTCGCCCGAATGACAACAGTCCCCCGCTCGGTGAATTTCACGGCATTACTGGTGAAATTGAGCAATATCTGTCCGAGCCGCAAGGGATCGCCGAGAAAAACGGCAGACAGCTCTGGAGCGACATCGCGCACCAGTTCCAGTCCCTTGGCCCCTGCCCGCTCGGCGGTCATGCCGCATACCGAATCGATGACGTCGTCCAGGCGGAAACTGACACACTCAAGATGCAGCCGCCCGGCCTCGATTTTCGAGATATCCAGGATATCGTTGATCACCGACAGCAAATGGCGGGCCGCATCGCCGATCTTGTGCAAGCGATCGATCTGCCCGGCATCCTTGATCTCCCGCTGCAGCAGGTGGGTCATGCCGACGATGGCATTCATCGGCGTGCGGATTTCATGGCTCATGTTGGCCAGGAAGGAACTCTTCGACTGGTTGGCCCGTTCGGCGGCATCGCGCGCCATGGCCAGCGCCTCGTTGGCCGTCGCCAGATCGTGCGTCCGCTGATCGACCTTCTGGTCGAGCTCGGCCGCCCAATGCCGCAGGTCTGCTGTCTGCCGGCCAACCGTATCGAGCAGTTGATCGAAAAGTATTCCCAGACGAACCAGTTCATCGTCGCCGGGCAGTTGACCGACGCGAACCTCGGTACTGCCGCCCCCGACCGCCCGCATGACCGTTTCCAGACGCCCCAGCGGATGCAGGATGCTGCGCGCCAGCCGCCAGGCCAGCCAGGTCGCCAACCCGGCCGCAACGAGCAGGCAGACGATGATGAAGCCGATGGCCCGCCAGCGAAATGCCTGGAATGGCGCCTCCGGAATGCCGACGTAGAGCATGCCGATACGTTCACCGGCGTAATCAAGCAGCGGCTCGTACGCGGTCAGCGCCCACTGATTGACAACGAAAGCCCGGCGTATCCAGCTTTCGCCGCGATCGAGCACGGCCTCCTTGACGCTCTGCGAGACCCGGGTACCAATCGCGCGCTCTCCCCCGGCGTGGCGCACACTGGTGGCAATCCGCACATCACCGAGAAACAGGGTCACGGCGCCGCTCATGCCGAATTGGCCAAGCCCGCCAGCCGTAATGATTTCGGACAACTGATCAACAAAGCCGACGCTCCGGTTGAGCAACACCCCGCCGACCACCGTCGCCAGGACCTTCCCCGCCTCATCGTGCATCGGCACGGCCGCCACGACCACCAGACCACGCCCCTCCTCGCTGCGTTCCGTCGTTGCAGCCATCGGCGTTGCCAGCAGATCAAGATGGGCCTGCGCGGGGAGCTCGGACGACAGCAACCGCAGTTGGTCCGGCGTCAGCACCTCAAGGCCGACCCGCCCTTCGCCGGTCTGCAGCGCATCACCAAGCACTTTCAGATCGGCGTAGGGATAGCCGGCCACCTGATTGCCCCCGGCCGCCAGGACTTCCCCCCGGACATCGACAATGGCCAGGAAATCAAAACCGACATTTTCCTGGCGTGAGGCGAGCACCTCGGCCAGCGGCGCATCCTTGCGATCACCGCGCATCAGGCTGCGCAGGCGCCGCGAGTCGGCCAGACTGCGCGCCGAGACCAGGATTTCGTTCTGGACATGTTGCAGATGGCTGCGGGCGACCGCCAGATCGCCAACCACCTTGAGGGTTACCAGGCGATCGAAATAATCATTGCCGATCACAAACAGGATGCCGCCCAGCACGGGCAGCACGAGCAATGGCAGAAAAGCCAGCACCGACAGTCGCCGCTTCAGCGACCCATGGCCAAAACGCTGCACTAAGCTGCCCCCCCTGATGGCTCACTCGACAATGATGCATTCTTCTGCCCATCCGGTTAAATGCCTTAAAAGCACGACGGAAGGCGGTTTTTATATGGCCCTGATGATGCGCCGATGCCGGTATTTAGGCAAATCAGGTCTCTTCGGCACAGCTTCCCGTTTCCGAGCGGCCAAAAATAGAGTAAACTAATAATATCAATGCGTTGATCCATTGCCCGCAGGGCCCCCGAGCAGCTACCGCTTCATCCCTCGTTTGCAGTTCACTTACAGGTCGCACCATTGAATCGCCCCCTAGGCATAGCTGCGTCAGGGGAACTCAGGCCGCCCGACCATCGGGCCAACACGTCGCAAGCCAAGAAAAGCAAGCCGCGACGTCGAAAGGAAAACAGCATGTCTACATCTGAGTCTACAACTGCTCAGAGCTTTGCCGATCTCGGCTTAAGCCCTTCACTTCTCAAAACACTGTCTGATATCGGCTACGAATCCCCGTCGCCCATCCAGGCCGAATGCATTCCCGTTCTGCTGCAAGGCCGCGACCTGATCGGTCAGGCGCAGACCGGCACCGGCAAGACTGCCGCCTTCGCGCTGCCGCTCATGGAACAGATCGACGTCAAGCTGACCAAGCCGCAAGCCCTGGTCCTGACGCCGACGCGTGAACTGGCCATCCAGGTTGCCGAGGCGCTGCAAAGCTACGCCAAGAACCTGCCCGGCTTCCACGTGCTGCCGATCTACGGTGGCCAGAGCTACACCATCCAGTTGAAGCAGTTGTCACGCGGCGCCCATATCGTTGTCGGCACCCCCGGCCGCGTCATGGATCACATCGAACGCAAGACGCTCAACCTCGACAATCTGAAGACAATGATTCTCGACGAAGCCGACGAAATGCTGCGCATGGGCTTCATCGACGACGTCGAATGGATTCTCGAACGCACCCCGGCCACCCACCAGACCGCGCTGTTCTCGGCCACCATGCCGGAGCAGATTCGCCGCGTTGCCCAGAAGTATCTGGTCGAGCCGCGTGAAATCAAGATCAAGTCGGCTACCGCCACGGTCGCCGCCATCCGTCAGGTCTACTGGCAGGTCAGCGGCATGCACAAGCTCGATGCGCTGACCCGCATCCTGGAAGTTGAAGAGAATTTTGACGCCGCCATCATCTTCGTGCGCACCAAGAATTCCACCGTCGAACTCGCCGACAAGCTCTCCGCCCGTGGCTATGCCGCGGCCGCGCTGAGCGGCGACCTCAACCAGCAGATGCGCGAACGCGTCATCGAGCAATTGAAGTCCGGCGCCCTCGACATTGTCGTTGCCACCGACGTTGCCGCGCGCGGCATCGACGTGCCGCGCGTCAGCCACGTCGTCAATTACGACATCCCTTACGACACCGAAGCCTACGTGCACCGGATCGGCCGTACGGGTCGCGCCGGCCGCGCCGGCAATGCCATCCTCTTCGTCGCGCCGCGTGAAGTCAGCATGCTGCGCAGCATCGAGCGCGCTACCCGCCAGCCGATTGCCCCGCTCACCCTGCCCAGCCGCGCCGACGTCACCAACAAGCGCGTTGCCGACTTCAAGGAAAAGGTCGCTGGCGTACTCAATGCCGAAGGCCTCGATTTCTTCGCCAACATCGTTTCGCAGATTGCCGAAGAGCAGAATGTTGGCATCGAAGAAGTCTCCGCCGCCCTGTGCATGATGTCCCAGGAAGGCAAGCCGCTGCAGATCCCCGGCGAGGATCCGGCCCCGCGCACTTTCCCGGCTGGCGACAACCGTCGCCCGGGCAGTTTCGGCGAACGCGACCGCGCCCCGCGCAGCAATGATCGCGGCGACAAACCGCGCTTCGAAGAGCGTAGCGACAAGCCGCGTTTCGAGGATCGCGGCGAGCGTCCGCGGCGTGAAGAACGCCCGACCCGCTCGGCCCCGACCGGCGACATGGTGCGCTACCGCATCGATGTGGGCCGTGATCACGGCGTCCAGGTCAAGGACATCGTCGGCGCCATCGCCAACGAAGCCGGCATCGAAAGCCGCTTCATCGGCCGTATCGCCCTGTACGACGAATCGAGCACCGTCGAACTGCCGGCCGGCATGCCCAAGGAAGCCGACAACGCCCTGAAGCGCACCCGCGTGCGTGGCGTGCCGATCAACCTGCGGCCCGATGAAGGCCGCCAGGATGGCGGTGGCGAGCGCAAGTTTGAAGGCGAACGCAAATCCTTCGACGGCGAGCGCAAGTTCAAGAAAAAGCCCGGCGCCTACTGATCAACGATTTTTATCCGGCCTGAGCCGGGTAATCTTCGGATCATGAAAAAAGCGGAACCTGTAACGGGTTCCGCTTTTTTATTGCCCATGGCCGGTTGGCCAATCCAGCCTAGAACGAGGTGCTCAGCGTCAAACGGGCATTGCGCGGCGCCCCCGGACTGGTGTTGTTGTCGCTGTTGGCGGTCGGAAAATACTGCTTGTCGAACAGGTTCTCGACATTGAGCGCCAGGCGTGTCTTGCCGTTGGCAAAGGTGTAGTAAAGCGCCGCATCGGTCCGCGTAAAGGCCGGCAATTTCACGGTATTGGTGAAGGAGGTGTAGGACTCGGACTGATGGACGACGCCGAGCCCGCTCGCCCAGCCACCACCCAGCTTGAAGCGGTTCCAGAGCGACAGCATGTTTTCCGGAACGAGGCCGATCTTGCTACCCGCCGTGGCGCTCGAGGTCGTCTTGACGATGCGCCCGTCGAGGTTGGCGTAGCCGGCATAGATTTCCCAGTTGCGCATGACTTCGCCCTGCAGGCCGATTTCGAAACCTTCCGTGCGTTGCTGGCCGGTCTTGACGAAGAAGCCAGGATTGAGCGGATCGGCCGAACGTACGTCGTCGCGATCCAGACGGAAGACGGCCGCGGACAGGGTCAGCTTGGGCAACAAATCCCAGCGCGCCCCGAGCTCATAGTTTTTCGCCTTTTCCGGCGCCAGGTCGGCCGTATTGGGGGCCAGACTGAGTTGCTCGCCGGACGGCAGGAAGGCATAGCTGTAGCTCAGGTAATAGGTCGAGGCGGCCGTCGGCGACCAGACCAGGCCGAGGCGCGGACTGAACGCCCGGTCGGTGCGCGCCAGATCGGTGGCCGGCGTCAGCGTCCGGCGATCGTCAAAGCTGACCTTGAAGTAGTCGAAACGCAGACCGGCCAGCAGTTTCAATTGCCGGGTCAGGGCCAGCTGATCCTGGACATAGGCGGCAGCAATGTCGGAAATCACCTTGTTGTTGGCGTCGCTGCCATTTGGCCGGAAAGTCACGCCGCCCGCGTAATAAGCGGCGCTGGCCGGCACACTGATGCTGGTCGCGGCACCGAAAAATCCGGTATTGCGCTTGTTTTCGCTGACCTGATGGCCCAGCTCGATGCCGCCCAGCAGGATGTGCTCGAAACCGCCTAGTGTGAATTTAGTCGTCACATCGGTCTGGTTGAAGACATTGGTCCGCTCGTTGCTGTTGTTGTAGGCCGACAGCGTCAAATTGCCGGCCGCATTGACCGCGCTGCCTGCAAAAACGTTCTGGTAGAACTTGTCGTAATGGGCGATCCGGAAACTGTTTTTCAGCTGCGTCCCGCCCCCAATGTCATGCTCTAGCACGGCGGAAAAGCCGTCGACCGTCGATTTGGCGACGCTCTGGCCGGCATTGCCGAAGAAAGTCGCCGGATCGGCATTGAACGGCCGGTTATTCTGCGACGGGAAGCCCCGGTCGGCCGTCCGTTCGTCATGCAGGTGCTCGTAATTCAGGGTCAGCACCGTTTCGGGCGCGAGCAGCAGGGTGACGCCGGGATTGATCGCATAGCGCTTGAGGTCGGCGCCATTGCGGAAACTGTCGGCCGTTTCGGCCATCACGTTGAGGCGCCAGGCAGCGGCATCATTGAATTTATTGCCGATATCGGCCGTCGTCCGCAGCTGGTCGTGGCTGCCGACGGTCAGACCGACTGCGCCAATCGCCCCGAACATCGGCTTCTTGCTCACCCGGTTGACCACGCCGCCCGCCCCGCCCCGGCCGAAAATCATGCCACCCGGGCCTTTCAGGACTTCGACGCGCTCCAGATTGTAGAGATCGCGAAAGATTTGCGCGTCGTCACGCACGCCATCGACAAAGAAGTCGGCCGTCGTGCTGATGCCGCGCAACACCACCTGGTCCCGGTTGCCCTCGCCCTGGTGGGCGGTCGCCCCCGGCACGTAGCGAAAAACGTCGGCCATGCCCTGCATCGCCTGATCCTTGATCAGATCGGCGGGCACGACGCTGACCGAGGCCGGCACTTCCTTGAGCGGCGTATCGGTCTTGGTGAAGGTGGCGGAACGCGTCGCGCGATAGCCGTCGACCGGGCCGTCGGCCCGTTCGACCTGGGCTTCGATCCTGACCTGCGGCAAGGTCTGTTCCTCAGCGCCGGCCTGGCTGGCAGATAAAGTCGCCAGCACGGCGAGCACGGATAATTTCAGGCGGGTATGGCAAGTCATCGTAACTACTCCTGGTTGATGATGGCTGGCTGGGAAAACTCGCCTGGCTTGCCGAAAACATGGGAAAAAGCGGTGGACTACATCGGTATCTATTTCGTGCTTGTCGGATCGGTGACAAAACCGATCCGGGTGACACCCTGGCGGGCCGCCTCCGACATCACCTGCGCGACCTTTTCGTAAGGCGTCGTCCGGGCGGCCCGGATATGCAGTTCCGGCGGCGGTTGTTCGGCTGCGGCGGCCTGCAGATGCCCGGCCAGTTCGCCGGCGGCCAGCGCCCGCTCGTTCCAGAACACCTGCCCGGCGGCATCGATGGCCAATCCGACATCCTGCGTCTTGCTCTGGTTGGGCGCCGAAGCCGCTTGCGGCAATTCGACCTTGACCGCATGCGTCAGCAGCGGTGCGGTCACCATGAATATGATCAGCAAGACCAGCATGACGTCGATCAACGGCACCATGTTGATCTCGGCCAGCGGCTCGTTGTCGTCGCTGCTTTCCAGACTGGCGAAGGCCATGGCGCGCTCCTTAACCGAGAACCAGACCGGCCGGGCCGGCGGAGGTCGGATCGCTGCTCAGGCCGCGCGCCAGGGCGATCACCTTCTCGCTGGTGGCACGGGCATCGGTCAGCATCGGCGAGGTCTTGATGCCGGTGGACAGGAAGGCAAAGACGTCGTAGCCGAAGGAATTGAGTCCCGACAGCGTATTGCGGTTGGCGCGGGCGAAGGTGTTGTAGGCAATGGCTGCCGGAATCGCCACGGCCAGGCCGAGGCCGGTCATGATCAGCGCCTCGCCGACCGGGCCGGCCACCTTGTCGAGACTGCTCTGGCCAGAAAGACCAATGGCGACCAGTGCGTGGTAAATCCCCCAGACCGTGCCGAACAGGCCAACAAACGGCGCCGCCGAGGCCACGGTGGCGAGGAAGGTCTGGCCGAATTCCAGTTGGCCGCGATCCTCGTCGATGGCCCGCTTCAGCGCCCGGGTCAGCAATTCCTCCGGCGCCCCGGCATCGATCAGGCTACCGGCGCCGCCCTGGCAACGCTTGAGCTGCTCGATGGCCGTGAAGCCGTGGTGCACGAGATGCGAGAACGGTTCGCCAGCCCCGGTTTCGCGGATACGGCTGGCCACCGCCTCGAGATTCGGCGCCTCCCAGAAGGCGGCAAGAAAAGCCGCACTCCGCCGCTGCATGCGAAAAACCCGGAGGCCCTTGCTGGCGATCAGATACCAGGTCCCGACCGAAGCGATCAGCAGCAAACCGAGAACCAGACGGGCAACGCCGTCGGCACTATCGAGAAAATGGGCAAAGCCCAGCGTATTTTCCATATCAACCTCGCAAATTGAAAATCAGGGGAACCAGAACCCAGGCCGCCACAGCCTCCTCGCCGCGCCGGGCGGCGACGAACTGCCAGCGACCAACTGCCGCCTGCGCCGCCTGATCGAGGCGCGGCGAACCGCTGCTCGTCCTGATATCGATCTGGGCGGGACGGCCGCTTTCAGCGACGAAGACACGCAGCACCACCTTGCCCTCCTCGCCCAGGCGGCGCGACAAGGCCGGGTAATCCGGCGCCGGGTTGTTCAGATAGGCGGCGTCATAGCGCGGCGCCTGCACACTGGGTGCGACTGAGGCGGTGGCTGCTGCGGCCAAATTCTGGCTGGGCGGCGGCGCATCCGAAACCGCTGCCCGCTCGGCCACGGTTGTTGGCGCATCGACGGCAGTAGCAAGATGCGGCGGGCGCAGCGGGGTCGTCGGCCGGGACACGGCTCGGGGCTCGACGACAGGTCGCGGGGCCGGCATGACTTCCGGCCGCGATGGCGCGGCAATCATATGCACCATCACGGCAGCAGACGACGGTGCCGGTCTGGCCTGCAGGGAAGTCAGAACGACCAGAAAGCCGACATGCACCAGCACCACGGCAGCCAGACCACCCACCGAAATCCGGTCGGGATTTAGCCCCGCCCCGGCAGCTACAGGTAAAGCGCGAATGAGTGAACCTGGCATGTGTCAGCAATTTCCAGTTGAGAATGGTTCGCATTCTAAACACGGAACTTTTCTTATGACAAGCCTGAATTCAAATTTTCCGTAACCTAACCTTGCCCGCCAACGCCCATTTAGGCGCGAAAAAGCAGGCATCACTCAAATTTTCAACGAATCGTCAGACTTTACGTTGTTGACAACAATTCTCATTCCAATAACAATGCGATCAATTCTTGTTTGCATTAACGCCATGACAACCGATCCCCAAATCCAACAACCGCCCCTCGCGACACCAACCGACAACGGCTGGCCACGCATCGAAAGCCAACAACTGCTGCGCGGCCATAACACGCTCGAAATCCAGCATGCCGGCCAGCGCTACCTGTTGCGGGTAACCCGCGAGAACAAGCTGATCCTGACCAAATAGCCCCCGAATTTCACCAAGCCTTTCCTTTTCCGTTTTCCACATCCAGCCAGCCACGATCTCCAGGAGTCATCGCCATGTTGCCCACCACCAAAACCTTCATTTCCGCGCTGGCTCTGGCCGCCGCCTTTACCACCCCGGCCCTCGCCCTCGAATATCCGATCGGTGTGCCGCAACAGCGCGCCGGCATGGAAATCGCCGCCGTCTATCTGCAACCAGTCGAAATGGAACCGGAAGGCATGATGAAGAAGGCGACCGATTCCGACATCCACCTCGAAGCCGACATCCACGCCCTGGCCAACAATCCGAACGGTTTCGAGGAAGGCGCCTGGATGCCGTACCTGATGGTCAAGTTCGAAGTCTCGAAAATCGGCGGCGACTACAAGGTGGCCGGCGATTTCATGCCGATGGTTGCCAACGACGGTCCGCACTACGGCGACAACGTCAAGCTGGCCGGCCCCGGCAAGTACAAGGTGAAATACACCATCCTGCCGCCGTCGGCCAATCCGCATGCCCATTTCGGCCGCCACACCGACCGTGCCACCGGTGTGCGCCCGTGGTTCAAGCCCTTTGAAGTCGAGTACGAATTCACCTACGTCGGCATCGGCAAAAAGGGCGGTTACTAAACATGAAACTCAAACAACTGACTGCCGCGCTGGTCGCGGCAGGGCTGGCCCTGCCCGCCCTCGCCGCACCCGATAACGCAACGCTGCAAAAACTGCTCGAGCGCATGGAAAAGCTCGAAGCGCGCAATGCCGAGCTGGAAAAGAAGGTCAAATCGCTCGAAGGCGAAAGCGAGGAAATCGCCAAGGGCCTCGACAGCCCGCGCCTGTCGCAGTACGAACCGGAACTGACGGTACGCCTGAAGGCCGTCGAAAAAGACGCGCTGGAAATGAAAAAGGCGGCGCGCATCGCCGAAGGTCTGGAAGGCATCAAGGTTGGCGCCTCGCTGGCCACGGTCGGCCAGCATGCCTGGGGTCTGCCCAACGGCATCGAAAACGGCAGCAGCCAGCTCAACTACCGCGCCGATGTCTCGGTCGAACTGCCGCTCGCCCCGGTCGGCGACATCGAGCACAAGCTGTTCGCCCATCTGCGCATGGGCCAGGGGCTTGGCCTGAACGCCGCCTTCGCCAGTCTCGGCCATTTCGCCAGCGCCCCCAACGCCCTGGCCTTCCGCGCTTCGGGCAGCAGCCCGGACGACTCGGTAACCATCCTCGGCCAGGCCTGGTACCAGGCGGCAATTCCGCTCCCCTTCCTCGGCTTCAAGCCCTACTCCCGCGAAACGCTCGAACTGACTTTCGGCAAGATGGACATCTTCGGCTTTTTCGACCAGAACGCCGCCGCCGGTGACGAATCGAAGCAATTCCTTAATTCCGTCTTCGTGCATAACCCGCTGCTCGACGCGGCTGGCGAAGTCGGCGTCGATGCCAACGGCTTCCAGCCCGGCTTCGTCGCCTCCTATTTGAACTACACCGACAAGACCCAGCCGTGGCGGCTGTCGATCGGCCTGTTCGGGGCCGGCGAACGCGGTGCCAATTACCAGCGCAGCCTGTCCTCACCATTACTCATGGTGCAGGCCGAGAAGGAACTCAAGCTGTTCGGCGGCCTGAGTGGCCATTACCGGCTCTACGCCTGGAACCGCAACGACGTTGTCGATTTCGACCAGGTCCAGCGCAAGCATACCGGCGTCGGTGCCTCAATCGACCAGCGCATCGGCGACGGCGTCAGGGTCTTTGCCCGCTACGGCAAGCTGATTGAGGGCGAACTGCCGTTCAACCAGGCGGCCACGGCCGGCGCCGAAATCTCCGGCAACTACTGGGGGCGCGGCGCCGATGCACTGGGCATTGCCGGCGCCTGGCTGCAATCCGGCAAGGCCTATCGCAATCACCTCGTCGAAGTATCGACGCTTTCCCAGACCTATTCCTTCCTGCCGCAGGGTGCGGAAAAGGTCGGGGAAATTTATTACCGCTACCGCCTGTCGCCGCAGTTCGAACTGACGCCTGACTTCCAGTACGTCACCCAGGGCGGCGGCAACGCCGATGCCAAGGCGGTCAAGGTCTTCGCCCTGCGCGCCAACATTGCCTATTAAGGAAACCCGATGAAACAGACGCTCCATTCCGTGGTTTTAGCCCTTGTTCTCGCAACCGGGGGAAGTGCCGGGCCCGCGCTGGCCGACGACATGCCCACGTACAAGCTGCTCATGAAGGACGGACGTTTCTTTCCGGAAACGCTGGAAGTTCCCGCCCTGACCCGCTTTCGCCTGGAAGTGAAAAACGAGGGGCCGGGCGCCACGGAATTCGAGAGCCTCGAATTGAAAAAGGAGCTGGTGCTCGCCCCCGGCATCACGCGCAACCTGGTTTTTTACCCAATGAAGCCCGGCACCTACAAGTTCTTCGACGACTTCCACCCGGAAACCGGCCAGGGCCGGATCGTCGCCAAGTAGGAATTAGTTGCTAGTAGCTAGTCCTTAGTTACTAGCAACAACTCCCCCGCTAACCACTAACAACTAATGGCTAACAACTAAAATGGGAAACGCCTTTTTCGTAGTCTGGCGCGAAAGCCTCGAAGCTTTCCTGATCGCCGGCATTCTCTACGCCTGGCTCAAAGCCAACGACGACAACGGCCAGGGTCGCCGCGCCCTCTTTCTCGGCCTGGCTGCGGGCGCTGGACTGGCCATGCTGCTCGGCTGGGCCCTATTGACGGTGCAGGACGAACTGACCGGCGAGGCACTCGACATGTTCCAGACCGCGACGCTCTTCGTCGCCGCCGGCCTGATCACCCAGATGGTACTGTGGATGAGGAAACACGGCCGGCAGATGAAGGCCAGGCTGCATGCCGACCTGACCGCCGCCGCCGAAAAATCAGGGCATCTCGGCGTTGCCCTCGTCGCCGCGCTGGCGGTCGCCCGCGAAGGTGCCGAAACGGTGATCTTCCTCTACGGCATGGCCCAGGAAGGCGACCTCAGCGCGCTGCTCATTGGCGCCCTGGCCGGCTTTGCCGGGGCCGGCGCCACCGCCTGGCTGGCCGCCAAGAGCCTGGCCCGCCTGAATATCGGCCTGTTGCTGCGCCTCTCCTCCATCCTGCTGCTGGTTCTCGCCTCGGCCCTGCTGATTGCCGCCATCGACCGCCTGCTCGGCGCCGGTTGGCTGCCGCCGCTGCTCGACCCGGTCTGGGACAGTTCGGCCCTGCTCGACGACGGCACCAAGGCCGGCAAGCTGATCGCCGACTTCTCCGGCTACCGCGCCCGCCCGGCGCTGACTTCGCTGCTCGCCTGGGCGGCTTACTGGAGCATCGTCATCTTCGCCTGGCGGAGAAGCGGCCGTGGCTGAACAAGTCATCGCTTTCCATGCCAGCCGGCCGACCCCGGACACACCGGCCAATGCCGGCCGACTAGCCAAAGTCGGCCTGTTCCTGCGCCAGCACCGCCAGCTGATCATCGGCGTGCAGTGGCTCATCGTCGTACTCTACGCGGCGATGGTCATCATCCCGGCCTTTCTCCCGCTGCCGCCGGAAGACGCCCATATCTGGGACAACCTGCGCCTGTTCGCGCAATTCTGCTTTTGGGGCCTGTGGTGGCCGGGCGTCATGATCGCCACCGTAACCATGGGCCGCGTCTGGTGCGGCCTGTTCTGCCCGGAAGGCGCCATTTCCGAATGGGTCAGCCAGTACGGCCGCGGCAAGGCGCTGCCGCGCTGGCTCAAATGGACCGGCTGGCCCTTCGTCGCCTTCGTGCTGACCACGGTTTACGGCCAACTGGTCAGCGTTTACGAATATCCGCAGGCCGCCCTGCTGGTCCTTGGCGGTTCGACCATCGCCGCCATAGTCATCGGCCTGCTCTACGGCCGCGAAAAGCGCATCTGGTGCCGCTACCTGTGCCCGGCCTCCGGCGTCTTCGCCGTCCTGGCCAAGATCGCCCCCGTCCATTACAAGGTCGACCGCGACGCCTGGGATCGTTACCAGGGCGATTTCGAGCCGGTCAATTGCGCGCCGCTACTCGACGTCCGGCGCATGACCAGCGCCTCCGAATGTCATGGCTGCGGGCGCTGTGCCGGCCAGCGCGACGCCGTCAGCTTCGCGGCCCGCTCGCCCTTCGCCGAAATCCTCGACCTCGACGCCCCGGCCCGCACGCCGGACGCGCTGACCCTCGTTTACGGCGTGCTCGGCGTCGCCACCGCCGCCTTCCAGTGGACGCTCAGCCCCTGGCTGCTCGCCATCAAGCTGGCCGCCGCCGACTGGCTGGTCGAGCACGACCATTTCGCCCTGCTCTACAACGACGTGCCTTGGTGGCTGCTGACCCATTACCCGGAAGCCAGCGACCTGTTCACCTGGCTCGACGGCGCGCTGATCCTTGGCTACCTGCTGGTCGGCGGCTTCCTGCTCGGCAGCGCGCTGCTCATCGGTCCGGCCAGCGCCGCCCGCCTGCTCAAAAGCGAGCAACTGAGCTGGCAACGTTTCACCTTGGCCCTGAGCCCGCTCGCCGCCGCCAGCGTCATTCTCGGCCTGTCGATGCTCACCGTCACCCACCTCAAGGCCGAGCATTTCTGGCTCGGCTGGCTGCCGTACTTCCGCATCACCCTGCTCAGCGCCGGCTGCCTGGGCAGCCTGTGGCTGGCCCTTGGCCTGGTCCGCAAATCGTCAGCCGGCTTCCTGAAAAGCACGGTTGCCTTGATCTCCATGCTATTGCCGGCCGGCCTGATGGCCAGCATCTGGACACTGGTTTTCTTTGTCTGGTAGGGCGTTCACGACAAAATAGCAAAACTCCCTATCGCTTTTGGATGGCATAATTCAGCGAATACAAAAGCATAGGGGGCAGCCGTGGCTGCGCTGATACCGGCAATCGGCACCAAAGGGTTGGCTCACAAGGTCCACGTCTACACCGTCCACCAATGGTGCCGCGCTAGATTCCTCGCCCACAACGCTGGCCAGCCCAAAAACGGCAAGGGGGCGGCACAGCAAATCCAGTTTCAAGAAACTCGGCATCCAGGCCCAGGGCCGCACCACCATCCTCGAGATCAACTACCGCAACACCCAGGAAGTGCTTCAGCTGGCCGGCGGCATCGCCAGCGAACTGCCCAAACCCAGCGCCGGCCGCCACGGCCCCAAACCGCTGCTCATCAAGCTACCGAGCATCCGGGAAGAAGCCGACTACATCGTAAAACACCTCAAGGAAGCCCACAAAACCGGTACCCCGTGGAGCGACATGGCCGTCATCTATCGCGACTACAGCATCGGCAAACCGGTGCTCGTCGCGCTAAGAAAAGCCGGGATCCCGGTGACCTATCAGGACGACATTACCTTCGCGAAGAAGGAAGACACCATGAAGTTTTTGACCATGCATAGCTGCAAAGGGCTGGAGTTTCCGCTGGTGACGATTCCGGGGGCGGGCCGCTCGGTGGATGAAGGACGGAAGGATGAAGAGGCGCGGTTGTTGTATGTGGCGATGACGCGGGAGCTGGTGGTGGTTGTGGGTGAATCTAATTGACTCCTTTGATTGCGCCAACCCTTTTCTTTGCTCGGTAGATTGGAGGCCCTGCACCCATTTCGGCTATCATTTCGCCGCTTTTATTCCATAAGACTTCAATTACCCGGGAGAAATAATGAAACATTCAATTTTGCTGCTTGGTATTGCCCTTTGTGCGTCCTTGATAAGCGGCTGTTCCCTGATGGCACCGAACTACACGGCGTCGATCGAAAACGTGCAGCGGCTCAAGGAAGGCGGCGATTTCAGCGCCAAGGTTGGTAAGTTCGAGTCGGTACCGGATCGTGGCAACGTCAATCCGATTTCGCTACGCGGGTCCTCACTTGTATCGCCCTATGAAAACTCCTTCGCTGCCTACCTTGCCGAGGCCGTCAAGCAGGAGCTGAGCCTGGCCGGAAAGCTGACACCTGGCACCGATGTCGAAATATCCGGCATGCTTCTGAAGAACGACATCGATGCCAGCGGGTTCAGCATTGCGACCGGCATTATCCAGGCCCGCTTCGTGGTCAGGAAGGGTGATGCCGTCCGCTATGATCAAGTCAAGACCTTGCAACATCAGTGGGAGTCATCTTTTGCCGGAGCCATCGCGATTCCCCGGGCGCAACAGGTGTATCCCGACCTTGTACAACGGCTACTGGCCACCCTCTATGCCGATCAGGCATTCCTGCAGGCGCTCAAATAATCCAGTCTTTCCATCGAATACCAAGAGCCAACATCATGCGACTTAATTCCGCCATTCTTTACCTTGCCTTTACCGCCATTGCCACCGGTTGCGCCCACCCCCTCACCATCGGTCCCGATATCGCCAAAATCGAAAGGAGCGGCAACCAGCAGCCCATCGACAAGCACGTGGCTTATTACATTGCGGCCGACAGCCGGGACAAGGCAGTCACCACGCCGGGCGGTGGCGGGGATTTGGTGACCTATAGCCCGTACAGAGATATAGAAACCGGTTACTACAAGATGTTGAGCAATGTCTTCAAGGGTGTGACCCTACTCAAGACGCCTAACGACACCGAAGCCATTGGCAAGAACGGCGTTCTCTATATCATCACACCAGAGGTAAGTACGGATTCGTCTTCTCCAAGTCCATTCACTTGGCCGCCGACAAAATTCACCGTCAATCTGACCTGCAACATCGTGGACACCACAGGCAAGACAATCAAGGCGGCGTCGGTGCGGGGTGAAGGACAGGCGGAATACAACGAATTCAAGTCGGACTTCTCACTCTCTGGAAGACGAGCCACCCTGGATGCGTTGTTGAAAATGCAGGACGTGCTATTCAACATGCCAGAGTTAAGGAATCCCTGATCCAGTTATGAATCTTAGTCTTAGGGGTCAGAGACATTTCGCTTTCTGACCCTTTTAAATTCGTAGTTTTTCAGGTAAACCGAGGAAGCAGCCCAAAGGAATTAAAGAGCCTGTATTTTGCTTCGATTGCTGAACTGCTTCAGCCTTCGATCAGCTTACCAGTATGGACAATAAGGGCCAGATTCCTATTATCCTTGCGATATCCGCAGTACCTCTTATTGATAAGCGCACCTGAACTGGAAAATCTTAATTCCATTCAAATAGCGAGGGCAATTTTTAGCTTCAGTGTCTTTTGTAAAAACCCGGACATTTCTGCACCCATATCCAGAAACCGAAAGAAATAATAATCGAATGAAAATCAATTTTGCGCCGTTTGTACCGATTTTCGCCGTAATTGTTTCGGCATGCGGGAATCTCCAAAACCTAAAACCAGCAGAAGTGCCGCAGCCAGTGAAAGCATATCCTGCTGCTCTGAGTTCGCAGCGTCCGCCATCAGTGGTTTCACCAAGCGCAATTGAAATTAAAAATCGATCGATTTTCCTTAAGCAAACTGCAGGAGGAAGCGTTGCAGTTGGACTGCTGTTCGGCCCCATCGGAGTATTGGCAAATGTCGCGAACATTGAGCGAATAAGCAAGGAGCTCGCAGCGAACAGCAAGGGATCCAGCCTGCTTCAAATCGATGCAATCGAAGAAGCGGCTGAGGCATGGTCGGAAAAACCAATCCAAGACAACCGGAATTCACTCCATCTGCGCCCTTACGTAGTTCTGTATCCTGATGATGGGCGGAAAAGCATCACTATCATCGGTGGGGTGTATGTGACTTCGTCCCATGCACTTGAGGACGGAAGAGTTTGGAATGCAGACTATCACTACGTACTGCCGACGGTTCGTGGATTTGATGTGCTGGAGAGGCCAATGGAAGAAGGCCAGCTTTTATCATTCAAAGACGAATTGCGAGACGGCTTCCGTCAAATCCGCACTGAATTGCAACGCGACCTCTCGTCAACGCAGGTAGACCGGCGGGTCGCCCTAATCTGGGCCGAACCGCTTAAAGCGAGCGTGCTTGGATTTGCTGGCTTTACCAGTGGCGACGTCGAGACTGATTCCTCAGGGAAGCTCGTCATTCGGACAAATATTGATAACTGGGGGGGCACTGTCGGCGCGGCTTTGAGGGACACCCCGCACCAAGTATGGATCTTCTCCAGAGCAACTCAGTATCGATTTGACGCGGACCCACAGGAGCGAAAAGCCCAGTAAACGAGAGAGAACAATAGGGAGCTGCTTCGGCTCAGACCCCTATTATTTGCTGACCAGGGTCGAATTAAATACGGCGACCATTGGCAATTGAGTACATCACCGCCATTCTCGAGCACTATTTATTAATTCAGGCCGAAACGTTCTTCTTCTGATTGGTGACCACTTGGTCTGACGCAACCTCTGTTATTGCAACAATAACGCGATGAAATCAAAATCAACCATTATTAAAACTGCCTTATTATTGATTAGCCTGGCTTTAGCCGGTTGTGCGGAAAATGGCGTGCAAACAGCCGAAAGACAAGCCGACAATGCACGAAAAACCACGCCCATCGAAGTGCATATTAACGTGCCGTTTAGCGCTTCAGATGCTAAAGCCGCTCTAGCAAAAGGCGACAACAGTGTTTCAGGCGTTTTGTATCACAGGCTTACAGTTTCTGGCAGGGAAGACAATAGCTGGCCGCAATCACCAAACATTCAAAACGTACCACTTAGGGGCCAGAATGTCTTTTTATATCCTGAAAGTGCCCAGGTTGCAGAGCTTGACAAGCTTTTCAAGCAGCATCAAAAGATTATGGAAAACTGGTACACCGGTTCACGAGGTGTGTTTAACAAGCAGCCGCAGACAAAACAATTCTTTTTGTCTGTAGATGCGCAATACTACGTGCTAAAGACGACTACAGATCAATTTGGCCGCTATCGTTTCGATAATTTGAAACCGGGCCGCTACTTGGTAACATCAGCAGCCTGGCAATCCGGGACTTATAACAAATCAGTTTACGCAGGAAGCTCAGAAGTTTCTGACGGTACGGGTATTCATGGTCAGCGTGCCACAATTGACCATACAAAATTGGCACCAGTGAACTACAAAACCTATCTTGCTTACATTGAGTTAGTGAGCGCCAGCAAAGGCAACGCACCTATTGATTCAAGAATGCGGGTTGACTACAACAGGATGAGCATGGAATACGATTAGTTATTTGCACAAAAAATTTCCCTGCAAATATTCAATAGTATTCAACACTTGCCATTTCTGTTAAATGATAGCGGGCTGCCCCTATTGACCCGCCATTGACCCGTCGAACCATAGCCTGCAATAAACCAGAGAACCCGATGAACCTGTCGATGGACGAATTCCGCAAGCAGCTTCAGGAAGCCGTGCTTGCCGCGCAGGAGAAGGCAAGGCGGGCTGGGCCGCAGCCCTGGCACGGCTTCTGGTATCACCGGCCGGACGAGGATTTTCCGCCCCGCAGCGTGCAGCGGCCAGAGGAGTATGCGGGCGGCGAAAACCTGGCCATCGCCTGCACCCAGACCAATCTCCCGGCCAAGGCCCAGAAGGCGCTGGTGCAGAGCTGGTGCGAGTTTCTGCCGAGCCTCAATGGCGTTCGCTATTTGTGGTTCCATTCGCGCACGCCGCAGGAACTTTTCGACGCTGCCTGCCGCATGCCGTCGCTCGAAGGCCTTTACGTGAAATGGAGCGGCGTCACGTCGCTGGCCGCCCTGCCGGCGCTGGGCAGGCTCCAGGCGCTGCATCTCGGCAGTTCGCCGGGTGTGACGAACATCGACGTGCTCGGCGAGATGTCCTCGCTGCGCTGGCTGGAACTCGACAATCTCAAGACAATCACGGACCTCTCGCCGCTCGCCACCCTGACAGGGCTCGAAGGCCTCGGCTTCACCGGCGCCGAGGGTAAGCGCCAGATGCTGACCACGCTGGCCCCGCTCGCCGCCCTGACCCGACTGCGCTGGTTGCATCTCGGCGCGACTCACGTTGCTGATGGTTCCTTGCGCCCGCTCGGCAACCTGAAGGCATTGCGCTGGATCGGACTGGGCAATTTCTTCGACGTCAGCGAGTTCGCCTGGCTGGCCGCCGCACTGCCTGACGTAACTTCGGACTGGACAAAGCCCTTTCTCGACCTGAGCCATCTTGGCATCCGCTGCAAGAAGTGCCGCACGCATGCCATGGTGATGCTGAGCGGCAAGGGGCGCGGCACGATCTGTCCGGAATGCGACGCGGCGAAGCTGCAAAAACAGATGGCGGCCTTTCAGCCAGCCGTTTGAGTAACTCGCTGGCCGTCTATCAACCGTAGAACTCGGCCCGCGGCGAAACGAGGCGTGATGGCGATCAATCTGACCAAGGCCGCGCCATGGACCAAAATCCGCGCCCTGAGGCGTATCCTGGCCTGAGGCCAAACCTGCTCGGCGGCCACCCTTACGTCATGCCACTGAAGTCAGACTCCCAGCATTCGCGGCGCCTCGTCAGTGTTCGCGGGTGAGCAAAACCAGAATTTGTTGCCTTCGCTGTCCAGAAAGCTGCCAACGTAGAAGTCGCCATAGACCTGGACTTCGTTGGCCACCGTGATGCCGCGCGCCCGCAATGCTTCCTGGGTGGCCGGGGCATGGTCGGTGGCGAGCGTCACGCGTGGATTCGGCGTATCTGTCGGCGTCGCCCATCCGGGCTTGAGCATGAGGATGACTTGACCGAGCCACCAGCCGACTTGCTCGGCCCCCTCGAAGGCCGGCTCGAGGCCGAGTTTTTCCTTGTAGAACCGATTGGCGCGCTCAAGCTCCATCACCGACACCGCAACGACTTTGACACGCTGGATGCCAAGGGGCGGCAGTTTTTCACTCATGATCCACCTCGCGCAGTACATAAGCATTGACCGAACTCGTCCAGGATCAACAAACCCGGGACATGAATTTACTGCCTCTGGTAGACATTCTCAGGCCGGCTAAATTCCTGCATCCTCAAGCTTGTCGAACCGAAACACTCACGTTGCGGGCGGTCAGCTGCGAATGGTCGGGAAGCGGCCCGTGGCTCCATTAAAATGGCCGTTTTTCAGTCTTCTGCCCAACAATCATGATCCAAGGCCAATACCGTTCTTCCATCCTGCAAGTACCGAGCGAGGTGACGCCGCTCAAGTTCCGTGGCTATCTGCGCCAGGAAATTGCGGCGGTACAGGCGACGGCACAGAACGCCGAGGACATCATCGTCGTCCGGCTGTTCGTGCTGGAAAAGGTGCTGTTCGGCCTCGGGGCGAAGAAGGTGGACAGCATTCTGCAAGGTCTTGTCGGCAAGTGTCCGAACATTCAGCGCATCGAACTGGAGGCGCTATCTCGCCCCCTGACCCAGGATGAGATGCAGGAGGCCGCCGACGAGGCGCAGGCCACGCTGCAGACGCTCAGCGACCGGGTGATGGCTTCGGGCGGCAAGCTGCGGCCCGAGAGCGGCGAAAACTAGGCGGCGGGCCGGAAAACGCCGGTTTTCTTCATCTGCTGTGCATTCCGGCGTAAAGTGGCGGTCAGTCGGGAAAATACCCGGCCGAACGCCCCAACCTGAATGCCCCTGCCAACGTGAACACTTCTCTTTCGCCCGCCAACGCCATCCTCCTCGTCGGCCACCCGAATGTCGGGAAATCGGTCCTTTTTCACCGGCTGACCGGCGCCTACGTCAACGTTTCCAACTATCCCGGCACGACGGTCGAAGTCACCCGCGCCAACACCCGTTTCGACCGCGAAGCCGTGCTGCTCGACACGCCGGGCGTACTGGCGCTGCCTTCACGCAGCGACGACGAACGGGCGACGATGACCGCCCTGCTGCACGAGAACTCGCGTTGCCTGGTGCAGGTCGGCGACGCCAAGAACCTGCGCCGCACGCTGACCCTGACCGCCCTGCTCGCCGAACTCGGCGTGCCCATGGTGCTGGCGCTCAACATGCACGACGAAGCGGCAGCGCGCGGCGTCACTGTCGATATCGCGGCACTGTCCGAAGAACTCGGCATCCCGGTGCTGGCTACCGTGGCGACAGGTGGCGAAGGCATCGGCGAACTGACCGGCAGCCTGGCCAATGCCCGGGCCCCACAGGCCCTGCTGCGCTACGACGCCGATTTCGAAAACGAGATCGCCACCATGGCCAGCGCCATCACGCGCCTGGCGCCGCACCCGAAACTCGCTGCCCGCGGGCTGGCCATCCTGTTCCTCGGCGGCGATTCCGCCGTTGCCGACTGGCTGAAAGAAGCGGCCGGCGCCCACTACCCGGAACTCGAAACCCTGTGCCGTACCGCCGGCGAACGCACCGACGGCGACCTGCCGACCCTGCTCGCCCGCGAGCGCACCGAAGCGGCCGATGCGCTGGCCGCCAGCGTCATCCAGCGCGCCGTCAAGAGCAGCCCGCTGCTCTCGCAACGCCTCGGCCAGTACGTCGTGCATCCGGTCTGGGGCGTGCCCATCCTGCTCGGCGTGCTCTACGCCGTTTATCAGTTCGTCGGCGTCTTCGGCGCCTCGGTGCTGGTCGGCCTGCTCGAAAAGGACCTGTTCCAGGACATCCTCAACCCGGCCTTCACCGGTTTCGTCAACTCTGTGATCACGCAGCCCTGGCTGTCCGAACTGCTGGTCGGCCAGTACGGCTTGTGGACCATGGGCATGACCTACGCGCTGGCGCTCATCCTGCCCATCGTCATGACCTTCTTCTTCGCCTTCGGCGTGCTCGAGGATTCCGGCTACCTGCCGCGCCTGACGGTGATCGCCAACCGGCTGTTCTCGCTGATCGGCCTCAACGGCCGCGCCGTGCTACCGATGGTGCTCGGCCTCGGCTGCGTCACCATGGCGACGCTGACGACGCGCATCCTGCACAGCCCGCGCGAACGGCTGATCACCATTTTCCTGCTCGCTCTGGCCATTCCCTGCTCAGCCCAGCTTGGCGTCGTGCTCGGCATGCTCGGCGGCGTGTCGTTTACCGCCGTGCTCGTCTGGGCCCTGGCCATGGTCGCCATCCTGCTGCTTTCCGGCTTCCTCGCTGCCAAGCTGATTCCCGGCCGGCGCATTCCGCTGGTCACCGAACTGCCACCGATGCGCCTGCCGATCCTCGGCAATGTGCTGAAAAAGACCGGCGGCCGCCTGAAGTGGTATCTGCTCGAAGTCATCCCGCTGTTCCTGCTCGGCACCTTCATCATGTATTCGCTCGACAAGAGCGGCGCCCTGCCGGCCATCATCGAAGCCGGCGAGCCGCTGGTTTCCGGCTGGCTCGGCCTGCCCAAGGAAGCCTCGGCTGCCTTCGTAATGGGTTTCCTGCGCCGCGACTTCGGCGCCACCGGGCTGTTCGCCATGGCGCACAGCCTGTCGCCGATCCAGGCCGTGGTCGGCATGATCACCATCACCCTGTTCATCCCCTGCTTTGCCAGCCTGATGATGATGGTCAAGGAACAGGGAGCGAAAGTTGCCCTCGGCATGGTTGCCGTCATCGTGCCCTTCGCCTTCTTTGTCGGCGGCCTGTTCAACATCCTCCTGCACGCCGTCTGGTAAGCCCATGCCGCACAAACACGAAGCCCGCCTGCCCCTCGCCTTCATCACGCCCGGCACCGAAGTCCGCCTGTCGGCACTGGGCGACGAAATCGACCCGCTCCAGCGCGAACAGCTGACCGCCTACGGCCTGGCCGAAAACCGGCCGATCCGGGTACTGCAACAAAAACCGATGACGGTGATTCTCGCCGACGAAGTGGAACTCGCCCTGGAACACGTGGTCGCACGCCATATCTGGGTGGAAAAAGAAACGCCGCCGGGCTAAGCTCCGCCTTCAGGCAAGCCAGCCGAGTCCGCCAGCCAGCCGCCAGTTTTTTCAACGAACTCCGGAGAATAAAATGAAGGGCGACAAGAAAATCATCGACATCCTCAATGGCTTGCTGGCCGGCGAACTGACCGCCATCGATCAATACCTGATCCACGGCGAAATGTACGCCGACATGGGTTTTGGCCAACTGGCCGAGAAGGCCCTGCACGAATCCGATCATGAGCGCCAGCATGCCCGCGCCCTGATCCAGCGCATCCTCTTCCTCGAAGGCACGCCCAACCTGGCCAAGCGCGATGCCCTGAAAATCGGCAAGAATGTGCCGGACATGCTGAAGGCCGATCTCGCCGTTGAATACAAGGTGGTCGGCGAGCTGAAGAAAGCCATCGCCGCCTGCGAAAAGGCCCAGGATTACGTCAGCCGCGACATGCTGGTCGTCCAGCTCGAAGATACCGAGATGGACCATGCCTACTACCTCGAAAAGCAGATCGGTCTGATCGAGCTGGTGGGCCTCGCCAATTACCAGCAAAGCCAGATGTCTTCCGGCACCCCAGCCTAAGGAGCGGACATGAAAGGCGACAAGAAAGTCATCGAGGCCCTGAACAAGGTCCTGAAAAACGAGCTGACCTCGATCAACCAGTATTTCCTGCACGCCCGGATGTTCCGCAACTGGGGCCTGGAAAAGCTCAACGACTACCAGTACAGGCAGTCGATCCGCGTCATGAAGGAAGCCGACGAAGTCATCGAGCGCGTCCTCTTCCTCGAAGGCCTGCCCAATCTGCAGAATCTCGGCAAGTTGCTGATCGGCGAGAACGTCGTCGAATGTCTGGCCGGCGACCTCAAGTACGAGCGCGAAATCCAGCGCCCGCTACTGGTCGACAGCATCGCCCTGTGCGAGGCGTTGCAGGACTACGTCAGCCGCGACCTGCTCGAGGAACTGCTCGAACATTGCGAGGCCGCCATCGACTGGCTGGAAACCCAGCAAACCCTGATCAGCGACGTGACCCTGCCCAATTACCTGCAGGCGCACATGGCGCCGGGCGGCGACTGAAGCGCCCCCCAGCCAAACCAAAAGCCGCAGCACTGTCTGCGGCTTTTTTGCACCTTCCGCCAAAATTTTCAGGCGCGCTCGTCCGCCACCGGGGACGCCGCATCGGCCCGGCTGATCCATTTGAACAGCACCGCGTAAAGATGTTCCGGACTCACCGGCTTGCTGATGAAGTCGTTCATGCCGGCATCGACACACTTCATCCGGTCTTCGACAAAGGCATTGGCGGTCATCGCCAGGATCGGAACAGCCGAGTATTTCGGGAGCAGGCGGATGCGTCGCGTCGCATCGAGCCCGTCCATGTTGGGCATCTGCATGTCCATCAGGATCAGGTCGTAATCGTGCGTCTCGGCCATTTTCACCGCCTCGACGCCGTCTTCGGCACAATCGACCCGCCAGTCGATATCGTAGAGTATCTCCTGGGTGATTTCCCGGTTGATCGGCTCATCCTCGGCCAACAGAACCCGGGTTCCGGCGAAATCTTTCTTGAGGCGCCGCTCGACCCCTTCGGGCACCACAAAATCCGGCAGCGGACTGGCTTTCCCCTTGCCCAGGCGGACCGTAAACCAGAAGGTACTGCCGACCCCGGGCGAGCTTTCAGCCCCGGCATCACCGCCCATCAGACGCGCCAGGCGTCGGGTGATGGCCAGGCCGAGGCCGGTCCCGCCGTATTTGCGGGTGGTACTGTTATCAGCCTGCTCGAAGGCGGAAAAAAGCCGGGGCAGGGTTTCCGGAGCGATGCCGATGCCGGTGTCGCTGACCTCGAAACGCAGCAGGGCCGTCTCGGCATCCTCTTCAAGCAGGGCGACGCGCAGGCAGATGCTGCCGTTTTCGGTAAATTTGACGGCGTTCACGGCGTAGTTCAGCAAGGCCTGTTGCAGGCGGGTCGAATCGCCCAGCAGATTCTTCGGCAGCGACCGGGTCTCGGTGCTCAGGCTCAGGTGTTTGGCCTGCACCTGGTCATGCACCATGGAAACGACGTTGCCGAGAATGGCCTCGACCTTGATCGGGTTTTCCTCGATCTCGAGCTTGCCGGCCTCGATTTTCGATATTTCGAGAATGGCGTTGATGATGTTCAGCAGGTGAACGCTGGCTCCCTCGAGCTTGTCGAGCTGCTCGGTCTGCCGGGGCAACAGCCCGCCGCGCCGGATCATGTGGGCCATGCCGGTAATCGCATTGAGCGGCGTGCGGATTTCATGCGACATGTTGGCGAGGAAGGCACTCTTTGCCACATTGGTCGCTTCCGCCGCCTCCTTGGCCCGCGACAGCTCGGCGGTGCGTTCCTCGACCAGTTGCTCGAGATGGGCCCGATAGCGCGCCAGTTCATCGGCATCGCGGCGGGCATCAGTAATATCCTCGGAAATACCGAGCAGGAATTCGGCTTGCCCAAGACTGTCGCGCAAGGCCAGCTTCTTGGTATGCAGAATGCGCTGGCTGCCCTGCTGCGTCGTGATGACCTCCTCCGGGATATCGACCACCGACGGCGAGGCCAACACCTCGCGATCGCCCGCCATGAAGGCATCGGCCTGTACCCTAGGGAAAAGGTCATGGTCATTCCTGCCCAGCAGGTCCTGCCGCCTGAAGCCGAGCAATTGCTCGCCGGCCTTGTTGAAGAGCACGAAGCGCAGATCGTCGGCACGCTTCAGGAAAATCATGTTCGGGATGTTCTCGACGATCGAATCGAGCAATCGGCTGGCGTTACGCACCTCCTCCGCGCTGCGCCGGTGCTGCTCGATCAGCGCGCCGACCTTTTCGGTCATCGAGTTGATGCCGTGCTGCAACTGGCCCAGTTCGTCGTTCGAGGCAACGGGAATGCGGGCGGCGAGAGCCCCGCCTTCAACTTCCTTGAGAATGGCGAGCGATGACCTGACCCGCCGGGTAATCAGGCGCTGGGCGATCAGGATGATGGCCAGCGAGCTGAGCAGGACAAACAGGGCCGAACCGGCAAGCCCGCCGCGGGCGATCGAGCGCTTCTGCGCATTGATCTCGGCGGTACTCACCGTCACGACGATGGTAAAAATTTGTGCCCCGCTCGCCTGGCCGCGAATCCGCATGACACCGGTCAGGGTGTCGCCAGCCGCGACCAATTGCTGTTCGGGCGCATCTTCGGCCAGCCAGCGCGGATCGATGCCCGGCAGACCCTGGACGCCGCGCCCGAGATAACCCGGATGGCTGGACACGATGACGCGGCCGTTGCCGCCGATGGCCAGCGCCTGCTGGCAGGGCGCGGCGAGCAGTTCGCCGAGCAGCGACTGGCGCGACAGCGAGGTCACCGGCAACTCGTCGTTGGCGATCATCCGGCCAAGCAGGAGCAGGCGCGAGCGCAGGTGCTCGTCGGCCGCACTGCTGAACCGATCGATATAGAAACCGCCGAGCGCGCCGAAGGCAGCGACCTCGACCGCGACGACCAGCAGCGCAATACGGGCGATCAGACCAAAGCGGGCAGCTTTCATGGCGTGTAGCGCGGCGTGTTGGCCAAGGGCTCCAGGCTCGTCGTCCTTTCAAGCTCGAAGCGCGACGGTTCAGGCGCAATGTGACCGAGGATTTCCATGCCCAGTTCGGGCCGCGCCGCGCGCGGATTCCAGCGGGCAATGTAGACGCTCTGCTGAACATGATGGCTGACCGGGTCCATGTAGGCATCGGCGTTTTGCATGCCGGCGCTGGCCGTGCGCCGATATTGTTCGAGTTGCCCGATCACGGCATGGTTGTCGGTCGTGCCTGCCCGTTGGACGGCGAGCAACAGGGCGCGGGTCGCCAGATAGGCGGCATGGGTCACATCACCGGGATAATCGAGCCGGGTATGGCCGTAGCGCTTGCGGTAACGGGCGACAAAATCGGCCGTTCCCGGGGTCTTGAGATTCCACGCCCAGGTCGTCCCGAACAGCGGACGGGGCGTCCCCGGCGCCGGATAGAGCTCTTCCCAATCGACCTCACCGACCACCCAGGACTGGCGTTCGAGCAATTGCGGATCGATCTGGGCGAACAGCTTGATCTGGTTGTCGCCGCTGATGCTGGTCACCACCACGTCAGCCGGGATCTCGGCAACACGCTTCAGGATGCCGAGCGGATCGGGCAAGGCCTCGGGCGCTATCACCTCGCCCACCACCTTGCCGCCGGACTCGGCAATGTATTGCCGGGTCGCGGCGGCATTGCCGTGCCCCCAGGCATTGTCTTCGGTGAGTAGCAGGACACGCTTCGACTGGCGGTTCGCCAGCGCATATTTGACCAGGGCGCGATAGAAATTGGCGCCGTGGGCGTCGAAGACAAATTTCGTGCGGTGGGCATTTTCAACCGACTCGGAGGGTGCCGAAGAATTGGTATTGATGAAAATTACCCCGTATTTCTGGCAAACGGCTGACATGCTGGCGGCGACGCCGGAACTGATGGCCCCGACCATGAAGCCGACTTTGGTCTGCTTGACGAGCTCCTCGGCAACGCGCGCCGCCTGGGCCGGGTCGAGGCTTGGGTCGCGCGAGACCAGGACGATTTCCCGACCGAGCACGCCGCCGCGGGCATTGAACTCGTCGATCGCCATTTCACTGCCGCGCCGGTCGGCCTCGGCATGCAGGGCGAAACGCCCCGTCGTCGGCGCGACATGGGCAATGACCAGGGGTACGGCTTCGGCCGCACCCGCCACATTGCTCCCGGTCAATCCCGGCATTGCGGCCAGACCGAGCCAGACCAGACCGGCAAACCTGTACAGTCGATTTTTCATGACTGACCATTCGCTCCATGTTTCATCCAGTTCTGATTCTAATAGCCACCGCGGATATTCACTACCCGCAATTGGCCACCAGAAGCGAGAATGCGGGGAATAACCGGCATTTTCCATTGAGCCAGGTCAACACCAGCGCTGTTGCGACGGGTGGCCATCGCTGAAGGTCTGCCCCCGCCCCCGACAAAGGGTTTAAGATTTCCCCCTGAACTGCGCCCATGACAGCGCGCGCCCCGCAAACAATGATCAAAACAGGTGGCATCGTGACGCAAACTTCTTCCTCCGCCGGTCCGCAGCCGCTGCTCGGTCGCAAGCAGGTACCCGGCGACTTCTGGGGGGCGCTGGCTGCCATGCTGGTCGCGCTGCCCGCCTCGATCGCCTTTGGCGTCACCATCTATTCGGCCATTGCCCCGAGTTACGCCGCACTCGGCGCCCTGGCCGGCATCATCGGGGCGACCGTGATCGGCCTCGTCGCCTCGACCCTGGGCGGCACCGACCGCCTGATCAGCGCGCCCTGCGCGCCGGCTGCCGCCGTGCTCTCAGCCTTTGCCATCGAATTGACCCACCAGGGCGTCACTCCCTCTACCATCGTCCTGCTGCTCATCCTGCTCGGCATCCTGGCCGGCATCGTGCAATTGCTGCTCGGTTTCATCGGCGTCGGCCGGCTGATCAAGTACATCCCCTATCCGGTGGTCAGCGGCTACCTGTCCGGCGTCGGGCTGATCATCATCGGCAGCCAGATTCCCAAATTTGTCGGTGCCGCGGCCGGCAGCCGCTGGTGGGAAGTTCTGCTTTCGCCGTGGGGCTGGGACTGGCGCGGCCTGGCGATCGGCGGGGCAACCGTCGTCGTGGCCATCCTGGCGCCGAAAGTGACAAACAAGGTGCCGGGCACCATCCTTGGCATCCTGGCCGGTCTGCTCACCTACTTCGGTCTGGCGGTGCAGGACCCGAGCCTCTGGGAAACGGCCAACAACCCGCTCGTCATCGGCGCCCTGGGCGCCGCCAAGGAAGGCTACCTGGCCTCGATCACCGGGCGCTGGTATGAAATCGGCGACCTGCGCCTGAGCCAGATCGCCGCCCTGATCGGCACTGCCCTGACGCTGGCTGCCCTGCTCTCGATCGACACCCTGAAAACCTGCGTCGTCATCGACCAGTTGACGCGCACCCAGCACGAATCGAACCGCGAACTGGTCGCCCAGGGCATCGCCAACATCGCCTCCTCGTCGATCGGCGGCATTCCCGGCGCCGGCACCATGGGCGCCACCCTGGTCAACCTCAATAGCGGCGCCAAGACGCGCATGTCCGGGGTGCTTGAAGGGGTGCTGTCGCTGGTGACCGCGCTGATCCTCGGCTCCTTCATGGCCTGGATTCCGGTCGCTTCCCTGGCCGGCATCCTGATCGTCATCGGCATCCGCATGCTCGACCGCGAGCCGCTGCGCTTCATCGAGTCGCGCGCCACCGTCTTTGATTTCGGCGTCGTGCTGGCCGTCGTTGTCGTCGCCCTGACCATCGGCCTGATCGCCGCCTCGGCAGTCGGCGTGGCCATGGCCATCATTCTTTTCCTGCGCGAACAGATCGGCGGCTCGGTCGTCCGCCACAAGGTCTATGCCAACCAGATGTCCTCGACCTGGTACCGCCCCGAAGCCGAGATGCGCATCATCGAGCAAAAAGGCGACCAGGCGGTCATTTTCGAACTGCAGGGCAGTCTCTTCTTCGGTACCACGCAGCAGCTCTACGGCGAAATAGAACCCGAACTCGGCAAACGCAGCTACATCATCCTCGACTTGAAGCGCGTGCTCTCGGTCGACGTGACGGCCGCCCACCTGCTGAACAATGTCCGCGATGCGCTGCAGGAACGCGGCGCCATGCTGGTGCTCTCCGGCGTCCGCGAAAAGTTGCCGAATGGCCGCAACCTGCGGGAATTCCTTGAGCAGACCGGCGTCGTGACCAGCGACGAAAGCGTTGTCCGGGTCTTTCCCGAACTGGACAGCGCCATCGAGTGGGTCGAGAACCGCATCCTCGGCGAGCGCAAAACCACGGCAGAAGAAGACAAGCCGATCCAACTGCACGAAATGGACCTGTTCAAGCTGCACAAGGACGAAACCATGCAGGACCTGGAAGCCCGCATGGAGTTGCGCAGCTACAAGGCCGCCGAGACCATCTATGCGCTGGGCGCGCCGGGCGATGAAATTTTCTGGATCAGGCATGGCACGGTGCGCATCTTTGCCCCGCTAGGCGGCGGCAGGACCCGCCACATCGCCAGTTTCGGCCGCGGCGACTTCTTCGGCGGCCTGGCCTTCCTCGACAACCGACCGCGCGGCAACGATGCCATCGCCCTGACCGATACCGAGGTCTATGTGCTGTCGCGCGAGCAGTTCAACGCGCTGGCCGAAGAGCACAAGAAACTGGCCTTCAACCTGATTACCGCCATTGCCCGCACACTGGCCATCCGCCTGCGCAACGCCGATACCGAACTGACCATGCTGCAGGAGTACTAAGCTTCGGCGAAGCTGCCAGGGTAAAAATTTACGACTTTTTTACGCCCGAACAGCCAGAATCAACGGCATCTTCAGACCCAGCCCCCGGCTGGAAAGACCTGGACGCAGGATGCCGATCATGCCCGAAGCCGCCCCCCTCTCTGCTCCCCCACCGGAGCGTTTCAGCACCTGGCAACGCACGCTGCTGACCGGGCTCGCCTGCGCCATGACCACCCTGCTGGCCACCCCGCTGCTCGGCTATCTCGATCTGGCCAATATCGTCATGCTCTTCCTGCTTACGGTATTGCTCATCGCCGTCAGCCTGGGCCGCAGCGCCGCCGTGCTGGCGGCCGTTTTGAGCGTGCTGCTCTTCGACATCTTCTTCGTCCCGCCGCGCTTTTCACTGGCCGTCAGCAATATTCAGTACCTGGTGACTTTCGCCGTCATGCTCGCCACCGCACTGATCACCGGCCAGCTGGCGGCCGGCCTGAAACAGCGGGCGCAGGAAGCGCAGGTCCGCGAACAGCAGACCCGCGCCCTCTACGAAGTCGCCCGCCAGCTGGCCGGCACACTGGCCCTGGAGCAGGTGTTGGCGATCGCCCGCCAATTCATCCAGCAGCAGTTCACCGCCGAGTCGGCGATCCTGCTGCCGGCCGAGCAGCAACCGGGCAGCCAGGAAAAGCCGGCTTTCCGGATTGAGCCGCATCTGGCGGCCATCGCCATGCAGGGCGGCGAAACGGTGCGCAACAATGAATTTTCCAGCGCCGGCTATGCCTCGCTCTACCTGCCACTGCGCGCCTCGATGCGCATCCGCGGCGTCCTTGCCGTGGCCTTCCCGGCCACTGCCCCGGAAGTGCTGCCCGAACACCAGGCCCTGCTCGAAGCCCTGGCCTCGCTGATCGCCATCGCCATCGAGCGCCTGCATTACGTCGAAGTGGCGCAGGCGACGCAACTGAACATGCTCTCGGAACGCCTGCGCAGTTCCATCCTGTCAGCCCTTTCGCACGACTTGCGGACGCCACTGACGGCGCTGGTCGGGCTGGCCGACTCGCTGTCACTGATCAAGCCGTCGCTGCCCGATGCCGCGCTGGAAACGGCCCAGGCCATGCACGAACAGGCGGCCCGCCTGGCCGGCCTGGTCGGCAACCTGCTCGACATGGCCCGCCTGAATGCCGGCCAGGTCACGCTGCGCCGCGAATGGCAGCCGCTCGAGGAAGTCATCGGCGCCAGTATCAAGCTGCTCGGCAGCGCGCTCGATACACATCCGGTCCGCGTCGCGCTGCCCGGCGACCTGCCGCTGCTCGAATTCGACGCCGTGCTGATCGAGCGCGTCTTCTGCAACCTGCTGGAAAATGCCGCCAAATACGCCCCGACGGCGACGCCCATCGAAATTCAAGCCGCTCAGCTGGACGATTGCGTCGAAATCCGCGTGGTCGACCATGGCCCGGGTTTCCCCGACGGCGACCGGGCCGCGCTGTTCGACATGTTCGTGCGCGGCCAGGCGACCGCCTGCAAACCCGGAACCGGCCTCGGTCTGGCCATCTGCCGCGCGATTATCGAAGCGCATGGCGGCACGATCGCGGCCGACAATGCCGACGATGGCGGGGCCTGTATCCGCTTCTCACTGCCCTGCGGGGTGCCGCCGCTCATCGAGGAGGAAAGCGCATGAATGCGCCCGCCCCCCGGGTACTGCTCATTGAGGATGAAAAGCCGATCCGCCGCTTCGTCCGCCTCGCCGTCGAGGAAGAAGGCTGTTCGGTCAGCGAGGCCGAAACCGTGGCCGATGGCCTGATCCAGGCCGGCCTGGGCAAGCCGGACCTGCTCATCCTCGACCTCGGGCTACCCGATGGCAACGGCATCGACCTGATCCGCGACCTGCGCGGCTGGTCCGATGTGCCGGTGCTGATTCTGTCGGCCCGCGCCCAGGAAAACGACAAGATCGACGCCCTCGATGCCGGGGCCGACGACTACCTGACCAAGCCGTTCAGCGTCGGCGAACTGCGTGCCCGGGTCCGCGCCCTGCTGCGCCGACGGGCGCGCAGCGGCGAAGAGGCAACGCCGCTCATCGAATTCGGCGAGATCAGGGTCGACCTGTCGCGCCACGTCGTCAGCCGGGCCGGCCAGGAAGTCCACCTGACGCCCATCGAATACCGCCTGCTCGCCACCCTGCTCGGCCATCCCGGCAAAGTGCTGACGCAGCGCAACCTGCTGCGCGAGATCTGGGGCCCGTCCTATATCGAAAGCAGCCATTACCTGCGCGTCTATGTCGGCCACCTGCGCCAGAAACTCGAAATCGATCCAACCCAGCCCCGCCATTTCCTGACCGAAACCGGCGTCGGCTACCGCTTCCAGCCTTAAAGCTGAAAACCACAGTTGACCGCTCGCCATTACCCGGATTCCCCATGAACACAAAGTCCATGCAAGCCCCTGACAACAAGCGTCAGCTGACCCTGACCCTGGCCGCCCTCGGCATCGTTTACGGCGATATCGGCACCAGCCCGCTCTACTCGATCAAGGAAGTTTTCGGTGGCGCCCACCACCCGGTGCCGATCACGCCCGACAACGTGCTGGGCATCCTGTCGCTGTTCCTCTGGTCGCTGCTCATCGTCGTCACGCTGAAGTACGTGGCCTTCATCATGCGCGCCAACAACAAGGGGGAAGGCGGCATCATCGCGCTGATGACGCTCGCCCTGCATAACGGCAATCCCAACTCCTGGCAGCAGAAACTGTTGATTGCCCTCGGCCTGTTCGGCGCCGCCCTGTTCTACGGCGACGGCGTGATTACCCCGGCCATTTCGGTGCTTTCGGCCGTCGAGGGCCTGGAACTGATCACCCCGGCCTTCAAGCCCTACATCCTGCCGATCACGCTGGCCATCCTGATCGGCCTGTTCCTCTTCCAGCGCCGCGGCACGGCCAGTGTCGGCGCCCTGTTCGGGCCGATCATGCTGCTCTGGTTCGCCGTGCTGGCCATTTTCGGCATCAGCGGCATCGTCCAGCACCCGGGCGTGCTGGCTGCGGTCAATCCGCTCTATGGCTTCCAATTCCTGCTCGGCAATTCAACCCTCGGCTTCTTCGCGCTGGGTGCCGTCGTGCTGTGCATTACCGGCGCCGAGGCGCTCTATGCCGACATGGGACATTTCGGCGCCAAGCCGATCCAGTACGCCTGGCTGGGCTACGTGCTGCCGGCCCTGGTCATCAACTATTTCGGCCAGGGCGCACTGCTGCTCGCCGACCCGGCCGCCATCGCCAACCCCTTCTACCTGCTCGCCCCGGACTGGGCGCTGTATCCGCTGGTCATCCTGTCTACGGTGGCCACGGTCATCGCCTCGCAGGCCGTCATTTCCGGTGCCTTCTCGATCACCCAGCAGGCCATCCAGCTCGGCTACACGCCGCGCCTCGAAGTGCAGCACACCTCGGACCGGGAAATCGGCCAGATCTACCTGCCGGCCCTCAACTGGCTGCTGCTCATCGCCATCATCGCGCTGGTCATCGGCTTCGGCAGTTCGTCGAAACTGGCCGCCGCCTACGGCATCGCCGTCACCGGCACGATGCTGATCACCAACATCCTGGCCATCGCCGTCGCCGTCCGCCTGTGGAACTGGAGCCCGACGCGCGCCATCCTCGGCGCCCTGCCCTTCATCGTCATCGACCTCGGCTTCTTTCTCGCCAATTCGGTCAAGATCCCGGATGGCGGCTGGTTCCCGCTCGCCTTCGGGCTGGCCATCTTCGTCCTGCTGACCACATGGAAACGCGGTCGCGAACTGCTGCATCGCCGCCTGGCCCAGGATGCGCTGCAGCTCAAGCCCTTCATCGAGGACATCGTCGGCAGCGGCATCGCGCGCGTTCCCGGCACGGCCATCTTCATGACCCCCGATCCGGAATCGGTGCCGCACGCGCTGCTGCACAGCCTGAAACACTACAAGACCTTGCACGAACAGGTGATCATCCTCAGCGTGCGCGTCTTCGATGTGCCTTTCGTGCCGGATATCGACCGTGTCGAACACCATCGCCTGGCCGGCAATTTCTCGCAGGTCGTCGTCCAGTACGGTTTCAAGGACGAACCGGACATCCCGGCCGCGCTCCGGCTGTGTACCGAATCCGGGCTGGCCATTGAGCTGATGGACACGTCCTTCTTCCTCGGCCGCGAAACCCTGATCCCGAAACTTGGCTCGGAAATGGCCTACTGGCGCAGCCTGCTGTTCGTCGCGATGTTCCGCAATGCCGGCAGCGCCACGGCCTTTTTCCGGATTCCCTCCAACCGGGTGGTCGAACTGGGTTCGCAGATCGTTCTGTAGGCGGCCGCCTGACCGCCGGCCGGGGCAATCCGGCCGGCGATGTTGGTGCGGGGATCAAGGAGCCGGGTTAGACCGGGACAGCTTTAGCGCCTCTTCCCGGGCATAGGTCGCATTTTTGGCCTGCACGGTCGCCAGCAGCCGATAACCCCGGTCCTCGAGCTCGCCAGCAAGAAGAGAGTTGGCAAACTTGGCAATGAGTATCCAGCAGACCATGTAGAAGACGCACATCCCGACAAAAAGCAGTGACTCCATGCCGGTTTCCGGACCCTGCTGACGAAAATAGAGATTGCCGCCAACCACCAGGGCGGCCACCATTGCGAAATTCAGCCACATGTAATTGACGAGGAACCACAGCGGCCCAAAAATGAATGCCGCCCAGGAAAAGCCGACCTTGACGACGATGGGAACGGCCTGGCCTGGCCGGGCATAGACCTTCCAGGTTTTCCGGCGAGCTTCTTCGGCCGGCGCCGCAAGCGGACCGGGTTCGCCGCCTGCATCATTACCTGGCTCATCTGCTGCCTGAACCTCACCCCGGTTGAACTTGGCGATCAGTTCGAGCGCTTCAGGTACAAACTCGGCCGGGACGCGCAGACTCGTACCGCTTGCCCCAGTAAAAAACGGGCTTGCCTGGACCAGATTGGCGTCCGCGACAAATGCCGGAATGGCGCAGCTTTCGAGATAGGACTTCAGAAGATGCGCTTCCGTCGGCTCGAGAAAGCGGGCGACATTGGTCAAATCCCCGCGGTAATCGCCAGCGGCTCCATCTGCCGCCGGGGGCATTTCCGGCAAGACCAGGCCGCGCGCCAGGCATTCGGCCTCGGCAACCGATTGCGCAAGCTCGCTCAAGCGTCCCGATGCGCCCTGGCGTATCAGTTCATCGTCGCTGAGTTGGTGAAAGTGGATAGACCAGTTATTCATGATTGGCGAAACAGCAAGAGTTGAACTCGGAGATGGCACGGCAAGGCTGGCACACCTATGACATCGGCAATAATACATTCGCCCGCCGGGTTCTCCCCGAAAATTGCTGGCCGACGCGGCACTCGGCTCGTCCCGAAACTGCTGCTAGACTCGCCTTTTCACGGACGAGAATTGCCGGCACCGGTCGCCGCGGCTGATTCCGTCCCGTCCCATGGAAACAGAATCGATGGATACCAGCAGCCTGCTCGAATTTTTCGGTGAGAAGACCAGCATTGCCCTGAGCGGCCTGCTCATCGGTCTGTGTTTCGGCTTCTTCGCCCAGCGCTCGCGTTTTTGCCTGCGCTCCGCCGTCATTGAATTCTGGAATCGCCAGGGCACCGCCAAACTGGCGGTCTGGCTTTTTGCCTTTTCGAGCGCCATCGCCGCCACCCAGCTGTTCGTCAGCGCCGGCTGGCTCGATGTCAGCCAGGCCCGTCAGCTGGCCGCCAGCGGCAGCCTTTCCGGCGCCCTGCTCGGCGGGCTGCTGTTCGGCATCGGCATGATCCTGGCCCGCGGTTGCTCGAGCCGCATGCTGGTCCTGGCCGCCAACGGCAACCTGCGCGCCCTGCTCGCCGGCCTCATTTTCGCGGTGACCGCGCAGGCCTCGCTGAGCGGCCTGCTTTCACCCGCCCGCACCTGGCTGGCCGGCCTGTGGACCATTGATGGCGGCAGCAGTCGCGATCTGCTGGCGCAATTTCATCTCGGCCATCCGGCGGGCGCCATCTTCGGCCTGCTCGGCCTGGGCGCCGCCATCCTGCTCGCCCGCCAGGCCCGGCTCAGCCGGCGCGAATGGCTGGGCGGCAGCGGTGTCGGCCTGATGGTCGCGCTGGCCTGGCTGCTCACCTACCAGATCGGCAGCCAGTCGTTCGAGATCATCCCGGTGCAGAGCCTGAGCTTCACCGGCCCCTCGGCCGACATGCTGATGCTCGTGCTGTCGGCGCCCGGCCAGCCCTGGGATTTCGACATTGGGCTGGTACCCGGCGTCGTCCTCGGCGCCTTCCTCGCCGCCCTGTGGGGCCGCGAACTGAAACTTGAAGGTTTCACGGATGGCCGCAGCATGCAGCGCTACATCGCCGGTGCCCTGTGCATGGGTTTCGGCGGCATGCTGGCCGGCGGTTGCGCGGTCGGGGCAGGCGTCTCGGGTGCCGCAGTCTTCGCCCTGACGGCCTGGCTTTCGCTGATCAGCATGTGGCTGGGCGCCGGCCTGACCAACTACCTGATCGACCGCCCGCCAGGCAGCGTGAACATCTCGACGAGTCGCGCCAACGCCAATTTTTCGGCTACCCAACCCTGAAACCCGGCACGCCCCCAAAAAGGAAAAACAGCCATGGCCTATCCCCCGGAATTCCTCAAGCTGGTCGATGAGTTCATTCATCTGGCCAACCGCCTGGCCGAAGCGGGCAAGGACGGCGAAGTCAGCGCCGCCATCCTGTTCGCCGCCGGGCGCTACAACGCCTTCAATTTCCTGTCCCACAACGGCACGCCCGAGGATCAGGAAAAGGCCGTGGAATACTACGTCGGCGAATACCGCAAGGCGCTCGTCTCGAACCTGCACGGCGAGGTCGGATCAGTGATCAAGGGGCAAGGCTAGAAAGCCATCGGCGCCTGGCGGTCCTGACTTTCAGGAGCCTCCGGCAGCGCTGCCTCGCCGATTTCGCCCTGAACGGGCGGCAGCTCCGGCAAGGGAATTTCCTGCGGCATATCTTCAAACCTGACCGGCTGCGTAAAAGTCTGCGGCAGACTTTTTCCGATCCGGTCGGACAGGTAATAGATGCCGGCCGTCACCCCGGTCCGCGAGTCTTCCATCAGGATCTGCCACATATCTTCCATCGAAGCGTTCAGGGTTTCCCTGAGCTGCGCCTCGATTCCGCCGCGTTTTGCCTCATGCAGCATGACGCCAACACCGGCCGCACCAATCGAAATCACCGTGCCGGCGACCCCGCCGATCAAGGTCGTGACGGCGCTCGTCCCGCCGGTGATGGCCAGCCTGTTGAGCAATTCCTCGCTGACCCGGCGGGCGACCGGCGAAATTCTCGTCTTCGACAAACCGGCATCGGCATAGCCCCCGGCTTCGCGGATCTGGCGAAGCAAGGCCGCGTAGGCCGGCAGGCTATCGAGCGGATCGGCCTGGACCAACTGATAAAGGGACGCGTCATGGGGCGCCGGCGGGGCCAGCGCAATGACCGGGATGGCTTTGAGCCGCTGCTCGAACTGCGCCACGGGAATGCCGTAAGGTCCGGGGATTGCCTGCAGTTGCCCGGCGAGACGCAAAACGTAGTGTTTGGTCGCCTGTGCCGTGATTGCGGCGGGATCGACCTCCGTGGCCACCGGGCCAAGCACGCGGGCAAAGTATTGCTCCTGCAGATAGGCGGCCAGCCGGCTGACCGGCGGCTCGCCCTGATCGGCATTCATGGTGTACCAGGCGACCTTGGCAGTCAGCCATTGCTGGGTCAGGTAACTCGAGTACCACGGAATGAAATCCGCCTCGGCTCTTTGCGTCACCAGCAGGCGCCAGTGCTCCATCTGGTCGCGCGCAAAACGACTCGCCGGCCCGGTCGCCGCCAGGGATTCGGCAACGATGTCAGTGTCCACCTGCTGCCAGGTACTCTCCGCTATCTGCACCGGCGGCGGGGCAAGCTCGGAGACAGGCGGCGGCGTGGCGCAGCCGGCCAGGATAATCATCAACACGAGAAGCGGGCCGCGCAAGGGGATGGCAAAGCTCATGGCACATGGATTCTCGATCAGTCGCCAGATTTGATGCTAGTTCATGTGCGGCGAAAACCCCAACGGGCAATCCGCCTGACAATGAAATTCCTGCCGCAAACCGGCCGCTCGCCAGCCTGAGTCAGGCTTTCCGGCCCGCAGCTGTGGCTTGGCCAAAACAAAACGCGCGACGGCATGATGCCGTCGCGCGTCGCCAGCGGCCTAAGTCCGGCTGTTACTTGCGCGGCTCACGTTCATGATGGTGCTCATGACCATCGTCATGCTCCGGCGCCGGACGGGACATCAGCAGGAGCTGGCCGCCTTCGACCAGTTCGGCATCGAGCGGGAAGCCGGGAACGCTGCCGTTGTACTTGGCATGGTTCTGGGCGACGAACAGGCTATACACCCGGTCGTCGTGTTCCCGATCGAGGATTTCGCTGATGTCGATGACGCCCGAGGTTTCTTCGTCCTTGGTATAGGCGCCGGCCTGGTTGAGGTCGCCGAACAGGGCCGGGTCGAATCCGGCAATCTTGGTCAGACTGCCGCTCTTCGGGTCGAACAACCAGAGTTTGCCGTTATGCCGGTTGTTGCCGACGTCTTCCTGCAGGCTCAGGGTGCCGTCGTTGTTGACCGTCATATTGTCGAACATCTGGTAGTCGCCTCGGGCATCGGTGCCGTCGAGCAGCATTTCGATCCGGCCGCCGAGTTCCGGGCGCGATGAGTCGATGAAGTTCAGCGCCCACAGGCGGCTACGGCCGACCTGAGCGGTCGCGATGTCGGCATTCAGGTTGCCATCCTTGGCGGCGTCCATCTGGTCGGTGGTCACGAAGTAGAAGCGGTTGCGGTTCTTGACGTCCCAGGCCCCGTCTTCCGGACGGAGAAAGCGGGTGCTGCCGGCATTGGTCGCATCGGCACCGGCAATCAGGAAGAAGCTTCCCTCATGGTTGCCGCGATCATTGACGATCAGGCCGAGACCGGCATCGGCCGCGCGGGATTCGGCCAGGTTGCCGGCCACGGCGACGCGATAGAGCGTGCCGCCGATGAGGCCGGCTTTCTCGACATCATTGCCAGCCCGCTTCTTTTCGCCGACATAGACGTAAATGCCGTTGGTGCCACCATCGGCCGTGCCGATCACCACGGTCCGGTCACCGGCATGCGGGTTGGCCAGCAGGTTTTCCCAGGCGCCATTGGCGGTTTCCGTCCATGGCAGCACATAGCTGCTGCCCTTGTCCGGCCCGGTCGCCACATGCGCAACTCCGCGCTGATAGGTCGGCGCCGATTCTTCGCCATTGAGGAAAATGCGCTGCTTGGTGCCCTTGCGCGTGGCCTTGTCGAAGAAAGCCCGCGGGTCGGCCAGATCGGCCGAGCAGAAGCGCGAGAAGGAGGTGGTCTGGCCGGGCACGCCAGTCGCCGGCACGGCGACCC
The DNA here is from genome assembly GCA_049294655.1 of Azonexus sp. Lineage (GTDB taxonomy): Bacteria > Pseudomonadota > Gammaproteobacteria > Burkholderiales > Rhodocyclaceae > Azonexus. Next base: position 63,450 of record JBAQDI010000009.1, read on the forward strand.
AGCTACCGTCCGCCGCCTGCCGGAACACCCGCTTGATGAGATCGCTGCCGGATTTGACCTGCAGGGTCTTCTTGTTGATCACCCATTCGGAAACGAAGGCGCCCTTGCCGCCATGGGCGCGGACGATGCCAGCGGGGTCGGCGATTTCATGGTTCATCAAGACGGTGAACGTGCCGTCCTCGTTGTCATAGGCGCCCAGACCGTCGAGCAGGCCGACCAGGCGGTAATCGCCGACTTTTTCGCCGACAGTCAGAAGCGAGGTGATTTCAACGCCGGGGACCAGCGCCTGGACATACGGGGCGACCGTGGTGCTCGGCCCCTGCTCGGCCATGGCCGGCGCAGCCATGGCGATCAGTGCGGCATTAAGCAGTACGACGAGTGTTTTCTTGTGCATGTTGGGGCTCCTGATTGATTGGGGATTTGCCATTACGCTGGGGCACGCCCGGTTCCGTCCGCATGCCGCCAGGGTTGCGCCATGCTGCGCTGCGCGATGAACAGCCTAGACGACCGACATTACACGCAGATGATGCGCAGATGAATGCAGCCACAAGGCCGGCGGCCGCCGAATGCAGGAGACCAGCCGTCGCCGGTCGCCGGCCCGACTGCGCAAAATCGGGCGCAAAAAAATCCCCGCCGCAGCGGGGATTCAATCTGAAAACGGCCCGCTCAACGCGGGAAATACATTTTTGCCTTGTCCAGTTTGTAGGTCCAGGGCAGGTTGGCGTTCTTCCAGCCATTCACGGCGCGTTGCCCGGTTTTCGGACCTTCCTTGGCGGTATCGCCTTCAAAACCTTCGGCGATGCTATACACCTTGTTGTACCCCGACATCTGCAGACGATCCTGAGCCTTGGAACTGCGATCGCCGGAACGGCAGATCAGGATGATGGTGGCGTCCTTGCCGAGGCCCATGTCCTTCAGCCGACGTTCCATTTCCGGCACGAAATCGACATTCGGTTCGACCTTGTACATGGTCCGCTTGTCGTCCCAATCGCTCATGATTTCAGCGTGTTCGACGTAGGGCACCAGTGCGTCGGCATCGCCCGGCCAGCCGACATACATGGCTTCGGCACGGGTCCGGATGTCGAACAAGGCGACGCCTTTCGGGTCCTTCTTCTTCATGTCGTAGGCCTGTTGCGGCGTCAGGTAGAGCGCCAGCTTGCTGCGCTTGGCTTCCGGCAGCTTGTCCCAATCGGTGCTGCCCGGCGCCCAGTCGGCGGCAAAACTCAGCGAACTGACCGCCAGCAGGCCGACGGCCAGCCATTTTTTCAACGAAAAAGGTTTATTCATCATGCCATCCCCGGATTATTGGCCGCGCCTTTCAGCGTCGGCAGGTTGAGATTGACCGGTTTGACGGTCTTGATGTCGCGTAGATATTTTGCCACGACATCCCAGATCGGTTCACCGGAATTCTTCGCTTCCTCCGAAACCGGTGCCCAGCCGGCCACCTTGTAGGTTTTGGCCGGATCGATCAGCTGGCCCTTGAGCATCAGATTCTGGATGCGGCTGCCCATCTTGCCGGTCGGATCGCAGGTGTATTGCAGACCGCCGACGCGCACCATGTCGCCGCCCTGCTGGTAGTAGGGGTCGGGGTTGAAGAGGTTGTCGCAGACGTCTTCGAGCACCGTCTTGATCATCTCGCCGCTCATGTTGGTGACGGTGGTCCACGGGTAGGTGATCGCCGTCTGGTCGAGCACGTGTTCCATGAGGATGGGCTGCCCGGGCAGCAACGAGGTACCCCAGCGGAAACCGGGCGAGAAGGCGATCTCGGCGTCTTTTACTTTCATCAGCGCGTCGAGGATGACCTGGTCGAAGGTGCCGTTGAAGTTGCCGCGCCGGTAGAGCAGGCCCTCGGTGACCGCCAGCTTTTCGTTGAGCTTGGACAGATACGGGGCGCGCGCCTTGTCGATCAGGGCCTGCATGTCCTTGTCGGCCGGCAGCAGGTTGGCGAAGATCGGCAGCAGCTTGTAGCGGAAATCGGCGATCTTGCCGTTCTTCACGTCAAAATCGAGCACGCCGAGGTATTTGCCGTTCGAACCGGCATTGGTCACCAGGGTCTGGCCGCCGGCATTCCTGACCGTCACCGGCGCAGGCATGCCGTCGTGGGTATGACCGCCGAGAATGGCATCGATGCCCTTGACGCGCGAGGCCATCTTGAGATCGACGTCCATGCCGTTGTGCGACAGCACGACGACCACCTGCGCACCAGCCGCACGGGCTTCGTCGACGGTCTTCTGCATGTTGTCTTCCTGGATGCCGAAGCTCCAGTTCGGCGTCTGCCAGCGCGGGTTGGCAATCGGCGTATAGGGGAAGGCCTGGCCGATGATGGCGACCGGCACGCCATTCATTTTTTTCATCACGAAAGGCTTGAACACCGGGTCGCCGAAATCGTTGGTCTTGACGTTCTGGGCGACGATATCGATCTGACCGGCGAAATCCTTTTCCTCGATTTCCTTGACCCGGGCCTCGCCGTAGGTCGATTCCCAGTGCAGGGTCATGACATTGACGCCGAGCGCCTTGCAGGCATCGACCATGTCCTGCGCATTGCTCCACAAAGCCGTGCCGGAACCCTGCCAGGTATCGCCGCCGTCGAGCAGCAGCGCGCCGGGGCGATTGGCTTTCATGCGCTTGACCAGCGTCGCCAGGTGAGCAAAGCCGCCGACCTTGCCGTAGGTTTGCGCCGCCTTCTCGAAATCGAGGTAGCTGTAGGCATGGGCCTCGAGGCTGTTCGGTTTGAAACCGAAGTGTTTGAGCAAGTTGGCGCCGACCAGGTGCGGCACCTTGCCGAACTGATCGCCGAAGCCGAGATTGACGTTCGGTTCGCGAAAATAGATGGGCAGCAACTGGGCGTGGCAGTCGGTGATGTGCAGCAGGCTGACGTTGCCGAATTTCGGCAGGTCATAGAGTTTGGCAGCCCCCTTTTCGGCCCGCGCAAAATCGCTGTGCAGCGCCATGCCACCGGCCGTAGCAACCGCCATAACCTGCAAAAACTCGCGACGATTCATACTCATGTTTTTTAGTCCGTAGTTGTTAGTCCTTAGTTATTAGCTGAAAGTCGGTAGTTGCTGTTTGCTAACAACTACCGACTAATAACTAGCAACTAGTCTTTATTGACTGGCGATTCCGGGTCGATCAGGAAGGCGACGATGTGGGTGATCTGTTCCGGCGTCAGCCAGTTGTGCAGGCCGAAGCGCGGCATGTTGGTACAGGCCGTGAACGCATTCGAGTTGTAGATCTTGTCGTAGACGTACTTGATGTTTTCTTCGGAACGGCCGCGTATCCGTCCGAAATTCTGCAGGGTCGGGCCGATCGTGCCGTAGGCCAGTTCCTTCTTGGCCAACTGGTGGCAGGCGTAGCAGTTGCCACCGCGCAGCTTGCCGGCCGGATCCGGCTGAATGAAGCCGATGTGGCCGCCCGTGCCGACTGCCGCAAGCTTTTCGCCTTCCTTCCAGTCGCCGATCAGCTTGCCGTCGACCGGGTAGCGGATGGTCGCCACGTTCAGCTTTTCCAGCTTCTCACCGATTTTGCGCGGCGGGTTGTCGCGGTACTGGCCGCAGGTTTTCATCGTTTCGTCCTGCTCCAGGCGCGACATCCAGTACTTCGGATTCTCGGCCTTGAAGGAGGCGCGGAACATCTGTTCGGCGGCCGCGGCATCCTTGCCACCGGGGGCTTCAACCGCTTTCCCGGCCAGCGCCGGAACGGCCAGGACGGCGAGCAGGCCAAAAAGGGCAAATTTGCGTTTCATGGTCATCCCTTTCAGCGCTTGATGCCCGGCGTTTCCATGACGGTGCCGGTCGCGGTTTTCAGCAAATAGGTTTCCAGCGCAATCACCGAGTCAGCCAGATACTCGGGCTCCGGCCAGCGCGCCTGACGCATGCAGTCGATCAGGCGACGCTGCATGGTCCACACCGTGCCCTGCGAGACGCGATAGGACGGCCAGGTTTTCATCGCCGTGCCGGCGCCGTCCCTGGTCGTCAGGTTGCCCAGCTCCTGCAGGCGGATACGCTTGCCCTCCTGGCCGTGGCAAATGGCGCAGGAAAAATCCTGCGGCCCGGAGCGACGGTAGAAAATGTACTCGCCCATCCTGGCCATCTTCGCTTCTTCCGGATGGGTCGCCGGCACGTTGATCGGCTTGCCATTCGACTTGGCGCCGATGTAGGTGACCAGCGCCTCGATATCCGCATCCTTGCCCGGCTTTGAATACCACTGCTTCGTCACCTGTTCGGGCGTAAAGCCCTGCAGGCTGACCATGCAATGCACCAGGCGGGATTCGACATCCATCACCTTGCCAGTATCCTTGAAGTACTTCGGCAACTGGGCGTAGGCGCCATCGAGCTTGCCCGGCCCGAGGCCCATGTCGCACTGTTCCAGCGAGACATTTTTCGGACCGCGTTTCTCGGCCCACAGGGCTTCGCCCTTGAGCTCGAAAAGATCGGCCGGATTGCCATCGGCCAGCGCCTCGCGATACTTCGCCAGTTCGTCGGCGACCTTGTCCTGAGCTGATACCTGGCCAGCCATGGCCGCGATCACAGCCGCAGCAACCAGCGTTCCTGTCAAACGTCGGATCATTTCATCTCCTCGGGGAAAAAATCCGGCAGCTACGGTCTGCGCCGTCTGGCTGCCATTCGTGGCTACTCAGCCGATCACAGCTTCGTCGCTGCGCGTATCGCCCTTGTTGTCCTTCCAGCTGACAACGATCTTGTCGCCCTTGGCGCCGCCCTTGAACTTGAAGGCCAGGTAGGGGTTCTTCGAGACGGACGGGCCGAACTCGCTGCTCAGCACGAGCTTGTCGTTGTGCTTGGCTGTCAGTTCGGTAATGAACCAGGCCGGCACAATGGCGCCGGCCGAGTCCTTGCGCTGGCCGGTTTCCATTTCGTGGCTGACCAGCACCTTGACTTCAGTAACGCCGTCCTTGTTGGCGGCGCGGATTTTCATCGGATTACCCATTTGATGCTCCTAAATTCAGTTGTTAGTTGCTAGTCGGGAGTCGGTAGCGAGTCGTTGCTAATAACTAACTACTACCTACTAACAACTAGTTAGCCGCCGCAGCCGCCCAGGGTGACCTTGATTTCCTTGGTCGCCATGAAGAACTTGCCGTCCGACTTGACCAGCGCATAGATGTTCGAGGTCTGGCCCATCTTGACGCGGGTCTGGACATTGGCTTCGGTGCCTTCCGGCAGTACGAAGGAAGCGGCCAGCGCATTCGGGTTCTTTTCGATCAGGATGGCGACCATGGTCACGTTGGGCAGCGTGGAAGCCACGCCGACCGGCACGACGGCACCGTTTTCGGCGATATCCGGACCGGTCACCTGGACATCCTTGCTGTCGGCCGGCGTACCGGCGCCCAGCGCCTTCAGCGTGTCGGCCATGCTCTTGGCGTCAAAGGCGGCCTTGTTCCAGTCAGCCAGTGCCATGCCCGGCGTGATGATGCCGGCAGCGGCGAGAACGGCCATCAGGGCAGCGCCCGAACCGGCCTTCAGTACATTGCGACGTTGATTGTTCATTACTTCTCCTCTCAGAAATTGAAATACCAGCTTATTTCGCGCCGGACAGAATCCACTTGACCAATGTCCGCAAATCCTCGTCCTTCAAATGCCCGTTCGGCGGCATCGGGATCGAACCCCAGACGCCCTGCCCACCGGCCTTGACCTTGGCAAACAGCCGATCTTCGGCATCGGTCTGGTCCTTGTAGCGGGTGTGGACTTCGTTGTAGCCCGGCCCGACGATCTTGCTCTTGACGCCGTGGCAGGCCATGCAACCGCTTTTCGTCGCCAGGTCCAGCGTCCCCGCCTCGGCCGCCTTCTTGGCTGCCTCCGGCCCGAGCGTCCGGGTGCCGCGCACCGGCCCGAAACTGCGATTCTGCTCGGCCAGCTCACCGTGCGCCGTCCGGGCGTATTCCGGCAAGGTCGAACCGACCAGCACTTCGCTCTTGCAGTTTTTCATGCAGGCCTTGTTGCTGGTATCCGGCTTGCCGCCGTTGCCAATGCCGCCCTTCTTCGCCGCCGCTCCCGGCCACATGCCGTGATCCGTCGTCATGCCGTTGCGGTTGGGCAACAGTTTCTGGACGTCACCGATGTTCTGGTCGGAGAGCACGAAATCGCCCGGCACCATCTCGGAAAGATTGAGCAGGTAGGCCAGAATGGCGTAAACATCGTCCGGCTTCAAGGATTTGGGCGCCGTCCAGGGCATGGCGCGCTGGATGTAATCGAACACCGTCGAAATCGTTGCCACCTTGGTAAAGGTCGTGCGCTGCGGCAACTCGCCGGAAGACAGGCCCTTGACCCGGCCGGTCTTCATGTCGTCCTTGCTCGTGCCGCCGACCAGCGGGGTGAATACCTCGTTCGACTCGCCGAAAGTACCGTGACAGGAGGCGCACTTTTCCTCGAACAGCTCCTGCCCCTTGTCCACCGAACCCGAGCCCTTGGGCAGCCCCTTGAAATCCGGACGGACATCGATATCCCAGGCCTTGACCTCGGCCGGCGTCGCCGGACGGCCAACGCCGACATAGTTGTCGAAAGCGAAGCTGGCCACCGAGACCCCGGCCAGGGCCAGAACGAGGACAGATTTACAGAACCTGGACATTGCTGACCTCCCCGCTCGCGGCCACTTTCCAGGACTGGATGGCATTGTTGTGATAGATCGACTTGGTGCCGCGCACGGCCCGCAACTGGCCGTAGCTCGGCTGCACGTAGCCGGTTTCGTCGATGGCCCGCGACTGCAGGATGGCCGGCTGGCCGTCCCACACCCAGTTGGTATTGAAGCGGGTCAGCGCCTTGTTCTGCACCGGCCCTTCGAGACGGGCGGTCTGCCAGTTGATGCCACCATCGAAGGAGACATCGACCTGCTTGATGCGACCACGCCCCGACCAGGCCAGGCCGGAGACGTTGTAAAAACCCTGATCGAGCAGGGTCTGGCCGCCGGACGGCGTAGTGATCACCGACTTGGCTTCCTGCACCGAGCTGTACTGGCGATGCAGACCATTCGGCAGCAGGTCGATGTAGTGCACCGCTTCGTCCTTGCTGGCATAGGGCATGTCGCCGACTTCGATGCGGCGCAACCACTTTACCCAGGAAACGCCCTGCACACCGGGCACGACAAGACGCAGCGGGTAGCCGTTTTCGGGCCGCAGCATTTCGCCGTTCTGGCCGTAGGCAACCAGGACTTCACCGGACTCGACCATTTCCATCGGAATGGTCCGCGTCATCGACGAGCCGTCGGCCCCTTCGGCCAGCACGTAGCGGGCCTTCTTGTAATCGACGCCGCAGTCGTCGAGCAGATGCTTGAGCGGCACGCCGGTGAATTCCGAGCAGGACAGCATGCCGTGCGTGTATTGCACGGTGGGCACTGCGACATTGCCCCATTCGAGGCCGGTATTGGCGCCGCACTCGATGAAGTGGATGCGCGAGGCCGAGGGCAGGCGCATCAACTCATCGAGCGTATAGACCTTGGCTTTCTTGATCAGCGAGGCATCCGAGCCATTGACCATGAGCCGATGCTTGGACGGATCGATGTCGTGCCAACCCTGGTGATGGCGCTCGAAATGCAGGCCGGACGGCGTAATGATGCCGAACAGCCCTTGCAGCGGCGCAAACGATACCGAAGCGCCGCCGACACGGGCCAGGCCGGGCGATTCGCGGCGCAGCAACTGGCTTTCGTACTTCGACGGCATGCCGTAGGCGTTGGTCGCCACCGGCAGGCCGAGCGAGGTCGTCCACGCCGGGTTCTGCAGAATGTTCGAATCACCTTCGGCCGCGCGGGCCGCCAGCGGCGCCGCCAGCGCGGCACCGGCGGCCAGGAAGCTTTTGCGCAAAAAATCGCGGCGGCCGCTGCCAACGGCCTTGACCTGATCTTCCGACAGGAAGTTTTCCGGCGCGGGACGCAGACGCCCCGGCTGTTTGACGATATCCACCATAGAACTATGTCCCCTCCAGATTATTGATTTTCAGTTGATGCCATGTCTTGCCGACATGCTGTTCCTGCCGTGCTGCCTGCCGGCTGGCGCCACCTGACTGAACAGCAGGCAGCCGCCGGCCCAGGTCCGGATCAGACCTGTCTTTTCAAGGACTCGACAAACAATGAGATCCCCCGCGCCCGGGGAGGAAAAGATCGGGCAGCCATGCGGATCGATCGACGATCCGCCATTTTTCGCGCTTTGAATTTGTCTCTGATTGAGTGCATGACCTGTTTCGTCCATGTCGTTATTTGCAACCGTTTTCAAACGAATGTATAACCGCATCCTTATATAGTCAACTGCTAATATTGATGCGGCGCAGCATGCTTTTTTCGGCAAAGCTCTATAGGCTTTGTCCTGCGCCGGGGCCAATAAAAGTACGAATACCTGGCTAGACAACATCAACATCACTCAAAGGAGATGTCCCAATGAAGCTGCTACCCGCCATCGCGGCACTGTGTCTGCTTGCCGCGAGCAACGCACAGGCCGCCGACCCGCACCTTGGCCGCAACCTGGCCGCCACCTGTGCCAACTGCCACGGCACCAACGGCAACGCCGTCAAGAGTTCGGGCATGGATGCCCTGGCCGGCATGGAAAAAGCCAAGATCCTGCAAAAACTGGCCGACTTCAAGAGCGGCGACAAGCCCGCTTCGATCATGCATCAGATCGCCAAGGGCTATACCGATGCGCAGCTTGACCTGATCGCCGGCTACTTCGCCGGACAAAAATAAGGGGACACCAGCATGATGCTCATGAAAAGACGCGATTTCCTGAAAATCGGCACGGCCGGCGCGGCCATGGCCTCCCTCTACGGCTGTGCCGGGGTCGGCAAGGGCAGCGGCCATGTTGTCGTCGTTGGCGGCGGCTACGGCGGCGCGACCATCGCCAAATACCTGCGCATGTGGAGCGAAGGCGGCGTCCAGGTGACGCTGATCGAACGCAACCCGACCTTCATTTCCTGCCCGATGTCCAATCTGGTCATTGGCGGCCAGAAGACCATGGAAGACATCACGGTCAGCTACGACAACCTGAAGAGCAAATGGGGCGTCCGCGTTGTTCAGGATGAAGTCGTCGCGGTCGATGGCGCGAAGAAAAACATTACCCTGAAGGCCGGTGGCAGCATGAGCTACGACCGGCTGGTGCTGTCGCCGGGCGTCGATTTCATGTGGGACGAAATTCCCGGCCTGAAGAGCGCCGAGGCCCAGAGCAAGATCCTGCATGCCTGGAAAGCCGGGCCGCAGACCGTCGCGCTGCGCAAGCAACTGGAAAGCATGAAGGATGGCGGGGTCTACGCCATTGCCATCCCCAAGGCGCCCTACCGCTGCCCGCCCGGCCCCTACGAGCGTGCCTGCCTAGTGGCCAATTACTTCAAGGAAAGCAAGCCGAAATCCAAGGTCGTCATCCTCGACGCCAATGAAGACGTGATGTCCAAGAAGGGGCTGTTCACCAAGGCCTGGAAGGATCTCTACGGCGGCATCATCGAGTACCGCAACAACAGCGAGATCAAGGATGTCGACGTCGCCAGCAACACCGCAATCCTCGAATTCGACAAGTTCAAGGCCGATGTGCTCAACGTCATCCCGCCGCACCGGGCTGGCAACATTGCCGCCGCCTCGGGCATCAAGCTGATCAACAACCGCTGGGTGGACGTGAACTGGCTGAGCATGGAGTCGACCAGCACGCCGGGCATCCACGTGCTCGGCGACGCTGTCTTCCCGGCGCCGACCATGCCGAAGTCGGGCCATATGGCCAATCAGCACGGCAAGCTCGCCGCGGCCGCCATCCTCAACCTGCTGGCCGGCCAGGAGCCGAATCCGGCCCCGGTGGTGATGAACACCTGCTACAGCTTCGTCGATGCCAAGAACGTCATCCATGTCTCTTCGGTGCACCAATACGATGCGGCCACCAAGCTCGTTCAGCCGGTCAAGGGCGCCGGTGGCGTCTCGGCCGCGCGCAACGAACTCGAAGGCAAGGTCGCGCTGGGCTGGGCGAAGAACATCTGGGCCGACATGCTGGCCTGAGTTTTTTGCCGGTACATGACAAAAGGCCGCAATTGCGGCCTTTTGTCTGTGCTGCCGGGAAAAACTCAGTCGAGCGTCGCGATGTATTCGGCGACAGCGTGCATTTCCAGTTCGGAAAGACGCGAGGCGACGGTATGCATCACCGCGTTGTCGTTGGTCCGTTCGCGCTTGTTGAACTGTTTCAGCTGGTCGGCGATATACAGCGGGTGCTGCCCGGCCAGCCGCGGCAGTTGCGGCGTGCCGTGGCCCTTTTCGCCATGACAGCTCAAGCAGGCCGGCAGACCGGAATACTGGTTGCCGCGATTGAAGATGAAGCGGCCGACGGCCAGCAACTCGGCATCGCGCACGCTGCGAGCGACCGGCAGTTTCTGTTCGAAAAACTTGCCGAGCGCCTTCATTTCGGCCGGCGTCAGCTCCTCGGTCTGGGGCAGCATGGTGTCGCTCTTGCGGCGGCCGGCCTTGAAATCAGCCAGTTGCTTGGCGATGTATTCCGAGTGCTGGCCGGCCAGCCGCGGGAAAACCGGACTGGCCGATTCGCCCTCCATGCCATGACAGATGAAGCAGCGACCGGAAACGATTTCTTCGGCCCGCGCCAGATCGGCAATCGGGTCAGCGCGCAGCGCCGGGCTCGAGAATGCGGCAAGCATGCCGACGGCGAGCAACAGGAATTTTCTGGATATCAATGGCGTCTCCCCTTTAGTAATATTCGTTAATTATTAAATAATAATTCGCTTACACTCAGCTTTCAACGATACGCCTAAATTCGACCCGGCCTTGAATGCCCTGGGTGACAAGGCGAAGATTGCCATACCGACCAGCCCTGGAGAAGCTCATGAACCGTCGCCGTTTCCTGCACAATGCCACCGCCTTCTCCGCGCTGAGCGCCCTTGAGTTGGCGCCCTGGCAAACACTCAACGCCCTGGCCAGGGAAGTCGATGATTTTGTCCGCGGCCCGACCGTCAAGGATCATCCGCTGCGCCAGGTCTCAAAACATGTCTGGATGATCTTCTCGCCGGACGGTTTCCCGACACCGGAAAACCAGGGAATGATGTGCAACATCACCTTCGTGAACAGCCGCCAGGGCATCATTGTCGTCGACTCCGGCGCCTCGGTACAGATTGGCGAAATGGCCATCCGCCAGCTTCGAAAAACGCTCGGCAAGCCGGTCATTGCCATCATCAACACGCACTACCATGGCGACCACTGGCTGGGCAATCATGCCTATGTCGAGGCTTACGGCAACGCGCTGCCGCTCTATGCCCACCCCGGCACGATCAAGGCGATACAAGGCGTTCAGGGCAACATGTGGCGCACCCTGATGGAGCAATGGACCAACCAGGCCACCCTCGGCACCCGCGTCGTGCCGCCCGACCGGCCACTGGAAGCCGGCGCCGAACTGAAATTCGGCGACGTCACCCTGCGCCTGCATCATTTCGGCACGGTGCATACGCCCTTTGACCTGTGTGTCGAAGTGGTCGAGGACGGCGTGATGCTGATCGGCGACGTTGCCATGGACCGGCGCATCGCCAACATGGACGACGGCTCCTATGTCGGCACCCTGAAGGCCTACGAGGCCCTCGAAAAAACCGGCTGCCGGATCTGGCTGCCCGGTCACGGCGAGCCGGGTGGCGAGGTGCTGCAATGGAATCGCGAATTGTTCGAGGGCATCTACCGGCCCTGCGAACAGGCGGTCAGGGACGGGCTCGGGCTTGAACAGGCCAAGGCCGAAGTGCTCAAGGATCCGCGCGTCGCCGGCCGGGCCCGCGACACCAAGGGCTTCGAAAGCAATATCGGCAAATATGTCAGCCTGGCCTACCTGGAAGCCGAAGCGGCCGGCTTCTGAAAAATCCCGAAGGAGTTGCCATGCGCCCACTGATTGCCGCTTCGATTGTCGCCGTACTCGCCCTCTTGACCCTGCCCGCCCAGGCTGACGAAGAGCCCTGGGGCAAGGTTGATCTGAAAGCCGCCGCCGAGCTTCATGAAAAAGCCTGCACGAGTTGCCATAGCCGGATGTATGGCAAGGATGGCAGCCTGATGTACACGCGCGACGGGCGCCAGCTGTCGACCAAGCTGGAATTGCAGCAACGGGTCGCTGCCTGCAACGCCAGCGTCAGCGCCGGCTGGTTTCCGGAAGAGGAAAACAGCGTGGCCGCCTGGCTGAACAAGCATTACTACAAATTTGAAAACTGAAATGGCGGGGCTTTTCCGGCGGTTCGGCAACCATCACGCCTGGCTTCTGCTGCTCTGTCTCGCCCTGCCCGCCGCCCATGCCAGCGAACTGCCGGCAGCGCTCGATTTACGCAGCGAAGCCGAACAGGCCAGACGCCTGGGCGGCCCGCTGATCCTCCTGTTCAGCCGGCAGGATTGCCAATATTGCAGCACCGTCAGGCGCGATTACCTGTTGCCGCTGAGCGCCGACGGCAAGCGGCGGCTGGTACGCCAGATCAACCAGGACAGCAAGGCGCCGCTGATCGACTTTCAGGGCACCAGGACCAGCCACGCCGCCTTCGCGGCCAGTGAGAAAATCAAACTGGTCCCCGTCGTCGCCTTCTATGGCCCGGATGGCCGGCAACTGGCCCCCGCCATCGCCGGCCTGCGCCTGCCGGATTTTTATCAGGCCTATCTCGACGAAGCGCTCGATCTATCGGTGCACAAGCTGCAACAGCCCTGATTTTCAACGGCCGGCAGCCCCCGGCTCTGTCAGGGAACCCTGATGCAGCCGGTAGTCCATTTCTGATATGCTTTTCCGGCCTCTGGTAACAGAACCTTTGCCCGATCGGAATCTGGCAGCTCCGATGTTTCCAATCATCGCGTCACTCAAGATCGCACCGTGGACAACCCGGCTCACTTCTTTCTGAAATCCCCTGGATACTTGAGATACCTGCTTGCCGCAGTGATCATGCTGCTCATGCTGGGCATTCGTCTGGCTGTTCTGCCAGCGGAACAGGACCTGCCCTACCTGACGTTCTACCCCGGCATCGTGATCACCATGCTGCTCTGCGGCCTCGGGCCGGGACTGGCGTACACCGTTGTGGCAGCCGGGCTGGCCACCTATGTCCTTTTCCCGCCTTACTGGACATTCAAACTGCACCCGCCGGTCCTGGTCGGTTCGGCGACTTTCATCGTTTTCGGCGGGCTGATTCTGTGGATCATGCACATCTTTCAGCGCCGGACCGACGAGCAGAAACGACTGCTGCTCAAAGAAATCGCCGAACGGCGGCGTCTCGAAAACGTTTCGGCCGAAAGCGCCGCCAAGCTATCGAGCATCATCAACTCGGCAATGGATGCCATCATTTCAGTGGATGCCCGGCAGCAGATTCTGCTGTTCAACCCGGCCGCCGAACTGATATTCGGCTATCCGGCAAACGAAATCATCGGCCAGTCGATCGAGCGCCTGATGCCGGAACGCTTTCGCCAGAGGCATGCCGAACATTTCCGCAGTTTTGGCCAGAACGGCCATATCAACCGGAAAATCACTTCCCAGGATGCCTTGCTGGGCCTCCGCCGCGATGGCAGCGAATTCCCATTCGAAGCCTCGATCTCGGCCTGTGTCATCGCCGAAGAACCGATCCATACCATCATCCTGCGTGACATCAGCGAACGGCTTTGTGCCGAACAGGCGCTGACCAGGAGCCGCAGACAGCTGGCGACCCTGATCGAACAGGCGCCGGTCAGTATTGCCATGTTCGATCGCGAGATGAATTACCTCGCCACCAGCCGGCGCTGGCTAAACGAGTATGGTCAACAGTTGGATGACCTGACCGGTCTCAATCACTACCAGGTCCACACGGATATTTCCGAAGCCTGGAAGCAGGCGCACCGCGCTGGCCTGGCCGGGATCACCAGCAGCAAGGAGCGGGATATCTGGATCAGGGCGGACGGTTCCCGCCAATGGATACGCTGGGCCGTACACCCCTGGTCGGACGAAACCGGCGAGGTCGGCGGCATCATCATTTCGGGCGAGAACATCAGCCATCACGTGCTCACCGAGATGGCCCTGCGGGCCAGCGAAGACGACCTGGTGCGCGCCCAGGCGGTCGGCAATATCGGCAGCTGGCGCCTCGACGTGCGCCGCAACGAGCTGACCTGGTCGGCCGAAAACTACCGCATTTTCGGCCTCCCCGAAGGTACGCCGCTGAGCTACGAAACCTTCCTGTCCCGGGTACACCCCGGTGACCGGGAGTATGTCGACCAGATGTGGCAGGGCGCCCTGGCCGGCCGGAACTACTCGATCGAACATCGCCTGCTGGTCGATGGAAAGGTCAAGTGGGTCAGCGAAAAGGCCGAACTTGAATTCGATGCGCAGGGCAAGCTGATCGGTGGTTTTGGCATCACCCAGGACATCACCCGGCGCCAGCTGATCAAGAATCAGCTCAAGGAAGCCAACAACCGGATTGCGGCGATTGCCGAGGAGCAAGCCATCCATCTGCACGAACTGTCGGGGGAACTGACGCTGGCCGAGCAGCGCGAGCGGGACCGGCTCTACGAACTGCTGCACGACCATGTACAGCCGCTGCTCGTGGCTGCCCGCATGAGCCTGAGCGGGCTCAACGAACGGACGACGCAGGAAGATCTGCTGCGCGCGACGAGCAAGGCCTATGAGCACATCTCCAAGGTCATCCAGACCGCCCGCTCGCTCAGCGTCGAACTCAATCCGCCACTCGTCAGGGAGCGCGGGCTGGTGCCGGGCCTCGAGTCGCTGTGTCGCTGGGTGCAGGCCAATCACGGACTCGAAGTGACGATGAGCAGCACACCGGATACCGAACCGGCCAGCATGACAATCCGCCTGCTCTGCTTCAAGGTGGTTCGGGAACTCCTGATGAATGTCGTCAAATATGCCGGCACCAACCAGGCGGTGCTGACCCTGGAACACGGCCCAGATGAAACCCTGCACATCAAGCTGACTGACAACGGCGCCGGCTTCGACCAGAACGCCCAACATGCCGGCTCGGGGCTGGCCAGCATCGAACAACGGCTGGCCATGGTCGGCGGCAGGCTGCTCATCGAGAGTACGCCGGGGATGGGCACCTCGGCCAGCATCGTGGCGCCACTCGGACTGGTGTCGGACCGGAGAAGACCTTCGTCGCCCCGAACCGCCCACGAAGACGACCAATACCTGCCGAACAGCATTGACGACCCAAGGCCGACCGACCCGATAGAAAGCAGCGCATCATGACCCGAATACTTTTGGTGGACGACCACGCCATCGTCGGCGGCGGCCTGAAGCAGTTTCTCGGCAATGTCGGCGGATTCGAACTCGGCGGGCAGGCTCATAACGGCGCCGAGGGCTTGGCAATGGCTCGCGCGGGTCAGTGGGACCTGGTATTGCTGGATATCGGCTTGCCGGACATGAACGGCATCGAGGTTCTCAAACTTCTCAAACGCCACAAGCCCAAGCTGCCCATCCTGGTCTTCAGCATGTATGCCGAGGACGACTACGCGATGGCCGCCCTGGAAGCCGGCGCCGGCGGCTACCTGCCGAAGGATAGTGCGCCGGAGGAAATTCTCGCGGCCATCCGCCGCGCCAGTTCGGGCGAGCGTTACTTGAGCCCGATGCTGGCCGACAAGCTGCTGAATGGCTCCGTGAGCCAAGCCAGAAAAATGCCGCATGACACCCTGTCGGCGCGCGAACTGGAAGTCATGCGCATGTTGAGCCGGGGCGTCCCACTGACCGAAATTGCCGAATGCCTGTTTCTCAGCCCGAAGACCGTCAGTACCTATCGGGCCCGTGTCCTGGAAAAACTCGGGCTGGCAAACAATAGCGAGATCACCCGATACGTCCTGAACAACAAGCTCGGGCAATAGCCACCTCGCCATTGTCGGGCAACCCCTACACAATATCAGGAGCCCCCTACATGACACACGGGGTCAGCTGATATTTCCTGCGCCGGGAAAAGGTGATGATCAACGCTCATGCCAATCAATTTGCTGATCGGCTTTGAGCGTTCAAATCATACAAACACCAACAGTGAGGCGACATGAACCTGCAATTCGACCCGGTTTCCAGCCAGTTCAATTTCTTGCGCAGTCTTGGCAGCAGCTTGCTCGCCGGCTCCGAAGAACTGATCTCCTGGCAAATTGACAGCACCCAGGCCTTCGTTACCCGGAGCAGCCAGCAACTGAAAGCTACCCTGTCAGGCATGGCCGCTGCCCAGAAAGCGGAAAACCCGCAGGATGCCTGGCAGAGCCTGATGCACAACACCCTCGAGATGACCCGCGACACACTGCTGGCCAGCACGGATTACCAGATGGAAAGCATGCGCCTGCTGCAAAAGCATGGCACCGAATCGCAGAAGGCACTGGCCGAAGCCGTGCACGAACAGTTTGCCAAAATCGGGGCGGACGGCCAGAGCGAGCCCAGCCGCAGCCCGAAGCGTCGTCTGGCTGCGTAAGACAGCCGACCGGGCGCCAGAGAGCTCCCGACACAGCACACCCCAACCCCAACGGGGCAACAAAAAATACAACACGGAGTACATCCTCCGGCCTGGCAACCGGTCGGAGGACGAATTTTCACTTTCGCACCAAAGGAGATTCGCATGTTGTTGTCGGATTCCACCCCCTTCAAGGATCTGGTCATTTCGACACGGAGCGGCAAAGAGCTTCATCTGCTGGCCCCCGATGCGGCCCAGATCGAAATCGAGGACATTGCGCACGGATTGGCCTACCAATGCTGTTTCAACGGCCAGACCCGCCACTTCTATTCAATCGCCCAACACAGCATGCTGGTCGCTCAGCTGGTGCCGGCACAGCACCGTCTGGCCGCCCTGCTGCATGAGGGGGCAGCCGCCTATCTTGGCGAAATTTCACGACCTTTGCGCCACCTGATGCTGGAGGTGCAGCTGATCGAGAAGAAGATCATGGCGGTGTTCGGCGAGAAATTCGGCGTCAGTGAACTTGATGCGCCAAGCATCCGGCGCGCCCACTCGATTGCCCTGGCCACGGAATACCGCGACCTGTTTTTCCATGCGAACAAAAACGACGGGCAGTCGGCGCTTCCGGCCCCCGTTCCCCGTCGCATAGAGGCGATCACGCCGGAAGAAGCGAAATATCAGTTTGCCGAAATGCTCGGCAAACTGGTCGAAGGCAGCGGGCCGCACAAACACTCACCGGCCGCCACCCGCCCGAAGGCACCGGGAAAACCGCATGGACAGCCCGCAATGGCGCAGGGCAAATCATGCCAGGTGTTTTCGTTCAACCCCCGGCGCGCCGAGCGGAGGATGCCATGAAATCCGGAGTCGCCGAAGGCAGCAGTCCATACCGACTGAAACTTGCAGGCCCGATGACTTTCGCGTTCCGTCAGCAGCTCGAGCAAACCATCATTTACGCCATGCGCTGCCACACGAATCTCGAAGCGGATCTTTCGGAGGTTCAGGAAATCGATCTTTACGGCATCCATCTGCTCGGTTTGCTGCAGGGGGTGGGCGCCGTCGTCGCCATTTCACCGACGGTTGAAGAAGCAAGCCGGCGCTTGCTGACCTCTTACCGGGGGGCATACCTCGGCCGTGTTGCAAGGGCGGAAAACAGTTCGGTCAGCCAGTGAATTTTCCCGCCCCGGTACTGTCACATCAAGGTGGATGACAGGCGTAGCCGGGAGAGGATGCAATTCACCGGAGGATCAACATGAACATTAGCCGACGCAGGACTGAACGGGTTCCACTTTGCGCATCGTCGTTCCAGGCCACCTGGTTGAGCGATTGGCAAAAGATTGATGAGACGGGCGAACTGATCAACATTTCGCCGGATGGCTTTGGCGGGCGCCTGAACCGGGCACCGGCAGTCGGCCACCTGTTCCATGCCAGACTTTCCCTAAGCGTGCCAGATGGCGAAACCCGGTCCTTGCCGATCGAAGTGGATGCCCACCTTTGCCGGCGACAACGGCCGGATGAACAAAACGCAGGCGACACGACGTGGATCATCCATTGCGCCATCGAATCCATCCGTCCGACGGATCAAAGGCGCCTGCTGCGCGCCATCGGGATAGACCAGCCGCAAGGCAGCTGAGTACCGGGTAGCACAGCGCCCATGGCCGCTGGCAAGGCCATGAAAACCAGCAGATTCAGCCGGCCCGATGAACCAAAGGAGTCAATCATGAACAAGATCGTTGATCCCCTGATCAATCTCGCTCACAACAACCTGCAAGCCGTTTCCGAAGTCGTCGCCGGGGCACCGGTCGACCCGGTCAAGCTGGGCGGCTTATGGCGCACGACGCTGGAGAACCAGGCCCGCTTCGTCAGTGAATGCACGGATTGCCTGCTCTATCAGATGTCGCGCAACCGGATACTGATGAGCGTTCACCTGCGAAGGATGTCGGCGACGACCGAACATGTGACATCCCTGCTCTCGCATGCCACCGTCCGGGCCCTGGCCATAGCGACGAATCCCCGCCACCTCGACCGTGACCGGCGGGTTTTCTCCCTGCCCCTGCCCCGGCCGGCCGAGCGGCGCCTGCATGTCGTCCGGGATCGCCGGCTGGCTGCGCCGGGCCCGGAAACAACGCCGGGAATCTGACCCGCAACCGGGCCGCGGTCCGGCGATCACTGCCGCATTCATTGCCGGCTCGCCATCGAGCTCGGCAAATTGTCTGCCCGCCTGACCCGGCGGACCATTGAGCAATGGCCGGCCGGGCGCTTTCCGGCCCGGAACTAATGCCTTGGCGGCGGGTCTTCTTCTTGAGAAGGAGGCGAACGATGGCCACCGAAAGCATGAAACTCGACGCATTGATCAGCCGTGATTACCAGCACGGTTTTTCAACGCAGCTGGCAACGGACAGCGTCCCGTCTGGTCTCAACGAGTCGACCATCCGTCTCATCTCGGCCAAAAAGGACGAACCGGAGTTCATGCTCGAATGGCGGCTCAAGGCCTATCGCCACTGGCTGACGATGAGTGAGCCCGGCTGGTCAACGATTCATCACCCGCCCATCGATTACCAGGCGATCAGTTATTACTCTGCCCCCAAAAATCGCCAGGACGGCCCCCGAAGCCTGGCCGACGTCGATCCGGAATTGCTGCGCACTTACGAGAAACTCGGCGTCCCGCTCGAAGAACGGGAAATCCTGTCCGGCGTCGCGGTCGATGCCGTGTTCGACAGCATTTCCGTGGCCACGACCTTCAAGGACAAGCTTGGCGAACTGGGCATCATCTTCTGCTCCTTCTCCGAAGCGGTGCACAAGCACCCGGATCTGGTCCGCCAGTATCTCGGCTCGGTCGTGCCCTACACCGACAACTATTTCGCCAGCCTGAACTCGGCGGTCTTTTCCGATGGTTCCTTCTGCTACATCCCGCCCGGCGTGCGCTGTCCGATGGAGTTGTCGACCTATTTCCGGATCAACGCCATCAACACCGGCCAGTTCGAGCGCACCCTGATCATTGCCGAGCGCGACAGCTACGTCAGCTACCTCGAAGGCTGCACGGCACCGATGCGCGACGAGAACCAGCTGCATGCCGCCGTCGTCGAACTGATTGCCCTGGAAAACGCCCAGATCCGCTACGCGACGGTGCAGAACTGGTACCCCGGCGACAAGAATGGCAAAGGTGGCATCTACAATTTCGTCACCAAGCGCGGTGAGTGCCGGGGCGACAACTCGAAGATTTCCTGGACCCAGGTCGAGACCGGTTCGGCCATCACCTGGAAGTATCCGAGCGTAATCCTGCGCGGCGACAACGCCCAGGGCGAGTTCCACTCGGTGGCCCTGACCAATCATTACCAGCAGGCCGACACCGGCACCAAGATGATCCATCTCGGCAAGAACACGCGCAGCAATATCGTTTCCAAGGGCATCTCGGCCGGCCACGGCCACAATGCCTACCGCGGCCTGGTCAAGATGGCCAAAAGCGCCGTCGGTGCCCGCAATTACAGTCAGTGCGATTCGCTGCTGCTGGGCGACAAATGCGCCGCCCACACCTTCCCCTATATCGAGGTCAAGCATCCCTCGGCCCGTGTCGAGCACGAGGCCAGCACCTCGCGCATCGGCGAGGAACAGCTGTTCTACTGCCAGAGCCGCGGCCTGTCGGCGGAAGATGCGGTGTCGATCATCGTCAACGGTTTCTGCAAGGAAGTCTTCCAGGAACTGCCCATGGAATTCGCCGTCGAGGCGCAGAAGCTGCTCGGTGTCAGCCTGGAAGGCAGCATCGGCTGAGGAGACCGGCAACATGCTCGAGATCCGCAACCTGCAGGTCAGCATCGATGGCAAGCCGATCCTCAAGGGCATCGACTTGAGCGTCAAGGCCGGCGAAGTACATGCCATCATGGGGCCGAACGGCTCCGGCAAAAGCACGCTGGTCCAGGTGCTGGCCGGCCGCGAGGGCTATACGACCAGCGCCGACCAGCTGCTCTATCAGGGCGTCGACCTGCGTGAGATGCCGGCCGAGGAAAGGGCGCGCCGCGGTGTTTTCCTCGCTTTCCAGTATCCGGTCGAGATTCCCGGCGTCGCCAATGTCTATTTCCTCAAGGCCGCCTGCAATGCCATCCGCCGCCACCGCAACGAGCCCGAACTCGATGCCATCGACTTCCTGGCCCTGATCCGCAAACAGCTCAAAATGCTCGACATGGACGAGAGCCTGCTTTACCGGCCGGTCAATGCCGGCTTTTCCGGCGGCGAGAAGAAGCGCAATGAAATCCTGCAGATGTCCGTGCTGGCGCCGAGCCTCGCCCTGCTCGATGAAAGCGATTCCGGCCTCGACATCGATGCGCTGAAAGTCGTGGCCGGCGGCATCAATGCGCTGCGCAGCCCGGAACGGGCGATCGTTGTGGTGACGCACTACCAGCGCCTGCTCGACCATGTCGTGCCGGATCGCGTGCATGTCCTGGCCGACGGTCGCATCGCCCGCAGCGGTGGCCGCGAACTGGCCGGCGAACTGGAGCGTACCGGCTATGGCGAGCCGCCCGCCAGACATCCGGCCGCACCGCCGCCATGAACACCCGCCAGGCCAATTCAGCCGATAACTATCTGGGGGCCTATCGGCGCATCTCGGAGATTCTGCCCGGCCACCACCTGCCCTGGTTGCAACAGGCGCGGAGTGAAGCCATCGAGCGCTTCGCCCGGCGCGGCTTTCCGACCCTGCGCGACGAGAACTGGAAATACACCAGCGTCGCCGGCATCGAGCAGAGTCGCTACAACGTCCTGCCGGCCCCCTGTCCCTATCAACTGGCCAGCCAGGTCGCCAGCCATGCGCTGCCCGGCGCCCATTTGCTGGTCTTCGTCAACGGTCAGCTCGAACCCGGGCTGTCCAGCCCGGGCCATCTGCCGCCCGGGGCCACCCTGAGTTCGCTGGCCTATTGGCTGGAAGGCCATCCGGACGAGCTTGAGCGCTCGCTGATCAGCACCGACACCACGTCCGCCTTCGCCGATCTCAACCTGGCCTTCGCCAGCGATGGCGCCTACCTCCACCTGGCGCCGCAAACCCGGGTCGAGGCGCCGATCCAGCTTCTGTTCATGGCCAGCGAAGCCAACCTGGCCATCCAGCACCGCAGTGTGATCCTGGCCGCGGCCGGCAGTTCGGCCTGCATCATCGAACAGCACGTCGCCCTCGATGACAGCGCCTACCTGACCAATGCGCAGACCAGCATAGCCATCGATGCGGCGGCCGAAATCGAGCATCTCCTGCTGCAGCAGGAGAGTCCGGCCGCCAGTCATATCGCCGGCCTGCATGTGCAACAGCAGGCCAACAGCCGTTTCGTCTCGGCCTCGCATGCCCTGGGCAGCCGCCTGGCCCGCGTCGACATCGCGATCGCCCTGCAGGGCGAAGGCGCAAGCTGCGACCTCGACGGCCTTTACCTGGGCAGCGCCCGGCAACATCTCGATCATCACACCTGCGTCGATCACCGCCAACCCGGCGGCACCAGCCGGCAACTCTACAAGGGCGTCCTGAGCGGCGCGGCGCGCGGCGTCTTCAACGGCCGCATCGTGGTCCATGCCGATGCCCAGCGCAGCGATGCGACGCAGACCAACCGCAACCTGCTGCTCTCGGAAAATACCGAAATCGACAGCAAGCCGCAGCTGGAAATCTGGGCCGACGACGTCAAATGCAGCCACGCCGCCACCGTCGGCCAGCTCGACGAAGAGCAGCTGTTCTACCTGCGCTCGCGCGGCATCGGGCTGGCGAGCGCCCGCAGCCTGCTGAGCCGCGCCTTCGCCCGGGAAATGATCGACCGGGTTCGCCTGCCGGTGCTGCAGGAACGGCTGGACGCCTTGCTGCAGGAAAAACTCGGGGCCATGGCATGCTGAATACGGCCAACGAATTGCTCTCCCTGCGAGCCGTTACGCCCGCCCTGGATGTCGCGCGCCTGCGCCAGGACTTCCCCATCCTGCAGCGGCGCCTCGCCGGCCAGCCGCTGGTCTATCTCGACAATGCCGCGACCAGCCAGAAACCGCAGGTCGTCATTGATGCCGAAAGCCATTACTACGCCCAGTACAACGCCAATATCCATCGCGGCGTGCACCGCCTGAGCCAGGAAGCGACCGAGGCCTACGAGGCGGCCCGCGACCGGGTACGCGACTTCATCCACGCGCCGCACCGGGAAGACATCATTTTTACGCGCGGCACCACGGAGTCGATCAACCTGGTGGCCAGCAGCTACGGCCAGGGCCTGCAGGCCGGCGATGAAATCCTGGTCACCGAAATGGAGCATCACTCCAACATCGTGCCCTGGCAACTCCTTGGCCAGCGCCGCGGCACCGTGTTGCGCGTCGCGCCGATCAACGATGCCGGGGAACTCGACATCGAGCGTTTCGCCGCCCTGCTCAATCGACGCACCCGACTGGTGGCGATCAGCCACATGTCGAATGCGCTGGGCAGCATCAATCCGCTCGCCACGCTGATCGAACTGGCGCATCGGACCGGGGCCGTGGTGCTGGTCGATGGCGCCCAGGCGGTGGCCCACCTGACGGTCGATGTGACGGCGCTGGACTGCGATTTCTACGCTTTTTCCGGCCACAAGCTGTACGGCCCGACCGGCACCGGCGTGCTCTATGGCCGGCGTGCCCTGCTCGACGCCATGCCGCCCTACCAGGGCGGCGGCGACATGATCCGCCAGGTCAGTTTCGCCGGATCGAGCTGGAACGATCTGCCCTACAAATTCGAGGCCGGCACGCCGAATATCGCCGGCGGCATCGGCCTGGGCGCCGCCATCGATTATGTACAACAGATCGGCCAACCCACCATCGCCGCCCACGAAGCCGACCTGCTCGCTGACGCGACGGCGCAGGCGCAGGCTTTCCCCGGGCTGCGGCTGATCGGCACGGCCCGCGACAAGGGCGCCATCCTGTCCTTCACGCTGGATGGCATTCATCCCCACGACGTCGGCACCATCCTCGACACGCTGGGCATTGCCGTACGCACCGGCCACCACTGCGCCATGCCGGTGATGACCCGCTTTGCCGTGCCGGCCACGGTGCGCGCTTCGTTTGGCCTCTACAACACGCGCCCCGAAGTCGACGCGCTGTTCCGCGGCTTGCACCGGGTACGGGAGATTTTTGCATGAGCGCCGAACTGCGCAATCTCTATCAGGAAGTCATCGTCGACCACAGTCGCCGGCCGCGCAACTTCGGCCCGCTCCCCGACGCCAGCCAGCAGGCCGAAGGTTTCAATCCCCTGTGCGGCGACCAACTGGTGCTGTATTTGCAGGTGGTTGACGGGATCATCCGGGAAGCGCGCTTCGAAGGTGCGGGCTGCGCCATTTCCACGGCTTCCGCCTCGCTGATGACCGAAGCCCTGAAGGATTGCCCGACGGCCGAGGCCGAAGCCCTGTTCGCCAGCTTCCACGCCATGCTGGCCGGCGAACGCCAGGCCACCGACCGGCCGCTCGGCAAGCTCGAAGTCCTGGCCGGGGTGCGGGAATTTCCCAGCCGCATCAAATGCGCGACCCTCGCCTGGCACACGCTGCTCGCCGCCCTGCACCACGCAGACCAGCCGGTCAGAACGGAGTGAAAAGATGAAACTTCACCAACTGCTGCCCCACCCGGCCGAACCCGCCGCCCCTGAGCCACAGCTGCAGAGCGAGATGGAAAGGGACGTCATCGCCATACTGCAAAGCATTTACGACCCGGAAATCCCGGTCAATATCTACGACCTCGGACTGATCTACGGCCTGCACGTCGAGCCGGCCAGCGGCCACGTCGATATCCGGATGACCCTGACCGCCCCCGGCTGTCCGGTCGCCCGGACCTTTCCCGGCAAGGTGGCCGAGACGGTCGGCCAGCTCGACGGCATCGAGGTCGTCGAAGTCGAACTGGTCTGGGAGCCGCCCTGGTCGAAGGCGATGATGAGCGAGGCGGCCCGCCTTGAACTCGGTCTGCTCTAGCGAAGGAGTCGGCAAATGATCCAATGGACCAGCGTCGCAGCCGTCAGCGAGTTCCCGCCGGGGTCTTGCCGACGGCTGGTGGTGGACGGCATTTCGCTGGCCATCTTCAATGTTGAAGGCCACTACTGTGCCATCGAGGATGTCTGCAGCCATGAGGCCGAGACGCTTTCGAACGGCCGGCTGGAAGGTCTGGAAATCACCTGCCCCCGGCATGCTGCCCGCTTCTCGCTACTGACCGGCGCGGCCCTGTCACCGCCCGCTTACGAACCCATCGCCGTCTTCCCGGTACGGCTCGAAAACGGCCTGGTGCAAGTCGGCAACGAGCCCTTCCCGACGGGAAACGAGTGATGCAGCCGACCAATCCACCAGGCCCGGCCGCCCATGCGGCAACCGCCATTCGAGAAGGAGTTTCCCATGCCTGAACGGCTCGCCCAACTACGCAGCCACGTTGCCGAGATCAGCCCGCAGCAGGCGCTGGCCTGGCAGCAGGCGGGCGCGCTCCTGATCGATGTGCGCGACAGCGATGCCGTGATGCAGGGCAGTCCGCTCGGGGCGCTGCGCCTCAACCGGGGTTTTCTGGAATTGCGGATCGAGGCGGCCGTGCCCGACCTTGAGCATCCGCTGATCACCCTGTGCAGCACCGGGGTCAGTTCGCTGTTTGCCGCGCACAGCCTGCAGCGCATGGGCTATCAACAGGTCGCCTCGGTGGCCGGCGGCTTCGAGCGCTGGCAGGTTGAGGATCTGCCCAGCGAGCAGCCGCGCGTGATGAAGGGCGAAGAACGACGCAGTGCGCTGCGTCATGACCAGGCGCGGGAACGCTATGGCCGGCAGATGGCGATCCCGGAAATTGGCGCCGCCGGCCAGGCCCGGCTCATGCAGAGCAAGGTCCTGCTGGTCGGCATCGGCGGGCTGGGTTGTCCGGCCGGCCTCTACCTGGCGGCGGCCGGCGTCGGCACGCTGGGCATCGTGGACGATGCGCGGGTTGCCCGCGACCGCCTGGCGCAGGAGATCCTGCACACCGACCGGCGGGTTGGACAAGCCAAGGTGGATTCGGCGCGAGCCAGCCTGCTCGCCCTGAATCCGGGAATCCGCGTCAATACTTACGCCGACCGTCTGGACAGCAGCAATGTCATGTCCCTGCTGGCCGGCCACGACCTTGTGGTGGACACTTCAACCCGGGCCGCCACCCGTTATTTGCTCAACGACGCCTGTGTCAGGCTGGGGATTCCCTACATTCATGGCTCGGTACAGCATTTCACGGGCGAGCTATCGGTTTTCTGGCCGGCCTTTGCCGGCCAGCCCGGCCCTTGCTACCGTTGCCTGCATCCCGAACCGCCGATGGCGGAAGCATTGGCGGCGGAGTCATCGGCCATGGAATTCGCCGTTCTCGGTGTCGTGCCGGGCATCATCGGCCTGCTCGCGGCAACCGAGAGCATCAAGCTCCTGCTGGCGATCGGCAGCCCGCTGGTCGGCCGGATGCTGCACTACGACGCCCTGCGCGGCAGTTTCGCCGAAACTACCGTCGCTCCCGATCCCGAATGCAGCTGCTGCGGTAAACAGG
The DNA here is from genome assembly GCA_049294655.1 of Azonexus sp. Taxonomy (GTDB): domain Bacteria; phylum Pseudomonadota; class Gammaproteobacteria; order Burkholderiales; family Rhodocyclaceae; genus Azonexus. The sequence goes on from JBAQDI010000009.1 coordinate 89,279, forward strand.
CCCGGCACCGAACCTGAGACCGCAGCAGTCACCGGCGAGTTGTGCGCCGGCCTGGCCTCCGGTCAGCCCGGACCGGCCTCACTCTGAAGCAGGCGCGCCAGTTCGGCGAGCGGCACCGCCTTGCTGAACAGGAAGCCCTGGCCTTCCTGGCAACCGAGCCGCTCAAGCAACTCTGCCTGCTCGGGCGTTTCTATGCCTTCGACGGTAATCGCCATGTTCAAGGCCCGGCTCATGGCGACGATGGCCTCGACGAGCGCCCGCTGCCCCTCGCTGGCCGGCAGGTCGACGATGAATGAGCGATCAATCTTGATGCGCTTGATCGGCAGGTCGCGCAGGACACTCAGCGACGAATAGCCGGTCCCGAAATCGTCGATGCTGATGGCCACCCCGAGTGCCTCGATGGCCTGCAGGATGATCTGACTCTGCTCAGTGGCCTGCAGCGTACTCTCGGTAATTTCCAGTTCCAGGGCATCGGCCGGAAATCCGGTTTCGGCCAGAACCTCTTTGACCACGGCAGAAAAATCAAGGCCATGAAACTGCCGGGCCGAGACATTCACGGCGACGTGAAAACTCTCGCCCCTCGCCTTGGCCTGCAAGACCAGGGCCAGCATCGCGCGACAGGCATTGAGCAAGACCCAGTAGCCAAGCTGTTCGATGATCCCGGAATCCTCGGCAATGCCGATGAAGCTGCCCGGCATGACCAGACCGCGCTCCGGGTGCGGCCAGCGGACCAGGGCTTCGACGCCGACGATCTGCCGCCGGGCCAGATCGACCCGCGGCTGGTAATAGACTGCCAAGCCATCCGTGGCGATGGCGCGGCGCAGGCCCTGTTCGATGTACATCCGCTCGCTGGCCCGCTCCGACATGTCTTCGGCGTAGAAGTGGAAGCGATTGCGCCCCTTGGACTTCGCCGTATACATGGCCATGTCGGCGGCCCGCATCAATTGCTGGCTGTCGGTCCCGTTGTCTGGAAAAACGGCAATCCCCAGGCTGCCGGTGACGGAAAGCGACTGACCGGAGAGCAGGAAAGGCTGGCGCAACTGATCAAGCAGTTTTTCGGCCAATTGCGCCGCGTAATTGGGATTGCCGCTGCCGGTCAGCACGACAAATTCATCGCCGCCGAGGCGCGCCACGGTATCGCTGGCCCGCAGGACGCTGGTCAGGCGGTCGGCGACGACCCGCAGCAACTGGTCGCCGACGGCATGCCCGAGCGTATCGTTGATCACCTTGAAGCCGTCGAGATCGAGGAACAGCAGCAGGCAACGCTGTTCATTGCGCAGGGCCTGCTCCATCGCCGTCTCGAGGCGGTCGTCAAAGAGCAGGCGGTTGGGAAGACCGGTCAACGGATCATGATGCGCCAAATGATTGAGTTCGCGTTGCGCATCGTAGATTGCCGTGACATCGGAAAAGGCAATGACGAAGCGGCTCAATCCGCCGGCCTCGTCACGCACGACGCTGACGCTCAACCAGGCGGGGAAGGCCGTGCCATCCTTGCGATGACAGCGCACCTCGCCATGCCAGAAAGTGGCGCTTCCCGAGCGCAGGGCGGCAAGCTCGCCCTGCAGTTCGGGAGAGATGCGCAACAGGCTGTCCGTATCCTGTCCGCAGACTTCGGCTTCGGCATAGCCGGTAATCCGCGAAAACGCGCTATTCACCACCATCACCCGCGCTGCCGCATCCGTGATGAGTATGGCTTCGGCCGTCGTATGGAAAACCACACTGGACTGGCGCAATTCCTCTTCGTTCTTGTGGCGCAGGGAAACATCCTGCAGGATCCCGACCACCCGGACGACCTTGCCCTCGGCACCGTAGGCCTTGGCATGGGCCTCCATGTAACGGGGTGGGAAATGCTCGCCGCTAGTCCGGAACTCGATACTGGCCGCCGCGCTGTCGAGCATTTTTGCCTTGAGCACATCACTGACGCGCTCGCGATCAGCCTCATCGACGCGCGCAATGAAGCTCTCCCACGATTCATCCAGCGCTTGCGGCTGATCGCCGAAGAGCAGGCCCATGTGGCTGTCGCCGGTCATCCGGTTGGCCGCGGGGGTCCATTCGAGAACGCCCAGCGAGGCGGAATCGAGGGCCAGCTTCAGGCGTTCCTCGCTTTGTTCGACGGCCACCTCGTCCTCGCGGCGGGCCAGCGCCATCTGGATCGTCGCATGCAGTTCGCGGCCTTCACAGGGCTTTACCAGGTAACCGAAGGGACGACTGTCGAGCGCCCGACACAAGGTATCGTCCTCGGCGTATGCCGTCAGGAAGACGACGGGAATCTGGTGCCTGTTGCGGATCAGTATCGCTGCCTCGATACCATCCATAAGCCCTTCGAGATGAATGTCCATCAGTACCAGGTCCGGCTTTTCGGCATCCACCTGATGGATCGCCTGTTCACCGCTGGCCACGACGGCGCCGACACGGTAGCCGAAGCCCTGCAACTGGCGCTTGAGATCGAAGGCAACGATGCGCTCGTCCTCAACCAGCATCAGATTGATCGGTAATCTTGCGCTCATGTCACCTCCATTGCCTCAAATCCGGTTCGGAAACCGGATGTCGAACCGGGTACCGCCCTGCCGTTCGACCGCCAGGCTGCCATGCAGTTGTTCGACAAACAGCTGCACCAACTGCAAACCCAGCGAAGAACTTTGCGCCAGCACACTTTCCGGCGGCAAACCAATGCCGTTGTCGGCCACCCCCAGGAGAACCCGGTTTTCGCCCTCGTCCTTCAATTCGATGAGGATTTCACCCCGGCTCTCGCCGGGATAGGCGTGCTTGAAGGCATTGGTCACCAGTTCATTGACCAGCAGGCCGCAGGGGATCGTCCGCTCCAGATCGAGTTGCAAACTCTTTTCCGGCAGCTCCAGACGCAAGGCGATACGCTCGCCCGTCGCATAGTACGAAGCCCGGATCGACTGGATCAGGCGATCCAGATAATCGCCCAGATCGAGCCGGGCAAAATCCTTGCGTTCGTAGAGCAACTGGTGCGTCAGCGCCATGGCCTTGACCCGCCCGCAACTTTCCGCGAGGAAAGCCCGCAGGCGAGGGTCGGTGGCGTAATCCGCCTGCAGATTGAGCAGGCTGGTAATGACCTGCAGGTTGTTCTTGACGCGGTGATGCACTTCGTTGAGCAGCACGGTCTTTTCCTGCAGCGCATCTTCGAGGTGCTGCTGGACGCGGCGCCGTTCAGTGATGTCGATGATCGAGGCCAGCACCATGACACCGGCCTCGGTATCAATCGGATTGAGGCCGATTTCGACCGGAAACTCGCTGCCATCGGCGCGGCAGCCGAACAGATCGCGACCGATGCCCATCGGCCGCGGCTGCGGATCATCAAAGAAACCGCCACGAAACATCTGGTGCTTGTCGCGAAAGCGCGCCGGCACGAGTATTTCGATCGACTGGCCAATCAGCGCCTGGCGACCGTAATTGAACATGAGTTCGGTCTGGGTATTGACCAGGACCATCTCGCCGTTGCGATTGATCATGACCATTGCACTGGGCGCCCACTCGACGACCCGGCGAAAGGAGTCTTCGCCGAGCTGCGTCCTGGCGCCACTGCCTGGCGAAACGGGACAGGAAGGGTAACTGCTTGCCTGACGATGCTCGCCATCGCCTGCTGAATAATCCATGGGATTTCCCCCGAGGCACGTCGGCCGCTACGGCTTACCCGGCGACCGCATCAACTGCTGATGGGAATTGGACCATCAACCGGCAAAATAATTTCCGGTCAGCCAGGAATCGTCCGGACTCGCCAACGCCCCGGCTTGGCGCGAGTAGCCCGCTCGGAAAGATATCGAAGATTGTTGACAGTCATTCTCATTTGCGTAATATAAGAACCATTCTCAACAACTACTCTCCCGCCAGGAGCCCCTCATGTACGTTTGCGTTTGCCAGGCCGTGACCGACCGTCAGATTCGCGAAGCCGCACGCGACGGGGCGCGCACGCTCAAGGATCTGCGCCGTGATCTAGGCGTCACGCGAGATTGCGGACGCTGCGCCTCCTGTGCCCGGGCCTGCCTTGACGAAGCAAACCAGTGCGACGGCAAACCGGGCAAAGTCATGCTCAAGGCGGCCTGAGCCGCCGCCGGTCGCCTCAGACGACGTCGATGCCGGGCTCGCCGGCCGCCAGTTCGCCGATCACCGAAACATGGGCAAAGCCCTGCTGCAGGAAAATCGACAGCACTTCCGTCACCGTGTCCGGCGCGCAGGACACCAGCAGGCCGCCGGCCGTCTGCGGATCGGCGAGCAGCGTCCGGGCCAGCTCGGCCGACGGTCCGGTCAGGCTGACCGCCACGCCATAACCCGCCCAGTTACGCTCGACCAGAGCGGCGACCTGGCCGCGCCGGGCAAATTCCAGCAAGCGGGGCAAGAGCGGCACGGCCGAAAATTCGAGGCTGGCGCGCAGGCCGCTGCCCTTGCAGAGATCGAGCAGATGGCCGAGCAGACCGCAACCACCGATGTCGGTCAGGGCATGCACGCCGTCCAGGCAGGCCAGTACCGGCCCCGGCGTGTTGAGCTGGGTGGCGCTGTCGAGCATGGCTTCGTATTCGCTATCGGACAGCTGGCCCTGGCGCAGCACTTCGGCATAGGTACCGATGCCGATCGGTTTACCGAGAATCAGCTTGTCACCCGCCCGAGCGACCGAATTGCGCTTCAAATGCTGGGGATTGACCAGGCCAATGGCAACCAGGCCATAGACCGGCTCCAGCGAGTCGATGCTGTGCCCGCCGGCAATCGGGATACCGGCGGCCCGGCACACCGAAGCCCCACCTTCGAAAATGCGGGCAATCTGCTCGGCCGACAACCGGCTGGCCGGCATGCCGGCCAGGGCCAGGGCAAAGAGCGGCGTGCCGCCCATGGCATAGACGGCGGAAAGTGCATTGCTCGCCGCAATACGTCCGAAATCGCACGGATCATCGACGATCGGCGAAAAGAAGTCGGTAGTGACGACGATCGCCTGCTGCGGGTTCAACTGGTAGACCACGGCATCGTCCACCCGGTCCATGCCGGCCAGCAGTTGCGGCGGCAGGATGCCCGGCGTGATACCGGCGAGGATTTTCTGCAGGAGCTCAGGGGGCAGCTTGCAGGCTGAACCGCCGCTCCGGGAAAGCTGGGTAAGTTTGCTGGCTGTTTCCGGCATGATGCTCTCTAATCCTGGTCAATACCGACAAAGGCGCGGCAGCTGCCGCGCCGCCCTATTCGGCGTCGAAGCCGGCATCCTCAATGGCGCCGAGCAAATCGGCGCGGGAAACAGCCTGCGGATCGTAGGCAACTTTCGCCTCAGCCGCTTCCAGCGACACCTCGGCCGAGGCAACACCGGGCAGCGCGCTCAGCACGCCGGTAATATTCTTGACGCATCCTTGGCAGCTCATGCCGCCAACCTTGATCAGGGTGTTTTCCATGCTTAATCCTTGTTCAAAAAAGGCTGCTCACCGAGCAGGCGAGCCATTTGATCGGCCGGCACGGCGCGGCTGAAATAAAAGCCCTGCGCCATGTCGCAGCCCATTTTACGCAACAGATCGAGTTGCTGCTCTGTTTCCACGCCTTCGGCCAGCACCGTCAGGCGCAGGTTGCGACCCATGCTGACAATGGTCGAGGCAATGGCCCGGTCATCGGCGTCCACATCGAGATCGCTGACGAAGGAACGGTCGATTTTCAGCTTGCCGACCGGAAAACGCTTGAGGTAGGCGAGCGAGGAATAGCCGGTGCCGAAATCGTCGAGCGACAACTCGACTCCCATGCGGTGCAGGGCCGACAGCGTACCGAGGTGAATTTCGGCGTCGTGCATCACCGTGCGTTCGGTGACTTCGAGTTCGAGCCGGTCGGCAGCCAGGCCGGAAGCGGCCAGCGCGCCGGCCACCACGTCGATGAAGCCGGCCTGGCGAAACTGGACCGGCGCCACATTGACGGCCATGGTCAGCGGCGGCAGACCGGCATCGCACCAGGCCTGGGCCTGGCGGCAGGCTTCGCAGAGCACCCAGTCGCCAATCCGGATAATCAGCCCGGTTTCTTCGGCGACATGAATGAAACGGTCCGGCATGATCATGCCGAGATCGGGATGCAGCCAGCGGATCAGCGCCTCGACACCGATGATCAGGCCGCTCTGCAGGCTGACCAGGGGCTGGTAATAGAGGACAAATTCGTTCTGCAGCAGGGCGCGCCGCAGATTGCTCTCCATCAGCAGGCGTTCGAGCGTCGCCGTGTTCATTTCGCTGGCGTAGAACTGGAAGGCATTGCGCCCGCCTTCCTTGGCCCGGTACATCGCCGCATCGGCATTCTTGAGCAGGGTTTCGAGATCCTTGCCATCCTGCGGGAAGATGCTGATACCAAGCGATGGCGTGACGGTCAGTTCATGGCCGGCTACCGCGAAAGGCTGGACGCAGACGTCGAGCAGACGGCGCGCCACCTCGATGGCCGCCGCCGCGGTAATCCCCGGCAGGGCGATGATGAATTCGTCGCCGCCCAGCCGGGCCAGCGTATCGACGCGCCGCACGGCACCCACCAGGCGGCCGGCCACTTCGCGCAGCAGGTCGTCACCCACGCTGTGGCCGAGCGAATCATTGACCCGCTTGAAGTGATCGAGATCGAGGAAAACCAGGGCGATTTCGCTTTCCTCGCGCTCGGCGGTTGCCAGCAATTGCGAGAAACGGGCCTGCAGCAGGCGCCGATTGGGCAGGCCGGTCAGCGCATCAAAATCGGCCAGTTCGCGAATGCGCCGCTCGGCCAGCTTTTGCGCCGACAGGTCGAGGACGGTGCCGACCGCCGCCGGGCGCCCGTTCAACATCGATGGCGTACCAAAAACGAGCAGGGGAAATTGCGTGCCATCCTTGCGGATGACCATCAGCTCGTAATCTTCGCCCTTCATGCCGGCCGCGCTCTGGCGCAGCTGGTCGATTACGAAATCATGCTGCTCGGCGATGACCAGGTCGAGCGGCCCCAGGCGATTGAGCAGTTCTTCGGCGGTATAGCCAAAAAGATTCAGAAAATGCGGATTGGCATATTTGAAGACCTTGTCCTGGAGGACGAAGATGCCGACCTGGGCGGCCGCCATGGCCGAGTTGAAGAGCTCTTCCTTTTCGGCGAAGGTCTGCGTCAGAAGCGGACGCTGCTCAGCCTCGGCATCCGAAGATGCCGGCAACTGCGTTCCTTCACCGTCGTCCCCTACGGCCATCGAAACTCCCCACCCCTGGTTTAATCCTGATTTTTCGTTCGCCAGCGTTTCAAGAGCAGCGAATTAGAAACCACAGAAACAGAACTCATCGCCATCGCAGCCCCGGCCACCACCGGATTGAGCCAGCCCAGTGCCGCCAGCGGAATTCCTGCAACATTGTAAACGAAGGCAAAGAAAAGATTCTGCCGGATTTTCCCCAAAGTTGCCGCCGAAAGGTCGATGGCGTCGACCACGCCGTTGAGGTCGCTACGAATCAAGGTCAGATCGGCCGCCTCGATTGCCACATCCGACCCCGCACCAATCGCGAAACTGACGTCTGCAGCGGCCAGGGCGGGCGCATCGTTGATCCCGTCGCCAACCATGCCGACGAGCAGACCGGCACTTTTCAGCCCGGATACGACAGCCGCCTTGTCGCCCGGCAGAATACCGGCGCGAAACTCCTCGATACCGAGCTCGGCGGCAATATATGCAGCTGTTGACACATTGTCACCAGTCAGCATCACCACGCGAATACCGCGCTGACGCAGACGCAGCACCGCCTGCCGCGAAGTCGGACGCAAGGCATCGGCAATGGCCAGCAGGGCCAGCGGCTGGTCGCCCTCGACCAGCACGACAACCGTCTTGCCACTTTTCTGCAGGCGGCAAACCGCTTCGTTCTCGGAAAAACCCAGCCAGTCCGGCGAACCCAGGGCCAAACGGCGACCATCGACTTCACCACTGACCCCCAGCCCGGCATGGGCCAGGAAATTCGTTACCGCCGGCAACCCGGCCGCTCCATTGCGCTGCAGGATGGCCCGCGCCAGCGGGTGCTCCGAGCCCTGCTCGAGCGCCGCCGCCAGACGCAGGGCCTCGGCCTCGCTGCCGTGCAGCAGCACCAGATCACTGACCCGCGGCTCGCCCAGGGTCAGGGTGCCGGTCTTGTCCACGGCCAGTACCTTGATGCGCTCGGCCCGTTCCAGTGCTTCGGCATTCCTGACCAGGATGCCGGCCCGCGCCCCCTGCCCCGTGCCGACCATGATCGCCGTCGGCGTCGCCAGGCCTAGCGCGCACGGACAGGCAATAACCAGCACCGCGACGGCATTGACCAGCGCCTCGGCAAACTCCCCTGCATACCACCACCAACCGGCAAAAGTCAGCAAGGCAATGAGGCAGACGGCTGGCACAAAAATGGAAGAAATCTGGTCGGCCAGCCGCTGCACCGGTGCCTTCGAACCCTGCGCCTCGCCGACCAGGCGGATGATGCCGGCCAGCAGGGTATGCTCGCCCACCCCGGTCGCCCGGCAGCGCAAGGCCCCCTGGCCGTTGCTCGTCGCCGCAAACACCTGGTCACCGGCCGCCTTGCGCACCGGCATGCTTTCGCCGGTCAGCATCGCCTCGTTGACACTGGAGTCGCCATCGACCACCTCGCCATCGACCGGCACGCTTTCGCCCGGCCGGACCATGAAGACATCGCCCGGCATCAGCGCCTCAACCGGCATCTCGACCCATTGCCCGGCGCGTTCGACACGCGCCGTCTTCGGCTGCAGACGGATCAGCGACTCGATGGCTTCCGAGGTATGGGCCTTGGCCCGCGCCTCCAGCAACTTGCCGAGCAGAACCAGGGTAATGACCGCCGCCCCGCCCTCAAAATAAACGTGCTGAGCCAGCCCGAACACCGTCACCACGGCCGAAAAGCCCCAGGCCATGCTGGTTCCCAGGGCAACCAGCACATCCATGTTGGCCCCGCCGGCGCGCAGGGCTTTCCAGGCACCATCGTAGAAACGCCAGCCGATCCAGAACTGGACCGGGGTGGCCAGCAGCAATTGCAGCCAGCGCGGCAATTCGTTGTGCGCGCCATGCTCGCCAAACATGAAGAACATCTGGCCGACCAGCGGCAGGCTGAGCGCCACAGCGATCCAGAAACGGCGGATTTCGCGGCGATAGACCAGCAATTTTGCCGCCTTTTCGCGCGCCCGGGTCTGCTTGTCGACCACCTCGGCGGTGAAACCGGCCTTGGCCACGGCCGCCATGACAGCGGCCTCGTCGGCCACACCGAGCAGCCTGACGCGCGCCCGCTCGGCCGCCAGATTGACGTTGGCCTGCATGCCGGCCTGACGATTCAGGACCTTTTCCAGGCGCGCCGAACAGGCGGCACAGGTCATGCCGCCGATGGCAAACTCGACGACCCGCCCGCTGTCCGGCTCGCTCACTTGACCAGCAGTACCGGGCAGCTGGCGAGATGCAGGACGCGGCTGGCCACCGAGCCGGTGATGGCACCGGCCAACGCCCCGAGCCCATGCGCGCCCATGACGATCAGGTCGCAAGCCAGTTCGGCAGCAAGGCGCGTAATCACCTCGGCCGGCTGACCGACGTGGATATGCGTCGTATGAAAACGGCCGGCCGCATCGAGTCGGTGCTGCGCCTCGTTCAACTGCAGCTGACTCTCTTCGAGATAGTAGGCATGCAGGGTTTCCTTGCCGACATGGGCCTGGACGCGACCAATCGGAATCGGCGGATGGACGTTCAGCAGGTGAATTTCCGGCACGCTGCTGAACCAGCCAGCATGGGCAATCAGATGATCGACGGCGCGCAGCGCACAGTCCGAACCATCAACAGGCAGAAGAATTTTTATGGTCATGGTGATTCCTAGATCCAGTGCAGCAAACGCATCAGCCCGAGCAGTCCGTAAAGCCCGAAACCCAGCACCAGCAAACCGGAGAACAGGCGCACGGCGGGGCGACGGACAAACTCGTTGAGTCTTGCCAGAACAATGCCCGCCAGCAGCAGATTTGGCAAGGTTCCCAAACCAAAAGCCAGCATCAGCAAGGCGCCACGCCCGGCCGACCCAGCCCCCAGCGCGCTGACCAGCGCACTATAGACCAGACCACAGGGCAACCAACCCCACAGCAGGCCGAGCGGGAAAGCCTGGCCGACGGTCCGGGCCGGCAGAAAACGACGGGTCAGGGGTTGCAGCAGGCGCCACAGATGTTGGCCGAGGCGCTCGGTGAACGCCAGGGCCCGGGTCACGCCGAGCAGATAGAGACCGAGCGCCACCAACATCAGGTTGGCCAGAAAATAAAGCACCAGGCGAACCGGTACCTGACCTTCGAGTCCCATGCTGGCCGCCCCCAGCGCTCCGGCAATCGCCCCGGCCGTGGCATAGGAAAAGATGCGCCCGGCGTTGTAGGCCAGGTGCATGCTCCAGCGCGCTGGCGCCCCCATGGACAGTGCGCCGACGATGCCGCCGCACATGCCGACACAGTGGGTGCCGCCCAGCAAACCGACGAGAAACAGGGCAAGAAAGGCGGAATCAGGCATGGCGCAACAAGACAGTGATCAAGCGTGGCAGTTTAACCCGCCACGCTGGCCCAGCCGGGTTCAGATTACTTTCGAATAGCGCTTGCGCTGGCGATCGGCCCGCAGGTAGCGGTCGAAAACCATGGAGATGACGCGCACCAGCATGCGGCCCGGGGGCAGCACGGTGATCCACTCACGCTCGATCTTGAGCAGGCCACCCCGCTCCATTTCCTTGAGATCTTCGAGTTCGGCGGCGAAGTACTTGTGGAAATCGATGAGATGCGAGCTCTCGATGGATTCGATGGACAGCTCGAAATGGCACATCAGCGCCTGGATGATCGAACGCCGCAGGATGTCGTCGGCGGTCAGTTCGATTCCGCGGAAGACCGGCAGCAGATCGGCATCGAGGCGGTCGTAATACTCTTCCGCCGTCTTGACGTTCTGGCTGTAGGTCGGCCCGACCTTGCTGATCGACGAGATGCCGAAGGACAGCATGTCGCAGTCGGCGTAAGTCGAATAGCCCTGAAAATTGCGGTGCAGCCGGCCTTGGCGCTGGGCCACGGCGAGCTCGTCATCCGGCTTGGCGAAGTGGTCCATGCCGATATAGACGTAGCCAGCTTCGGTCAGCTTCTTGATGGCCAGGGCCAGGATCTGCAGCTTGGTATCGGCCGACGGCAGGTCGGCGTCGTTGATCCGGCGTTGCGGCTTGAACAGGCTCGGCATGTGCGCATAGTTGTAGATCGACAGGCGATCCGGATCCATGGCCAGAACGCGTTCCAGCGTCCGGTTGAAACCCATGACCGACTGGTGCGGCAGACCATAGATCAGATCGATGGAAATCGACTTGAAACCATTGGCGCGCGCATCGCGAATGACGCTGTAGGTTTCTTCCTCGCTCTGCACGCGATTGACGGCAACCTGCACCTTTTCGTCGAAATCCTGCACGCCGACGCTCATGCGGTTGAAACCGAGCTCGCCAAGCAGCGCCACGGTGGCCGTGTCGACCTTGCGCGGATCAACTTCGATCGAGTATTCGCCGCCTTCGAGCAGCTTGAAATGTTTGCGCGTCTCACCCATCAGCTGACGCATTTCATCATGCGTCAGGAAGGTCGGCGTACCGCCACCCCAGTGCAGCTGGATGACCTCGTGCTCGCCATCGCGGCCTTCCAAGCTGGCTGCCTGGAGGTCGAGTTCCTTGGCCAGGTACTTGAGATACTTGGCACTGCGCCCGTGATCCTTGGTGATGATCTTGTTGCAGGCACAGTAGTAACAGATGGTGTTACAGAAGGGGATGTGGAAGTATAATGACAACGGTCGGCTGATGCCGCCGATGTTGCGCTTGCCCAGCCAGAGCTTGGCTGCTTCCGAGTCGAAAGCCTCAACGAAGCGGTCAGCCGTTGGATACGATGTGTAACGAGGGCCGTTCACATCGAAGCGGCGAATGATCTGAGGATCGAAGACGAGGTTTTCAGTTGCGAAATTCATTAAACATACCGTCAAGTTTTGCATGGATTATGTTGCGGCGCCGCACAATCACGGTTGACTTGGATCAAGCGAACGCAGGTTGATGATGCCCCAAAACACGGCCCCACAGGAAATTTGTCTCTCCGTCATCAAGACGGCCTGCTCGAACTGCAATCTGCGCGAGCTCTGCCTGCCCTTCGGCCTCAGCCTGGAAGAGCTCGAACGTCTCGACGACCTGATTTCAACACGCCGCCGGATCAAGCGGGGCGAGCATCTTTACCGGGCCGGCGCGCCCTTCGATTCAATCTATGCGATTCGCAGCGGTTTCTTCAAGACCGATGTGCTGCTCGAAGACGGCCGCGACCAGGTCACCGGCTTCCAGATGGCCGGCGAACTGCTCGGCCTTGATGGCATCAGTACCGAATCCCACACCTGCAACGCGATCGCCCTCGAAGACAGCGAAATCTGCTCAATTCCCTTCTCGCGCCTGGAAAGCCTGTCACGGGAAATCCACAATCTGCAGCATCACTTCCACAAGGTGATGAGTCGCGAGATCGTGCGTGACCACGGCGTCATGATGCTGCTCGGCACGATGCGCGCCGAGGAACGCCTGGCCGCCTTCCTGCTCAACCTGTCGCAGCGCTTCACGGCGCGCGGCTTCTCGCACGCCGAGTTCTACCTGCGCATGACGCGCGAGGAAATCGGCAGCTACCTCGGCCTCAAGCTCGAAACCGTCTCACGCGCTTTCTCCCGTTTTCAGGAAGAAGGCTATATCGCCGTGCAGCAGAAACACATCCGCATCCTCGACGTGAATGGTCTCAAGGCCCTGATGAATCACCGCTCCTGAATCTGCCGGGCCGCCGCCTCAGTGGCGGCGCTGAGTAATTTCAACAGCCCGCTCGGCCAGTTTGCGCAACAACGCCGCCGCATTACGCCGCCCCGGCGTATCCCCTCCCGGCAACCGCCAGGCCAACGTCACTTTCCCCGGCTCGGCCAGTTTCATGTAGATCGCGATGGACAGCGGGCACAGCGCCATCTGGCTGGCGTCCTCTTCGAGCATCTGCCAGGCAAGCGGGCTGCTGCAGAACTGCACGATTTCGACATTGATGAAAGGACTGCCCGGCCGCCCCTGACTGGCCGCCGTGCGCTCCAGCATGCTGTTGAACGGAATGATCTCGCGCACCATCAAGCCTTCGGCCTCAATGCTTTCAACCAGCGCTTCACGCGCGGTTGCAAAGTCGGCGACGAGCATTTGCCGGGTCGCTACATCCTCAGCAGCGCCAGCCGCCGCTCCCAGGAAAAGACCAACAAGTACCAACAGGCTGCGAAAAATATAAAAAAAAGGCGCCCCGCAGGGCGCCCGAAGCAGACTCAACGAAGAGTTCTGATGCATGAATATTCAACCTACGATTCGGGTCAGAAGACCAGGCTAGCAAAGCCGGTCGCAGATTAAAAGGAGTGCTTGATACCCATATCAAAACCGCTCACGGCCAGGCTCGTACCATTGCCATTGCTCATCGGATTGATCGTGTAGGCTGCATTAATGTCATTCTTGATACGCGCATAGTCGACATACAGGCTGGTCCGCTTGGACAGCGCATAGCGGGCGCCTATGGACCACTTGCTGGCATCGGCATCGCTCAGCGTCTTGTCTTTGACCTTGCCGTAGCTGGCGAGGAAGCTAGCCTGGCCGACCGGAACACTGGCCCCAATCAGCCAGTTTTGACGATCGTACTTCTGGCCGGACGTCAGCCCAAAGGCACCGGCGATTGTCGTGTTGCCGCCGATCAGGGAGTTCGGATCGCCCTTGATGACATCGTACAAACCGGACACCTTGACGACGCCAAAATCATACGAAGCACCGGCGGTAGCGACATAGAGACGGCTATCGCTCATGCCGACGGTCGTGGTGGTTTCGTAATCAAGATCGATGCTCAGCGGGCCCTTTGCGTAAACAACGTTGATCGAGTACAGGCGATCATCACCATGATTGCCACCGGGGGTCAGGCCCGGGTGAATGCCGGCCAGACTGCCTTCCGATGCCTGGGTGTTAGTGGCATGCGCCACGATCACCGTAAAGCCGTTGAAGGACGGCGAAATGTAAGCCAGGGCATTGGCTGCGCGCGGGTACTGAGTGGTCATCGAGGTGAAATTGCCAACCGAGAAATTACCAAACGGGCTGTACTTGCCATAGATGCCGTAGCGCAGGCCATCCAGGTAACCGACAACAGCCGTACCAAAGCCGCCGGTCAGACCAACATACTGGCGGCCAGCCGTTGCCCCGGCAGTTCCATCGCTCTTGGAATTGGTCGTTCCCAGAGCCGAGTTGGTGTCCGGACTGATCAGATATTGCAGGTCAAAAATGGCCTTCATGCCATTACCCAGATCTTCGGCACCCTTGAAGCCGATGTAGCTCTCGGAGGAGTTGCTCTGGATGTCGTACTGCGACTTGCCCTTGGCAACACCGCCACTGCCGCCACTGCGGAACATCACGCCCATATCGATGTTGCCGTAGATGGTGACATTGGATTGAGCAAAGGCCGCGCCGGAAACAGCAGCGGAAATTGCCAACACGATAAGTTTTTTCTTCACGGAAAGTCTCCAAATATTTTTCGTTGATTCCTACTGCCCGACAGTCCCTCCAGGCAGGATCCCCCGAGACCATCTCGGGATGGCATCGAACCCGGAATAACGCAAGGCATGCGCCAACCCTGGCCACGGCCTGCCAAATCAGCCTGAAATCACCATCTGGCCTACCTCTCGAGGCATTCCACGAGATCCGAAAAGTTTCCAGGAACGGCACCGGGTCGCTCATTTATTGGACAACTGCTGCTCCACTGAGCCAAAACGCAACATCAGACTGTCTCTCCGGAATGAAAAAGGCCCGGCAAGCCGGGCCTTGATCAAGTGGGGGAAACTGCCATTCAGAAGCTGTAGCGCGCACTCACCCCGGCCAGCCAGGTTCGTCCCGGTGCCGATTCGTAATAGCGGCCATTGCTGTCGCCGACGATCACCGAACCGACGTACTGGTGATCGAAGATATTGTCGAGGCGCAGGAAGGTCTTCACGCTCAGGGCACCGTAGCGGCGCTCGACACCCAGGCGCAGGTTGGCGATGGCGTAGGCCGGGGCGGCTTTCTGCACGTTGGTATCTTCAACGTAGACCTTGTCGCGGGCGATGCCCTCAATGGCGGCATGGAAGCCGCTGGCCGGGTGCTTCCAGACCAGCTCGCCGAACAGCGCATGCGCCGCGACGCCGGGCAGGCGGTTGCCGGCATTGACCGTCTTGGTGACCGGATTGGGCGGCGCCGTGGTGAAGGTGAAACTGTCGTCGTAGCGGGCATCGAGTGCGGTATAGGCGAGGCGGCTACTGATGTTATTGGCCCAGCGGCTGTCGAGCGCGATTTCCAGGCCCTGGCGGGTGGTCCCGCTGGCGTTCTGGTAGGCGGTGCGGCCACCGCTACTCGACAGCACGACCAGCTCGTCCTTGGTATTGATCTGGAACAGCGCGACATCGAGCCGGCTGTTGTTGCCGACATAGGCCTTGAGGCCGGTTTCGTAATGCGTACTGGTCGACGGCTTGAGATTGAAATTGAATGAACCGCCGCCGCTCGAATAGAACATCTCGTTGAAGGTCGGCGCTTCGAAGCCCTGGGCGACGCTGGCGTAGAGATTGACCGTGTCGCCCAGGCGATAGAGCGCGCCAAGGGTCGGCGTCGTTTTTTCGTAGTTGACCTTGCCGCTGTCGTTACCGTTGCTCAGGAAGCTGTCATCCACCTTGAAGGCAACGCGACTGTGGCGCAGGCCGCCGCTGATCGTCCAGCGCTCGCCCTGCCATTCGGCCTGGGCGTACTGGTCGAAGCTGGCGACGCGATCTTCTTCCAGGCGGCGCAGCGCCCCCTTGACCCCGAGCGTACTGCCGATGAAATTCTCGTAGCCCCGCCGGTCGTCAGTCGATTGCTCGTAATCGAAGCCAAGCGTACTGGTCAGCCGGCCACCGGCCAGATCGTATCGGCCGATCCAGCGCCCGGACAGGCCGGCAAAATTGCGATCGAAATCGATGACGCCGCCCGAATGGCGCGTACTGAAGGTCTGCGAACTGACCGGGATCGACTGGTACTGAATGGTCGAACGTTGCCCGGCATAAGCCGAGAATTGCAGCAGATGATCGCCGAAACGATGCTCGTAAGTCAGCCCGCCCTGCTTGTGATCGATGGTCTTGCGCGTATTGAAGTCGAGCACCGGCTGGGCGACGCTGCGCGGGGCGCTCTTGAAGGCGTCCCAGGCCAGGCCCTGCGGGTCCTGCGCGTCCTGATGAAAGCTGTTGGCGACGAAAGTCAGTTTGCCGTCCGGGCTCGGCCGGTAGGTCAGCTTGACCATCGACTGGTCGCGTTCGGCGGCGCTGTGCTCGCGATAGCCATCGGTCGAGAAACGCGAGGTATCGACGACGTAGCCGATGCCGCCGCTTTCGCCCTGCAAGGAGGCATCGGCCTTCCAGGTGCCGTAGCTGCCGGCCGAGAAACTGCTTTCGACGCTCGGCGCCCCCTTGCCGTCTGCCGTAAACATCTGGATCACGCCACCGGCGTTGTTGCCGTAGATCGCCGACAGCGGGCCACGCATGACCTCGATGCGTTCGGCCCGGTCGAGGTTGAAGGTCGCCGCCTGGCCCTGGCCATCCGGCATCGAGGCCGGGATGCCATCGCTGACCAGACGGATGCCGCGCACCCCGAAAGCCGAACGGGCGCCGAAGCCGCGCGAGGAAATCTGCAGATCCTGGGCGTAATTCTGGCGGTTCTGCACAGTAATGCCGGGCACCGCGGCCAGCGCCTCGGAGGCATTGACCCGTGCCTGGTCGGCACCGATCCGCTCGGCATCGACAACATCGACGGCCACCGGCAGATCGAAGGAACTGTGTTCGATGCGACTGCCGGTGACCACCACGGAATCAAGGATGACTGTCTCCGGCGCAGCGGCAGCGAGACAGGGAAAGATGGCGGCGAGGATGGCAACGAGGCGTTTCGGGCGATGCATGGGGGTCTCCTTTTTTATCGCGAGCGCGGCAAGCGCCCTTTCGACAAGTATTCAGCGAGACATCCGGGCCGGCCTCCGGACTATCCGGGAAAAGGTCTAGCGAAAATCTCGAGAAGCCATATGCCAAATGCGTCAAACGAGCACCTGCGACAATTTGTCGCATTCCCAGAGCATCCCGTACCCGCGAAAATCGCGCGCTTAAAAAACATACTCAGGGGAAACCAGATGCACCCACGTTATCGTCCGCTCGCCGCGGCCATGGCGCTCGCCTTTTCTTCCACCGCCTATGCCCAGAGCGCGCCGGAGCAATCCCGCGTCCTCGACAACGTACAGGTCAGCGCCAGCCGGATCAAGGGTGCCGAACCCGATTCCAGCAAGGTGGGCAGCAAGGATATCGCCGCCCAGCAGGCAGCCAGCAGCGACACCACCGATCTCCTGCGCAACGTTCCGGGCCTGGCCATTTCCAGCGCCGGCGGCGTTTCCGGCCTGCCCGTACTGCATGGCATGGCGGACGACCGCAACCGCATCAAGATCGACGGCATGGACCTGATCTCGGCCTGCGCCAACCACATGAATTCACCGCTCTCCTACATTGCGCCGAGCAACGTCGACAGCATCCAGGTCTATGCCGGCATCTCCCCGGTCAGCCTGGGTGGCGACAGCATCGGCGGCAGCATCATCGTCAAATCGAAAGCCCCGCGCTTCGCCGAGTCCGGCGCCGGCCTGCTGACGACCGGCGAACTGGGCAGCTTCTACCGCTCCAACGGCAATGCCTGGGGCGTCAATGCCTCGGCCACGGTCGCCACGGAAAACCTCAGCATCACCTACAACGGCTCGACGGCCGAATCCGGCAATTACAAGTCGGCCAGGGATTTCAAGCCGGCCATCCTGGCCGCCGGGACGACGGCGGGCACCCACTCGATCGCCGGCAACGAAGTTGGCTCCTCGGCCTACAAGACCGAGAACCACGCGCTGGGCATCGCCTACAAGCTCGACAACCACCTCTTCGATCTGAAACTCGGCTACCAGTTCATCCCCTACCAGGGCTTCCCCAACCAGCACATGGACATGACCGAGAACCAGAGCACCCAGGTCAATCTCGGCTACACCGGCAAATACGCCTGGGGCAAGCTCGAAACCCGCGTCTACCACGAGGAAACCCGGCACAAGATGGATTTTGCCGAGGACAAGTTGTATTGGTACAGAAGCCCCAACACGCCGTGCGCACCGGCCAGCCCGACTTGCGTTACCGGCATGCCGATGGATACCGAAGGCAAGAATACCGGCGTCCTGGTCAAGGCTGAAATCCCCCTTGCCGGCCTGGATCTGCTGCGCATCGGCGGCGAATATCAGCGTTATCGCCTGAGCGACTGGTGGGATCCTTCTGGCGGCATGATGATGTGGCCGAACGCCTTCCAGAACATCAACAACGGACAACGTGACCGTTACGACATCTTCGGCGAATGGGAAGCCGCCTGGGGCAGCCAGTGGACAACCCTGGCCGGGGTACGTGGCAGCCTCGTCGACATGAATACCGGCACGGTTCAGGGCTACAACACGGGTGCTGCGTATGCCCCTGAAGCACTAGCCTTCAACAACCGCGATCGTTCGCGCACCGACCGCAACCTTGACCTGACCCTGCTCGCCCGCTACACCGCCAATGCCGAACAAAGCTACGAGGGTGGCTATTCGCGCAAGACTCGCTCACCCAGCCTGTACGAGCGCTACACCTGGTCCACCAATGGCATGTCGATGACCATGAACAACTGGATCAATGATGGCAACGGCTACAAGGGCGACCTCGACCTCAAGCCGGAAGTCGCGCACACCATCAGCTTTACCGCTGATTGGCACGATGCGGCAAAAGCGGTCTGGGGCGTCAAAGTCACGCCTTATTACTCGCACATCGATAACTACATCGACGCCAAGTGTCTGACAAGCTGCACCAGTGGCCGGTACAACTATCTGACGCTGGTCAACCAGGACGCCCGTATTTACGGTATCGACCTTTCCGGCTTTGCCACACTCGGCCGCATGGAAGGCATCGGGAATTTCCTGGCCAGAGGGCTGATCAGTTACGTCAACGGAGAAAACCGCAGCACCGGCGACAATCTCTACAATATCATGCCGCTCAATGCCCGTCTGGCACTTGAACATCGCCTCGGCAACTGGACCAACACCATCGAGGAACAAGTGGTCAGCGCCAAGAACGACGTATCCGCAGTGCGCAATGAAAACAAGACCAGCGCCTATGATCTGCTCAACCTGCGCAGCAGCTACGAATGGAAGAACATCCGCTTCGATATCGGGCTGGAAAATGCACTGAACAAGCAGTATTCGCTACCGCTCGGCGGCGCCTACATTGGCCAGGGCAGGACAATGTCGCTGGGCAGCGCAACAACCTGGACGTCAACCGGCAACCCGCCCTGGGGCTACCAGGTCCCCGGCATGGGCCGCTCCCTGTACGCCGGCATCAACATCAAGTTCTGAGCTTCCGGCCAGAAACGCAAAAGCCCCGACTTGTTCGGGGCTTTTTCCATTGGGGCAGACGAATCAGAGCGGCATTTGCGGGCGCCTCTTGGCCAGTTTGCGCTGCAGGGTCCGCCGGTGCATTTTCAGGGCGCGGGCCGTCGCCGCGATGTTGCCGCCATGCTCGCCCAAGGTGTGCTGGATGTATTCCCATTCCAGGTGCTGGACGGTCATGCGGTCTTCGGCCGGCATGTCCGGAATGTCGATGCTGTCATCGAGCAGCGCCTTGACGATGTCCGAAACATTGGCCGGCTTGGGCAGGTACTGGCAGGCGCCCAGTTTCAGGGCGCCGACGGCGGTCTGGATGCTGGCATAGCCGGTCAGGATGACGATACGGGCGCCGGGCACGATTTCGAGCAGCGGCTGGATCAGGTTCAGACCGGATTGACCGTCCAGGTTGAGGTCGAGCAGGATGTACTCCGGATCCTGGACATGACAGATTTCCAGGCTGGCCTCGACGCTGGCCGCTGTCGCTACGACAAAGCCCTTGCGCGACAGCGAACGCGACAATACCTCGCGATAGCTTTCATCGTCATCGATGATCAGCAACTGTCTTTCATCCTTGTCCATGCTTTGCCTCCTGGGTTTTGTGACAGGGTATGGAAATCCGGGCTTCGGTGCCGGGACCGGCCGGGCGGCCAAGTTCCAGCTTGCCGCCGCGATGTTCGATGGCGGCACGGGCGATGAGCAGGCCGATGCCCATGCCGTTTTCGGAAATGATCGGCTGCCCGGCGGAAAAGGCCTGCAATGCCCCCGCCGAAATACCCTGGCCATCGTCCTTGATGCTCAGCACCAGCCAGCGCCCGACCAGGCGGGCCTGCAGGGCGATATGCAAAGCCCCGGCGTGCAACGCGTTGTCGAGCAAATTGGTGATCGCCCGCTCGATGGCCAGATCGAAGGGCGCCAGATAGTCGTCGAGTTCGGCGCCAATCTCTGTTGTCAGCGCGGCCGTCGGGTTCAGCGCCAGCCAGGCGTCGAGTACGTTCCTCAACCGGCCGGCCGCCGGCACGCCGCTCTCCGGGGCACCGCGCGGATGCCCGGCGCGCTCGGTGAGCCGGGTCAGCGCCAGTTTGCAGACCTCAAGCTGGCGCTGCATCAGCGCCAGATCCGGCAGCAAGACCGCCGGCAAACCGTCATCCTCGCGCAATTCGTCAACCAGCATATTCAGGGTAGCGAGCGGCGTACTCAGTTCGTGCGCTGCACCGGCGGCAAGGCTCCCCATGGATATCAGCCAATCGTTGCGAATCGCCTGTTCGCGGGCTGCACCGAGGGCGGCATCACGTTCGCGGATGGCTTGCGTCATCTGCAGGATGAACCAGATCAGGACCACAGCAGAAACCACGAAAACCAGCCACATGCCGAGCAGGTGCAGATGGGTGGCGGTTTCGGCATCACCGATGGCGAGCGGCTGATAGAAACGCCAGAGAAAGGAATAGGCCGCGATCACGGCCATCCCGAGAAACCAGGCCTGCGCCTTGCTGAGCACGATGGCGCCGATGGCGGCCAGCGGCAGGAAGATGGAGATCAGCGGATTGGTCGCGCCGCCCGACAGATAGATATAACTCCCCCAGGCCGCCAGGTCGAAGGTCAGCTGGACGAGGGGCGAAAACATCGGCAAGCCATCGGCGCTGCTGCGATAGATGGTGGCCGCCACCAGCAGACAGACATTGATGCTGCCGATCACCGTGGCAAAGGCCAGCAGGCGTGGCATCAGATCGCTCGAGCCGAGGATGTTCGGGCTGACCAGCGCGGCCGCCACCATCCCGAGTACGGAGAGCCAGCGCAGGTTGATCAGGCGAACCTGAGTGATCTGGGTCAGTGAAGAAAGCACTTTGCCTGCGTTGAAAAAAAGAAGCCCCGCAACCGGGGCTTGAAATGGAGAGGTATCCGTGTCTGGACGGAACGGCGCCACTTTAATGAGATCGGCAAGCCGGCGGAAGTGACCAATTGTCGCGCCCCCTTCCCGGCCGGAGTGACAAGTTGCCGCGCGGCGTTCGGTCACTTCCCGCCGCCCTGTCCGCTGCGCAGAATCCGCCGGTCCCAAGCTTGCCAAGCCGGGGCACACCTCCACTGGAACCCCGGCAACGGGGTTCCTTTCATGCGCCGGAGGCGGAGGGGAAAGGGGCTGGCGCAAGGTGGCCAGCCAACGGCTTTCTATCAACAGTAACAAGGGGGAACAATGTTCGATTTTCCAATATTCGCCATGCCTCTGTTCGGTCATCGGTTCATCTTTGCCTTTGACGCGATCGTGCATGTCTTCGTTTCACACGCCGCGGTCGGCGGCAGTATCGTCCTCGCGCTGGCCCAGTATTTCGCCATCAAGAACAACGACAGGAAGTTCGACGAACTGACCTACAAGATCCTGTTCACGCTGTTCATCCTGGCCACCGCCGTCGGCGCCCTGACCGGGATCGGCATCTGGGTGCACGTCAACATCATCAACCCGGCCGCCATTGGCGCCCTGCTCCGCGTCTTCTTCTGGAAATGGTTCGTCGAATGGATCGTCTTCAATATCGAGATGATCCTGCTGCTGATGTTCTTCCTGACCTGGAAGAGCAAACCGATCGGCACCCCGGCCAAGGCGGGCCATTTCAAGCTGGTCGTCGGCTATGCCGTCGCCTCCTGGCTGACCATGGCGATCATTACCGCCATCCTCGGTTTCCAGATGACGCCGGGTAACTGGCTGGCGACCGAGTTCCCCGCCAAGCCCGATTACCTGGCTTCGCTGATGAACCCGTCGTGGCTGCCATCGCTGGGTTTCCGGACCTTCTTCGCCATTCTCTGGGCATCGGCCGGCGCCATGGTGCTGACCTGGTTCTTTACCAAGGCTGATTTGGAAACACGGCAAAAGGGCATCCGTTTCTTCGGCAAGATTCTCTACGCCAGCGTCATCCCGCTGCTCGTCTTCGGCTACTGGTATTACCTGCAATTCCCGCAGGCCGCCAAGGATCTGTTCTCGATCGGCGCGGTAACCCGTCGTTTTGCCGTGGATCCCCAACTGGCCGTGCAGATCACGCTCGGCCTCGTCGCTCTGGCGGTTGTCTCGTCGGCCTACCTGTTCTTCAAACCGACCAAGGCGCCGATGCTCGCCGCCGTTGCCCTGCTGGTCGCCAGCGGCACGCTGATCGGCGAATTCGAGCGGGTCCGCGAATTTGTCCGCAAGCCCTACATCATCTACGGCTATATGTACGCCAACGGTATCCGCGTCCAGGACATGCCGCTGATCAACAAGGAAGGCTATCTGAAACAGGCCGTCTTCCTGCCGGAGGAGTTGCGCAAGATCACACCGGAAAACAAGGTCAGGGTCGGCGAACAACTCTATCTGTTCGAGTGCCGCTATTGCCACACGGTCAACGGCATCAACTCGGTCAAAACGCGGGTCAAGGGCTGGGATGAAGCGACCATCTACCACCGCATCGGTCAGCTCAATTCGCCGGCCACGCCGTACATGCCGCCGTTTGCCGGCACCGACGAGGAACGTGCTGCGCTGGCCGCCTATCTGGTGACCCTCAACGCCGACAGCAAAAACTGATCGCGAAATCGACACGAGGACAATTCAACATGCAATTCAATTTCATTCCCAACGACATTCCATTGCCGATACCTACCGGCGGCCTGGAAGCGGTCGATGTCGTGTTAACCGTGCTGCTGGTCGTCGCCTGGCTCGTGCACATCCTGTTCATCAACGTTTTGCTGGGCGCTTCGACGGGTTCGGTGTATTTCAACAAGCGCGGCGCCCGCGAGAACAATCCGGTCTTCGACCGCGTTGCCTACCTGCTGACCACGCCGGTCACCGTTTGCGAAAACATGGGGGCATTGTGGGGCGTTGCGCCGCTGCTGCTGATCAGCGTCATGTTCACGCCGCTCTTCTACGCGGCGACGATCATGAACTCGCCACAGTGGCTGCACATCATCTACGGCAATATCGCCGCCTTCCTGCTCTCCTACCTGTACAAGTACACTTGGCACAAGCTGGAGCACCGCAAGAGCCTGCATATTGCCATCGGCAGCGCTGCCGTCGCGCTGTTCCTGACCCTGCCGCTGGTCTTCATGGCGACGGTACAGCTTTACCTGACGCCCTCGACGTGGACCGGTAACACCCATTTCTGGGATGCCCTGTTCCGCGCCGACACCTTCTTCCGTCTGGTGCACTTCTACCTGGCCTCGTTCGCCGTCACCGGTCTGTTCATGATGATCTACGGTACGGCCAAGCGGAAGAGCGACGATGAAGTCACCCGTCAGGCCGGCGACGTGCTGGTCAACACCGGCAAGAGCTGGTTCCTGCTGCCGACGGTATTGAACCTGTTTGCCGGCCCGCTGGTTCTCTTCCACTTCCCGAGCTACGGTATCGAGAATTTCTTCAATGCCGGCTGGTTCTGGCTGATCATCCTCGGCGTGGCCGCCATCCTTGGCGCTGCTTACCTGACCGTGAAGGATTTCTTCAATCCGGAACTCTCCAAGGGCAAGCTGTGGAGCATCGTCGGCCTGGCTTTCGTTACCGTCCTGTCGATGGCCACACTGCGCCACGGCATGCGTCTGTCGCTGACCAGCGAAGCGATGGCCCAATCGAAGGCGCAGAGCGATGACTTTGTCGCCCGCTCAAAGGCGGCTTCGGAAGAAGCGAAGAACGCACCGAAGGCCGTCGCAGTCGCCACCGTCAGTGCCGGTGAAGCCGCCGCCAACAAGCAGGGCTGTCTGGGCTGCCACGCCACCGACCAAAAACTGGTCGGCCCGGCCTACAAGGAAGTCGCCAAGCGCGGCTACACGGAACAGCAGATCGTCGACCTGATCTACACGCCGAAGCCGGGCAACTGGCCTGACTTTGCGGTTCCCATGCCGCCGCAGGCCCAGGTTCCGAAGGAAGAAGCTGCGGCAATTGCCCAGTGGATCAGCAGCCTGAAGTAAATCGTTTGAGCGAAGGGGCCATTCCGGCCCCTTCTTCTTTTCAGGGCCTGTCTGTCATGACTACTTTCGCTTGGTTCTTTGCCATCGTCGGCGGCCTCCTGGCCTGCCTGCTGTTGGCCATGGAAAGCCTGGGCCGCAAATTGCCAACCTGGCTTCCGCTCAAGAAATACCTGTGGTGGCTAAGCGTTTTCATCTTCTTTGTCAGCGTGCTCACCGTCATGTTCTCGAATATCTAGGAAATCCAATGAACACATTATTCTCCCGCCTGGGCGGCAGTGCCGCAGTCGATGCCGCCGTTGATGTCTTTTACGACAAGGTGCTGGCCGACGAGCGGATTCGGCATTTCTTCGCCGCTACCGACATGGCCCGCCAGCGTGCTCACCAAAAAGCCTTCCTCACGGTCGCCTTCGGCGGCCCCAATGCCTACCAGGGACGTGACCTGCGCTCGGGTCATCAACGCCTGGTCGACCAAGGCATGAACGACAGCCATTACGATGCCGTCGTTGAAGACCTCGCGGCTGCACTTGAAGAACTGGGGGTCAGCGCGGCGCAGATCAAG
Source organism: Azonexus sp. (assembly GCA_049294655.1). Classification (GTDB taxonomy): domain Bacteria; phylum Pseudomonadota; class Gammaproteobacteria; order Burkholderiales; family Rhodocyclaceae; genus Azonexus. The sequence continues at coordinate 114,207 of JBAQDI010000009.1, forward strand.
GAAGTGGCAGCCATCGCCGAAGTGGTGCGCAACGATGTTCTCGGACACTGAAGCAGGCTGGCGTTACCTGCTGCTGGCCGGCCTGCTCGGCGTCGCCATCCTGCTGACGGTGATTGCCGAGCATATCGAACACTCACGGCTGCAGAATGCGGTCGCCGCACTCAAGCCGGCGGGAACGGCAGGCAATGCCGTCAAGCAATAATTACGCTCAGCCCGGGCTCAGCCAGCCCTTCTCGCAAGCCATCGTGAAGAAGGCCCCGACATCGCGGGCAATGGCTTCCGGCTGACCGGGGAAGGCGGCATCGAGTTCGGCAATGATGGCTTCGCTCGTGCGGCTGCCGTCGCAACGCTTGAGGATTTCGGCGGCGGCCGGATTGAGTTTGATCAGGCCTTCCGGGTAGAGCAGGATATGGGCGTCCTGGCTGGCTTCCCAGCGAAAGACGTAGTGCGGACTAAGTTGCGGACGGTGCATGTCGGTTCTCCGGCCAGGGGCGGCAGCCGGAGCCGCCGCCCGCTTGCCACTCAGCGCACGTAAACGTAGGCGGTGACTTCGAAGCCGAGGCGGATTTCGCAGTAAGCCGGGGTTTGCCAGTTCATGTTGTGTCTCCTTGATGTGGAGCGACACCCTGCCGCTCCTGTCATTGATTATTGGCTTGGCCCGCCGCCGCGGCGAGCGGGCTTTCGCCAGATTTACCTAATGAAAATCATGAGACCTTAGGGTGTATTCACAGTAAGCAGCGGGCGGCGCAAGGGGTTGGCGGGGAGGCAGTGCAAGGCGCCGCTCGCGCCGTGCAGTGATCTGCACCAGCGAGCGGTAACGCCGCAATGCGCCCCGCCAACCCCTTGCCCTTCGGGTTTGCCGTGGCGGGTGGTCGCCGGCGTTGCTCGGCTCGGGAATGGAACAACCATTCCCAGCGCCTCGCGCCTTGGCGCCCCTCCCGCCACGGCAAACGCCGTCCCGCAGGTTACTGTGAACACACCCTAGGCATCGCCGTATAGGCACCCCAGCCCTCGATATGCACCGGGCAGTAGGCGAGCAGCATGGCGTCGAGCATCGACCACAGCAGATCAAGCTTGAACTGCAGGATATCGAGCACGCGCTCCTGCTGCTCGCGACTCGTGAAATAGCCGAGCGTGACGCGCAGGCCGTTGATCACGTCGCGCGGCGCCTCGGTCAGGCGGCGCTGGAAGTAGTCATAGCCGGCCGGCTCGACCCACGGGTAATGCGTCGGCCAGTGGTCGAGGCGGGATTTGTGGATGGTCGGCGCGAACAGTTCGGTCAGCGACGACGCGGCGGCTTCCTGCCACGGGCTGTGGCGGGCGAAATTGATATAGGCGTCGACGGCGAAACGCACGCCGGGCAGCACCAGTTCCTGCGAGACGACCTGCTCGCGAGTCAGGCCAACCGCCTCGCCGAGACGAATCCAGGCTTCGATGCCACCCGCCTCGCCGCCGTAGCCGTCGTGGTCGAGAATGCGCTGCACCCAGTGCCGGCGCACTTCGCGATCCGGGCAGTTAGCCATGATCGCCGCGTCCTTGATCGGGATGCTGATCTGGTAGTAGTAGCGGTTGGCGACCCAGGCCTGCAACTGCTCGCGGCTGCACTTGCCCTCATGCATCATGACCTGGAAGGGATGATGGATGTGGTAGCTGACGCTCTTGGCGCGCAGCTTCGCTTCAAACTCTTCGGGCGTCCACGCCTGCAGTTCGTTCATTTTCATTGCATGTCTCCGCTATCGATAAGCATCCCGTCGTAGGTCAGTGCGATGCCGGCCCGCGTCAGTTCGGCGCGTTCCGGCGAGTCCTCGTCGAGGATGGGGTTGGTGTTGTTGATGTGGATCAGCAGCTTGCGCGGCTTGGGAAAGCGCCCGAGCAGGGCGATCATGCCGTCCGGCCCGGATTGCGGCAGGTGGCCGATATCGCGGGCAGTTTTGCTGGACAGGCCGAGGCGGATCATCTCGTCGTCAGTCCAGAAAGTGCCGTCGAGCAGCAGGCAGTCGGCATCCGCCAGGTAGGGCTCGAGATGCGGCTCCATGGCGCCGAAACCCGGCGCGTAGAAGACTTTTTGGCCAGTCGCAACATCCTCGATGAGCACGCCGATGTTGTCGCCGGGATGCGGATCGTGACGGTGCGGCGAATACGGCGGTGCCTTGCTGCTCAATGGCACGGGCGTGAAGCGCAGGCCGGCCGCGCCGGGCACGGCGAAAGGCCGGGGCGGCAGGACCGAAACCGGCTGCCAGCGCACCGTGCAGAAATGCGAAAGGACGTTGAACACCGGGTTGCCGGTCGTCAGGTCTTCATGCACCTGCGGCGTGCACCAGACATCAAGCGGCTGGCCTTCGCGCAGCATGAAAAGGCCGGTGGTGTGGTCGATCTGGGCGTCAATCAGCACGACGCCGACGATGCCCGTATCACGCAGGCCGCGCCCCGGCTGCAGGGCCGGGTTAGCGCGCAGCTGGCTCAGGATGTCGGGCGAGGCGTTGAACAGCACCCAGTCGACGCCGTTGGCGCTGACCGCGATCGACGACTGGGTACGCGCCATCGTACGCACACTGCCGTCACGCAGGCCGGCACAATTGCGGCAATTGCAGTTCCACTGGGGGAAACCGCCGCCGGCTGAGGATCCTAGGACAAGTATTTTCATGGCCCCAGTGTGCGGCGCCGGCCAGCGCCCGCCATCAGGATATTGGCGAAAGAGGCCTCATGCTTTTCTGGAGTTCGAGCTGCATGCGATAGAAATCTGTCGGCTGACCATTTACCGTCAGGCAGCATTCCCCGCCCTCGACAAAGCCCAGGTGCCGGTACAAAGCCCTAGCCCGCGGGTTGTTCCGGCGCACCACGAGATCAACGCGGCGCAGCCCCATTTCGGCAAAGCCGGCCTGCAGCGTGGCGGCAGCAATCTTCCCGCCCCAGCCGCAACCCAGCCAGGCAGGGTGCAGCGCGAGGCGAAATTCCGCCGCGCCCGCACCATCGGGCACCAGCAACGAGAAGGCAATCAATTCGCCGGCCAGTTCGGCGGCAAACAGTCGGGTGGCGGGCTGGCTCGAGAATTCGCTCAGCCAGCCATCCGATCGCAAGGCATAGTCGAGTTCCGCAAACTCGACCGGGTAGGCCGGCCAGGCGGCGATGGCCGCCGCATCGGCGGCCGTCAATGGGCGCAGCTTCATTTGACCTGGCCACGCGCCTGACGGTTGGAGGCGTAGATATTGCCGCGCGGTAACGGCTGTCCCGTCGCAACCGCCGCGATCCAGGCTTCGGTGGTCGCCACGGCGGCAAAGCGCGAGTGCATGACCACCGTGAAAATCCGGTGAATCTCCTCGGCCTTAGCCCGGCCGGCGCTGTTCTCGTAAGGCAGCGAGCCGGCGGCATCCGCCAGAAACTCGACCGCCAGACCGGCATGCAGGGCGTGCCTGACCGTCGAATCGTCGCAGTTGTGGGTCATGTAGCCAACCACGACCAGGGTGTCGATGCCCTGCGCCGCCAGCCAATCCCCCAGATCGGTGCCGGCAAAGGCGCTGGGCAAGGTTTTCTCGATGCAATGGCTGCGCGGTCGGCTGGCCACCACTGCATGCAGTTCCCAGCCGGCCGAGCCCTTGGCAAAAACCGGCGAGCCGACCGGTGCCGAATTCTGCACGACAATCACCGGCACCTGCGCCGCCTCTGCGGCATCCATCGCGCGGCCGATATTGGCCAGGGAAGATTCGATCGGCGGATATTCGATGGGCAGGTCGCCGCTGACGTATTCGTTCTGGACATCGATGACAAGCAGGGCGCGGCGCGGGCTGGCGGACATGGTTTTCTCCTTGGGTGGGCTTGCTGTGGAAAGCATTGTTGCCCTTGCCCGGCTCGCGCAAAAGTGGCCCGTGTGACAATATTCGATAACATCGGGCCAACATGACACGGAGCTCAACATGAACAAGCATTGCATCGCCGTCGTCGCCTTCCCCGGCATCAGCCCCTTTCACCTGTCGATTCCCTGCGCGATCTTCGGCGAGGACCGCAGCGCCGCCAACATCCCGCATTTCGAGCTGCGCCTGTGCGCCGAACAGGCCGGGCCGGTACGCACCTCGACGGGTTTCGACATCGTCGTGCCGCATGGCCTGGATGGCCTGCTCGGTGCCGACACCATCATCATTCCCGGCTGGCCCGATCCGCGAGCCCTGCCCTCGCCGGCCCTGATCGCTGCGCTGCAGGCCGCCCACCAGCGCGGCGCCTGCCTGGTCGGTCTCTGCCTCGGCCCCTTCGTGCTCGCCGCCGCCGGTCTGCTCGACGGGCGAACGGCGACCACGCACTGGCTGTGTGCCGGCGAATTCGCCCGCCGCTACCCGCGCGTCCGCGTCAATCCCGAGGTGCTCTATGTCGATGACGGCGACGTGCTGACTTCGGCCGGCGCCGCGGCCGGCATCGACTGCTGCCTGCACCTGCTGCGCCGCTGGTGCGGCGCCGAGATCACCAACCGCGTAGCCCGCCGCATGGTCGTGCCGCCGCATCGCCAGGGCGGCCAGGCGCAATACATCGAGCTGCCGCTACCGGCCCGCCCCGATGGCGAATACCTTGCCGCCGTGCTCGACTGGGCCGGCCAGCATCTCGACCAGCCATTGAGTGTGGATCAGCTGGCCGAACAGGCGCGGATGAGCCGTCGCACCTTCACCCGGCGCTTTCGCCAGGCGACCGGCAGCACCGTCGTCGACTGGCTGCGCCACCAGCGCCTGGCGCTGGCCCAACGACTCCTCGAAACGACCGACCAGTCCGTCGAGCTGATCGCCAGCCACAGCGGTTTCGGGACGGCGACCTCGCTGCGCCTGCTGTTCAAGGCAAACTTCCGGATTTCCCCGGCCAGCTACCGCCGCGAATTTCGCGGCAAAGCCGCCTGAAGCCGGTTTTCAGTTGACCAGGAAAGCCGTGGACACCGCCCCCGCCCAGCGCTTGATCAGCGGTTTGTGGAAACGCAGCGGCTGGCCGGCGTAGGCCACGGCCTGCTGCACCAGATGATGTTGCGGCGAGCGGCTGCAGGCCGGATCGGTCGCCCCGGCATCGCCGGTCAGCAGCAAGGCCTGGCAACGGCAGCCGCCGAAATCCTTTTCCTTTTCGCCACACGAGTTGCACGGCTCGGGCAACCAGTCGAGGCCACGATATTTGCGGAACAGCGGCGATTCTTCCCAGATCCAGGCCAGCGGCTGGTCGCGCACCGAGACGAACTCCAGCCCGGGAATCACCCGCGCCTCCAGGCAGGGCAAGGCCACGCCATCCGGCGCCAGGGTCAGATGGACCGCCCCCCAGCCGTTCATGCAGGCCTTGGGGCGGCCTTCGTAGTAATCGGGGATGACGAAATAGATGCGCATGCGCTTGCCGAGCTTTTGCCGCCAGCCCTCGACCACGGCCTCGGCCGCCCGCAATTCGGCCAGCGAGGGCATCAGCTCGTCGCGATTGAGCAGCGCCCAGTGGTAATACTGGATATTGGCCAGCTCGACATACTCGATGCCCAGTTCCTCGGCCCAGGCGAGCAGCGCATCGATCTCGCCGAGGTTCTGGCGAAACAGCGGCACGTTGAGGACCATCGGAAAACCGTGTGCCTTGATCATGCGCGCCGCTTCGAGCTTGATGGCGTGGGCCTTGGCGCCGACCAGCGTATCGGTCAGCGCCGGCTGCATCGCCTGCATCGACAACTGCACCTGTTTCAGGCCGGCCGCCTTGAGCGCCAGCAGCCGCTCTTCGGTCAGGCCGATCGCCGAGGTGATCAGGTTGGTGTAGAAACCCAGGCCATCGGCGTAGGCCACCAGTTCCTCGAGATCGTCGCGGAGCAGCGGCTCGCCGCCGGTAAAGCCCAATTGCAGCGCTCCCAGCTCGCGCGCCTCGCGCAACGCCTTCTTCCATTCTTCGGTCGACAACTCGCGCCCCGCGTAATCGTCGAAATCGAGCGGATTGCTGCACCACGAGCACTTCAGCGGGCAGCGATAAGTCAGCTCGAGCGACACCCACAGCGGCTTGCCCTGGCCCGTGAGGCTGGGCGGGTTGTGATCATGGGACATGGACTTCCTTTCACCGGCAACGACGCAATGAGGCATTGTTGGCCAGGGCGCAAAGCCGGGCGACGGGGAAATCGGGAAAGGCGGGTAGAGATTTTCTGGAGGATGCCAAACATCCGGACAGCCTCGACATATGCAATATCGTTATCGTATGCTCTGCCGGATGCCGCACTCTCCTGTGTATCTGGCAGCCAGCCGCCTGTCATCATTGAGAAACATCACCCAAAGGTAAAGCAGTGAAGGTCATCGTACAAAATGGCGCCGTCCATGCTCTCTCGCGCCAGGAGGTTGAAGCGATGGTTCGAGCGTTCCCCAAAGCCTGGTCTCACCGGGTGAAATCAATCGTGCTCTACCAAGGAAACGAGTTGGAAGCCCGAGTCAGTTTTCACCCCAAAGAACAAATTATTGGCCTCCACGGGCCATCTGCATCGACCGTGTCTCCCCAGTCAAAAGCAAAAGCCATCGAGGCGTTGCTGCCAGCTTTAGCCATCGTTGCCGAAAGAGGCGAATTGCCGGCGCGACTGAGCCCATCGTTACGTTCCCGCCTAGCAGAACAAACCTCCGAACTGCGCGGGAGATGTTTAGCCCTGACTGGAAATCACACTGAAGACCCTGCAACATTTCCGGATTGCCAAACATCATGACGACTGACCGCCTGACCCGATTGCTTGAAGATATCCGCCTGCTCGATGAGGAGCGTTACCAGCTGGTCCAGGCCCTGCGCCAAACCATCCTCGGCCTGGATACCGGCGTTTCCGAGGAAGTGAAGTATGGCGGCCTGCTGTTTTCGGCCGGCCAGCCGTTCTGCGGCATTTTCTCGTATGCCCGGCATGTCTCGCTGGAATTCGGCCAGGGGGCATCGCTTGCCGACCCATACGGGGTACTGGAGGGCGAAGGCAAGTTTCGCCGCCACATCAAGCTGATCAGCATTGATGACATCGCGGCCAAACATGTGCCGAGCTATCTTGAGCAGGCATTCAAGGCGGCAACCCGGGCATGAAGCGGGATTCGTCCGTGCCCCGAAAAATGCCAGTTGCAATTGCCTCACCCGGCTCTGCGTTCCCGCCAGATAGACCATAGCTACCGCCCCACGGAGCACTCAATCGGTGACAATGGGTAATTCAAAATCCATTCAATTGAAATATTCACGCCCCCCAGGATTCATCAGGAAAATGCTCTTCACCTCTCTCGGCAGCCAGTTCGCAACCCGCGTCGCCAGGGCCTTTCGGCAGCCTGCGCCCTCTTCCGGCGCGATCCTGGATGCGCCGGCAATTGCCCACCTGCCGGCCGCCGTGCGCCGATACTTGGACTTTACCGGTGCGCTCGGCAAGCCCCTGGTGCACAACATGCACCTTGAATTCGATGCAAGGATGTACAGCAAACCCGGCGCCCGGCCGCTGATCGCCGTTTCCGAGCAGTACAATTTCTTCGCCGAGCCGACGCGCCTGTTCTTCATGAAAACCCAGATGTTCGGCCTGCCGGTCGCCGTTTTGCATGCTTACCAGGCGGCGACGGCAACGATGGAAGTCCGCCTGGCTTCGCTGTTCCGGATCGTCAACCTGGCCGGCCCGCAACTGGCCATCGCCGAGACGGTGACGGTGCTCAACGACATGTGCGTTTTCGCCCCGGCCAGCCTGATCGACAGTCGCCTGAGCTGGCGGGAAATCGACGCGCAAACGGTCGAGGTCGGCTTTACCAACGGCGCCAACCACGTGTCGGCCCGACTATTTTTCGGGGCGGCCGGCGAGTTGGTCAATTTCATCTCGGACGACCGGCTGGCCGTGCAGAACGACGGCAGCCTGCGCCTCGCCCCCTGGTCTACGCCGGTCGGCAACTACCGCGAGATCGACGGGCGGCGCATGCCGGGGGTCGGCGAAACGATCTGGCATTATCCCGAGGGCGATTTCACCTACGGTCATTTCGAACTGAAAGCGATCGACTACAACCGGACCGCGCCTTTCGTCGCGCGCAGCCCCTGACCTCCAGAACACCGCCACCTACCAGCCGCACGAACATCATGAAAAAATCCCTGCTCTTCACCCTCGGCCTGCTCGCCTGCAGCGCATCCTTCGCCCAGGATGCCGACCCCTGTTTGACACAGCGCAACACCGGCGAGATGGACGAATGCGGCAAACAAACCCTGGCCAGGAAGGACAAGGAACTCAACGCCGCCTACCAGGCACTGCTCAAGCAACTGGTTGCCGACGACCCGAGGGATGCCGCCGATTTCGCCGAAACCCGCAAGTTGCTGCTCGACGCCCAGCGCACCTGGATCAAGTTCCGCGATGCCGACTGCAAGGGCAAACTGGTCCTTTACGCCGGGGGAAGCATGCGCGGTTCGGTGTATTTTCGCTGCATGACCGAGCACACGGAACAGCGCACGAAGGAATTGCTCAAATGGCTCAACTGAATGCCGACCAGCCCGCCAGGAGTCGGGATTGAGCTGGTCGACAGCACACCGCCGCGTCGCCGCGCTGCTCTCAGCCATCCTTCTTGGCAGCGCGGCCATCGCCTGGCTGCAGGCCGAGCACGAACCGTCGGCACCGATCGAGGTGGCACAGGCGTTCCTTGCCCATCTGGAAGCCCGGCAAGTCGCCCGGGCCTACGAGCTGACAACGCAGAGCGGCCCGCTGGGCAGTACCCTCGGCCAGTTCGAAACCCTCGCCAGTCGCCTGCCCTACGGGAATACTCGCCTCCTCGGCAGCCACCCCTTCCAGACCAATGGCAATCGTCTGCGCCGCTGGGCTGCCGGCCGGGAGATCGAGATGCCGGAAGTGCACGTCGAATTCTCCGGGCAATGCCTGCTGCGCGTCACCCTGCGCCGCACCCTCGGCGGCCAATGGCGGGTCAGCAAATTGAGCAGCCATGCTGGTTAGGCGGCCCGAATGTCGTCAGCCACCGCCCGAGCGGCGATTGACCGACAGCCAGCTCAGCGCCGCCTCTTCACCACCTCGACATACAGCCCGCGCCCCGCATCCCAGACCAGCATTGCCGCCGGGGTTGCCGGCGAGGTCGGCTGCAGGCGCAGTTTCGGCCACTGGCCGCCAGGCTGGATGTGCAGTTTCCAGGCGGCGAAGGATTCCGGGTGCTCGCGGGTGCCGTCGGGATTCCAGTTGCCGCCGAACATCTGGTAGCGCGAGATGGCATAGCAGGCGATGGGCACCAGTACGCCGTCGCGTACCTCGAGCATGAGTTCCCCGGCAAAGGAGCCGCCACCGCCGGCATAGCCTTCGCTGCGACTGACGCCGGCCAGCAGCACGCGTCGCTTGGGCGACAGTTGCAGCCAGCGATATTCGCCGTTCAGGGTCGTATATGGGCCGTTTGAGTTGTCGCCGCCTTCTGGATCGACGCAGGCGGGCAGGCTGCCCGGTGCGCCGGCGGTTTCGCCGGCAGTGCGGTCGTCAGGCAGCAGCTCGGCGATTTCAGCCATGGCTTTGAGTTCGATCAGCGGCCGCCGCTCGCCATCCGTCTCCTGCCCCTTTTTGCCGGCTGGTGCCGGCTGGTAGCGCAGCCAGGCGAGACGAAAAGGCGTGCCGTCACCGGCGGCGACCAGCCGCCCCTCGCGATCGACCTCGGCGCGCCGGATCAGCAACATCCAGTCGCTGCGCGGCCCGCTGTTCAGGCGCGCCACTTCGCCCAGTGCGACATCGCCGGCAATCTGCGTGGCGAGCAGGCGCGTATCGAAAGGCGCACGCAAGGGCGCAGCTTCGATGCCGTGCAATTCGCGATCGATGACCTGGCGCACGGCGGCCGGCCGGCCCAGGCATTTGCCGACCTGGTCGATTGAGCCGGCAACGCACTTCTGGTCGGCCGAGGCGGCCATGGCCGTCAGCCCGAGGCCGAGCAGCACGGCAAGGCGGGTCTTATTGGTCATTCTTGGGTCCCCAGTACGAGCCGTCCGGCAGTTGCAGGCGGTGCGGCAATTTTTTCTCGAGTTTCTGCAGCGCTGCCTGGGCGGCCGGCCTGTTGGCGCGTTGCAGGTAAACGATGGCGGCCGGCAGGCGCTCGGCATCGCCCCAGTCCAGCAAGCCCTGCCCGGCCATTTCGAGCAAGGTCTGCAAGGCCGCTGCCTCGGCCTGGTCAGAGGACGGAAAACTGGCCGCCTGCAGGGCGGCAATTTCCAGGCGTACCAGCTCGTAGCGATTTTCGTTGCCGGTCCGCCGCAGCTCGATGGAGCGCAGCCAGTTGCTTGGCGCGCCACCGCGTTCAAGCAGGAATTGGAACAACTCGACGGGGCGATTGCCATTCAGTTTGTAGACCAGTTCGGCCGCTGCCCGGTCGCGGTGCCGGTGCGCCTGCCAGGTATGCGGCTGGGCCAGCAGATAGAGGCCGAGGGCCTTTTCCTGATCCGGTGCAACCCCCAGGCCGGCCGCGTACAGGTCGCCCAGGTCGATGCGCGCCTCGCTGGCGAGAAGGGCATTGCCGGGCGCCAGCGGCGCGTCGAGCAACTGGCGCAGACGCCCGGCGGCTAGCGCATGTTCGCCTTGGGTGATCTCGCAACGGCCCAGTTGCAGGCGCGGATACACATCGTCGCGCGCCGCCGCCGGCACTTTTTCCCATTGCTCGAGCGAGGCACGCAACAGCGGCACGGCCTCGGCACAAATCCGGGCGCTGAAATCGCCGCCCTGCGTCAACTGATGGGCGGCTAAAAACAGCCGCCGCGCCTCGCCGGCCGCGGCCGGCACCTGGGCGGTAGCGTTGCCGGCGAGCGCCAGCAGGCACAGGCCGGCGAGCAGCGAGCGGCCACCGACTGGCGAAAACATCCTCAGAAACAAATTTTTCTCCTGCCGAACCTGCGTCATTCGTAAGCCTTGTGTACGAAGCGGATGCGCTTCAGGCGGTCGTTTTCCCAGACGAAATACGAAATCCCGCGCCGTGCCGGCTCCTCGTTGATGCCGCCGATGACTACGATCAGGCGACTATCTGGGCGAAATCTCAGGAGATCCCAGTCTCCGGCCGCATTGAGAAAATCCTCGTAATTCACGTTGTTGTTATCGATGGCCAGCAGATTGGCCGGGTGATGAACCTTGCCGCTCACCGCATCGACCACGGCCAAGCCCCGGCAGCCGGTGCCGCAACCCCAGCTGACGATGCTGTAGTGCCCGGCAAAATTAACGCCCGACCTGGCGCCTTGGCGAATCATCGTGCGGAAGATTCGGGAACGCGCCAATGAGCGCACATCGGGCCTGGCCAGCGGCCCGGCGTGGATCTCGCGTACGGGATACTGCTCGAAACGCGGTGGATGGGCCGGAAAGTCAGCCGCCCGGATGGTGTGGGCATCGGCATGATCCGCCTCCTCGGCAAGCGCCGGCAAAACCGACAGGAGCAATAGAAGGGACAGGCAGAATCTGGCGATGAGGATCATGAGAACGACGGCTGAGAGGGGAAAATAACGGAGGCAGATTATGCATCGGGCAACGGCAGACTGCCGAATGTTTGGCATAATTCCCGGCCGCTTTCCCCGTCGCAAACGGGAAAGAAACTTAACGGGACAGCAACATGAAAAAATGGCTCTTCGCCGCCCTCCTCCACGCCGCATTCGGTACCGCCCCGGCTCTCGCCGCCCCAGCGCACAGCGCCTTTGCCGCTTTCTGGTCAGACTTCCAGGCAGCCATTGCCCAAAGCGACAAGCCGGCCCTGATCCCGCTAATCAAGTTGCCACCGACCGCCGAGATCCGCCCCCTGACGCCGGACGCCTACGTCAAGGAGCAGGTCAAGACCCTCCTCAAACTTCGCCGTTGTCTGGCCAAGACCCGGCCAGTCAAGGACGGCAGCAGTTACAGTGCATTCTGCGGCGAGCAAGGGATGTCCTTTGACCGGGTAGACGGCGAATACAAGTTCATCGAATTTTTCGCCAACGACTGAGTTCTACTCGCGGCAGAGCAGCTCCTGTCCAGCCTCTTCTGCCATCCGCTGACGTATATCAAGAATGGACAGGCTGCCGTTGCCGCCAAGCACATACAGCTTTTCGCCTGTGCGGGAAAACAGCATCTGCTGAACGTCACCGGAGATGGGGTAATCGCCGAGGTCAACGTAGGAATCCAGATTTGCCACTTGCACCCGGAATTCGCCTCCCCGATAGATGGCCAGCAAATGCCGGCCATCGGCCTGTTGCCGGGTGGCAAAAGCCAGTGGTTCGGAACGGTACTTGCATAACAGCCAGGTCTGGCGAATTTGCAGCCGGTCGTTGCCGATGCTCAGCAAATGCTGCCCGGCAAGTCCGTAAACCGCATCCTTGGCCTGGGTCTCAATCCGGTCAAACCAGATATCGGGAATTTCAAAGGTGATGCGCTCCAGGGATTCGGTATCGAAAATCTCCACCTGAAAATCCGGCTTGTTGGTCACCAACAAGCGTTTGCCGTCAGCGCTCAGCCATAGGGCGATCGGCCTTTCCGGCGATTGCTCGTCGCCGGAATATTTCATTTTCCAGGTCGTCAGAACACGCCAGTTTTCAAGATCGATCACCGATACCGAGTTGTCCTGCAGATTGTGCACATAGGCCCGCTTGTGATCGTCGGCGACCACCATGGCCTTGGGAAAACGCCCCAGAGGGATGCTACGCAGCACTTTTCCACTTTGCAGATCGACGACCGCCAGCGCATCGCGCACCAGCGAAGGGACCAGCGCCAGGTTCTGTTCCGGCAGCAGTGCGACATTGGCCGCCCCCTGACCATCACACATGAACAGGCGGGCGTAGCCCTTGCATTTCCGGCTGGCAGCAGAAAACGCCGGGCCGGAAATTTCCTGGCGAATCTCGCCGGAGGCCAGATCGACGACCGCTAGCCGGTTCCGTCGGTAATCGGTGATGTAGGCCGTTTTTTCATCATCGGACAGGACCATCGCCGAAGCGCTCTCTCCGACATTGAGCACGCGGCCGGCGGCAATTTGAGCACTGACTGCAGCGGGCAAGGCCGATTTTTCCCTGGCCGCATCGGCCTCGGCTTTCGCCTTGGCTTTTGCCTCCCTTACCCCGCGATTGGCCTCGTCCTCCTCGGCCTGCATCTGCGCCCGAACCTCAAGCATGGCTTCGTCCGGCGGGCTCTGGAAAAACGCCCAGAGAATGCCGGCCACCAGCAGGCAACTGCCGGCCAGACGCAGGGCGCGTGCGCCGCTGTCGCGTGCGCCCAGCAGCAAACCGAGAATCAGGCCACCGAGTAAACCGCCGATATGCGCCGCCTGATCGATACCGGCCACGCCGAAGCCAAGTGCGAGGTTGATCAGGATGACCTGGGTCAGGCCCTTCTTCAGGTCGGGGTTGGCCTCGTCGACATCCCCACTCGCGCTGGCCGCCAGCATCGAGGACAGCAAGGCCCCACAGAGCGCCATCAGCGCCCCCGAGGCACCGACGGCGACAACCAGCTCGACGCCAGGCACATTGACGATGCCAAACATGCCGAACTTGGCGTGTGTCTTGAACATGTGCATGCCGCCCCACCAGGCCGAGACCAGGCTGGACAGCAGGCCGCCGCCAAGATAGACGGCAGCCATGCCGAGGCTTCCGAAACGCCTCTCGGCCAGCGGCCCGATGACGATCAGCATGTACATGTTGGCCGCCAGATGGAGCAGCCCGCCATGCAGGAACATGCTCGCGCCGAGGCGCCAGTAATCGCCGGTCAGGCTAAGGACCGGCAAATTGCCGCCCCAGGCAATCAGGCTGTCGGGCTTGGGCTCGAGTGGCGCAACACCTTGGCTCCACAGGAAAAGGTATACGCCGAGATTGGCCAGCAGGATAAAAATGGTAAAGGCGTAGCTTCTGGGCGACCGCCAGGATTGAGCGTGAGTCATGGTTTTTCAGGCTTGGGATGCGGCAATGAAATATCCGGAAAGGCGGGAGCCGGACTGAGGATTCGGCGCTTCAGGACAATGGCTTATGCCGTGAGTTTAACCGGCACACCAAAAATGCAAGAACCATTTTCCAGCAAAGCAGGCCTCAGCAATACTCCGGGCAGGCCGCCAGCCCGGTTTTCAGCGCCTCGACCAGCAGGCGCACCTTGGGCAGCGAGTAGCGGCGTTGCGGATAAACCGCCCAGACAGCGGCATTGGGTGGCTGGTTGGCGGCGAGCAGGGGGACCAGTTCACCACGGCGTAGCGGATCAAGCACGTAATAATCGGGCAGCTGACACAGTCCGAAACCGCGCAGCGCCGCATCAAGCACCGCCTGGCCGCTGTTGCAACGCCAGTTGCCGCTCGCCTTGAACTGGTACTCGCGCCCCTCCTGGTTGAACAGCCAGGTGTCGCTGGTGCCGATCAGGCAGTTGTGCTGCGCCAGTTCCGACAGGGTGTGCGGCCGGCCGTATTTTTCCAGGTAGGCCGGGGCGGCACACAGGTACATGGCGCGGGGCGCCAGGCGCGTCGCGACCAGGCTCGATTCGCTGAGTCGGCCGAGGCGGATGGCCAGGTCGAAACCTTCGTGCACCATGTCGAGCGTGCGGTTGGTCAGTTCGATTTCGACTTTCAGGGCCGGGTATTGCGCCATGAAATCATTGACCAGCGGCACGATGAAGCGCTCGCCGTAGGCCACCGCCGCCGTCATGCGCAGCAGGCCGGTCGGCGCGCTGTGCAGGTCGCTGATGGTCAGGAAGGCTTCGTCGCGCTCCTCGATCAGGCGCTGGCAGCGGGCGAAGAAGGTCTGGCCGGCTTCGGTCAGCGAGACGCGGCGCGTCGTCCGGTAGAGCAACCGGGCCTGCAGGCGTTCTTCGAGCAGCGCCACCTGCCGGCTGACGTGCGACGACGACAGGCGCAGGCGCTCGGCAGCGCGCGAGAAATTGCCGCATTCGGCAACGGCAACGAATTCATCCAGACCTTCCCAGCGACTCATTTGCGGCGCCCTCCTCTCTACCAGCCATTATCCCCACACAGCAACAATCAATCCCATGAATGACGATTTATCCGTGTCTGGCGGCTAATTATACTCGGCGCCATTGTCCGCCTACCGAGAGTCCCGCCATGTCGATCAAGTCCCGCGCCGCCGTTGCCTTTGCTGCCGGCCAGCCCCTGCAGATTGTCGAAGTCGATGTCGAAGCACCGAAGGCCGGCGAAGTCCTGGTCCGCATCGTCGCTTCCGGCGTCTGCCATACCGATGCCTTCACGCTCTCCGGCGACGATCCGGAAGGCCTCTTCCCGGCCATTCTCGGCCATGAAGGCGGCGGCATTGTCGAAGCCATCGGCGAAGGCGTCACCTCGCTCGCCGTCGGCGACCACGTCATCCCGCTGTACACCGCCGAATGCGGTAAATGCAAGTTCTGCCTGTCGGGCAAGACCAACCTCTGCCAGGCGGTGCGCGCCACCCAGGGCAAGGGCCTGATGCCGGACGGCACCAGCCGTTTCTCCTACAAGGGCCAGCCGATCTTCCACTACATGGGCTGCTCGACCTTCTCGGAATACACCGTGCTGCCGGAAATCTCGCTGGCCAAGATCGCCAAGGATGCGCCGCTGGAAAAGGTCTGCCTGCTCGGCTGCGGCGTCACCACCGGCATCGGCGCCGTGCTCAACACCGCCAAGGTTGAAGAAGGCGCCAGCGTCGCCGTCTTCGGTCTGGGCGGCATCGGTCTGGCGGCGATCATTGGCGCCAAAATGGTCAAGGCTTCGCGCATCATCGCCATCGACATCAACCCGGCCAAGTTCGAGATCGCCAAACAGCTCGGCGCCACCGACTGCATCAACCCCAAGGATTTCGCCAGACCGATCCAGGACGTCATCGTCGAGATGACCGACGGTGGCGTCGATTACTCCTTCGAGTGCGTCGGCAACGTGAACCTGATGCGCGCCGCGCTTGAGTGCTGCCACAAGGGCTGGGGCGAATCGACCATCATCGGCGTCGCCGGTGCCGGCCAGGAAATCTCGACGCGTCCCTTCCAGCTGGTGACCGGCCGCGTCTGGCGCGGTTCGGCCTTCGGCGGCGTCAAGGGCCGCACGGAACTGCCGGGCTACGTCGCCAAGGCGCAGTCGGGCGAAATCCCGCTCGACACCTTCATCACGCACACTATGCCGCTCGAACGGATCAACGAAGCCTTCGACCTGATGCACGCAGGCAAGAGCATCCGCACCGTCATTCACTTCTAAGCGGAGCGCCGCGATGAGCCTCGAAAATCTCTCCTGCCAGAAAAGCTTCGGTGGCTGGCACAAGCGTTACCGCCACCATTCCAGCACGCTCAACTGTGCCATGGTGTTCTCGGTTTACCTGCCGCCGCTCATCGAACAGGGCGCCAGACCGCCGGTGCTCTACTGGCTGTCTGGCCTCAGTTGCAGCGACGAGAATTTCATGCAGAAGGCCGGCGCCCACCGTCTGGCGGCCGAACTCGGCATGGTCATCGTCACCCCCGACACCAGCCCGCGCGGCGACGACGTGCCGGGCGATCCGGACGGCGGCTGGGATTTCGGCCACGGCGCCGGTTTCTACCTGAACGCGACGCAGGCGCCCTGGGCCGAGCACTACCAGATGCACGACTACGTGGTGCATGAATTGCCGGCGCTCATTGAAGAGAGTTTCCCGGTTTCCGACAAGCGCGGCATCAGCGGCCACTCGATGGGCGGCCATGGTGCGCTGGTCTGCGCCCTGCGCAATCCCGGACGCTACCAGTCAATCTCCGCTTTTGCGCCGATCGGCAATCCGATGAGCGTACCCTGGGGCGAAAAGGCCTTTTCGCGCTATCTCGGCGCCGACCGGGCGACCTGGCGGGAATGGGATGCCAGCCAGTTGCTGGCCAAGGCGACGGAACAGCTGCCGACCCTGATCGACCAGGGCGACCGCGACCAGTTCTTGGCCAGCCAGCTCAAACCGGAAGTGCTGCAGGTCGCCGCCCTGGCCGCCGGCTATCCGCTGTTGCTGCGCACGCAGCCCGGTTACGACCACAGCTACTACTTCATCGCCAGCTTCATCGACGACCACCTGCGCCACCACGCGCTGGCGCTCAAGGCCAGGTAGCCAGCCCGGCACCTAACCGGGAATGGCTTCGTGATCCTCGGCCAGCTCAAGGCCAGGTAGCCAGCCCGGCACAACAAAGTCCATTGAAATAAACCGCCGGAGACCCCTTACAATCCCGAATTCATAAAACATAGAGGGATTCCGGGAATGAATAGCAATGCCAACGTCGAACGTAACCCGTTCATCGCACCACAGGCCGAGCTGGAGGACAGCGGAGAGCTAGCCGACAGTGAGTTCAAGCTCAACCTGTTTTCCAGCGAGGGACGCATCGGGCGCATCCGCTACCTGGCCTACTCGATGGGTCTGTTCATACCGACCATGCTGATCGGCGGAGTGCTGAGCGCAATCACCACCTCGGGGATCCCGATGATTCTGGCCTACGTGGCGGTGCTGTACTTCAACATTATGCTGGCCATCAAGCGCAGCCATGACTTCAATGCCAGCGGCTGGGCGTCGCTGCTGGTGCTGCTTCCCCTGATCAATTTCCTTTTCCTGTTCGTTCCCGGCACCGACGGTCCCAACCGTTTCGGCAACAAGACGGCGCCCAACGGCAGCGCCTGGATTGTCGTGGTCGTTGCGGTGGTTGGCATATTCGTCATCGGCATTCTCGCTGCCATCGCCATCCCGGCCTACCAGCAGTACGTCCAGCGCGCCCAGATGTCGCAGAAGCACTAGGGCGCAGTTTGTCGAGTTGCGGGGGGCTTGCCAAATGCTCCACGCACTCGACATTCAACTCAAGCAGACTTCTCCGCCGTAAAGGCATTGATGATCCGGTCGAGCAGTGCGAACAGCAGGTCGATGCTGTAACCGACCAGCAGGGCGACGGCGAACACCGACAGCGATTTGATATTGGGATCGACCTGGGCGATCGGCATGAACCAGACG
Organism: Azonexus sp.; assembly: GCA_049294655.1. Taxonomy (GTDB): domain Bacteria; phylum Pseudomonadota; class Gammaproteobacteria; order Burkholderiales; family Rhodocyclaceae; genus Azonexus. Next base: position 132,042 of record JBAQDI010000009.1, read on the forward strand.
ACGATCAGGCCGGCCAGCGTTCCCATGTACACGCGCAGGCGGTACAGCATGTCCTGCTCGGCGGTGTAGGACAGATTCTTGATTTCCCGGGCCAGCGTGCGCAACACGTAGAGGCAGGCGCCCAGCCAGCCGTAGAGCAGCGGCAACAGGTAGCGCTCGATCGACTGGGAGACGAATTCGCCGGTCAGGCGGGCCCGTTGCAAATCCTGGTATTGAGGGCTGGCAACGGGCGGCGCGATCTCCAGGCCGAACAACTGCAGCGGCACGGCCCAGACGGTGTTCCAGCCCTCCAGGATGTCGTAGCGGATGCTCATTTCCTTGTCGAGCGCCAAGCCCTCGGCCTCGATGGCCTGGCTCTTGGGATCGTCGATATCGAGCGTTTTCAGCGCCAGCTGACTGACCTTGACCTGGTTCAGAATCTCGCCCGTTTCGCTGAGCACCCGCGCCCCGACCACCCAGTAAACCTGCACGGTGAGCAGTGAAAACAGCGCCAGCGAAGCCAGGAAGCGAAACCACAACACCGAACGCTCGGCCGGGCTGATCGGCTGGCCGGTCCGGGCGGAGCGCGAAAGCGCCCGGAACAGGCTGCGATACAGCACCATCGGCCCGGTCTGCGTCGAGGCCTTGAGACTGGCGATGGTTACCGGCTGGACCGCCTTGGAGAGCTGGTTGCGGGCATCCCAGAACGTGCTCTGGCGCTCGAAGGTGGCCGGATCGGCGAGATCGAGCGTCAACAACTCCTTGGCCGCGACGAGGCTTCTGACCAGTTCCGGCGCCAGGTCGATGCCATGGCTCGCGGCATGGGCGATCAGCAACTGGGCGTCGGCGACGGCTTCGCGCAGCGGCGAATTCTCGTCGATCAGCGGGGGATTTTGCAGGGCGGCAAGCATGGCTTTACCTCACTTCGATCTCGTATTCACAGGGCTGATGCCCATCGGACGTCGAGCACAGCACCGGGGTGTTGTCGGCATAGAACACCGTGACCCGCCAGTTGCCGGGTCCGGGCTTGTCCTTGGCGCTCCACGTCCGCCAGTTGAAATGCCCGACGCTGCGCACTTCCTGGCGCAGTTTGGCGACCAGTTCGGCGCGTGCCACGGGAATCTCGATCTCATCGACCGGCCGCGCCACACCTTCGGGACGAATGCCGGAAATGGTCTCGCGGAACCACTTGTGGCGGATCGGCAGCTTGCCGCTGGCGGCCAGTTGGTTGAGTGCCACTTCGGATCCCTGAACCGTCATCCAGAGCACCAGGCGTCGGCCGGAAACTGCCTGGCTGATGGCCGCAACTGGCCGCTTGCTGTCGCGGCCGATCTCACTGGCCCAGGCCATGGCGGCTACCTCGATCAGCGGCACGGACGCCGGCCGGGGCGACGCCATGACCGGCGCCGGCACGACCGCCGGCAGCGCGGGTTCGGACATGGGCGGTTCGGACATGGGCGGTTCGGGCGCGGCGGCCAGCGGCGCCGAATCAGCGGGCAACGGCTCGGCCAGGACCGGTACGGGAG
>JBAQDI010000010.1:0-47813 GCA_049294655.1 Azonexus sp.
GATCCCATTCGGCTTCGATCTGGTCGAGCTTGCCGTCGATGGCATGCTCCAGCAGATTGACGAAATCGGACTTCAGGCGCATCAGGATCGGCTGGGTTTCCGGGTCGCCCATGCGGCAGTTGAATTCCAGGGTCTTGACCGAACCATCCTTGCCGATCATCAGGCCGGCGTAGAGGAAGCCGGAGAACGGGATGCCGTCCGCCGCCATGCCGCGCACGGTGGGCAGAATGATTTCGCGCATCGCCTTGGCGTGCACTTCCGGGGTGACGCACGGGGCCGGCGAGTAGGCGCCCATGCCGCCGGTGTTGGGGCCGGTGTCGCCGTCGCCGATGCGCTTGTGGTCCTGGCTGGAAGCCAGGGCCAGCACGTTCTTGCCGTCGACCATGACGATGAAACTGGCTTCCTCGCCGTCGAGGAATTCCTCGATGACGACGCGGGCACCGGCTTCGCCCAGCTTGTTGCCGGACAGCATGTCATCGATCGCGGCGTGCGCTTCTTCCAGCGACATGGCGACGACGACACCCTTGCCGGCCGCCAGGCCGTCGGCCTTGATGACGATCGGGGCGCCCTGCTGGTCGATATAGGCGTGGGCCTCGGCAGCATTGGTGAAGGTGCCGAAGGCAGCGGTCGGGATGTTGTGGCGGGCCATGAAGCGCTTGGCGAAGTCCTTGGAGGATTCGAGCTGGGCAGCTTCCTTGGTCGGGCCAAAGATCTTCAGACCACGCGCCCGGAAGACATTGACGATGCCCGCCGCGAGCGGCGCTTCGGGACCGACCACGGTGAGGTGCACCTTGTTCTGCTCGGCAAAATCCGCCAGCGCCACCGGATCGGTGATGTTGACGTTTTCCAGTTCATGCTCGCGCGCCGTGCCGGCATTGCCGGGGGCGACATAAACCTTCTGCATGCCCGGCGTCTGCGCCAGGCGCCAGGCCATGGCGTGCTCGCGGCCGCCGGAACCGATGACTAATAGTTTCATTCGAGTACCTAGTCCTTAGTTATTAGTCGGTAGCAGGAAGTCTGGGGAGGGCTTTGCTAGCGACTCCCTACTAACGACTCCCGACTGTCTGTTAGTGGCGGAAATGCCTGGCGCCCGTAAACACCATGGCCAGGCCATGCTCGTCGGCCGCCGCAATGACTTCTTCGTCGCGCATCGAGCCGCCCGGCTGGATGACGGCCTTGGCACCGGCCGCGGCCAGCACGTCGACACCATCGCGGAACGGGAAGAAGGCATCCGACGCGACGACCGAGCCGGCCAGGTCGAGACCGGCGTGCTGCGCCTTGATGCTGGCGATCTTGGTCGAATCGACGCGGCTCATCTGGCCGGCACCGACGCCCAGCGTCATGCCACCGCCGCAGAAGACGATGGCGTTGGACTTGACGAACTTGGCGACGCGTTCGGCGAACAGCAGGTCTTCGATCTGCTGGGCGGTCGGCTGCACCTTGGTGACGATCTTCAGGCCGGAAGCCTGAGCCGTGAAATCGTCCGGTGTCTGGACCAGCAGACCGCCGCCGACGCGCTTGTATTCGAGGGCGTTAAGCTGGCGCGAGATCGGCACGACGAGGACGCGCAGATTGGCCTTGGCGGCCAGCGCGGCCTTGGCTTCAGCGGTGAAGGCCGGGGCGATCAGCACTTCAACGAAATGCTTGCGCTCGCTCATAGCGTTGACGACGTCGATGCCGACTTCGCCGTTGAAGGCGATGATGCCGCCGAAAGCCGAGGTCGAGTCAGTCTTGAAGGCCTTTTCGTAAGCGCCGAGCAGCGTGCCATCGATGGCCACGCCACACGGGTTGGCGTGCTTGACGATGACGCAGGCCGGGACGTCAAAGCTCTTGACGCATTCCCAGGCGGCGTCGGAATCGCCGATGTTGTTGTAGGACAGTTCCTTGCCCTGCAGCTGGGTGTAGGCGGCGATGCTGCCGGCGACCGGGTTGGTCTCGCGGTAGAAGGCGGCGGACTGGTGCGAGTTTTCGCCGTAGCGCAGGGTTTCGACGCGATCGAAGGCCAGTTGCAGCCTGGCCGGGAAGATGGCCGGGGTCGGGGCGGCGGCTTCCGGTTCGGCTTCGACGCCGTCATCCAGGCCGGTCAGCCAGTTGGCGATCATGCTGTCGTAACGGGCGGTGTGGGTGAAAGCCTTCTTGGCCAGACCGAAACGCGTCGCCAGTTGCAGTGCGCCGGCATTAGCTTTCATCTCGGCGAGCAGCGGGGCGTAGTCTTCCGGATCGGTGACGATGGCGACGCCGGCGTAGTTCTTGGCCGAGGAGCGGACCATGGCCGGACCGCCGATGTCGATGTTCTCGATGGCGTCAGCCAGCGTCACGCCGGCCTTGGCGATGGTCGCGGCAAACGGGTAGAGATTGACGCAAACCAGGTCGATCATCGGAATGCCGTGCGCTTCGATGGTCGCCAGATGTTCCGGCAGGTCGCGGCGGGCCAGGATGCCGCCGTGCACCTTCGGATGCAGGGTCTTGACGCGGCCGTCGAGCATTTCCGGGAAGCCGGTGTAGTCGCCGATTTCGGTGACGGCCAGGCCGGCATCGCGCAGCATCTTGGCCGTGCCGCCGGTGGATAGCAGCTTGACGCCCTGGGCGGCAAGACCCTGGGCAAATTCGAGAACACCGGTCTTGTCGGAGACGGAAATGAGGGCTAGTTTGATGGACATGTTTAGTCGGTAGTAGTTAGTCGTTAGTCGGTAGCTGCAAATCGAGGGAGCCAGGTTTTCGCCGTTAGCTAATAACTAACGACTAATAACTAGCAGCTAGAGCAGTTGGTGTTCGGACAGTTTCTTGCGCAGGGTGTTGCGGTTGATGCCGAGCATTTCGGCGGCCAGGGTCTGGTTGCTGCCGGCCTTGGCGAGCACGACTTCGAGCATCGGCTTTTCCACGCTCTTGAGAACCATGTCATAGATGGCGCCCGGCCGTTCGCCGTCCAGGTCGCGGAAATACTGCTCCAGTGCGTTCACGACGCACCTCCCCAAATCATGTTGGCTCATGCTGCCAACTCCTCCCCTAAGTGGTATTCGAGATATTCATGCGCTTCTGCCTGTTGGAGGAAGAAGTCATTTACTGCACGCATCTGTTGTTCGATGCTGGGTAATACGTTCATTTCCTTGCGGAAGGCCGCCGAGCCGACCAGCCCCTTGGTATACCAGGAGATGTGCTTGCGGGCGACCTTGAAGCCGGTTTCCGGGCCGTAGAAATCGTAGAGGTCGGCGAGATGCTCGAGCAGGATGCTGTGGATCTCGGTGACCCGGGCCGGCGGCAGGTGCTGGCCGGTTTTCAGGTAATGCTCGATTTCGCGGAACAGCCAGGGGCGACCCTGGGCGGCACGACCGATCATGATGCCGTCGGCGCCGGTGACGTCGAGCACGTGCTTGGCTTTTTCCGGCGTCGTGATGTCGCCGTTGGCGATGACCGGGATGCGGATCAGCGTCTTGACCATGGCGATGGTGTCGTACTCGGCCTCGCCGGTGTATTGCTGGCAGCGCGTCCGGCCGTGGATGGCGACGGCGCGGATGCCGGCGGATTCGGCGATGCGCGCGATGGTCGGCGCATTCTTGTTGGCCAGGTTCCAGCCAGTGCGGAATTTCAGGGTGACCGGGGTGTTCGGCACGGCGGCGACGACGGCGTCGAGAATGCGGCCGACCTGTTGCTCGTCCTGCATCAGCGCCGAACCGGCCATGACGTTGCAGACCTTCTTGGCCGGGCAACCCATGTTGATGTCGATGATCTGCGCGCCGTTGTCCACATTGTGTTTGGCGGCTTCGGCCATCATCGCCGGATCGGCACCGGCGATCTGCACCGAGATCGGTGCCACTTCACCCGTGTGATTGGCCCGGCGCAGCGTCTTGGCGCTGCCGTAGAGCAGCGAATTCGAGGTGACCATTTCGGAGACGGCCAGGCCGGCCCCCATCTTCTTGCACAACTGGCGGAAAGGACGATCGGTCACGCCAGCCATGGGCGCGACGAACAGGTTGTTGCGAAGCGAGAAACCGACAAATTCCATGGGCGTGCGGGGCGGCGGGCAAAGCGTGGAGAGCCGCGTATTTTACCCGAGACGGCGCTTAAAAAATAGTCAATTTATTAAGCAAAGGGGCTTGACGCCGCACCCTGCTGAGGTGTTTTTTCTCTGATTACGGCCAGGCCCGGGCGCCCCAGATCATGCGTTTGGCGACGAAATGGCGCGCTGGCGGGCAGATGTCGAGCGCCAGCAGGCCGAGGCCGCGGGCCAGTTTGAGCGGGCCGAAGTCGTTTGAAAAGGCGCGTACGATCTTGTCGGTAAAGAAGGCGCTGCCCTGGCGGTCGAGCTTGCGGCTGGCGGCGTAGCGGGCCAGCGCCGTACGGTCGACGCCGTCGGCGAGCAGGATTTCGGCGAGTTGCCAGGCATCGCGGATGCCCAGGTTGAAGCCCTGGCCGGAGACCGGGTGCAGGGTTTGCGCCGTGTTGCCGATCCAGATTTCGTGGCCCTTGACCAGTGTGTCGCGCAGGCGCAGATAGAGCGGGAAACGGCTGCGCGGCCCCGGCTTGGCAAAGCTCATGCGCGGGCCGAACTGCTTTTGCAGGGCGGCGATGAAGGCGGCGTCGTCGAGCGCCATGACGGCATCGGCTTTTTCCGGCGGCAGCGTGAATACGATGGAAAATTCGTCGCCGAGCGGCAGCAGGGCGAGCGGGCCGTCCGCCGTGAAGCGCTCCCAGGCGCGTTTGTTGTGGCCGGGCGTCGGCGTCACTTCGCAGATCACGGCGTGCTGCACGTAGTCGCTGACTTTGACGGCCGGGTCGTCGCCCGGCGTGCCTTCGGCGTGCACCAGCAGTCGGGTGCGGATATGGCGGGTGGCGCCGGCGTGGCGCAGCGCGACATCGACGTGATCATCGCCGGCCTGGATCTCGATGATTTCACTGGCGGCGAGTACGGCCTCGGCAGCGAGGTTCTTGCTCAGGGCGGCGGCGAGGTCGCGGTAGCGCACGACGTAGCCGAGCGCCGGCAATTGGTAGTCGCTGCGATCGATGAGGGTGCGCCCGAAGCCGTCCTTTTGCGAGACGTGGATGGTCTCGATCGCCGTTGCGGCGCGCCTCGGCCAGCTGTCGATCTGCTCGAGCAACTGGCGGGCGCCGTGCGACAGGGCGAGGGCGCGTGGGTCATCCTGTTGGGCGCCAAGCGGTCGGCGGTCCACCAGCAGTGATTTCTGGCCACCGGCGGCGAGCGCCAGGTGCAGCGTCTGGCCGACCGGGCCGGCCCCGATGATCAGAATATCGACGTTTTCAACGGCGGCTTCAGTCATGGCGCATGACTTCCTCGATTTCGGCCACGGTTTTCGGCGCCGAGGTGAAGACGTGGCAACCCGTTTCGGTAACCCGCACGTCGTCCTCGATACGGATGCCGATGCCGGCCAGGGCTGGCGGAATGTCGGCGGCGGGGCGGATGTAGAGGCCGGGTTCGACGGTCAATGTCATGCCGGGCACCAGTTTTGTCCATGCCTTGCCGACCATGTATTCGCCGGCGTCGTGCACGTCGAGGCCGAGCCAGTGGCCGGTACGGTGCATGTAGAAACGCTTGTAGTCGCCCTTGTCGATCAGGTTGTCGAGATTGCCGGCGAGCAGCTTGAGGTCGACCAGGCCCTGGGTCAGCACGCGCACGGCAGCCTCGTGGCCTTCCATGAAATGGCGGCCGGGCGCGGTGTTGGCGACGGCGGCGGCCTGGGCGGCGAGGACGATCTGGTAGACATCCTTCTGCGCTGCGTTGAAGCGGCCATTGACCGGGAAGGTCCGGGTGATGTCGGCCGCGTAGCCGGCGACTTCGCAACCGGCATCGATCAGGACCAGGCTGTGGTCGTTGAGGATCTTGTCATTCGAGACGTAATGCAGGACGCAGGCATTGGCGCCGCCAGCGACAATGGGCGTGTAGGCGTGCGCGTCGGCACCGCGCTTGCGGAATTCGTAAGTCAGTTCGGCTTCCAGTTCGTATTCCGCCATGCCCGGGCGGCAGGCACGCATGGCGCGGGCGTGGCCGGCGCTGGCGATGTCGGCCGAGCGCTGCTGGATGTCGGCCTCGGCCGCATCCTTGACCAGGCGCATGGCATCGAGCTCGAAACGCAGGTCGTGGATGGCGCGCGGCGCCCGCTTGCCGGCCCGGCTCTGGGCGCGGACTTCGTTGAGTGCCTTGGCGATGCGCGCATCCCAGGCGGCGTCATGGCCGACGGCGTGCCACAGCGTGTCGCGGTCGACGAGCAGTTCGGCCAGTTTCCTGTCGAACTGCTCGATCGGGTAGGCGGCATCGAAACCGAAGGCGGCTTTGGCGGCCTTCGGGCCGTAACGGTAGCCGTCCCAGATTTCGCGTTCTTCGTGCTTCTCGCGGCAGAACAGGATGGATTTCGGTTTCTTGCCGCCGACCAGCACGACGACGGCTTCCGGTTCCGGGAAACCGCTCAGGTACCAGAAGTAGCTGTCGAAACGGTAGAGGTGATGCGCGTCGCGATTGCGCACGACTTCCGGCGCGGTCGGCACGATGGCGACGCCGTCGCCGATGGTTTTGAGGAGGCGTTTGCGGCGGGCGATGAAGTGGGCGTGGCTCATGCGTTTCTCAATTCGGTATCCAGTTCGGCCAGACGTTGCGGCGTTCCTACATCGACCCAGCGTCCGTCGTAACGTTCCCCGCTCAGCGTGCCGGCGGCGATGGCGGCGTCGAGCAGCGGGCGCAGTTTCATGACCGTGCCCGGTTTGACCCCGGCAAAGAAGGCCGGCGAAAAAACGCCGATCCCGGCGTAGGTGAAGGTTTGCGCCCCTTGCGCGTAGACGACGCGTTCGCCGTCCAGGCTGAAGTCGCCGCCGCTGTGGTGGGCCGGGTTGGCGACCATGACGAGATGGGCGCATCGGCTGGTCAGTTGTCGTGCCTGCTTGAAATCCCATTCGCAATAAACGTCGCCGTTGACCACCAGGAATGCCTCGTTGCCAAGCAGCGGCAAGGCGGTCGCGATGCCGCCGGCGGTTTCCAGCGCCCCCGGCGGTTCCGCCGAGTACTCGATGTGCAGGCCCCAGCGCGAACCGTCGCCCAATGCTTCTTCGATCTGCGCGCCGAGATGGGCGTGATTGATGACGATGTCGCGAAATCCCGCCGCCGCCAGGCGCTCCAGGTGCCAGACGATGAGCGGCTTGCCGCCGGCTTCGAGCAGCGGCTTCGGCGTGTGGTCGGTCAGCGGGCGCATGCGTTCGCCACGCCCGGCGGCGAGGATGAAGGCTTTCATGGGGTGTCCTGGGCTGGCAAAGCGGGTTGTTTCCGGTCGAGGATACGACGAATGTCCGCCAGTGCCACCATCCCTCCCTCCTTGGTCAGGTGGTGTTCATCGTGGTACATCGAGCGGCCGTTCCTGATGACCTGGCACTCGTTGTTCGGGCAGAGCTTTTCGTACGGGTAGATGAACTCGACCTTGACCGGCAGCGTCGCCTTCCGGCTGGCTTCGATGAATGCCAGGTTGGCCTTTTTCGATTCGGGGAAGTCCTGGCAGGGGTGGCTTTCCGAGCGCATGTAGTTGCGCCCGATGCACAGGATATCAACGTCAGCGGTTGAGCCGACGATGATGTTTATTTGCGGGGTGAAGCCGAGGTTTTCGATGGCCTGGCCGATGCCGGTATTGAAATCCTCGGCGCTTCTGACGCCATAGCCGTGCCAGCGCTGGGACCAGACGACGGCGTAGATATTCTCGTCTTTCAGGGTCTTCAGCCTGGCCCGCTGTTGCTCGCAATATTCGTAGTCCCGGCCTTCCTTGGGAACGAATTTGCGGTCGCCGAAGAAACAGGATGGGCTGCTGGCCTCGATGATCCGGTAATCGCTGCCGATCAGTTCGGTCAGGGCGCGCGACAGGTGATTGGCATGGCTGTCACCGATCAGTACGACGGTTTTGTCCGACGCTGGGTTACCGTAGGTGCACAAGCGGAATTTGTTCTGGGCGCCGTTACAGTCGGGATTGCGGAGCCAGTTCACGATGCCGGCGCCTTTGGCTTGCGTGATGACATCGGATTTGGTTTCGAACAGGAACAGGCCGGCCAGTGCGACGACGAGCAGCGCCTGGAGCAGGCGGCGGTTGGTCGCTGGGTGCGTCGCGTGAAAACGCACCGGCTTTTCGATGCAGGTGTAGGTCAGCCAGGACAGGGCCAGGGCCAGGAGCAGGGCGCCGGCCCGCAACAGGGGGGCGGGTGTGCTCCCCATCTCGACGCGCAGCAGCGAGAGCAGCGGCCAGTGCCACAGATAGAGCGGGTAGCTGAGCAGCCCCAGCCAGACCATGGCTTTGCCGGAAAGTAGCTGGCGATTCGGCCAGGCCGCGGGGCCGGCCGAAATCAGCAGCACGGCGCCGAATGTTGGCAGCAGCGCCCACCAGCCGGGGAATTGCCGGTCTTCGCTGATCAGCAGCAGGCCGAGGGCGATCAGGGCCAGGCCGCTGAATGCCCTGGCGTTTCGGTAGTGGCGCAGGGTTTCTGCCCGATGAATTTCGACATAGGCCAGCAGGCCGCCGGTCATCAGCTCCCAGACGCGCGGCATGGGCAGGTAGAAGGCGCTGTTCGGGTTGGTCTGGGAAAGGTAGATGTTCGCGGCAAAGGACAGCGCGGCGATCACCAGGGTGACGCGCAGGAAGCCAAGCTGGCGGCGCCAGACAAAGGCAAGCAGTGGCGGCCAGAAAATGTAGAACTGCTCCTCGATGGCCAGGCTCCACAGGTGCAGTAGCGGCTTGGCTTCGGCGGCGATGTCGAAATAGCCCTTTTCCTGCCACAGCACGAGGTTGGATACGAAGGCCGCACCGGCCATGACGTGCTTGCTGAGCTGCTGATATTCCCGGGCTAGCAAGAATGGCCAGCCGAGCGCCAGACTGACGATCATGACGGTGAGCAGGGCTGGCAGGATGCGCCGGATGCGCCGGCCGTAGAAGTCGGCAATGCTGAAACTGTCGTGTTCCAGGTTGGAAAAAATGATGCCCGAAATCAGATAGCCGGAAATGACGAAAAAGATGTCAACGCCGATGAAGCCACCCGGAATCAGGTCCGGGAAAGCGTGAAAGATGACCACGGAAAGTACGGCGATCGCCCGCAGCCCGTCGATGTCCGGGCGATACTTGGGGTGCAGCGGGTGAGGCGTGTGGTCGGTCATCGGTCGCATGCGTTCGCCGCGCCCGACGGCGAGGAAGAAGGCTTTCATTTTTTTAGGATCGAGGATCTAGCTATTAGGATCGAGTGGGAGCGGTTTTCACTCGATCCTGGATCCTCGATCCTAATAACTAACTTCACCGTCGAATCCCCTCCTGCAGCGTGTTGCCTTCCAGCGTGTCGAGAAGGTTGAGCAGCGGCTTCAGGGCGATGTAGCGGCCGGCCGTTTTGCGGGCGTAGTTCATGAAGCGCGGCAGGTCTTCGCTGTATTTTTCCTTGCCGTCGCGGTACTTCAGGCGACAGAAGATGCCGAGCACCTTGAGGTGGCGCTGCAGGCCCATGAGTTCGTAGTCGCGCCAGAACTCGCCGAAGTCGGGGCGCACCGGCAGGCCGGCGGCGCGGGCCTTTTCCCAGTAGCGGATGACCCAGTCGATTTCCTGCTCTTCTTCCCAGGAAATGAAGGCATCGCGAAACAGCGAGACGACGTCGTAGGCGATCGGGCCGTAAACCGCATCCTGAAAATCGATGATGCCCGGCGTCAGGGTTTCGGCGCTTTCGACCAGCATCAGGTTGCGCGGCATGAAGTCGCGATGGGTGAACACCTTGGGCTGGGCCAGTGCGCTGTTGATCAGGAACTTGAAGGTCCGGTCGAGCATGTTCTTTTCGTCGTCGTTCAGCGTGTAGCCGAGGTGGCGGCCGATGAACCATTCCGGGAAAAGCTCAAGTTCGCGGCGCAGCAGCGTCGCGTCGTAGGGCGGCAGGGTGCTTGCCTTGGAGGCCAGTTGCCATTTGACGAGGACATCGAGCACCGGTCGCATCAGCGTGTCAGCCAGGCTGAGGTCGGCGTTCAGGGCGTCGAGATAGCCGATGCGGCCGAGGTCGGTGAGGACCAGGAAGCCGTTGTCGAGATCGTGATCGAGGATGCGCGGGGCGGCCAGGTCAGCCTTGGCGAGCAGGCCGGCGACATGGATGAAGGGCTTGCAATCTTCCTTTTCGGGCGGCGCGTCCATCAGGATGCGCGTGCTGCCGTCCGGCCAGGTCAGCCGGAAATAGCGGCGGAAGCTGGCATCGGCGGAGGCCGGGGTGATATTGACCGTCTGGCCGGGAAAGCGACTGGCAACCCAGTCTGTAACAAGTTGATCGCGCGACATCTGCCTGGGGTGGGTTCGTTGTAAAATGCGACGATTTTAACACTCGGGCTCGGACCATTCCGGTGTCGCCCACCAACTGATTGCCTTGATGACCGGTTTCGCCCGCCGTCCGCTCGCTGTTTTTGTCTGTTGCATGTTTGCCGGAGTCCAGGTGAGTCATGCTGCGGTCGATGCGCTGCGCCTGCCCGTGCCGCCCGAGGAGTCCGCTCGTGCCGCGCTGCCCGAAGCGCCGCTGCTGCTGGCAGCGGCCGATGTGCCGGTCAACTTGCGCCTGGAGCGCAAATTCAATGTGCTCGGCAAGAAAAAAGCGCCCCTGGTTCAGGGGCTGGGTATCGAGAATCCGGTCGATCTGAAAAAAGACGACAGTTATCCGCTGTTCATCATTGCCGACAACATTCAGGGCCGGGCCGACGAAGTCAGTGAGGCCGAGGGCGATGTCGAGCTGCGCAGGGCCGGTTCCCTGCTTTTTGCCGACAAGGTGACGCATCGTCCCCTGGAAGACGAGATCGAGGCCGAAGGGAATGTCCGCTTGCTGCAGGATGGAACGGAAATCGAGACGCCGCATTTGCGGTTGAAAATTTCCGAGCAGGTCGGTTTTGCCGAGCAGGCCGATTACCTGATGGCCAAGCAGGTCACCAACAAGTTTTATGCGCAGCAACAGATCGTGGTGACGCAGACCAGCGGCAATGCCGCTTCGAGCGGTGCGCCATTGATGCTCAATGTGCCGAACAGCTATGGTCTGCCGACCGTCGTGGCGCCGCGCCGCCCTTCTGAAGCGACCGGGCATGCCGAGCGTATCGATTTCGAGGGGGAGAACCAGATGACCCTGTCGGATGCGACCTACTCGACCTGCAAGCCGGACCGGGTCGACTGGTATCTGCGGGCCAGTGAGCTGCACCTCGATTACGATCGCGATCGCGCCGAGGCTACTCATACCTCGCTGTGGTTCAAGGGCGTGCCGATGTTCTACACGCCGGTCGCTTCGTTCTCGCTGAACGGCAAGGCGCACTCGGGCTTTTTGCATCCCTGGTTCTCGACCTCGACGAAGAACGGCTTTGATGTCGCGCTGCCGTATTACTGGGCCATTGCCCCGAATTACGATGCGACCTTCACGCCGCGCTACATGAGCAAGCGAGGTTTCCAGCTGGGGGCCGAGGCGCGCTATCTGGACCATCATTCGCGCGGCATGCTGCGGCTCGAATACATGCCGAATGACGAAGTCGAGAATCGCCAGCGCTATGCCTACAATCTGCAGTACCAGCAGAATCTGGGGCGCGGTTTGTCGACCTCGGTCAACTGGAACGAGGTCTCGGACAATCTCTACTGGACCGATCTCTCCTCGCGCCTGTTGCAGACCTCGCAAGTCCAGTTGCCGCAGCAGGTGGTGCTCAATTATTCGCCCATGCCCGAAGTGCAGGGCAGCATGCAGTGGCTGCGTTACCAGACGCTGGCGCTCGATTCGACGATCAAGCGGCCCTATTTCCTGGAGCCGCAGATCAATGTCGTCGGCTACAAGCCGAATGTCTTGCTCAGCGATGTGAGCTTTACCGGCCAGTATTCGCGCTTTACCCACTCCGACCTGAGCAAGGCCCAGGGTGACCGTTTCGTGCTGTATCCGCAGATCTCCATGCCGCTCGTCAATCCGGCCTTCCAGATCACCCCCAAGTTCGGCCTGCACATGACCCAGTATTCGCTGGATCGCCAGGATGCTGCCAATCCGGGCGCGTCGACCTCGATGTCCCGCGTCTTGCCGACCTTTACGCTCGATTCGACGATGATTTTCGAGCGCCAGACCAACTGGCTGGAGACGGATTACATCCAGACCCTGGAGCCGCGCCTGTATTACGTGAATATCCCGTACAAGGATCAGAGCCGGATGCCGGTCTTCGATTCGGCGATCAGCGACTTCAATTTTGCCCAGATCTTTTCCGAGAACCGTTACAGCGGCTATGACCGGATCAATGATGCCAACCAGCTGACGGCCGCCGTGACGACGCGTTTCATCGATGCCACGACCGGCGTCGAGCGCTTCAAGGCGATGCTGGGCCAGCGCTACTATTTCAGTGCGCAGCGCGTGAACATTACCGGCGAGACCGCCCGTATCGACAATTTCTCGCATCTGGTGGCGGCGGCGACCGGCCTGGTCTGGCCCAAGGTCTATGCCGATGGCGCCTGGGAATACAACTATCGCGACGGCTTCAATCAGGCGATCTCGGCCGGCATGCGTTACCAGCCCGAACTAGGCAAGGTGATCAGTGCCAGCTATCGCTATACGCGTGACCAGCTGACCGGCAGTTCCACCGTCGATCAGATCGATATCGCCGGCCAGTGGCCGATCAATTCGCGCTGGTATGTGGTCGGGCGCTATAACTACTCGCTGCGTGACAAGAAGTTGCTCGAGGCGATTGGCGGTTTCGAATACAACGCCGGCTGCTGGGCAACCCGCCTGGTCGCCCAGCAGCTCGAGGCAACCACCGGGTCGGCCAACACCACCCTGTTTTTCCAGCTCGAACTCAACGATTTGGGTAGTATTGGTGCCAACCCGATCGGGATGCTTCGTCGCACCATCCCGGGTTACGGGAAAACCAACGAACTGCCCAACAGTCGCCAGCTCATCAACGAATGATCCCCATGTCCAAGCTTATGCGCACCCTGTCCTTCCTGTTTCTTTGTCTGGCCAGCCTGCTGTCCGTTGCCGTACAAGCCGCGCCGGAGGAGCCGCAGGAGGCCGACCGGATCGTTGCCGTCGTTGGCAGCGAGGTCATTACCTATTACGAATTGCGCAACCGCCTTGATGCCGCGCTCGTCCAGCTGCAAAAGCAGGGCACACCGTTACCCTCGCAGGATGTGCTGGAGCGTCAGATGCTTGAGCGGGTCATCATGGATCGCGCCCAACTGCAATACGCCAAGGAAACCGGCCTGCAGGTGGACGATGTTCAGCTGGATCAGGCCATTGGCCGGATCGCCGCCAGCAACAAGATGAACCTGATGCAGTTCCGCTCGGCCCTGGAAAAGGATGGCATCGAGTATCCCAAGTTCCGCGAGGAAATTCGCAGCGAGATGCTGACGGTTCGCCTGCGCGAGCGCGAAGTCGACAACAAGCTGGTGATCTCCGATGGCGAGATCGACAACTACCTGGCCAGCCAGACGGCCGGCGGCAGTGCGGAAGAGTACCAGTTGGCGCATATCCTGTTGCGGGCCCCGGAATCGGCCAGCCCGGAACAGTTGCAAAAGCTCCGCCTGCGCGGCGAACAGGCCCTTAAGCGGGCTCGCGCCGGCGAAAATTTCGCCCAGTTGACGGCGGCTTTCTCCGATGCGCCGGATGCGCTCAAAGGCGGTGATCTCGGCTGGCGCCCGCAAGCGCGTCTGCCGGCCCTCTATGCCGAAGCCGCCGGCCGTCTGCAAACCGGTGAAGTCAGCGAACTGCTGCGTTCCTCGGCCGGTTTTCACATCGTCAAGCTGCTTGGCAAGCGGGGCGGCAGCGAGGCTGCTTCCGTGCAGCAATCGCATGCCCGGCACATCCTCGTGCGGATCAGCGAAGTGGTCTCCGAAGCCGAGGCTCGCCGCAAGCTCGAAAATGTTCGCGAACGCATCGTCAACGGCCTTGATTTCGCCGAACAGGCCCGCCTCTATTCCCAGGATGGCTCGGCGGCCAAGGGCGGCGATCTCGGCTGGCTGAATCCGGGCGATACCGTGCCCGAGTTCGAACGGGCAATGGATGCCTTGAAACTCGGCGAACTGAGCCAGGTCGTCCAGTCGCCTTTTGGCATGCACCTGATCCAGGTCCAGGAGCGCCGTGAGCGCGATGTCTCGGAAGAGCGCCAGCGCGGTAAGGCCCGTCAGGCCCTGCGCGAGCGCAAGCTCGACGAAGCCTACCAGGACTGGCTGCGCCAGTTGCGCGACCGCACCTACGTCGAAAACCGGTTGCAAGAGCAGTAATGCCGCTGATCGCGGTCACCAGCGGCGAGCCGGCCGGTATCGGCCCGGAGTTGTGTCTGCGCCTGGCCGCACATCCGGGTGCCGCGCATCCGGTCATTCTCGGCGACCGCCATCTGCTGGCTGAACGGGCGGCGGCGTTGGGGCTGCCGGTCGAGTTTCGCGAATATGTGCCGGGCCAGCAGCCGGCCCCGAATTGTCTCGACGTATTGCACATCCCTTTGGCGGTGGCTGCGCAGGCCGGTCGGCTTGATGCCGCCAACGGTGCCTATGTGCTGGCCCTGCTCGACCGGGCGCTGGCCGGCTGTCAATCCGGTGAATTTGCCGCGATGGCCACGGCGCCCGTGCATAAGGGCGTGATCAACCAGGCCGGCGTACCGTTTACCGGCCACACCGAATATCTGGCCGAAAAGACCCATACGCCGCTCGTCGTCATGATGCTGGCCGGCAATACCGAACGCGGCCCGCTGCGCGTTGCACTGGCGACGACGCACCTGGCGCTGCGCGAGGTGCCGGATGCCATCACGCCCGAGGTGCTGGAACAGACCCTGCGCATCCTCGAGGCCGACCTGCGCGGCAAGTATGGCCTGAGCCAGCCGCGCATCCTGGTCGCCGGCCTGAATCCGCACGCCGGCGAGGGCGGTTATCTCGGCCGTGAGGAAATCGAGGTCATCACGCCGGTGCTCGAAAAGCTGCGCGCCGAAGGCCTGCTGCTTTCCGGCCCGTATCCGGCCGATACCATGTTTACGCCGCCCATCCTGGCGCAGGGCGATGCCGTGCTCGCCATGTATCACGACCAGGGCCTGACGGCGCTCAAGTACGCGACCTTTGGCCAGGGCATCAATGTCACGCTGGGTCTGCCGATCATCCGCACCTCGGTCGATCACGGCACGGCACTGGAGCTGGCCGGCACCGGCCGGGCCGACTCCGGCAGCCTGTTCGAGGCGGTCGCCGAAGCGGCCCGCATGGCAAGAAGGAAAATGCAATGAAAGCTCACGTCGCCCGCAAGAGATTCGGGCAGAACTTCCTGGTCGATCAGGGCATCATCGGTGCCATCGTTTCGGCCATCGATCCGCAGCGCGCCGACCGCGTCGTCGAAATCGGCCCCGGTCTGGGTGCCATTACCGAGCCGCTGATGGCCCGGGTGGATCATCTGCACGTCGTCGAAATTGACCGCGACCTGATTGCCCGCCTGAAAAAGCAGCATACGCGCGAGCGCATGAGTATCCACGAAGGCGATGCGCTGGCTTTTGACTTTGCCAGTATCGGTCAGGACTTGCGTCTGGTCGGCAATCTGCCCTACAACATCTCGACGCCGCTGCTCTTCCATCTCGCCGAGTACGTCGATGTCGTGCGCGACATGCATTTCATGCTGCAGAAGGAAGTCGTCGAGCGCATGGTGGCCGAGCCGGGCACTGCCGATTTCGGTCGCATGTCGGTGATGCTGCAATACCGCTTCTATCTGGAGTGGCTGATCGATGTGCCGCCGGACAGTTTCGATCCGCCACCCAAGGTCCAGTCGGCCGTCGTCCGCCTGATTCCGAAGCCGGTTTCGGAACTCAATGCGAAAAGCCAGGAAAAGCTGGCGCAAGTCGTGCAGACCGCCTTCTCGCAGCGTCGCAAGATGTTGCGCAATACGCTGAAAACCCTGCTGGCCGACGATGATTTTGCCAAGCTGTCGATTGATTCGACCCGCCGTCCAGAAGATCTTTCAGTGGATGACTACGTGCGGATCGCCAATTATCTGAGCTGAAATGCTGTCGGGGTATTGGCCGACAATTCAAGTCGGTGCTTGTGGCATCATGCGTCGTGTTTCATCATCATCTTTCACTGATGGCTATTCCTGAATAATGTCCAACAAGCCCATTTACGTTACTCAGCCGGATCTGCCGCCTTTGGCGGAATTCATTCCCTATCTGCAACAGATCTGGGACAACAAGATTCTTACCAACAATGGGCCGTTTCACCAGCAACTGGAAAAAGCCCTGTGCGAGTATCTGGGGGTTGAGTATCTTTCCTTGTTTACCAACGGCACGATTGCCCTGGTTACCGCCCTGCAAGCCCTGCGCATCAGCGGCGAAGTCATCACGACGCCCTATTCCTTCGTCGCGACCACGCACTCGCTGCTGTGGAACAATATCAAGCCCGTTTTCGTCGATATTGACGCCAGGACCTGCAACCTCGATCCGGAGCGGATCGAGGAAGCCATTACCCCGCAGACCACGGCAATCATGCCGGTGCACTGTTACGGCAATCCTTGTGCCGTCGAGCGCATCCAGAAAATCGCCGACACCTACGGTCTCAAGGTCATCTATGACGCGGCGCATGCCTTCGGCGTCCGGTACCAGGGGCAAAGTCTGCTGCGCCATGGCGATCTCGGCGTGCTCAGCTTTCACGCCACCAAGGTGTTCAATACCTTCGAGGGCGGCGCCATCGTCTGCCCGGATGCCAAGACCAAACAACGCATCGATTACCTGAAGAATTTCGGTTTTGCCGACGAGGTCACGGTGACTGCACCGGGCATCAACGGCAAGATGAGCGAGGTCAATTCGGCGTTCGGCCTCCTCCAGCTCAACTACATCGACCGCGCGCTGGAACGCCGCAAGGCCATTGAGGCGAACTACCGCGAAGCGCTGAGCAAGGTGCCCGGTATTTCGCTTTTGCCGGTTCCCGGCGAGACTCGCGGCAACGCCTCGTATTTCCCCATTTTTGTCGAGTCTGGCTATGCGCTCAGTCGCGACGGGCTCTATCAAAAACTCAAGGACGCGGGCATTCACGGGCGCCGCTATTTTTACCCATTGATCAGTGACATGCCGATGTATCGCGGGCTGCCAAGTGCGTTGCGGGAGAAGTTGCCCGTCGCACATGAGATCGTCGAAAAAGTCATTTGCCTGCCCATCTATCCGGCCTTGACCGCGGAAGATCAGCTCGCCGTAATCAGCGTGATCCGGGGGGAATGACATGCCAGTGTTGAGCCAGGAGGCGTTGCGGGCAATCGGCTTTGCGGCGTTGGGAGACAATGTCCAGATCTCCGACCGGGCTTCCTTTTACAACCCGGGCCGGATCGTCTTGGGAAACAATGTCCGCATTGACGACTTCTGCGTGCTATCGGCCGGAGCCGGCGGCATCCGGGTCGGGAACCACGTTCATGTTGCGGTGTATTCATCCTTGATTGGTGCCGGGGAAATCAGTCTCTCCGATTTTTGCAATATTTCATCGCGTGTTTCCGTTTACTCCAGTAGTGACGATTATTCTGGTGCCTCGCTGACCAATCCGACGCTTCCCGAGCAGTACAAACAGGTCACGCATGCCGACGTTTTCTTGGGAAAACATGTCATCGTCGGCTGCGGCTCGGTCATTCTGCCGGGAGTCCGGCTGGAGGACGGGGTGGCCATCGGCGCCCTGAGTCTGGTGACAAAAAGCTGTGCGGCATTCGGTATCTATGCGGGCAGCCCGGCCCGGCGTATCAAGGAACGCAAACGTGATTTGCTGGTGCTCGAGCAGCAGTTCCTCTCAAGCAAGGCGGGTTTGCTCAGGGACGTAGTGCAGAAAGAAAATCATGATTGAGCGAACCGAGCCCCGCGCAGTGCTGGAACATCCAGTGAAGATATCAGAACAAAATTGGCCGGAGGGAACCGAGCCGGTCGTCAGCATCTGTTGCATCACCTATAACCACGAACACTTCCTGGTCGATTGCCTGGAGGGTTTCCTGCGCCAGGAGACAAGTTTTCCGGTTGAGATATTGCTGCATGACGACGCATCGACCGATGCAACCCCGGATATCGTCAAGCGATACGCAGAGAAATATCCGCAGGTCATCAAGCCGATCTGTCAAAAAGTCAATCAATGGAGCCAGGGCAAAAAAATCAATCCGGAATTCAATTTTCCCCGCGCCCGCGGCGAGTTCCTGGCGCTTTGCGAGGGCGATGACTACTGGAGCGACGAAACAAAATTGCAACAGCAGGTCGACTGCCTGCGGGCGAACCCGGCCGCAGTCATCTGTTATGGCAAGGTGATCGGCATCAACCAGCACGGCGCGCCAGTCGAGAACTATGCAGATGGTGAAAGTCGTGATCTGACGGCCGAGGAATTGAAGAGAGCACCGTCGATCAATACCTCAACGGTTTGCTTCAGGAATGTCGGTATTGGCAACCCCAGGGAACTCTGTCTGGCCCGCGTCGAGGATGTGACCATCTGGTCGCGCCTGGGTAAGTTTGGCTCCGGGATTTTCATGGCCGCGATAAAGCCGGGGGGCTACCGCCTGCACGAAGGTGGCATTTTTTCCATGAAGACGGCTGCCGAAAAAGAAAACATGTACACCGAGACGATCCTGTCGCTCTACTGGTTTCATCGGCAGAATGGGGACGAGGCCAGCCAAGCCTATTTCGCCCGAAAACTGGTCAAGCTTATTTTGGCGAAAGTGGATGCCAGGGTCCTCGTCAGTTGTCTGTTTTTCGCGATGAAGCGCTTGCTCAGCACGGCTGTTCGGGCGTTCGGACGTTGCTTGCGGATGCGCTAGAGAAAAGCTGGCTGCTCCCCGAAATGGCGTGTCCGATCAATTGCCCGACTGGCT
Source organism: Azonexus sp. (assembly GCA_049294655.1). Taxonomy (GTDB): domain Bacteria; phylum Pseudomonadota; class Gammaproteobacteria; order Burkholderiales; family Rhodocyclaceae; genus Azonexus. The sequence goes on from JBAQDI010000010.1 coordinate 18,787, forward strand.
GCTGGCCCGCAACATGGCCGGCAAATCCGCCTTCATCGACAGGGTCGGCTCTTTGAGCATATTTTGATCAGATGCTATTCAACTCTTACGGATTTCTTTTCCTTTACCTTCCTGTCGTACTCGTCGGCTTTTTCTGGCTCGGGCGGGGCGCTTCGACCTATGCTGCGGCATGGCTGGCCGCAGCATCCCTGCTCTTTTACGGCTTCTGGAATCCGGCTTATCTTGGGCTGTTGCTGGGGTCGATCTGTTGCAACTATGTTTTTGGCCTGTGGATCAACAAAGCCGCCGTGCAGCACGCGGTGCTTCGCAAAAAGCATGTCTTGCTGTTTGCCATCGCAGCCAACCTGGCTTTGCTGGTGTATTACAAATACACCAATTTTTTCCTTGAGAGTCTTGGCAGTTTGGCGGGGAACACGCCCTTGCTGACGGAAATCATCCTGCCCTTGGGAATCTCGTTTTTTACGTTTACCCAGATCGCCTTTCTGGTCGATACCTATCAGGGCAAGGTCAGGGAATATGATTTCGTTCATTACGTCCTGTTCGTGACCTTTTTCCCGCATCTGATCGCCGGGCCGGTCATTCATCACAAGGAAATGATGCCCCAGTTCGCCCAGCGAACGACCTATCAGGTGCATTGGGGCAACATTGCCAGCGGCCTGCTGCTGCTGACTCTGGGCTTGTGCAAGAAGACCATGATGGCGGATTCGCTGGCGCCTTTTGCGACCGGGGTCTTCGATGGGGTGCAACTGGGCATTGCCTCGGGCACTCTGCCCACCACCTATGAGGCGTGGGCCGGGGCACTGGCCTATACGCTGCAGATCTATTTCGATTTTTCAGGCTATACGGATATGGCATTGGGGGTGGCGCTGATGTTCAACATCCGCTTGCCGGTCAATTTCAATTCGCCCTACCAGGCCTCCAGTATCATTGAATTCTGGCGCCGCTGGCATATGACGCTTTCCCGCTTTCTCAAGGACTACCTCTACATTCCCTTGGGGGGGAATCAGCAGGGGCCCGTACGGCGTTACGCCAATCTTTCGGCCACCATGCTGCTCGGCGGCTTGTGGCATGGCGCGGGCTGGACTTTCGTGATCTGGGGGGGCATGCATGGCTTCTATCTGGTCCTCAATCACCTGTGGCGAGAGATTGCTCGCAAAAGCCCCTGGCAGCTGCATCTTCCCGGCCGGCTCACCGCCATCCTGGGCGGCGCCCTTACTTTTGTTGCGGTCGTCGCGGCCTGGGTGGTATTCCGGGCTGACAACCTGGAGCAAGCGACAATCCTGTTGAAAGCGATGTTTGGTATTGCGGCGCATCCCATCAGTTTCGCTGACGTGACGCACGGAAAATTGCTGCTGATCACCGATATGCGCGGGCACGAACTGGCCAGGCTGATTGCCATCGGGCTTCTCTGGGTTTGGTTGCTGCCCAACTCGGCACGGCTGAGCTTCGTCGACAAGGGACGGCTCTGGGCATTGGCCCAGACGATTCTGGTCGCCGGCCTGTTATATCTGGCCATCGATCGATTCGGCAACTACAGCCCTTTCCTCTATTTTCAGTTCTGATATGTCGTACGCCAAGACTTTCTCGATTGCCATTTTTGCCGCCTTGCTGGCCTACGGCGCGGCGGGCTTTCATTCTTTGCCACTGGCCAGCTTTGAAGGCGATCTGACCCGCATGGGCCTGGTGCCGGAGCGGCTTTTCGGCTGGCAACAGGGCCAGCCGGCCATCGAGGACAAGTGGTTGCAGCAGGCCGCCATCGAGGATGCCGACATGCTGGTGATCGGCGACAGTTTTTCGGTCAGCCGTGCCTGGCAATCCGTCCTGACCGAAAGTGGCCTGAAGATTCGTACCGAACACTGGAGCAATATCCGCGCGCTTTGTGTCGATTTCGCGCCATGGTTGCGTGCCCGTGGATTCAACGGGCGGTTGGTCGTAGTCGAGAGTGTCGAGCGCAATCTGGGTGAAGAGCTCAGGAAGTCGGTAGCCTGCCAGAGCATGAATTATCGTCCCGATGCCAAAATGGATGCGCCGCGCAAGCCGCCGCTCACTGCCTTTGATACGGCGGGAGGGGATTATTCCGGGAAAATGTCCATCGGTTTGCGGACCCGTCTGAATGCCCTGCGTTACCAGCATTTGAGCACGGCCGCCGATTTTCGCAGCATGGAGTTGCCCAACGAGGTCAGGCTCGTTCGCCTTCCCGGTGCCTGTAAATTGTTCAGCCACGCGCGCTGCGACGACATTCTTTTCCTGGGCAAGGAACAGTCTGCCGAAGCCAGTCCTGACATTTTGCCGAACATGGAGATCCTGACCAAGCGCCTGACCGGCTTGACCGTGATCTGGGCGATTGTCCCGAACAAATCGACCGTTTACCTGTATCCGGATAACGGGAAGCTCTGGGAAGCGGCCGAGCAACGGTTCTTGGCCCCCAATCTGTTGCGCATGTCCAGGCAAGCGCTCGAACGCGGAACGATTGACCTGTTTCCGGCCAACAATACGCATTTTTCAACTACCGGGTATTTGTTGATGGGTGAGCAGATGCTGCGCGCCATCCCGCCGACCAAGTGATAAAAAAGGCGGACCAGGTTGCCCTGTCCGCCTCGTGCAAAAAGCCTGGAAAGCCTTGAGCTGTCTGCTTACTTCTTCAACGGGCAGGTGCTCAGGCCGAGCAGGGGGTAGAGCGGGCACCAGCCCATCAGACCGGTGGCCAGCGGCACGATGCCGATGTAGCCCCAGACCGGCAGGACGCCGGCGACAGTTGCGCCGATCAGGCCGGCGCCGACTACGATGCGCAGGATTTTATCGATACCGCCAACATTGCTTTTCATGCTGTGTTCTCCGTCTGGTAAGTGGGTACGGCGCCCACTTTAGCGGCGATTGGTGACCAGGTATGTAACTTGAGTCACACAGAGGCGAGTTTTTGCAGGCCGGCCCGGTCGTTGATGGCGAGTTGTTCGCGACCCAGGGTGACCAGGCCCTGCGCGGCAAAACCCTTGAGCAGGCGGCTGACGATTTCGCGGACGCTGCCCAGTTCGTCGGCCAGTTGCTGGTGGGTCACATTGAGTACGGCCTCGTTGCGGGCCAGGATCAGGCGGGCCAGACGCTGGTCGAGGCGGGCAAAGGCGACTTCCTCGACCAGTTGCATGAGTTCGCCGATGCGTTCGGCGAACAGGTGAAAGACGAAGTCGCGGAAAGGTGCATGCTGCAGCATCAGGCTTGAAAAGAGTGCAAGCGGCAGGGCCAGCAGGGTGAGCGGTGTTTCGGCGATGCCCCGGGCGTTGTAATCGGTATGGCCGAGCAGGCAACTCGAACTGATGATGCAGGAGCCGCCTGGCGCCACCCGGTAGAGCATCAGTTCGCGGCCGTTGCTGGCCAGCTTGATGACCTTGATGCTGCCCGCGATGAGTAGTGGAAAGCCCTGGCAGGGCTGGTGCTCGGCAAAGACCTGGGTGCCGGCCGGCAACTGCATGACGGCCTGCGGCTGCAACAGGGCATCGAGTTGGGCCGGCGGCAGGCCGGCCAGAACCGGGTAGAGCTTGAGGACGGCAGCGCGGTCGAGCGGCATGGCTAAGCGAGCGTCGTCCATACCGGGGCGTGATCCGAGGGGCGTTCGCGCTTGCGCGGCGCGCGGTCGATGCCGGCTGCCGTGCATTTTTCGGCGAGCGGCCGCGACAGCAGGATGTGGTCGATGCGCAGGCCCTGGTTCTTCTGGAAGCCGAGCATGCGGTAATCCCACCACGAGAAGGTTTTCTCGGGCTGCTCGAAGAGCCGGAAGCTGTCTGAGAGGCCGAGCTCGAGCAGGCGCCGGAAGGCGGCGCGTTCAGGCGGCGAAACCAGGATGCCGTCGGCCCAGCGCTTGGGGTCATGCACATCGCGCTCGTCGGGCGCGATGTTGTAGTCGCCGCACAGTGCCAGTTGCGGGTGTGCCGCCAGCTCTTCCTGCAGCCAGATGGCCAGGGCATTGAGCCAGCGCAGCTTGTAATCGTACTTGTCGCAGCCGACTTCCTGGCCGTTCGGCATGTAGGCGCCGATGATGCGTACACCATCAACCGTGCCGGTGATCAGGCGCTTCTGCTCGTCGGGGAAATGCGGATTGCCGAGCAGGACATCCTCGATCGGCGACCTGGCGAGCAGGGCAACGCCGTTGTAGGTCTTCTGGCCGGAAAAGGCGACGTGATAGCCGGCCGCCTCGATCTCGGCGCGCGGAAAGTTGTGGTCTTCGAGCTTGAGTTCCTGCAGGCACAGCGCATCCGGCTGCGCTTCGGCCAGCCAGTCGAGCAGATGCGGCAGACGGACCTTCAGCGAATTGACATTCCAGCTGGCAATCTTCACTTGCTCAGGCCACCTGCCGGTTTGTTGCCGTAGGGGGCCGTTTTCGGATAGCCGGCGAGGTCGAGCAGGTTGTTGTAACCGCTTGCGTTCATGCCTCGGCTTGAGTCCTTGCCAACCTTCAGTGATGGCACGAAGCCATCGCCAACCAGCTTCTTCAGTTCTTCGACATCTTCCTGTTTCTGGATCATTTTTTCGCTGAACGGTACGCCGCGCCCGTTCAGCAGATCGCGCGCCTGCTTGCATTCGGCAACGCAGTCCGGGCTGGTGAACAGCGTGACCGGGAAATTCTCGGCGGCGCGCTTGGTGGCGAACGACTGGTTGTCGGTGTTTTCGCCGCCTTCGCCGGTCTTGACCACATTTTGGGCTTTGCCCGGTGGCGGGGTGTCGGACACGATAATGCGGCCGGCTGAATCAACCCAGCGGTAGGTTTCAGCAAAGGCGCCGGTGCAGGCCAGTGCCAGACAGATAATGAGCAGACGAGGCATGGTGTTCTCCCTGTGCGAATTTAAGCCGCAATCATACCGCTATGACGGAGCAGCGCATCGACACTTGGTTCGCGACCACGGAAAGCCTTGAAGGATTCGATGGCCGGACGCGAGCCGCCGACCGAGAGAATTTCGTCGAGGAAGCGCTGGCCGACCGTCGCATCGAACGGGTTGCCGGCTTCCTCGAAGGCGGCATAGGCATCGGCCGACAGCACTTCGGCCCACTTGTAGCTGAAATAGCCGGCGCCATAGCCGCCGCCGAAAATGTGCGAGAAGCTGTTCGGGAAGCGGTGCCAGGCCGGCGGCAGCAGCACGGCAACTTCGGCGCGGACTTCGTTGAGCAGGTCCATGACGCTGTGCGGGCCAGCCGGGTCGAAGCTCGAATGGAGCAGCATGTCGAACAGCGAAAACTCGATCTGGCGTACCGCCAGCATGCCGCTCTGGAAGTTCTTGGCGGCCAGCATCTTGTCGAACAGGGCGCGCGGCAGCGGTGCGCCGCTATCGACGTGGGCCGTCATGCCTTCGACGACTTGCCATTCCCAGCAATAATTTTCCATGAACTGCGAGGGCAGTTCGACGGCGTCCCATTCGACGCCGTGGATGCCGGAAACGCCCAGTTCCTCGCCGCGCGTCAGCAGGTGATGCAGGCCGTGGCCGGTTTCGTGGAACAGGGTGTTGACCTCGTCGTGCGTGAAGGTCGCCGGCTTGTCGCCGTTCGGCCGGGCGAAGTTGCAGTTGAGGTAGGCGATCGGCTTCTGGATGCCGCCGGTCGTCCGCCGACGGGCCCGGGCTTCGTCCATCCAGGCGCCGCCGCGCTTGGTTTCGCGGGCGTAGAGATCGAGGTAGAACTGGCCGACTAGCTCACCGGCCGGGGATTCGAGGCGGAAGAATTTGACGTCCTCATGCCAGACCGGCGCCGTGTCCGGCTTGACCTTGACGTTGAACAGGCTCTCGATGACCTGGAACAGACCGCCGAGCACCTTGGGCTCGGTGAAATACTGCTTCACTTCCTGCTCGGAGAAGGCATAGCGCGCCTGCAGCAGCTTTTCGGAAACGTAGGCCGCATCCCAGGGCTGGAAGTCGGTCAGGCCCAGTTCGTCTTTGGCGAAAGCCTTGAGTTCGGCGATGTCCTTGGCGGCGAAGGGTTTCGCCTTGGCCGCCAGTTCGCGCAGAAAGGCGAGGACCTGGGCCGGGCTGTCGGCCATCTTGGGGGCCAGCGAGACTTCGGCAAAATTGTTGTAGCCGAGCATTTGCGCGTCTTCCCGGCGCAGTTCGAGCATGCGCTTGATGATGCTGGTGTTGTCCCATTCCGGCTTGCTCGTGCCGTCGGCGAATTCGGCGGCCCGGGTGGCGTAGGCGCGATACAGGCGGGCGCGCAGTTCGCGGTTGTCGGCGTATTGCATGACCGGGCCGTAGGATGGGGCCTGCAGGCTGAAACGCCAGCCGGCGACACCAGCCTTCTCGGCTGCGGTCTTGGCGGCTTCTTTCGCGTCGTCCGGCAGGCCGGCGAGCAGGGCTTCATCGGTGATGACTTCAGAAAAGGCGTTGGTCGCGTCGAGCAGGTTTTCGGCAAACTTGGCCGAGAGCTGCGACAGCTCTTCCATGATCGCCTGGAAGCGCGGTTTCTGGTCATCCGGCAATTCGGCGCCGGACAGGCGGAAATCGCGTACTTCGTTGTTGACGACCTTTTTCTGTTCGACAGTCAGCGAGGTGTATTCCGCGCTGTCGCGCAGCGCCTTGTATTTCTCGAACAGCTTGAGGTTCTGGCCGAGCTCGGCGTAGAAGCGCGAGACTTCCGGCAGCATCTCGTTGTAGGCCTCGCGCCAGGCCGGCACGTCATTGACCGAATGCAGGTGGCCGACAATGCCCCAGGCGCGGCCGAAAGGCTCCAGGCCATCGGACAGGGCGCCGGCGAAGTCCTGCCAGGTGGCCGGGGTGGCATCGGAAGTCAGGCGTTCGACCAGACTGCGGCCGTCGGCGAGCAGGGCTTCGATGGCGGGTTTGACATGTTCCGGCTGCACCAGGTCGAAGCGCGGCAGGTCGGAGAAATCGAGCAGGGGATTGAGTGTGTTCATATTATTGTCAGACATGAAAAACGGGCGTTGGGGGCGCCCGTCGGGTTGGCTGGATGCGCCTATTCTACAAGGTCGCGGTAGGCATGCCACGAGGCATGGCCAAGAATCGGCATGATGATGACCAGCCCGAAGAGCAGGGTGGCGAAGCCGAGCAGGGTCAGGCTCACGATGCAGGCCGCCCACAGCAGCAGGGGGCCGGGATTGGCGGCAAAGGCATTGAGGCTGGTCAGCATGGCGTTGATCACGTCCTCGTCGCGATCAAGCATCAGCGGTACGGCAACGACGCTCAGGGCAAAGGTGAACAGCGCCAGGATGGCGCCCAGGGCCAGCCAGGCAAGGAAGAAACCGAGCTGTTCGCTGCTCGCGACGTAGGCGGCGAATAGTCCGACATGCTGCCCGCTGCTTTCACCGAACAGGGAGAAAACCAGGGCCGAGGTGCGTTCCCAGAGTAGGGCCAGCAGGGCCAGGAGCAGCCCGAACAGCACGATGGCCCAACCGTTGCGGCGAAAGGCCTGGAGCGATTCGACGAAAATCGGTCGCTGGCCGGCGGCGCGGCAGCGGCTTAGCTCGTAAAGCCCGGCAGCGAGGAGTGGCGCGACAAGAAAGAAACCCGAAATGGCCACCGAAAAAAGCTGCGGCTGGCGCAGGGTGGCGAGCAGGATGAGGTCGCCGCTGATCCCGAACAGCAGGCCGTAGGCCAGGCTGGGCACGGGGTTGGCTCGCAGGTCGCGCCAGCCGGCCGTCAGCCAGGCGGCAATGTGCCCGGCGCTGATCCGGCGGATTTTCGGGAGGGCCAGCGAATGCTGCCCGAAGCGGTCAAACGAGGTTTTCATGGGGTTTTCTCCCTGAATATGACACTCGTTTGACCGGGGCGGCCGCGAACAGTTCGCGGCGCTCGCCTGATTTTATGCGTTCAAGTTACAGGGTCTTGCCGGTCAGGCGTTCGTAGGCTTCAATGTACTTGGCGCTGGTCCGGGCAATGACGTCGGCCGGCAGGCTCGGGCCGGGGGCGACTTTGCCCCAGTCCAGGGTTTCCAGGTAATCGCGGACGAACTGTTTGTCGTAGGACGGCGGGTTGCTGCCTTCCTGGTACTGGTCGGCCGGCCAGAAGCGCGAGGAATCCGGGGTCAGGGCTTCGTCGATCAGGTGCAGTGTGCCGGCGGCGTCAATGCCGAATTCGAACTTGGTATCGGCGATGATGATGCCGCGCCCGCGGGCGAAGGCGGAAGCTTCCTCGTACAGGCGGATCGAGGCGATACGCGCTTCGTCGGCGAGCTGGGCGCCGTTCTTGCCGGTGCCGGCCAGGGCTTCCGCGAGGTCGGCGGCGCAGTTGGCCTGGGCGACGGCGAAGGAGACGTTTTCGTCATGATCGCCAACGGCCGCCTTGGTGGCTGGCGTGAAAATCGGGGACGGCAGCTTCTGGGCCATCTTCAGGCCGGCCGGCAGGGCAATGCCGCAGATGGCGCCGGTTTCCTGGTAATCCTTCCAGCCGGAACCGATGACGTAACCACGTACCACGGCTTCGATCGGCAGCGGCTTGAGGCGCTTGACGACGACGGCTCGGCCACGCACCTGCTCGCGCTCGTTTTCGGCAACGACGGATTCCGGATCAATGCCGGTCAGTTGATTGGGAACGATGTGGCCGAGCTTCTCGAACCAGAAATCGGCGACGGCGGTCAGTACTTCGCCCTTGCGCGGAATCGGGTCCGGCAGGATGACGTCGAAGGCAGAGAGGCGGTCGGTGGTGACGATCAGCAGCTTGTCAGCGTCAACGGCATAGATGTCGCGAACCTTGCCCTTGTTGAGCAGGGGCAGGCTGGTGATGGAAGACTGGAAGAGAGGAGCGGTCACGGTAGTGTTCCCGAAAGCAAAAAAAGAGAATTATAAATTAATGCGCTTCGCCTTCTTCGGCGGCAAGCGTTTTTCGCATGCGCTGCGTTCCCCAGGCCACGACGCCGGCGATCACCGGAATGGAAATGGCGGTAATCGCGTCGGTGTTGAGGTGATGCAGTTCCTTCGTGCCCTTGGCCAGATACTGCACCAGTTGCGAGCCGTAATAGGTGAGGACGACGACGGAGAGGCCTTCGACCGTTTCCTGCAGGCGGAGTTGCAGTTTGGCGCGGCGGTTCATCTGGGCCAGCACTTCCTGGTTCTGGCGCTCGAGTTCGATATCGACACGCGTGCGCAGCAACTGGCTGGTCCGCGCGATACGCGCCGAGAGATCTTCCTGGCGGGCCGAAATGGCAGCGCAGGTATTGAGGGCCGGGGCCAGGCGGCGTTCCATGAAACCCTTGATGGTCGGATAGCCGGAAACGCGCGTTTCCTGAAGATCGACGATGCGCTGCTGGACCAGCCGGTAATAAGCGGCCGAGGCGCCGAAGCGGAAATTGGTGCTGGCCACCGAATGCTCGACCTCGGCCGCCAGGCGGGTCAGGTCGGCGAGCACGGTTCGCTCGTCGAGCGGGCTGGTGGCCGAGACCATGCGGTCGATCAGCGTCGCCAGTTCGCCTTCGGCGCGGTTCAGGAACTTGCCGACCGACTTGGCGACCGGGAAGGCGAGCAGGGCCATGACGCGGTAAGTCTCGATTTCCAGCACGCGCTGGATGATCCGGCCGGTGCGCAGCCGGCCCATGCTTTCGTCGAGTACGGTGAAGCGCGAGAAGCCCTGGTGGATGCGAAAGTCGGTGAAGATCCAGGCGGCCTGCCCGGCGATCAGCGAAATGATGTGGGTGTCGCCGCCAGTGTTGAGATCGGCGATGATCTCCTGCGGGCTGACCGTGCCGGCCGCCAGCAGTTCGAGATGGGTGGCGGCGATGACCTGGCCGGGAATTTCCTTGACCCAGTCGGCCGGCGCCATGTCGAGGGCGGTTTCGCCAGAGCGCGGCGCCTGTTTCGGCGCGGTGAAAAAGGTATAGGTCGAGAATTCGCCGTGTTGTTCCCACTTGAGCCGGAAGCCCGGGCCGTCGATGATCAGATGGGCGGCATCGGGGCGTGCTTCGCCGGCCAGCCCGAGGTGCGCGTAGAGGCGGCCGATGTGGCTGCGCTCCGCGGCCTGACCGTCCGCTTCCCGGATGAAGGAAAGAAAACTGATGAGGACCGGCGCCTCCAGCGGAATCGGCGGGCGGGTATGGACTTCGTCGTTGAGGTGCTGGCGAAGCGGGTGTTGGGCGAGATCGGGCGGCATGTCGGTCAGCAAATTTGGCGGCGGGCAGCGGCCTGACAATTTACCGGAAAATTGGCGGTCGGGCGGAAAGAATGCGCCCCGTCGCGCCGAGCCGCTTACATCGACCCGCTGGCCGCTCGCAGATCGCAGACGTAACTCAGGCATTGTCGTCGGTTGTGGCCGGTACCCGGCGCTTCCAGGGAAATGGGGGCGGGTTAACCCCTGAGTTGTAACAGTGTGATTAAAAATCAGCGGCGCTGGTCGGATCCGCGACAGCCTGATTTGTTATCTATTAGGCATTAGAAAACGCTATGTCTAGCTGGCGTATTTTCCAGTTGAATCTTTTGGTCATCATTCGATAAAAAACGTAATCAAGCTGCTTCTGTGCAGCTTCATCATTTATCGTGCGTCGATCAGCTTGCCAAGAAAACTTGTTATTTTTGTCAATTGCTGTGCTGGAGCGGGTTTCGGCAAGTATTCGAAATGCATGATAAAAAATGTCGGTGACAAATCAAATTGACTATGTTTTACTAAATTGCAAGCAGTTGCGGGACAGTGTTACGCAGTTCTGCGCTCCCCCTTCCGCAGGCTAAACCAGCATCCAGTGAGTGAGGTTCCATGCTCAATGTCGCGGTCAGTTTTCTTGCCGAACAGTTCAATGCCTACCTGCTGCGGCGGACGGGCTCAACGACGCTGGGGCGGGTCGTGCCGGGCAATGTCGTCGACGAGACGGGCAAGTTGGCGATCGCCAGCGGCACGGTCGGGCTGGCTCTGGTCAATATCGAGGAAGAGCGCGTCATGCGCGAGCAGGTGCCGGCCCGGGTCATGGTTCGGGGGCGCGAAATGACCTTGCAGCCGGAGATCCGCCTCAACCTGACCCTGCTTTTCGTGGCGCGGATGGCCAATTACGACATGACGCTCAAGGCCTTGTCGAATGTCCTGACCTTCTTCCAGGCGAATCCGGCTTTTTCGGCCGACGACTATCCGGCACTCGATGCGCGGATCGGCAAACTTGTCATGGAACTGCACAGTGTCGGGCCGGAAACCCTCAACCAGCTGTGGGCGGCGATCGGTGCCAAGTACCAGCCCTCGGTGCTTTACCGGGCGCGCCTGGTGACCATCCAGGATCAGGAGCCGCTGTCCTTCGGCGAGCCGATCACCGACATCGGGCTTGAATTGCACGAAAAATGAGCATCCATTTCCGCACCCTTTGCGAGATCGCCATCGCCCATGCCTACTACGATGGGCCGTGTGTCGACCTGGACTTCGTAGTGCCGGCGGCGACGCCGGCGCTGGCCGCCGGGCGCTTGCTGGTGCGCAGCCGCGCCGGGCGGCTGATCGTGCTCTACGAGGCCGACGACCTGCGTCAGCCGGTGCGCGACATTTCCGGGACGACCCTGTTCTTCGGCCTGCGTCTGGTCAATCCCTATTTTGCCAATTTCACTAAGCCACCGGTGGCGCCCGACCAGCTGCCGCTTTACGCCAATTCCGGACTGCCGGCGGTGTTCGATGCGCCGCAGGCGGTTCGCTTGCTGGCTTCCCGGCAGCGGATTTCGCCGACGCTCGCCGGTCGGCCGCTGCATCTGCGCTGGCAGCGCGCCGGGCAGCTCATTGCCGAACAGACTTTGCCGCCGGGTCAGGACGCAGCGGATTTTGCTACGGGTGACTGGCCGGTCGGGCCATATACCCTGAGCGAAGACGACGGCGGTGTGCCGCAGCAGAGCCACTGGCTGCTCCATCCCGAACTGGCCGGACAAGCCCTGTGGGGCATCCTGGCCCTGCGTATTGACAGCAGCTTTTACAGTGCGGATCCGGATATCCATCGACCGCATCCGGTCCTGACGGTCAATCTCGAAGCCCGGTCCGAGCTGCTCGAGTATTACGTGGTCGCCCGCAATTACGGCAAGAGCGAATTCGCCTCGCTGAAGATTCATGATGCCGGCGCCGATGAACAGGGGCGTTCGCCGCTGGTCTTCGGCAAGTTCGCGAGCAAGGCCTTCCCCGCGGATGGCCTGCCTTCAGAACTGTTTGTCGACGACAGTACGCAGGTCGTCCTGTTTCGTTCGCCCAGCGATGTCGACCGGCGGGCCGGCGGCTACCGCAAGCTGCAATTGCTGCGCAACAGCGAAGTTCTCATCCAGCATCTGCCCCAGGCCGGTTCCGACCGGGCGCAGGCGCGTTTCATCGTTCACCTCGCCAAATCCTAGAAGGGGGTCAGGCCATGCCAACCTATCGCACACCGGATGTCTACGTTGAAGAACTCTCGGTCTTCCCTCCCTCGGTTGCCGAGGTGGAGACCGCGATTCCCGCTTTCATCGGCTATACCGCCATCGACACGCTGATGACGGCCGGTGACCTGGTCAAGTCGCCGAAGCGCATCAAGTCGCTGCTCGAATACGAAGCCTGTTTCGGCAAGGGGCCAAGCTATACCGTGACCCAGGCCAGCATCGACGAGGCTGGCAATTTCCTGCGCGCCGACATCAGCAACAGTTATTTTCTCTATGACAGCCTGCGCCTGTTCTATGACAACGGTGGCGGCGACTGTTACATCGTTTCGGCCGGTGCCTACAAGACCAGTGGTGCGGTCGATCGGGACGAGATCAAGGGCGGCATCCAGGCCGTAGCCAAGGTCGATGAACCGACCATCCTGCTCTTCCCCGATGCCGTGACGCTGAGCGCCGACGACCTCGCTGCCGTGCAGCAGGAGGCACTGAAACAATGTGGCGAGCTCAAGGATCGCGTCGCCGTGCTCGATTTGCGCCAGGATGATCCGAACGGTGGCGGCTTTCGCGACAAGATCGGCATCAACAATCTGAAATACGGCGCGGCCTATACGCCCTGGCTCAAGCTCAACTACAACAAGCCGATTGGCTACGCGCAGGTCAAGGACAAGATTTTCAGGAACGGCATCGCGCAGCCGCTCAAGGATCTGACCAGCGAACCGCAGCTGCTGACCGCCCTCAATGCCCTCGATCAACTGGCGGCCGACAGCGCGACGCTGACGACGGCGGTCAACGACTACGCCGGGGCCGGCGAAACCCTGTCCAGTGCATTTGCCCGCAAACTGGCGGTCTACAAGGGCAAGGCAGCCCCGGTGCCGGCTGATGTGGCCTTGCTGTTCGAATACGTTTTCGGTATTGCCAAGGTGGTGGACGGCCTCGTCGATGCGACGCCTCTGAGTAACGCCAAACTGGTCGCCGACATCAATACCGTAATCAGCGGTACGCTGGCCCCGGCCTTTTCCGGCCTGATCGCGCTGGAAAAGGAAATGGCGGCCGACATCGTCGCCGCCGGTGGCACCTATACGGTCGAGTGGGACCAGAATACGCCGCCGGCGACGGCCGCCTGGGGGGCAATCTTCGGTGCCAGTGCGCCAGCCAAGTCGGATGGCGGCACGGCCGGGGCGACCGTCAAGGCGGTCATGGACAGCGCGCTGGGCGGACTGCAGAAGGGCTTTTCGGCTGCCAGCGGCGCCCTTGCCGGCGTTTTCTCCGGCATCGCCAATTATCGCGCGCTCAACGAACAGACGCTCTATGAGAGCTTCGTTCCCTATCGCAACGTGATCAACGGCATCAGTTCCAGCCTGACGCTGTGCCCACCGAGCGGCGCCATCGCCGGCATCTACGCCCTGGTCGACAATCAGCGCGGCGTCTGGAAGGCGCCCGCCAATGTCAGCCTGAACGGGGTGATTGCGCCGGCGACCAGCTTTGCCGCCAGCGAAACCGATGCCCTCAATATCGATAGCGTCAGCGGCAAGTCGATCAACGCCATCCGCGCCTTCGTCGGCAAGGGCACGCTGGTCTGGGGCGCCCGCACGCTGGCCGGCAACGACAACGAATGGCGCTATGTCTCGGTGCGCCGCTTCTTCAACATGGTCGAGGAATCGATCAAGAAATCGACCTACTGGGCGGTCTTCGAGCCGAACGATGCCAATACCTGGGTCAAGGTGCGCGGCATGATCGAGAACTACCTGACGCAGAAATGGCGCGAAGGCGCGCTGGCTGGCGCGGCACCCAAGGATGCCTTTTTCGTGCGCTGCGGCCTGGGGGTGACGATGAGTGCCCAGGACATCCTGGAGGGCCGGATGAATGTCGAAATCGGCATGGCGGTGGTGCGACCGGCCGAATTCATCATCCTCAAGTTCTCCCACAAGCTGCAAACCAGCTGACCCGTCATCTGACCCGAGAGGAAAAACACCATGCCCGGACAATATCCATTACCCGTCTTCCACTTTCGCGTCGAGTGGGGCGGCACGCGAATCGGCTTTTCTGAAGTCACCGGCCTGACCCAGGAAAATCAGGCCATCGAGTATCGCGACGGCTCCTTCATGGAGTATTCGTCGATCAAGATGCCCGGCCTGCGAAAATTCGGCAACATCACGCTGAAGCGCGGCGTGATCAAGGCCGATAACGAGTTCTTCTCGTGGCTATCGACCATCAAGCTCAATACCGTTGAACGTCGTGATCTGACGATCAGCCTGCTCGACGAAGCCCACAACCCGGTGATGACCTGGCGCGTCCTGCATGCCTTCCCGGTCAAGGTCGAAGGGCCGCAGCTCAAGGCATCGGGCAACGAGGTGGCGATCGAGTCCATCGAGCTGGCGCACGAAGGGCTTGAGGTGCAGAACCCGTGATCGCTTGAGCACCCAGCCATGGCCCAGTACTACCCGCCTGTCGGTTTTCATTTCCTGGTCGAATTTGTCGGCCTGTCCGGCAGTGCCGACTCGCGTTTTACCGAGGTTGGCGGTCTGTCCGTCGAGATGGGCAGCGAGGAAGTTGCCGAGGGGGGCGAAAACCGCTTCGTGCAGAAATACCCGACCCGGGCCAAATACCCGGAACTGGTACTGAAGCGCGGATTGCTGAAAAACTCGGCGGTCTGGAACTGGATCCGGCAGTGCATCGTCGACTACCAGATCGAGCCGCGCAGTATCGATATCCACCTGCTCAACGAGTCGCACCAGCCCCTGATGACCTGGCATGTGATCGGCGCCTGGCCGACCCGGTGGGCCGTCGGCGAGTTCAATGCCAGCAACAACAGCTATGCCGTCGAGTCGATGCAACTGGCTTACCAGTACTTTACGGTCGATCAGCCCTGAGGAGCGCCCATGCCCATCATCGTCGATGAAGTGGTGATTTCCGTCGAAGTCGGCAACAGTGAAGCCGGCGGGAGCAGTGCGCCGGCCTCCGGCAGCCTGTCGGCCGAAGAGCGGCAATTGCTGGTCGAAGAGTGTGTCGCCCGCGTGCTGGACATCTTGCGTGAACGGGAGGAACCCTGATCATGGGATCGACCAGCGGGGCGGGGGCGGGGCAAGTGATGGGCGGGGCCGGCATGGGCCAGATCGATATTGGTGGGACGCCGAACGGGACGCTGGAAAAGCTGACCATCCTGGCGCATACCCAGGCCGATTACAGTGATCCGCCGCTGCTGCGTTTTGCCGCTTTGGTCAATCCGGCCGAAATCACCCTGGCCTACGAGGTCGAATACGATGCCGCGCAGGGGGCGGGGACAACCGGCAGCCGCATGGACTTCAAGAAGATCAAGCCGGGCGACCTGTCATTGACCTTCTTCATCGACGGTACGGGGGCCGGTGGCCGGGTGGTCGAAGTTCAGGAAGAGGTCGAGAAATTCCAGACGGTGACCGGCTACAACGGCGACATCCATCGGCCCAATTACCTCAAGGTGGTGTGGGGTAACCTGCAGGTCAAGCGTTGCGTGCTGAAAAGCGCCTCGATCGCCTACAAGCTGTTCCGGGCCGACGGTGTGCCGCTGCGCGCCGTGATCACGGCCGTGTTTACCGACAACTCCGACGACCAGACGCGCGTCGCCATGGCCCAGGACCAGTCGCCAGACCTCACGCATCGCCGCATCTTCAAAGCCGGCGACCGTCTGCCGGCGCTCTGTCAGGCCATCTATGGCGATCCACGGCTTTACCTGCGGGTTGCCGAAGCCAACGGACTCGACGATTTCCGCCATATCGAGCCGGGCCGCGAAATCTTCTTTCCACCCCTGGAGAAATAGAGCGTGCCGGAAACCCGCGCCCTGCCGATCGCTGCCGAACATCGCGAATTCACCGTCAAGGCGGGCGGCGAAGCGGTGCCGCGCCAGCATCAACTGCTTTCGCTCAGCATTACCCTGAGCGCCAACCGGATTGCCTCGGCCCGTCTGGTCTATGTCGATGGTGCCGCCGCCAGCGGCCAGTTTCCGCTCAGCGACAGCGAGCTGTTCAAGCCCGGCCAGCGCATCGAAATACTGGCTGGCGCCGGATCTGACCATGCTGCGCTGTTCATCGGCACGGTGGTGCGCCAGGGCGTGCGGGTGCGCGAAGCGGCGGCCTCGCAACTGGTCGTCGATTGCCGGCACGCGGCGATGAAACTGGCGGTTGCCGATCATTCCGCCGATTTCTTCGACCAGAGCGACAGCGAGATCATCGAAGCCGTGCTCGCCGCCGCCGGGATCGCCGGCGATGTCGAGGCGACGGCGTTCAAGCACAAGCAGGTGCTGCAATATCAGAGCAGCGACTGGGATTTCCTGCTCGCCCGGGCCCGGGCCAACGGCCAACTGGTCTGGTGCGAAGGCGAACAGCTTGTCGTGCGCCAGCCGGCACTGGCCGGCGCCAGTGTCTGCACCTTGCAGTACGGTTCAACCCTGCTCGAATTCGAAGGCGAGATTGACGCCCGCCGGCAACACCCCGAATACAAGGGGGCGAGCTGGGACGCCGCCGGCCAGGAAATGCTCGAGGTCGAAGCGGCGGCGCCGTCGTTTACGCCGCCCGGCAATTTGACGAGTGACGCGCTGGCCGGCGTCGCCGACCGGCCAATTACGGTGCGCCATCCGGCCTTGCCGGAAGCCGAGGCCCAGGCCTGGGTGGACGGCCTCGCCCTCTATCGCCGGCTCGGGCAGGTTTCCGGGCGCGGCAAGTGCATCGGCATCGCGACGGTAAAACCGGGGGTTGTCGTCGATCTGGCCGGCCTCGGCCGGCGCTTCAACGGCACGGTGCTGGTTACCGGCGTACGCCATGAATACAGCCTGGTCCAGGGCTGGAAAACGCATGTCCAATTTGGCGGCGTCGCTCCCGCAGCCCCCCGGCCGGCGGCAGATGCCCTGCTGCCCGGGGTTTCCGGCTTGCAGATCGGCGTCGTGACCAGCAACGAGGATCCGGATGGCGAGCAGCGCGTGCGCGTTCGTCTGCCGCTGCTCGGCTTGTCCAGCGACGGGCTGTGGGCGCGGCTGGCCAGTCTGGATGCCGGTGATGACCGGGGTTTCTGCTTCCGCCCGGAAATCGGCGACGAGGTGACGGTTGGCTTCCTGGCGGAAGACCCGCGGCATCCGGTCATTCTCGGCATGCTGCACAGCAGCGCCAAGCCGGCGCCCCTGCCTGGCGCCGACGACAATCACGAAAAAATGCTGAAAACGCGTTCCGGCATGCGTCTGCATTTTGACGACGAGAAGATCGTCATGACTCTGGCGACGCCGGCCGGCAATTCCATCGTCCTCAGCGAGGATGACAAGTCGCTGACCCTGGCCGACCAGAACGGCAACAAGATCAGGATGGACAGCGACGGCCTGCATTTTGAAAGTGCCAAGGCGGTGGCCATGAAGGCGGGGACGGAAACCAGGATGGAATCGGCGACGGCTTTCGAGATCAAGGCCGGCAGCGAACTCAAACTCGAAGGCAGCGCCAGCGCCGAACTCAAGGGCGGCGGCATGGCCAAGCTGTCCGGCGCCATGGTCCAGATCAACTAGGCCGGAAAGGAAAAGCACAATGCCAGCAGCAGCCTGTGTCGGCGATATCAGTAACCACGGCGGGACGATTACCGGGCCTGGCATGCCGAGCGTGATGATCGGCGGCAAGCCCGCCGCCGTGGTCGGTGACATGCATGCCTGCGGCCTGCCGCCGAACAGTCATCAGCCGACGGTTAGCCCCTTTCCGATGGGCAGCGCGACGGTCCTGATCGGTGGCAAACCGGCCCTGCGCGTTGGCGACAGTTGCCTGTGCGGTGCCTCGGCGGCGCTCGGCAATCCCCTGGTGCTGATCGGATGAGGCCCGCCATGCAATTTCATTGCGCCTTGATGGAGCCAGGTCATGAGTGACAGCGGCGAACGCTACGCCTCCTTCCTCGGCACCGGCTGGAGTTTTCCGCCGCGCTTTGCCGGCCGCGGGGCGGTCATGGTGTCGAACGAAGCCGATATTCACGAAAGCCTGCTCATCCTGTTCGGCACCGTGGCTGGCGAGCGGCTGTTCGCGCCCAAGTATGGCCTCGACATGCATGAGCTGATGTTCGAGCCGATGAGCACGACCATGCGTACCTTGCTGCTCGACCGCGTGCGCACGGCCATTCTGATCCACGAGCCGCGCATCAGGGTTGTCACCCTGAGTATCGACAGTACCGACCCGAATACCGGCCAGCTCAACATCCAGCTCGATTACGAGGTGCGCGCCACGAATTCGCGTTTCAACCTCGTTTTCCCGTTCTATAAAACCGACAGCAACGAGTTGCGCGCGGCCATGTTGCCGGGCGGCAGCCGCTGAAGACGACCATGGCCAGCAACCCCATCCTGCAAAACGAAATTTCCCGTCTCGGCCAGAGCCAGGATGATCGCTCGCCGGCCGCGCTGGCTCCCGGCTTCGCGCCACTCGATGCGCGCAGCCCGGCGGAGAGGGTGGCCGAAGCGCGTCGGCTGGCGGCCCGCTTGCGCTATTACGGTTTCGATCCGGAAAAGGCGGATGGCGACTGGCAGCAATTTTTCCCGGCCGATGCCGAGCAGATGCTGTCCCGCGACGATGGTTCGGTGCCGCCGCATCTCGGCCTGTTCGGCGCCTTCCTCGACATGCTGGCGCCGGCCAGCGGGGCCTTGAACGAGCTGACGGCCCGCCATCTCGATTTTCAGTATCGCCGCGTCCTCGGCTTCGAGCCGCTGCCCGCCGAGCCCGAGCACGCCCACCTGACGCTCGAACTGAAAAAGGGCACGCCGCCCTTGGCCATGACGCCGGCCCATCGTTTCACGGTCGGCAAGGGGGCGGATGGCAGCGAACGACTTTATGCGCCGCTCCGCGAAAGTCTGGTCGGGCCGGGCCGGATCGCTGCCCTGCACAGTATTTATCGGGCGGCCGGCGGGGTGCGTTTCGCGCCGCTGGCCAACTCGGCCGATGGCCTGGGCGCGCCGCTTGATCCGGCGAAACCGCAGTGGTCCGCCTTCGGTCATGCCGGCCTGCCGGCGGCGCCGCTCGGCTTCGCGCTGGCCTCCTCGCTGCTGCGTCTGCGCGAAGGTCGGCGTGAGGTGACGCTGCTCCTCGATATAACTTTCGAGGGCACGCCCGGGCTGACCGGCCAGCGCATCGCCGATTGTCTGCAGGCCTTTGTCAGCGGAGAAAAGGGCTGGCTCGGTCCCTGTCCGCTGACCGGCAATCTGGCGGGGGGGCAGTTGAAACTCGGCTTTTCGCTGGCCGAGTCCGATGCCGCCGTTGTCGATTGCAACGCCAGCCTGCATGGCGCAGCCTTCGCGACCAACTTGCCGGTCGTCCAGTTACTGTTGCGGCCCGAGGCGGCGAGCAACTATGCGGCGCTGGCCGAGTTGCGCCTCGACCAGGCGCGGCTGCAGGTGGCGGTCGAGGGCTTCAGGACGCTGACTCTGGAAAACGACTTTGGCGCACTCAATGCGAAAAAGGCCTTCCAGCCCTTCGGTCCCCAGCCGGTCAAGGGCTCGCGTTTCATGATCGCTTGCCAGGAGGCCCTCGCCAAGCCGCTTACCGACCTCAAAATCCGCCTGCACTGGCAGGGCGCACCGGACGATTTCGGCAACTGGTACAGCAATTACCAGAATGGCAGCACGCTGAGCAACGGGGTCGCTGCCCGCCTTGTCTACCAGGAAGGCAGCGGCAGCCAGACTTCGCGCGAGCTCAATCTGATGGCGCGCGTCGATGGCATCACGACGCTCAGCCCGAATGCGCCGGCCAGCGTGCTCATGCCGCTTTCCTCGGAACAAGGCTTGATCTATTCCATGCTGTCCGGCGGCAGCTTGTTCAGCCGCTTGCTCGGCAAACGCAAGATGCGGGCGCGGCCGGTGCTGCAGCAGGAAAACCCGGCGCCGCCCGCACAGCGTAGCGGCTACGTGACGGTGGCCCTGGTTGAAGATTTCCTGCATGCCGACTACCGCCGCGAAACCCTGGTGCAGGCGCGGGTGAAACGCCCGAAAGTGCTCAACGAGCCCTACACGCCGATGGTTCAGGACATCTCCCTGGCCTATGCCGCGCAATCGGCAGTTGCCGACCTGCGCCGCGACGATCAGGAGTCCTTCGCCGCCGCGCTCGATTTGCAGTTCTTCCATGTCGGCGCCTTTGGCGTGCGGCGCGAACATCCTTTCCTGCGCCGCGAGCTGGCCTGGGTCGAGGCGAAGAAAGTCAAGCTGTTGCCGACTTATCCGGATGAAGGCGAGCTGCTCATCGGTGTTGATGGCCTGGCGGCCGGGGCCTGCATCCATCTCCTGATGCAGGTCGCCGAGGGCAGCGCCGATCCCGGCTTGAAGGCGCAGGTCGTCAACTGGTCGGTTCTTTGCGATAACCACTGGCGGCCGGTGGCACCCGAGGAAATTGCCCTCGACACCAGTCGTGGTCTGCGCGCCAGTGGCCTTGTCGGCCTTCTCCTGTCACGCTCGACGACGACCGACAACACCTGGTTGCCGGCCGGGCCGGTCTGGCTCAAGGCCGCCATTCACCAGGACAGTGCGGCGGCTTGCCAACTGCTTGCCGTGCACGCCAATGCGCTGGAAGTGGTCCGCGTCTGGCCGGCCGCCGGCCCCGCACCCGCCGTCGAAACCCTGGCGGCGGGCAGCATCAGCAAGCTGCGCACGCCGCCCGCCGGGCTCAAACAACTGCTCCAGCCCTATGCCAGTTTCGCCGGCCGGGCCGGCGAGGATGCCAGTACGCTCAATCGCCGCGCCGCCGAACGTCTGCGCCATCGCCAGCGCTGCATCACGCCCTGGGATTACGAACGCCTGCTGCTCGAGAACTTCCCCGGAATATATCGCGTCAAGTGCATCCCGCATGCCAGTGAACGTTCATGGATGGCGGCCGGACATGTACTGATCGTCGCCATTCCCGACCTGCGCCAGCGTGAGCTGCCCGATCCGCTGCAACCGCGGGTCGATCTCGACACGCTGACGCGGATGACCGAGCTGGCCCAGGCCCATGCCGCGCCGCAGGTCACGGTGGGCGTGCGCAACCCGGCCTACCTGGAGGTCCGCCTTGATTTCAAGGTGCGTTTCCGGGCCGGTCATCCTTTCGACTACAGCCGTCAGCAATTGCACACCGCCATTGTCCAGGCCCTGTCGCCGTGGGCTTTTTCGGCCGGGCGGCAAGTCGATTTCGGCGGCCGCATCTACCGCTCGGTGCTGCTCGATTTCATCGAGGAACTGCCCTATGTCGATTTCGTCACCGATTTTCGTTGCGGCCTGGCCGGCGCGGGCGACCTGCTGCTCAACGACGTGCCCGAGATTGTTGCCGAACGGCCCGACGCCATCCTTGTTTCGGCGGCCCGGCATGTGATTGCCGAAGCCAAGGACTGACGCGAGAACCCCCATGCTGCAGCAAGAAAAAATCTCCGCCCTGCCACCCGCCGATCCGGCCCTTGACCAGGGCCAGCTCGCCGCCATCGGCCTCGCCAGCGTGCGCCGCCTGTCGCGCCAGTTGTGGACCGATCACAACACGCACGATCCCGGCATCACGACCCTGGAAATGCTCGCCTATGCCCTGACCGATCTCGCCTATCGGGCGCGTTTCCCGATCGAGGATCTTCTCGCCGTGGCTGACGATAATCCCGCCGAGATGGCCAAGCTGTTCGCCAGCGCCGGCCGCATCCTGCCTTGCCGGCCGGTCACCGAGGCCGACTATCGCAAATTGCTGATCGATCTGCCGGGCGTCAAGAATGCCTGGTTGCACCCGCTATCGAGCTGGCTTTATGCCGACCCGGCGAGTGGCCGGCTCACCGCCAAAGCGACGGGCAGCAAGACGGAACGTCCGATCGAGGTGCACGGCCGTTACCGTGTCCTGCTCGACTACATGCCTGACCGGAATAGCACCGTGGCGCGCCAGGCGGTCGATCGCGAGGTGATGGCGACGCTGCACGCCAATCGCTCGCTATGCACCGATTTCGTCGGCATCGACCGGGTCGGCGAGCAGCCGTTCAGCCTGTGCGCCGAAATCGACCTCCTTCCGGCGGCTGATGTCGATCAGGTGGCGGCCGAGATCGCCTTCGCCGTCGACCGTTTCATGGCGCCGCCGGTGGCCAATTATTCACTGGCCGAAATGCAGGCGCGCCGGCGGGCCGACGGGTCGCGCTGGAGTATTCCGGAAATCTTTGAGGGGCCGGCCCTGGTCAATGGCTTCATCGACGACGAGGAACTCGCGGCGGCCGGGCTGCGCAGCGAAGTCCGGCTCTCCGACGTGATCAGCGTGATCATGGACATTCCTGGCGTGCTGGCCATTCGCGACATCCTGCTCAACGCCGTGGATGCCCTTGGTAATGCCGTGGCGCCGGCCGACCGGTGGCGTCTGCCCGTGCCGCCCGGCTGCCAGCCGCGTCTTGCCGCCACGCCCGGACGCCTGCTCTTCTACAAGAAAAATCTGCCCGTGCCGCCTGCGGCCAGCCAGGTTGCCAGCCGGCTCGCCGCTCTGTGCGAGGCCGAACGCCGCAAGCTCGAAGACGGTGTGCAGGAAGACCTGCCGCTGCCGCTCGGCCGCTTCCGCGCCCCGGGCCGGTATCTTTCCTTTCAGTCGCACTTCCCGGCCCTCTACGGCATCTCGGAATTCGGGCTGGCGGCGAATGCCACGCCGCAACGCCGGGCGCAGGCCTTGCAGTTCAAGGCCTGGCTGCTTTTCTTCGACCAAGTCATGGCCAACTACCAGGCGCAACTGGCACATGTCCGCGATCTCTTCTCGACGCGTCCGGATCAGGTGGCGACGTATTTCAGCCAACTGGTCGACAGCTTCCCGGACTGGGAAAAGATATACGCCACTGACTTTGGCGCCGCTCTGCTCGGCAGTGAAGTCGTCGAGCCGGAGCGCGCCGGCCTGCTCCGCCGCAACCGCTTTCTCGACCATCTACTGGCTCGCTATGGCGAGGATTTCCAGGAATACACGGCGCTCATGCAGGCCCGCTTCGGCATGGGAGCGGGCCAGGCGGCCAGCGCCAAATGCGTCTTCCTCGACGAGTACCCGGAGCTCGGCGGCCGGCGCGGGTTGGCCTACAACGCCGCATTGGCCGGCGCCGACGATCTGTGGAACAGCGCCAACGTTTCGGGCTTCGAGCGCCGTGTCGCCCGCCTGCTCGATATCGGCAACTGGCAGCGGCGCAATCTCTCCGAGGTCGCCTACGACACCTATGCCGAAGTCGATGCAACGCCCAATGACGAATACCGCTTCCGCGTCCGGCATCCGGTCAGCGGCAAGATCCTGCTCTCGAGCAGCAGCAACTACACCAGCCCGGCCAAGGCACGCGACGAGATGGAAATGGCGATTGCCCGGGCCCAGCGTCCCGAGGGCTACGAACGCAAGACAGCGAGCGACGGCCGGCATTACTTCAACATCATCGACGGCGGTGGCGCAGTGCTGGCCCGGCGCATCGAGTACTTCGCCACGGTCGATGCCATGGAACTGGCGATCGCTGCGCTGATCGCCCATCTGCGCAACTACTACAGCGGCGAGGGCATGTATGTCATCGAGCACCTGTTGCTGCTCGCCGAACCGGTCGCCGCGCCATTCATGGATATCTGCGTCGATCCGGCCTGCCTCGATTGTGCCGAACTCGATCCCTACAGCAATCGCATCAGCATCGTTCTGCCGGCCTATAGCGGGCGTTTCCGCGATATGGATTTTCGCCGTTTTGTCGAGGAAACCCTGCGCCAGGAAACGCCGGCCCATATCCTGCCGCGCATCTGCTGGGTCAATACCGACGACATGGCCGCCATTGAACAGGCCTATCGCGCCTGGCTGAGCAGCCGGGCAGCTGGCAGTGCCGATCTTGCCGCCCGGCAGAAGGCGCTGATCGAGGTGCTGACCCGGGCCAAGAATGTCTATCCCTCCAGCGCGCTGCATCCCTGCGGCCAGCTGGAGCCTCCACCTTTCGTTCTCGGTCGCACTGCCCTGGGCAGCGCCGACGAGACCCCTGCCGTGTAATCCGGGAGCACGACCATGGCCGAACCCCTCAAGATCATCCGCCGTCTCGATAAAGTGACCACCGATTACGCCGTATTCGAGCCCGATCAGGTGCTGACTGACGGGCAACTCAACAGTGTCGTCGAATATCTCGATGACCAGAGCCGCCTGACGCGTACCCAGTTGCTTGGCATCGGCCTTGTCGGTGGCCTGCGCCCCGTCCTCGCCAAAGGACAGATCAGCCTGAGCAAGGGCGTCGGCATCACCAGCGACGGCGACCTGCTCGGCTGGTCGGCCGATAGCGTTTTCGACAAATGGCTGAAATATGATGAAGGTGCACCGGTTTACGGGCCTTTCTACACGGACGGGAACATGCTGCCCCTGTTCGAATTGCTGGCCAGCGATGACCGGCGCGAGGGCAAGCCCCTGGCCGAATTCCCGGAAGCCCTGGAGAAGATGGTCGTCGTTGCCTTCATGGAAAGCTATGAAAATGATCCCGATCTATGCACCGGCGGCAATTGCGACAATCGGGGCCGGACCGCCCACAACACGCAACGCCTGCTTCTGGTCAGCCGCGAAATTGCCGAAAAAATCGGTCTGGCGGCCGCCTTGCCGAGTGGCCCGGATATCGCCCGGCTGTTGCCGCGCATCGCCGCTAGCCGTGTCGAACTCGGCAGCGGGGCGGGCGACCGGGTCAGCATCAACTCGGCCGAAAGCTTTGCCGCGGCCTACCGCCGCGCCGCCAGCGAAACACTGGGGGCGCTGGCCGGGGCCGTTGGCGAAATGATCAAGGCGGCTGGCGAAGGCTGGCCGGCTGAGCTGCCCAGCCCGGCCGGCTGGGCGGCCCGGCTCAAGGAGGTGCAGGGCAGCGCGGCCGGCGTGCAGTCCGGTATTCAGTATTACCATGCTTTCGCCAAGGATCTGGTTGCCACCTGGGGCGAGCTGCGCGCCGCCCTGTTTGCCGATAAATCGGTACTCTGTCCGGCCGTTTCGGCCTTCCCCAAGCACCTGCTGCTCGGTGCCCTGGCCGATACGACGCAACTGCGCAGCGCTCACTATCCGGCGCCCTGGCTGATGGCCGGGGCCGAACACCAGCGCGTGGCTGGCCTGCTGCGCAAGTTCGACGTCTTGCTGAACAGTTTCGAGTTGCCGAAAGTCACCCGGCCTGCGCCGAAAATCATTCCCAGTCGGCGCGAAACGGCGCCGCTCGAGCAACGGGCCGTGCCCATCTACTACCGCAGCGACAGCGAGGTGCGGGCGCTGTGGAATGAAGAACGCCGGCAGCGTGGCGAAAGCGATGACAATCCGGGCTACTTCTGGATGCCGCCGGCCGACACCAATGCGCCGGACGATCCTTTCCGGCGCGACCTCGGGAATTGCGATTTCTTCCGCATCGAGGGTCATCTCGGCATCAATGTCGATCTCGCCGAACCGGCCATCGAAAAGCTGATCCGCCAGCGCAATCTGCCGATCTCCGTGATCAGCGTCCAGCTGCACAACAAGCGCGAGCTGGTCATCCGTGGCCCGCGATTCAGGAAAAACAGCCTGCACAGCCTGCATTACCTGTTGCGCCAGGATCTGGCCAGTCACCTCAAGGACAACATTGCCTTCAGCGATCATCTGGTCAAGGGCATCACCGCGGCTGGCAACTGGGCCGTTCGCCCGGCCGGCAATGCCCTTGCCGCCGCACCGGCCGAAACGGTGGCGGCTGCCAAGCTGGTCTTGCAAAATGCCGATGATGACCTGGTCGGGAGCGGTAACCGGCCGCTCAGTGCGCGCAGCTACAAGGCTTTCAGCGCACTGAAGGACGATCAGTGGTCGGCCCGCTTCGATACGGCCGTGCTGAACACCACCAAGGTCAAGGCCAACCTCGGCGATATCATGCGGACCGACGTGATGTCGCCGGTCGATGTGGTCAGCGGCTCGAAATCCCAGCTGTGGGTGAACTGGCTGGGCGACATCCTGAAAAAGCGTGAAGACGAACAGAAGGATCGCCTGCTGTTCACCAACATGATCAGCGAGCACCCCGGCCTCGAGCATTTGGGCGGCGCCGTGCCCGGCGGCACTTTTGTGCTCGCCTACGACGACCAGGGCGTGGTTATCGGCGACCTCATGCTGCCCTACTGGATTGACGACAGCGACGACAGCGACAAGGAGGAGCCTGAACTGGTCCTGCCCGACATCCGCACGCGGCTGCCCTATGAAGTGCTGCCGATCAAGGTCATCAAGCCGCTGCAGATCGATCTGGCCGAGTTCAAGGAAAAGCAGATCCTGCCGGAGGTCAATCTGCAGGCCAATTACACCCAGTTCTTCCGCGAATCGCTGGGCAGCCTCGGCGATGTCCTGAAGAACACCCGGACTGTGGCGGTAGCCGATCCTGGCGCCGCCAGGGCGGCAACCAATGACAAGTATCTCGGGCAAATGCTGCGCAATATCGAAGGTCAGCAGGAGCAGATCAAGGGGCTGCGCGAGGTGGCCGACGATGATCGGCTGCCCGCCACGACGCGCAACAAGGCCAAGGAACAGGTCAAACAGATGGAGGAGCAACTGGCTGTTTCAGTCGGCAAGACCGTCGACTATTTTGCCGTCGCCGCGCCCGAAACAGTCCGCTTCGAAGCCGACAAGGCGGCGGTCTACCAGACGGTCGGCGCGGCCATCAACCAGGTCACCGACAAGGACGCCAGTGCCCGCCTGCAGGCCGATTTGCAAAAAACCAACGTGGCTGCCGGCCAGCTCGCAAGCGGCAGTTCGGCCCTGGTGATCGGCCAGGTGATCACCAACGCCGGCTTCCGGGTCGGCTGAGCGCGCGCCGGCCATGCGGGCAAGCCATCGCATTCGCCGCCAGCGCTGGCAGGTCAGTACGACCAGCCCGGCCGATGCCTTTGCCGTGCGCTCGGTCTTGCGCCGGGACAATGAACTGAGCCTGCTGCCGGTGCTCGAAGGGGTTTTTGCCGAGCTTGATGACGGCCGGCACGACATCCATTTGCCGCGCCTCGACCTGGCCATTCATGTTTCATCGGCCGACAAGCTGCTCGAGGAATTGCCGGCCAAACTGGCCGCGGCCGCCCGGCAGGCATTGGCGGCGGCCTTGTTGGAGGTTGCCGACGGGCCGCTGGTGGTCGCCCGCGATTCGAACCGGGCCGGGCCGCTGCGTCGCTATTTGCAAACGGGACAGCTCGCCTGGTTTGATGCGCCGCGCGAGTCGGCCGAGCTGCTTGCTGAGCTGGCCGGCGAGGCCGGGCAGTGGAGCGTCTCGCCAGACACCAGTTGGCCGCAACTGCTGGCCGAATTGCCGCGCGATGGCGTTGGGCGCAGCAGTGTTTTCATGCGTTTCCTGCAATTGCTCGAAGCCGGCGGTCGTGCCGCCTGGTCCGGCTTTCTGGTGCACCTGGCGGCCCGCCGGGGTGGCAGTTATCCGGCGGTACTGGCGGCGCTCCGGCAGCTCGAGGCGGGGCGCCCGGCTGACCATGTCCTGCGTCTGCAGGCCCTGGGCATGTTGCTGCTGGCCAGCGATCTGCCGGCCTCGTCCCGGCCGGCCGCCTGGTCAGATGCCGTGCACGCCTGCGCCGCTGCGCTCGGCACGCTGGCGGCCAGTGAGCAGCAATATTGGCAACAAATCGAATTCCCGGGCATGGTTGGCATTCCGCTGGACAGCCCGGTCGCGCCCGGCGCTGAGGCCGATTCCGGCGCGGGGCACTCGTCCGCCAGGCTTTCCCCGGCCGGCCCGTCCGCCGAATATTCATCGACTTCGTCGCTCGAGCATGACGCCGCCCTGGGCTTGCCCTTGCGTTCAGCCGGTCTGGTTCTGCTGCATCCCTATTTGCCGCGCCTGTTTTCTGCGCTCGGCTGGGTCAGCGCCGGGCACCCGGTCGGCCAGCCTTTTCCGCCGGCCTGCCTGGCGCGTGCGGCGAGCCTGCTGAACTGGCTGGCGAGCGGGCGTGACGAGGCTTTCGAGTTCGAACTCGGGATGGCCAAGCTCCTGCTCGGCCTGCATCCCGACGATGCCTTGCCGGTCGGCGCCGGCCTGCTCGGGGCGGCCGAACGAGACGAGGGCGAGGCCTTGCTGGCTGCCGTCATCGCCCATTGGCCGGCGCTCGGCAAGACCAGCATCGAAGGCCTGCGGGTCGCCTTCCTGCAGCGCGGCGGCCTGCTCTACCCGGCGACCGACGGCTGGTTGCTGCGACCGCAGGGCGAAAGCTACGACATGCTGCTCAAGCGCCTGCCCTGGGGGCTGTCCGTCATTCGCCTGGCCTGGATGCCGAGGCTGCTGCATACCGAATGGAGCGCCAGTTGACCGCCATCGCCGATGCCCTGGAGGCCGAACTGGCCTGGCTGGCGGCAACCCTGCAACGCCGCCTCGACAGCTATTTCGGCAATCCGCCGGCCAATCCGCCCTTGCCCGGCGAACTGTCGCCACCGCTGGTGGCCGGCGGGAGCTCGCCCTATGCCGATTTCCTTGCCTGCCATGCCCTGAGTGCCAGCGCGCGCCTGGTGCTCGTCCTGGCGCTGGCGCCGCTGCTCCGGCCGCAATTGCTCGATGTGCTGTGGGCGCGCAACGAGGCGACGCAGCGCGGCTTCAGCGAATTCGGCGGCATCCAGGGGGGCGGCCAGTTCATCCCGACCGGCGAGACCGCCTGTTTCCTGCTGGCCGGCGACGATCTGGCCGGGCGCCTGGCGGCCATCAGCCTGCTGGCAGGTGCCGGCCTGTGCAACGACGAGGTCTTGCAGGTCGTGCCGCCGGCCCCGGGCGAATCGCTGCTCAATGTGCCGCTGCGCCCGGCGGCTGCGCTGCTGGCGCTGTTCGGCGTCGCGGCCGGAAACGCGGG
>JBAQDI010000011.1:0-104301 GCA_049294655.1 Azonexus sp.
GGTGCCGGCATTTTTCAGTTGCTCCTGGCTGTTCAGGCTGGCCACCGCCGCGCGTATCTTCGCGTTGGCTTCGTTGCTGATGTCTCCTGTGCCCGCATCCAGCGTCAACGTCCCGCCGCTTTGCGTCTGCGCATTGTTGCGGTTGATATAGCCATTCGTCGTAACAATTTTGAGATTGCCTTCCGACAACAGGGCTCCACTGTTATCCACATCCTTCGCGGTGATGGACATCGCGCCCGTCACTGCAGCCAAGGCACCGGCATTCTTCAATTGCTGCTGGCTGCTCAGGCCCACGGCCGCTGCGCGTATCTTCGCATTGTCTTCATTACTGATCCCGCCACTGCCTGCATCCAGGATCAGCGTGCCGCCGCTTTGTGTTACTGCCTCGCTGTGTGCAAACTGGTCTCCGTTGATGTATCCATCGGTCGTGTCGATGCTCAGATCGCCTTCGCTCAACAACGCACCGGTGTTCACCACGTCATGAGCTTTCACAGCCAGGGCGCGCTTGGCTTGCAGCGTGCCATTGTTGATCACCTGCTGCGCCACAGTCAGGGCATCCTGACCATCACCACCTACCGTCGAGAGTACCAGGCTGCCGTCGTTCGTCAGTTTGTCTGCACTGACCGCCCCGGCAGTCGCCCCCTGCAACTTGCCAGCACTTGCATTCGCGATCTCCTTGCCTTTAACTTCAATGCTCCCATCGCTGATCACCGTTCCGCTGTTCTTAATATCCTCGCTGCCTGCACCGCTTGCGTCGGCAATGTCGATTTTGGTCTTGCTGTAGATCGTGCCGCTGTTACCCACATCGCCGGCACGCACGATCAAATCACCCGTTGTTGCCGCCAGTTTTCCGGCGTTATCCAGGCTGCCGGCTGTCAAGGAAAGATTGCCAGCCGTCGTTTTAATCCCCTGATCAGCACCACTGCTTGTACTGACTTTGCCTGTTGCACTCAGCGTCAGATCCCCCCGGGATTGCACTGCACCTGAGCCAAGTTCGATATCTCCCGCAGAAACGAGGTTCAGCGATTGATCGGCATACAACAGCACCCCCGAAGCCCCCACGGCAAGCCCGGCAAGGTTGGCCGACCAATTCCCCTGACTACCCCATTTCGTACCGTTTAATTGAGCATTGCCGGTCACCAGTTGCAGCGTATTCGCGGCATGGCGCACATTGTTGGCAGTGACACTCGCCTGGCTAGCCTCATCGACAAGGCTGGCCGCAGTGAGCAGCAAGTCGTGTTTGGCCACAAGACTACCGCCGCTGATATTCACGCCACCCAAGGCGGAAAGATTTACATCGCTACGCGCCGTCAGTGCCGCATCAGCCAGCTTGATTGACTCGGCGCTGGCATCTGTCGTTGCAACAGAGAGACTGGCTTCGGCAGATATCTTGTTTCTGATTTCGATCTTGCCGGCCGAGGTGAGACTAAAGTCACTAGCTGACGCTGCGGCCTCACCCAGCATGCGCACACCGACACCGGCTTCAGTCGCAATCATGCGAATTCTATTGGCATACACCCCACCCAAAATACTGGTATCGATGGCATATGAAGGCGCATTGCCATTGCCCGCCTGAGCTTGCGCTTCGCGTGTCGCGTAATCCCAATGATTACTCCCGGCCACGATCGCGATATCGCGCCCGCTGAGCATGCCATTCAGCACGACACGGCGCGCTACCAGATCAAAAACCTGTTGCGCACTGGCATTGATGCCCAAGCCAGCCGACAGAATGTCCCCGCCCTGTACGTTGAACCCGGACAAGGCGCCATTACTATTGAATAGGGGAGTTCCCGTTGTCAGGGTGACACGATCCGTATTGATGAATCCACAACCGGAACAGGTAATCCCATAAGGATTGGCAACGACAACATCAGCCCGGCCACCAAGCACCTCGGTATAGCCGTTGAGCACGGAACGATTGTTCGACACCACCTCGTTCAGGATGACAGTGGCCTGTTGCGTCATATTGGGATTGGCCATCACCTGCCCCGCCAGTTGCGAGGTATTGGATATCTGCGCCCCCAGCACAGTATTGTTCAACACCATGCCCTGCGGATTCACGTTATATTGCAGGAAAGTGTTGTGCGAAAGCCCTGCCGCGTTGGCATTGGCAATATCGACTACCGTCGTACCATTCGCTGCGGTATAGGTCGTCGTCCGGGAAGTCACCGGGATGGCGCTCGGCCCTTCTGCCGCAGAAGCCCGCCCCCAAAGCAGAAATACGGGTAAAAGGATGGCCCCCACCACCGACTTCCCACCCTGACCACTACAGGATTTGGCGATTTCCGAGACGGCGATCAAAAGTCCGGTCGATTTATTTCTGACAAGTCGGTATACGTGATTCATTTCCCTCTACTCCCCCTGCAAAACATTTCAACCGTTGTGAGCGCATCGGCACACAGCGGAATAAAAAACACAGCACTATCAATTCATTAGTCGCTAAAACGCAGACGACACCCTGAGCCATATGCGACTTGGTTCGGACCTCATCGAGGAAGGTCTTTCCAATGGATTGCTACGAAACACCTCTAAATTCAAACCGCGCCAATGCGCAGTAAAGCCGACGGTTGAACCAGAAAGAGATCCTGTCGGGCTGCCCTTGGCCAAGCCCCATACATGCCCGAAGTCGTACCCGATGTAGGCGAACCCGGAAACCTGCTGAACAACCATCGGGTACCTCAGTTCGTTACGGAAAAAATAGCCGCAATCGCCGCTGATTGAGGTTTCCAGAAAGCCGCGGACAGAGGATGGACTACCAATAAGAATTTGTTGCGAGCCGTACAACGGGGTGCTGGAGTATTGCGCCGACATCTGAGTGGAAAATGAAAACGATGAGATCGGCCGGGTATAGCTCAGATCCACGTTGAACTTCTCGTACTGCGCGCGCGGCATATCTGAAGTCATCTGATCGGGATCGCGCAAAGCGCCAAACAGTTTGAGCCCCTTTGAATACTCCACTTGCCCGAAGACCGATCCCCCCAAGAGCGCAGCGCCGCCTGAAACGGCAACGCTCAACGCACTGAGTTTGCGACTCGACGTTTCCGATAACTGGTTGCCGATATAGTTAGAGGACTCCTGAGCAGTCAGTTTTGTATTCAACGACAGGCGCCCGCGCTGATTGCTCAGCAATACCCGATCAATGCTCAACGCCTGCGAATCGGTACGTCCCGTCGTTTCCAGCTTCGCACCGGAAGGCAAACTCAAAAAATTGACATAGCTGTTCCGGCTCACATTCATCCCCAACGAATAGCGACCATAAGGAATGGAGAAATCGAACGCTCGCATGTACGCGCTATGCTCGTTGTTATCGGGGTAACTATGGCGCCCGGAAAGCATCAAGCGCTCATTCAGACCCAGCAGGCTGTCGAAGACCGCCCCCATAAAAACTGACTCTTTCCCGGTAGAAGAGCTACCCATATTGTCGTACGCCAGGTTGACATGAGCCGGGAAGGTGGCCTTGTTTCTGATCACCACGATACTTTTCCCCGGCGCAGAGCCAGGCTGAATATCCATCGTTGCGCTATTCGAAGACAGCCTGTTGATCTGCTCAATCCCCTGTTCCAGATCCCGCAAATTGAGCTTGTCACCCGACGAGGTTGGAAAGGCGCCGGGGATAAAAATCCGCTTGGTATCCCCCCCCTCCTTGCGCAACTCCTCAATCACCCCCTCAATGACCAGGATGACGAGGCGACCCTTGCTCAAATCCTGTGGCGGCAGATAGGCACGGGTGGTAATGAACCCCCTCTCCACATAGTGATTGGTGATCAGGCTAAGTATTTTCTCGATATCACCAGTACTCAGGCAGCGCCCAACAAACTGATGCTGAAACCGGTCCAGCATTGAGCGCTCAAGCAAATCGCCGCCCTCGATGGCAATTTCGTTGACCTCCCGACACTCCGCCCCCGCACTTGATTCCGGCTCAGCAACCCGAAACCGCCCCAAATCACTACCGCCCTCAACGGGTATCCGATTCGCACGTTCCTGATCCTGGCGCAGGATGTCACGCTGCTGCTGCTGAATAATTTCGGCCTGGCGCCTCGCAGCGCCAATCTCTTCCGGCGTAGCTGCGATAACAACGGCATTACACCCAACCCCAAGCAAGGCAAGACACAATCGTGACAATGAAACATGTCGCCTACGAACATCTCTAAAAAAACTCATTCTTCACGACCTATGCAAACCCCCAAACCCTATGCGCACGACCAATATTGGCGCAGCATCTGCTTTGGTAATGGTTGAAATTGGACGCAATTATCCGAATCAACCGTTAGTTGATCGTTAGACTCCATATTTGCCGCCAAACTGATGCAACTCTAGGAAGAGGAGGACTAGCACGCCAACTGCAAACGCTCGATACACAAAAATTCAATTGACATGCACTTTTCGGCGAACCGACACAGCACCCCGTGTCGCCATTGAGCTCCCGCACCGGGGTACGGGTCACCAACGGGTAGCCGCTGTTGCAGTCCAGGGATAGCAATTCACCGGCCCGTTCAAGGCAAAAGCGGGCAGAGCAACTGCCCTCCCGTGTCAGAGCAGTTTCCATCTCAACAAAAGTCTCATCCTGGGCAGCGCAGGATGACGACGGAACCCATATCAGGGTTTTACCGTCTGAGAGGCTTCTCCCGCCTCAGGCATAATCAACAGATGACTGCAAAGCGCCCTCATTTTTTTACCAATCCCTACCTGCTGCTGACCCTGACGGTCCTCTTCTGGTCGGGCAACATGGTCATCGGCCGGGGCATCCGCGGCGATGTACCGCCGCTGACGCTGGCCTTCTGGCGCTGGGTGATCGCCTTCCTGCTCGTCCTGCCGCTCGCCCTGCCGCATCTGCGCAGCCAGTGGCCACTGCTCAAGAAGGGCTGGAAAGCCATCCTCTTGCTCGGCGTGCTCGGCGTTGGCGGCTACAACACCTTCGCCTACCTGGCGCTGCAGGACACCACGGCGACCAATGCCGCGCTGCTCAACTCCTTCATCCCGATCGCCACCATCGCCATTTCCTGGGCCTTCCTCGGCAAGCACCTGCGGCGCATCGAAGGCCTCGGCGTGATGATTTCGCTATGCGGCGCCCTGACCATCGTCTCGCATGGCGACCTGCATATCCTGATCCACCTCAATCTCAATGTCGGCGATGTCTGGATGCTCGCCGCCGTGGCCGTCTGGGCCATCTACACGGTCGGTCTGGCCTGGCGCCCGGCCGGCGTGCATCCGATGCTGATGCTCGCCGCCATGACCCTGGTCGGCCTGCTCGCGCTGGCCCCGGCCTATGCCTGGGAACTGGCGCAAGGCCGGCACATCAACCTGCAAGCCTCGTCCTTTGCGGCGCTGGCCTATGTCGGCATCTTCCCCAGCTTCCTCGGCTACATCTTCTACAACCGCGGCGTCGCCGAAGTCGGCGCCAACAAGGCCAGCCTGTTCATCCACCTCATGCCGGTATTCGGCACCCTGCTCTCCGCCCTCTTCCTCGGCGAAGTGCCCTACTGGTACCACTACCTCGGCATCGCGCTGATTTTCAGCGGCATCTGGCTGACCATGAGAAAGTAATGGGAATACTTGACTGGTTCGCCAAAAAGCAGCCCCCGGCGGTGCCTGATGCCCTGTGGGCCAGCACGCTGGCCAACCTGCCCTTTCTTGCGGCGCTCGATGCCGACGAAAAAATGGCGCTGAAAAGCCTGGTCGAGGACTTCCTCGCCGAAAAGGAATTCAGCACCGGCGGCGGCCTCGAACTCACTGACGAAATCTGCGTTGCCATCGCCGCCCAGGGCTGCCTGCCCATCCTCAAACTCGGCCTGGGCGCCTATCGCGATTGGGTCGGCATCATCGTCTATCCCGACGAATTCGTCGTGCCGCGCCAGATGGAAGACGAAGACGGCGTCGTCCACGAATACGACGACGTGCTCTCCGGCGAAGCCTGGCAAGGCGGCCCGCTGATCATTTCCTGGCGCGACGTGCAGATGGCCGGCGACGGCTACAACGTGGTCATCCACGAATTCGCCCACAAACTGGACATGCAGAACGGTGAGGCCGACGGCATGCCAGCCCTGCCTTCCGGGCTACCGGCAGAAACCTGGGAAACCGTCTTTTTCGCCGCCTACGACGACTTCTGCCGACGCGTCGACCGCGGTGAGGAAACGCGCATCGATCCTTATGCCAGCGAACACCCGGCAGAATTCTTCGCCGTGCTCAGCGAAAATTTCTTCGAAACGCCCGAGGTCGTCAGTGCCGAATATCCGGCGCTTTACGAGCTGTTCAAACGCTATTACCGCCAGGACCCGCTGGCCCGGCAGACGACGGACTAGCCCCTGCCGGATAATCGCCCTGTCACCAACTCAAACACCAAGACTTCCATGTCCACCTTCACCAAAGTCACCCTCTACACAGACACAGACGGCTACGCCAAATTCCGCGAGGAGCAAATTGCCCTGGACGAAGGCTCGCCCCAGTCGATGCTGTCGTCCGTGCAGCCAGCCAGCGGCTGCCAGTTCCGCCAAAGCCCGGTCGGCTTTCGCAGCCAGTTCCATTGCACCACCGATGCACAATGGCTGTTCGTCCTTGTCGGCGAGATGACGATCGGCTTGCAGGATGGCAGCAGCCGCAACTTCAAGGCCGGCGACCATTTCTTCTCGGCCGACCTGCTGCCAGAAGGCGCCATCTTCGACCCCAAGGTGCACGGCCACTGGAGTTGCCAGGTCGGCGACCTGCCGCTGGTGACGCTGTTCGTCAAGGTTTGAAGCATCCCAGGTAGCGACCATGGCCGCACCAAGTGGCGAGAAAAGCCATCGAAGCGTTATGTCTTGAAGCTGGCAGAGCAGTCCTGCCAACCTGCACATAACGCAGAGCGAGCCGCTGAGTTCAGACATTTCTGATCGTCAGCTTCCCAGGGGGCACGCACGGCAAGATTCTCGACGACACCAGGTGCAGCACGGGATCCCCAGGCGACCTGCCCCGGTTCCGTCGATTGCCCTTGGAAAGCATTCTGCTTGGCCACCTGACCATGTCTGCGCCAGTCATTCCCTGGCTCCCGACATTGATATTCCACGCAGTTAACGGCACCATATCAGCATAACCAGCAGCAGCCTCACGGCCGCCCGGACGGTAAGCTCCGACGGCAAGAACCCACTCTTACCTCTCAGCAAGCAAGCTCATGAAAAGACTCTTCTGCGCCCTGATCAGCCTCTTTTTCGCAGGATGCGCCTATAACTACAAGCTTCCCAACACCAGTGACACGCCACCGGAAGGGTTTGCCAAGATCCGATTCTCCAACACGATCAAGGTGTCGCAGATTGATGATTTGCCTTTTCAACCGAAATTCAGCATCTGGGTTGGCGGCTCACATGAAGTAACCCTGCCGGCCGGACCGCATACATTCAGATTCAAATACAACGCGGTCAGCATGAATGGGGGCTACTACACAAAGAATGATTCCGTCGTATCCAGATATCTGGATGCCGGAGAGGAATACGAAATTACCTCCTCATTCAGGGAACAACGCATTTACTTTGCCATCGCGAGGATCAGCGATAAATCACTCACCAGCGAGAAGGAATAGCAGGCGCGCTGCACGTCGCCTCCGCCCCCCTGCGCCGCCAGCACGATCGCTTCCTGATCGCGCTACAGCGTGTGGCCGCAATTTTCCAGCTTGAGCAGTTGCGTGTCCGGCACCTGTGCGGCGATGGCATCGATCTGGCGAAGGGTGGCGTATTCGTCGCCCACGCACTGGATGGCAAGCACCAGGCAGCGGATTTTCGGCAGGTAGTCCTTGATGTTCCAGTCACGAAACGGTGGCGACAGCCAGCAATCGTTTCTGTCGCGAAAGACGCGCTCGGTCTAGACGAGGTGGTAGCGCGCCAGTTTCTTCGGCAGGCCGGTCGTTTCCCAGGCGGTCCGCGCCAAGCGGATGCCAGCCGGGGTGTCTGGCTCGACGAATTCGGAGCCACCCAAAGCCCCCCGGGTCAGAGTGATCAAGTTTTTAAATAAATCCAAAGTCACTCCACCCCTTAATTGATGAGTGCGAAATGTTTAACGCCAACAAAAAAATATTTATCATTTCATGTATTTGTTTGGATTTTTTCCTATCCGGGTGTGCATCAAATAAAATAACGACATCCTCTCTTAATCCAATAGATACCGAGCAAGTATTGAATGTAAAAACCAGCTATGAGTATTCCAGAACCATATCACCGGTGTCTATAGCAAGTCGAATTTTAGCTCCGGGCAAATACTGGGCGGAATATAAAGGCCAAGGCGGCACGTTCTTTCGAGGCAAAGATCATTCGATTAAAACTATCGGCACTAATGGAGCAAAAAAAGCAATTCAGTTTTTTGAGGGTGGCATCTTTGTTCCAGACGACAAAGCAGAAAGTGCAAAAATTTACTGCTATACAGGAACCCATACTCAGCCCATATTTTACGATTCACTTAGTGATATCGAGCAGACCTTCGAGAATTCGGCTGATGGTAAGTCATCAGAATTCAGCCAACAAGAAGGCTTTCTTGATGTTCCCACTGCCACCAACCTAATAGTTCAGCCAACAGCCACTCCTGCTCAAGCATTTGTTGGGGGAATTGCAGCCGGCATCGGAGTAGCAATTGCTGGATCGATTATTAAGCCAGATGTTGGGAGAATATTTTTTCCAGAACCACAGGCGGAAGACAGTTCATTAAGAGATGCCATTGAGTGGTGAATATTTATTAAATGAAGTTCTAATGGCTACATTGAGCGTTCCATTGCGCAGAATTTCGGTTGGGCTGACCGGCAGATTACCGAGTCGCCCTGCCCTGGCTCATGCGCTTGTCAAACATCATTGCCGGTGCAAAGCAGCAATGACTCCACGGGTTCAAACGTCCCGATCCAGTTCCTGATCAACCATCGAAACCGGATCCTCGATGGGTTCGAGATGCGTCGTCACATGCGCCCCGGGCAACAGTTTGCGGATGGCGGCTTCGATGCGCTCAGACCAGTCATGGCCGAGCTGGATCGACCAATGGCCGGGGGCCAGGACGTGGAAGCTGATGAAGGTCCGGCTGCCCGCCTGGCGGGTGCGCAGGGCGTGGAATTCGAGGCCCTGTGCCCGGTATTCGGCAAATATGGTTTCGATCTGCCGCTCGGCTTCGGCCGGCAGCGCGGCATCCATGAGACCGGAGGCTGAACGGCTCATCAGCGTGACGCCCGTCCAGATGATGTTGGCCGCAACCAACAGGGCGATGACCGGATCGAGCCAGAGCCAGCCGGTCAGCCAGACCAGCCCGACGCCGCCGATGACGCCGACCGAGGTCCACACATCGGTCATCAGATGATGCGCATCGGCCTCGAGCGTGATCGAGTTGCGCTGCCGGCCGGCCGCCATCAGGATGCGGGAAACCAGAAAATTGATCACCGAGGCGGCCACCGAAACGAGCAGCCCCAGGCCGACCGCTTCAAGCGGTTGCGGGTTGAGCAGGCGGCCGATGGCGGTATAGGCGATGCTGACTGCGGCGAGCAGGATCAGGAAGCCCTCGAAGGCGCTCGAAAAATATTCGGCCTTGCTGTGCCCGTAGGCGTGCTCCTTGTCGGCCGGCGTCGCCGCCAGGATCAGCATCCATAGCGCCATCAGGGCGCCGGCCAGGTTGACGAAGGACTCGATGGCATCGGAAAGCAGGCCGACCGAACCGGTCATCCACCAGGCGACGCCCTTGAGCAGGATGGTGGCAATAGCCGCCGCAATCGACAGCCAGGCGTAACGCTCGAGACGGATCGGTGGAGCGGTGGCCAGGTTCTGATCAATCATTTTCAATCATCCCCCTTGCCCCGTCCTTTGCCACCGCGAATATCGTGCTCGTCGGCGCTGCGGTGGCACTCGACGCAATCGCTGAAGTTGCGGATACCTTCTTCGACATGCTCACGCCGGATATTTTCCGGGGTGTGCTCATGGCAACCATAGCAGGTGTATTGGCTGTAGTCATTGCGCAGATGGCAGGTCACGCAGCGCGTATCGTGATCCCGGTCGAGGACGAAGGACTTGTCATGATCGAAGCTGGCCGGCACCCATTTGTCCTGACTGTGGCACTGACTGCAATTGCCGGTGATCTGGCGGTGCAGGGAATCGGCCGGCGACTTGTGGCAGCTTTCGCACTGGCCGCGCGTCGCTGCCTGCAGCAAGGCATGATTGAAATGCCCCGGCTGGCGGAAACGGCGGACGCCGGCATGGTCGCTGTGACAGGAAACGCAGTCCTGGCTGAGCAGCTTCTGGTGGAATGGCGTGCTGCTCAGCGGCTTGACGACCGGCTGACCTTTCGTCGTCAGCAGGCCGATGTCGGCCGGCTTGTGACAAGTCACGCAACGCGGCGAGTCGGCGCCGCGCCAGATGGCGTGACAGGCGAAACAGTCGGTTTCCAGGGCCTTGTGGCCGACGATCAGCTTGCCGGGGCTGATCATCAGATGCGGATAGACGAAGGCCAGAACGGCCAGCACCAGCAGGTTGGCGGCCAGGATGATTTTGACGAAGCGGCTCATATCCAGCCCCAGAACAGGAAGATGCTGATGATGTGGCCGAGCGCCAGCACCGCGAAGACGAAGAAAATGGGGATATGGACCTTGCGCCAGCGGGTCATGGCGTCGAAAGTCACGGCATCCCAGAACACTGCCTGCTCAACCTCGGGCTTCGACAGGCCACGCAACTGGTAGTGTTCGCGCTGCCCCTGCACATGCTGCCGGGCGCGCTGCAGCAGCCATTTGCCGACCAGGCCGCTGATCACATTGACGCCCATGGCCAGCGTGGCCAGCCAGGGCAGAATGGCATTGAAGTGAATGCCGGCATGCAGCAGGACGAGCAGCGAGCCGAGCCAGGCCGTGAATTCGTGCAGGGTCAGCAAGGTCTTGGGATTGCCGCTGCTGATGAATTTGCGCTTGCGCAGCGAATAAATCAGCGAACCGATGATCAGCAGCGTGCCCGGAATGCCGAGATAGCGACCGACCCAGACCAGGCCGAGGCGATGCAGAATGAAGTCGCCACCCAGCGCCGCGAGGGCCAGCAGACCGACCAGCAGGGTGAAGGGCAGGACATGTTCGCGCCACAGGGAAGTTGTCATTCAGGCCTCCAGGCTCAGGCTGGTCTTTGGCGTGCAGACGCAGAGCAGGCAGGTGCCCGGCTCCGGGTCGAAATCCGGCAGCGGACCGTAGGCGACCTCGCCGGATTTGATGCTGGTCTGGCAACTGCCGCAACCGCCGGCTCGACAGCCGGATTTGACATTGATGCCATGGCTCTCCGCAAAGTCGAGCAGGTTGGCGGCGGCCGGATCCCAGGCCAGCTTTTGCCCCGACAGGGCGAAAGTCACGACGATTTCGCCGCTCGGCGCGGTGCTCTGCGGCGCCGAGGCCGGCGTCCGGCGCTTGATCGAGGCCGGACCAAAAGCCTCGAAATGAATCCGGCTGTCCGGCACGCCCCAGTCTTCGAGGGCCGGCACCAGGCTTTCCATCATCGGCGTCGGACCGCAGATGTAGAAGTGATAGGGCTTGAGCGGCAGGGTCTGGCGCAACAGGCCGACCTCGATCCGCCCCGGATGATGCGCAATGGCCGCATCGCCAGGCTGCGGCCGGCTCAGGCAGAGCTTGAGGTGGAAATTGGCATGCGCTTCGGCCAGCCCCTGCAGATGTTCGAGCATCGCCCCCTCGCCGGCATGCACCAGTCCATAGAACAGCCAGACTTCGCGCCCGGGTTGCGCGGCGAGCACCCAGTTCAGCATGCTCAGCATTGGCGTGATGCCGATCCCGCCACCGATCAGGACCACCGGCAAATCGCCGGCTTCCAGGTAGAAGTGCCCACCCGGGGCGCGCACTTGCAGAATGCTGCCGACCTTGATGTGATCGTGAAAATGATTCGACGAACGGCCCGGCGGGTGCGCACTGCCGGCCGGCGGCAAGGCACGCTTGATCGAGACCCGGTAGTAATCCGGATGCGGCGCATCGGAAAGCGAATAACAACGCACCAGATTCTCGCCCGCCGGCATCTCGAGATTGAAGGTCAGGAACTGCCCGGGGCGAAAGCCGGGCAAGGGCTGGCCGTCTTCCGGCTCGAGGTAGAAAGAAGAGACCGAAGCGGAAACATCCTCGGCCACCTTTCGCGCCACCCGAAAATTGCGCCAGCCGCTCCAGGCGGGGGCCGGCAGCGCGGCGGCCTCTGCGGCCGGGACGCTGCTCTCGGCGAGTTGTTCGGACATGCCGCGATAAGTCTGCCAGTGGCGCCAGAAGACGATGCCCAGCCAGGCCGCCAGTTGCAGAAAAACGCCGAGGGCAATCCACAGCAGCAGATACGCAGAAGTCATTTCAGGCCCATTCATCCATCAATCGTCGTGATCGCCATGGTCGTGGCCATCGCGCTCCGTTCGTTGCCGGCTTTCTTCACTGCGCGGTGGCACGGGATTGTCGGCATAGGCCGCCCGATAGACTTCGTCAGCCGTAAACCGGCACTCGCTGCGCCCGGATATCTTGCTCAACAACTCGATATTGGGCTTGGCCACCAGGCCGACATGCGCCGCAATCTCGATCCGGATTTCCTGGCAGGAAGCTTCCTGGCCCCAGGCCGAGGCGCTCAAACCGATAACCAGAACCAGGCCCAGCAGATGATGATGGCGTTTCATGTCAGTCTCCTTTATCCAACTTGGGAGCCGAGTATGGGCGGCGAACATTAAGGGAGGCTGAAGCGCTCGCTATTTAGAACGAGCCTCCGCGGCCCAGAGGATAGTGCCGAGGTCATTCCCGACTATGGCACGCGGGATTCGTTGCCTGGGTGTGCCAGCCAACTTAAGGCGGTTGTCTTAAAGGCTTATCACCAGGCGGCTTGCGGCCCTTCTACCGTCGTTGTCGCGCGCCAGTTTTCCAGATACGGCGCAAGCTCGGCCGGCAGTTCGGCGGCAAAGGCATCACCGAGCGGGTAATGCGGCATGTAAAGGGCGATCGAATCGAGCATGCGCTCACCCTGTTTGCGGTCTTTCGGCCGTTTGAGCTTGTCGCGTTTT
Source organism: Azonexus sp. (assembly GCA_049294655.1). GTDB lineage: Bacteria > Pseudomonadota > Gammaproteobacteria > Burkholderiales > Rhodocyclaceae > Azonexus. Next base: position 12,994 of record JBAQDI010000011.1, read on the forward strand.
TCCTGATCGCTCATCCACAGTTTGTGCAGGGCGAACCAGCGGGGATCGGGGGCGACAACGCGGGCTGCACTGCCATCGCGGGCGCAGATGATGTGATCCACGAAGCGTCCGTTGAGCAGCCATTCCTGTTCGGGCAAGGGGATGGGCACGGGTTTGTCGGTCGCCCCCAGTGACTCGACCCGACTCGGCGCGACCAGCAACTCCACTTCATAGGCCTTGGCGTTGCGCGCCTGGAAATTCCGCTCGGTATTCACCGTATAGGTTGAATCAACGGCCTTGAGCATTGACCAGACCGGATTCTGCAACACTCGACCAGCGCCGGACGCGGTACTGGCCAGGATCAGATTGCCAATCCAGGCCATATCGAAATCCTGGGTTTCATCCAGGCCGGTCCCGATACGGCATTGGGCTTCCACCTCATAGGCCGGCATGGCGTTGGTCCCGACAACGATAATGGCCTCGCCGAGAAGCCTCCGGCGATCCGCCTCGCGCAGGATGGCGGCAGCCTCGCCGGAAATTGTGCCGAGGCGCATGGCGCGGTACATGCGTCCGACTTCAGTCAGCAGCGTTTTTGCGTTCGCGCTGCGTTCGCTCGCATCGAGCCAGGCTTGATGCCTGACTTCGGTTTCCGGTGAACGGGGGCCAAGGCTGGAGCCGTTACCACGGCCATCGCGAATTTCGTAGAGGTAGTCCTTGCCACTGACGTTCTTCCACTGCAGCCGGTACAGGCTTTGCGCAGCAATTTGCCGCTCCGCATCGATATAGGCGCCGTAGTATTGGGCAAGGTTAGCCAGCAGTCGCCGCTGTTCGTCACTAAATAATTGATTAGTCACGATTTATCCTTTTTTTACAATTTTAACTACTTTAAGGATAATTTAAATATTATCAACAATATAGAAAAAACTTTGCTCCGACTCAACCAGATCATTTCCCGCCATCAAACCGGTCCGGAGATCCGCTTGCCGCGTCGACAAACCCGACCAGCGCCGCCAGCACCGCCGCTTCCTGATCGCGCCACGGCGTGTGGCCGCATTTTTCCAGCTTGAGCAGCCGCGTATCCGGCACCCGTTCGGCAATCGCCTCGATCTGGCGCAGGGTGGCGTATTCGTCGTCCACACCCTGGATGGCGAGCACCGGGCAGCGGATTTTCGGCAGGGTGTCCTCGATGTTCCAGTCGCGAAACGGCGGCGACAGCCAGCAATCGTTCCAGTCGCGGAAGACGCGCTCGGTCTGGGCGTGGTGGTAGCGCGCCAGTTTCTTCGGCAGATCGGTCGTTTCCCAGGCGGTCCGCGCCAGGCGGATACCGGCCAGGGTTTCTGCCTCGACGAATTCGTGCGGCGCCATCACGGCGATGCCGAGCGGCACCTCGGGAAAGGCACCGGCAAAGATCAGGGCGATGCTGCCGCCGTCGCTGTGGCCGATGAGCACCGGGCGTTCGACATGCAGCGCGGCGAGTAGCGCCGGCAAGGCTTCCTCGCCCTCGCGGTGCATGTAGCGCGGCGTGCGCGGCTCGGGGTAAGGATCGGAACCGCCATAGCCGGCCCGCGAGCCGACGATGACCCGGCAGCCCGTGGCGGCCGCCAGTTTTTCAGGAAAATCGCGCCACATGGTGACGCAGCCCAGACCTTCATGGAGCAGGACCAGTTCCGGGCGGCCGGCCGCCGTGGCCGGAAAATCGCGATATTCGAGACGCAGGCCGGCAACAACCAGATGCTTCATGCGGCAAGCAGGAAGTCGCGGGCAACGTCGATCTGACCCGGGGTCATGAACATCGGCGCATGGCCGACCTCGGGGATTTCGGCCAGTTGGGCCCGCGGGCCGCGCTCGGCCATTTCCAGCCAGGTGTCGCGCCGCAGCAGGTCGGAATCGACGCCGCGCATGACCAGGGTTGGGCACTTGACCTGCTCATAGACCGGCCACAGATCAATGTCCTGCTCGCTGAACGTCGCCTTGAACGGGGCGGCGATGCGCGGATCGTAGAGAAAGCCCCAGCGTCCGTCGGCGCGCTGGGCAACGCTCGTTTCGGTCAGGTGATGCCAGTTCGCCTCGCTCAGATTGCCAAACTGCGCGCTGACCATTTTTACGTAGGCCAGGGCCTCGTCAAAGCTGGTCCAGGTTGGATCGACGCCGACAAAGGCGCCGATACGTTTGAGCGATTCGACGGTGATCACCGGCCCGACATCGTTGAGCAGCAATTTGCGGATCGGTGTGCATTCCTGCGCCGCCAGGGCCATGCCGACCAGACCGCCAAGCGAGGTGCCGACCCAATGCACGCTATCGACATTGAGTCGGGCGATCAGCGTCACCATGTCGGCAACGTATTGCGGAATGGCGTACCCGGCCGGGTCGCGCAGGCGACTGCTCCGGCCGCGGCCGACGATATCCGGGCAGATCACCCGGTAATGGCCGGACATCGCCTCGGCCAGCGCATCGAAATCGCGGGCAGTTCGGGTCAGACCATGGACGCAGACCAGGACGCGCGGATTGTCGCGTTCGCCCCATTCGACATAGGCCATCCGGTGCAAACCGGACGGGCTGAGGCATTGCACCGTTTTCTGGGTAAATTGCATTGATTGTGTCTCCTTCACCAGCCAGGCTATTCGCCAAGCATGAGAATGTATCACCGGCCATACCAATATCGCCGATGCTGCTTACGCCATCCTGAAATCTGCACCCCGCCAGCGCCCAGTTTGACCTCCAACGCACCATCCTGATCGGTGCGCCAGAGCGGGATGCCGGCTGCCTCATAGCGCGCCGTGATCTCGGCTTTCGGATGGCCGAAACGGTTGCGGTAGCCAACCGGAATGAGCGCCACGCCGGCCCCGACCGCAGCGAGGAAGGCAGAGCTGGATGAGGTCTTCGAGCCATGGTGCGGCACGAGCAGCACGTCCGCCGCCAGCCGCCCGGGATCGTTGGCGAGCAGCGCCGCCTCGTCGGCCGCCTCGATATCGGAAGTCAGCAGCATGCGGCGCCCGCCGGCCGTGATGCGCAGCACGCAGGACAGGTGGTTGCTCTTGCCGTCCCGCACATAATCAGCCGCCGAGGGATGCAGGATTTCGAAAGCGACACCGTCCCACTCCCAATATTGCCCGGCCTGGCAGCGCTCGCCGATGCTGCCAGTCAGCGACGAACGAACTTCGCCCACTGGCAGTGCCGCCAGCAAGGAAGCCGTGCCGCCCGAATGATCCGTATCGCGATGCGTCACCATCAACATGTCGATGCGGTTGATGCCGAGCATGCGCAGATAAGGCACGACTACGCGCTGGCCGGCATCGGATTCGGCGCTGTAGAGCGGCCCGGGATCGTAGATCAGCGTGTGTTCACGGGTCCGGATGACGCTCGCCAGCCCCTGCCCGACATCGAGCACGGTAATCCGGGCCACGCCATCAGCCGGCTGGTCGACCGGCCAGAACAGCGCGGGAATCAGCATGAAAGCGCCAAGCAGGCGCCCCGGAACACCCCGTGGCAAGAGACAGATCACGACGCCCAGGCCAGCCGCGACAGCCGCCCAAAGCGGTGGCGCCGGTGCCTGCCAGACCGGCCAGCCGGCACACCATTCAAGAAATATCATCAGCCAGCCCATGACGGCATGCGCTAGGGCGAGGATAGGCCACCAGGGAATGATCGCCCCAAGCAGGGCGAGCGGCGTGATGACGAAGCTGATCAGCGGAACCGCCAGCGCGTTGGCGAGCGGCGAAACCAGCGAAAATTGCTGGAAGACGAGCAGCAGCACGGGCAGCGAAGCCAGGGTTGCCGCCCATTGCACGACACCCCAGCTACGCAGTTTCCAGCGCCAGCCCTGCCCCGCGCCAACCGCTGCCGAGCCAACATAAAGCAGCGCCCCGACGGCGCCGAAAGACAGCCAGAAACCGGCGGCCAGGACGGCCCACGGATCAATCAGCAGAACCAGCAACAGGGCCAGCGCCAGAATCCGGCTGGGCGCCACGATCCGGGCAGACAGCATGGCCACCGCGACAACCATGAGCATGTACAGCGTACGCTGGGCGGGCACGGCAAAACCGGCCAGCCCGGCATAAAACAGGGCCGCCAGGCAGGCCGCCAGGATGCCCGCCTTCTGCGCCGGCAAGCGCAGGGCCAGCCAGGGTACGCGCCGCCAGCCGGCATTGACCAGCCAGCCGAACAGGGCGGCGACCATGGTGACATGCAGGCCGGAGATCGACAGGGCATGGGTCACCCCGGTACGGTTGAAGACTGTCCACAAATCGCCGTCGATCGCCCGCTGGTCGCCAACGGCCAGGGCCACGAGGATGCCGGCCAGCGGATAGTTCTCGGGCGGCAGGACGGCGAAAAACGAAGTCCGTACGGCATGGCGCAGGCGCTCGATAACAAAGTCCGGCCGCCAGACCATCTCGTCCAGTCGCTGCGGCAGATTCGGCCGGATATAGCCGGTCGCCCGGATATTGCGCTCGAGCAGCCAGGCCTCGTAATCGAAGGCGCCCGGGTTGGCATTGCCGTGCGGCCGTTTCAGGCGCACCGTAAAACGCCAGCGCTCGCCGGGGCGCACCGGCTGGCGGATGAAATTCTCCTCGTCGCGCCGCCCCTGGTACCACGAGAGCATGATGCGGCTGGGCACAATGGCCGCCGGCGGTTTCTGCTCGACGACAAATTCGAAACGCGTGCCCTGGCTGAAATCCTGCGGCAAGGCGGCAATCACGCCGACCAGCTCGACATCCTGGCCCTCCCAGGCGGCGCCGAGTTCATCGGCCAGGCGGATTTCAGCGCGCCAGGCAGCCCAGGCAAAACCCAGCGCGCAACAGGCGGCGAAAGCGCAGACCCCGCCCCGCCAGCCGCGCCAGCGCAGCGCCGGCATGCCCAAGGCAAGCCCGGCCAGCCCCCAGGGCCAGGCCTCGGGTAAAGCCGGCGAGAACTGCAAGAGCAGCACGCCGGCCGCAAAGGCAAGGATGTTCAAACGCATGCGCGATCATAATGCGTTTGTCATTTTTGCGGCGCGTGATCCGCTATTTTTCCGAAACAGTTTTCACCCCTGCCTGGCAACCTGTCCTGATCACGCCAGAACCTGTTGCACGGCAAGGGATGAGCCTCAGAAGCTCACATCGTCGGCGATATTCCCGCCCTGTTCGGCGGCGAACTTGGCGGCGTATTCCTTCTGCTTTTCCTGTTGGTAATCCATGTAGCGCGTGGCATCGTCGGAATTCCAGTTCTGATTCTGCAAAGTCAGATGCTCCATGGCCACTGCCTGGAAATCACCGAGCGAGATGGCGAAGTTTTCGAGTATCCACTGCGCGCCATCGAGGCCGTACTCGTAGGCTGCCTGGCGGGCGCCGCAGAGTTCCTCGTAGAAATAACGGTCACTGCGCAGACGGTCGAGGTTGGCGTTGCCACCCGCAGCCCCCCCGGCCTGCAGCGCGGCCAGCTTGGGATGACTGGCGCCTTCCGAGAAATACTGGCCGAACAAGGTTTGCACCGTGAAGCTGTCATCTTCCTGCATGCGCTTGCACCACAGGACGTTGACTTCTTCCCAGATCGCCGGCTCGATGCCCATGGCCGTGCAGATCGCGCCGACATCGACGCCCTGACTGATCTTCAGGGTAATCGCCGCGTAATCCTTCAGGCTCAAGCCATGAATCGGCTGCAGCAGGGGATTGTCCGGATCGTCCTTGGTAAAGCCGCTGGTCGCCGTGCCGCGATGGACCATTGAATTGGCGAGCTCCCACTGAATCATCTGGTCGGAATCGGCCCCGGTCCAGTCGCAATACACATCACGGCGGAAATTGAAGTACAGATTATCGATATCCTTCTGGCCCAATGTGGTGCCCTCGGCGGCTTCCTGGGCGATCCAGGCCTGCACCTTGACCTCCACGGCGGCATCGAATTCCTCGATGGTGTAATGCGTGCCGTGCAAGGTTTCGGGATCGAATTCCACTTCAGGCGCGGCGGGCTCAGGTTCGGGTTCGTAGCGCGGGGCACAGGCGGGGGCCGGCGGGGCAACTTGCTGCATGGCCTGTTCCTTGACCTCGTCGAGGCCGCTGAGTACGGAATTCAAAAGTTTTTTGAACATGGTGTATCTCCGGGTGATGAATTGAGAAACTGTCAGCAGGAACGCCGGTAATCCTCCAGCATGCGCTGGTAGAAACGTTCGTTGTGTTCGGCCAGGTCGGGCACGATGCTGTTCCATTCGTCGAACATCGCCCGCAGGTAGGTTTCGTAGGCCGCATGCGCGTTGTGCACAGCCGCTGCCCGCTCCCTCTGCCAGGCTTCGTTCTGCACCTTGCGGGAAGCGGCTGTGGCCGGACTGTCGGCGGCCCAGGCCCGGTTTTCGTGGATTTGCATGTACAGATCCTGGTCGCGCTGGCGTTCCGCTGCGCTGGCCGCCAGCAGGTGTTCCGTGCGCGCTTCGGCCAGTTCGCGGGCCAGTCCGTCGAGTCCCCGCGCCTTGCTGCCGGGCTCGAAAGTGTTCTGTGTCCGGCAATGGGGGCAAACCAGATAGCTGGTAATGAAATACACTTTGTCGACGGCGACCGGCGCACCGCACTGCCGGCAGCAGAAGCTGTCGCGCAAAGCCGCGTGTTCGTCGAGGATGCTGCGGTATTCGGCTTCCAAGTCGCGCTTGCCGGCCTTCTCGAGGGCATCCATCCAGGCCGTATGGCGTGTCTCGAAGGCGTTCTCGCGGGCGGTGCACACTTCGCGAAAGGTGTAGAGCTGCTGGCGCAGGCCGTCACTGCTCCAGGCTTCGTCGATGTGGCAATTGAAGAAGCCCAGGACCTTTTCTTCGCCCACTTCGCGGATTTTTTCGCGGATATTGCCGAGTTGCCCCTTGATCCCTGCCTGCATGCGCAGGAAGGTACGCTTGTGGGTATCCTGGTCTTCGGCCAGCACCTGCTGCAACTCGGGCAGTGCAGCGGTGCACAGTTCATCCATGCGCGCCTCGAGTTTTTCAATGAAGGCGAACCAGCGCTGCCGGTTTTCTTCCATCTCGGCAAGCCAGGACGGCACCGCCGGCGTGCTGCGCGAAAACAAACCCGCCATGACTCAGCCTTCCTGCTTTTTCAGGTGCAGACCATCACCGATGGCGACACTCATGAAGGCATGTTGGCAATAGGCGCAACGCACCAAACCGTCCTCTTTGGCGCGCGGCGCACCGCAATTGGGACAGGTAATGGCACTGATCCTGGGCGCCTGCTCTTGGGCGATTCCACCATAGGGGGTCTGGCTCGCCGCTTTCTGGCGAAGCTGGCGCAGGAAGGCCAGCGGTTTTTCCGGGCTGTCTGACATGAAATTCGATAAAAATTGGGCTGCCGGGCGCATCCCGGCGAGCCCCGGATTATGCCCCGACAGCTATCGATTTATGCAAAAAGCACAGAAAAATATACAGATTCAATATCAGGCAAACAGCCCGGCGCTTCCCGGCTAACCGGTCAGCACCCCGTCATCAAGATGCAGGATGCGGTCGGCGCGGGCGGCCAGCTGGGCGTCGTGGGTGACCATGACGAGGCTGGTCTGTTGCAGGCGTACCCGTTCGATCAGCAGGTCGAAGACGACATTGGCTGTCTGGCGGTCGAGATTGCCGGTCGGTTCATCGGCCAGCAGGCAGGACGGTTCGCTGACCAGCGCCCGGGCGATCGCCGCGCGCTGACGTTCGCCGCCCGAAAGTTCGCCGGGCCGGTGCTCGACACGGTGGCCGAGACCGACGGCGGCCAGTGTTTCCGCGGCCTTGGCCAAGGCTGCCGAGCGCTCGACGCGGCGGATGAGCAGCGGCATGGCGACGTTTTCCAGGGCCGAAAATTCGGCCAGCAGGTGGTGGAACTGGTAAACAAATCCGAGGTGCTGGTTGCGCCAGTCGCCGCGCGCCGCTTCGCCGAGGCTTGAAAAATCCCGGCCTTTGAGCGTCACCTTGCCGGCACTGGGCGTATCCAGGCCACCCAGCAGGTGCAGCAGCGTGCTCTTGCCGGAACCGGAGGCACCGACGACAGCTACCGTTTCGCCGGCCTGAATGGCCAGATTGATGTCGGAAAGCACCGTGACATCGAGGCCGCCGCCCTTGAAGACCTTGCCCAGGCCAGCGCAGTGCAGAATGGTTTCACTCATAGCGCAGGGCCTCCGCCGGATTGACGCGCGAGGCGCGCCAGCTCGGGTAGAGCGTCGCCAGCAGCGCGAGCACGAAGGAAATTGCCGTGACGCCCCAGACATCGCCCCATTGCAGTTCGGACGGCAGGTCGGAGATGTAATACACCGACTTGTCGAGGAAATGCACACCGAGCAGGCTTTCGATGAAGGGCACAACGACGTCGATGTTCAGGGCCAGCGCGATGCCGCCGACGACGCCGAGACCCAGGCCGATGAAACCGACCAGCGCGCCCTGCACGACGAAGATGCCCATGATCGACAGCGGCCGGGCACCCAGCGTGCGCAAAATCGCGATATCAGCCTGCTTGTCGGTGACCGCCATGACCAGCGTGGACACCAGGTTGAAAGCGGCGACGGCGACGATCAGCGACAAAATGATGAACATCATGTTTTTCTCGATCGCCACGGCGCGGAAGAAATTGGCGTGGCTCTTGGTCCAGTCGTTAAGGTAAGCGTCGGCATTGATGTAGCGCACCAGCTCGCGGGCGATGCGCGGCGCCTGGAACAGGTCGTCGACCTTGAGGCGGATGCCGCTGACGTTGTCGCCCATCTGGTACAGCGTCTGGGCGTCCTGCAGGTTGATCAGGGCGAGGCCGGAGTCGTACTCGAACATGCCGACTTCGAAAATGCCGACCACCCGGAAAGACTTCAGGCGCGGCACGACACCAGCCGGCGTCACCGTGCCCTGCGGCGCGATCAGCGTCACCTTGTCGCCGGTGAAGACGTGCAGCGAACGCGCCAGGTCGGCGCCGAGCACGACACCGAATTCACCGGGCTTGAGATCGTCGAGGCTGCCGCTCTTGATGGTCTTGCGAAAATCGGCGACGCGGTCTTCCTGGTCGGGAATGATGCCGCGCACCATCGCCCCCTTGACCCCGCCGTCGAAGGTGAACATCCCCTGCGACTGGACGAAGGGCGCACTCTCCCGAACTTCCGGATGCTGCCGGGTCTGGGCAATGACCGACGGCCAGTCGGGCAGTTCGCCATTGATGCCGACGATTTCGATATGCGAGGCGACGCCCAGGATGCGCGTGCGCAATTCCTTCTGGAAGCCGTTCATGACTGACAGCACGACGATCAGCGCGGCGACGCCGAGGCCGATGCCGAGCATGGAAATCAGCGAAATGAAGGAAATGAAATGGTTGCGACGTTTGGCGCGCGTGTAGCGCAGGCCGATCAGCAGTTCGTAGGGCAGAGCCATGCGGCGGGGCGAATCCGAAAAAAACGCTATGGTACACTCAAGCGCTTGTCCCGACGTCTTAGCTGGCTGGAATATCCGTGCATCTGACCCTGCTTGTCCCCGAACTGATCTGGCCCGAACCGGCCGACCAATTCACCCTCGGCAAGCTCGCCGCGCCCGGGCTGGAATGGCTGCTCGCCCACGCCCACCTCGATCGCCAGCCGCGCCGCGCCTTTGAAAATACGCTCGCCGAAGCTTGCGGCCTCTGCGCTGCGCCCTTCGGCGCCCTGCGCCTGCTCGGCGAAGGCATTGCCGACACCGATGGCCACTGGCTGTGCGCCGACCCGGTGCACCTGCGCTTTCACCAGGAACGCATCGTGCTGGCCGATGCCGGCGCTTTCGAAGTTGAAGAAGCCGAAGCAAGCGGCCTGATTGCCGCCCTCAATGCCGAGTTCGCCGACATCGGCGAATTCCGCCTGGGCGACACCCGGCGCTGGTATCTGCGCCTGAATACGGTCATCGAGCACCCCGTCCCGCCGCTCTCGGCCATCGCCGGCCGGCGTATCGACAGCGAGCTGAATGCCAGTACCCAACCGCTGACCCGCTGGCTCAACGAAGTGCAGATGTTCCTGCACGCCCACCCGGTCAATGCCCAACGCGAAAACACCGGCCAGCCGGCCATCAACAGCCTGTGGCTGTGGGGCGGCGGCAGCTTGCCGCAGACGGCGGCAAGCGCCTTCACCGGCATCTGGAGCGACAACCCGCTGGCTGCCGGTATCGCACAAGTCAGCGGCACGCCGCTGCAGCCGCGCCCGGCGACCTTCGCCGAATTCCTGCCCGAGGCCGGCGAACGGCCGCTGGTCGTCCTCGACCAGTTGCTGCCACGCGTCCTTTACGAGGATGGTGATGGCTGGCGTACCGCCTTCGAGGCCATGGAAAGCGACTGGTTCGCGCCCCTGAAAAAAGCCCTGGGCAGCCAGGTCGAGCGCATCACCCTGCTCGCCCCCACCGTCTACGGCGAACTGCACTATGAAATCACCGCCGGCGAGCGCTGGAAATTCTGGAAGAAATCCCGCCCGCTGCCCGCCATCGCCGAACAACTCGCTGGCCAGATCACGAAATGGCCCAAGGCCACCCTGTGACCAGACTCATCACCCGCTCCAGCCCGCCACGCACCGCCTGGCAACTCGAACAGCAGGGCCTGCATCCGCTGCTCGCGCGCCTCTACGCGGCGCGCGGCATCAAGGACAAGGCGGAACTCGATTACGAGCTCAAATCGCTGCTGCCCCCGGCTTCGCTGACCCACGCCACGGACGCCGCGCACATCCTGGCCGATGCCATCGAGGCCGAGGCCCGGCTGCTGATCATCGGCGACTACGACTGCGACGGCGCTACGGCAACGGCGGTCGGCATGCGCGCCCTGAAAATGCTCGGTGCCGATGTGCATTTCCTGCTGCCCGACCGTTTCAAGCTTGGCTATGGTTTATCGCCGGAAATCGTCGATCTCGCCGCGCAACAATCGCCCGACCTGATCATCACCGTGGACAACGGCATCGCCAGCATCGAGGGCGTCAATCGCGCCCGCGAACACGGTATCGCGACGCTGATCACCGACCACCATCTACCAGCCGAGACGCTGCCCGAGGCCGATTGCATCGTCAATCCCAACCAGCCCGGCTGCGATTTCCCGTCAAAATGCATGGCCGGCGTCGGCGTGATGTTCTACGTCATGCTGGCGCTGCGCGCCGAATTGCGCGAACGCGGTTTTTTCGTCGAACACCCGGAACCCAATTTCGCCGTGCTGCTCGACCTCGTCGCCCTCGGCACCGTTGCCGACGTCGTCAAACTCGACCGCAACAACCGCATCCTCGTCAGCCAGGGTTTGAAGCGCATGCGCGCCGGCCAGTTGCAGCCGGGCCTCGCCGCCTTGTTCAACGCTGCCGGGCGCGACCCGAAAAAAGCGACGGCGATGGACCTCGGCTTCATCCTCGGGCCACGCCTGAACGCCGCCGGGCGGCTCGCCGACATGCGCCTCGGCGTCGAATGCCTGCTCACCGACGACGCCGGCCGCGCCCTGCAGATCGCCCAGGAACTCGACGCACTGAACCGCGAACGTCGCGAGATCGAAGCCGGCATGCAGGACCAGGCGCTGATTTTGCTCGAATCGCTCGACGCCAACGACGCCTCGCCCGGCATCGCCATGTTCGACGAAACCTGGCATGAAGGTGTCGTCGGCATCCTCGCCTCGCGCATCAAGGACAAGCTGCACCGCCCGGTGTTCGCCTTTGCCCCCGGCGAAGGCGGCCTGATCAAGGGTTCCGGCCGCTCGATCCCCGGCCTGCACCTGCGCGATGCGCTCGACCTCGTCGCCAAGCGCGCCCCCGGCCTGCTCGTGCGCTTCGGCGGCCACGCGATGGCGGCCGGCGCCACCCTGCGCAGCGAGAATTTCGAACAATTCCGCGCACTGTTCGCCAAGGTCGCCGGTGAACTGCTGTCACCCGCCGACCTGACCCGCACGCTGGAAACCGACGGCACGCTGGAAGGCGCCTATTTCTCGATCGCCACCGCCCGCCTGCTGGAAAACGAAATCTGGGGCCAGGGCTTCCCGGCGCCGCTCTTTCTCGACGATTTTGAAGTCGAGCAGCAACGCGTTCTCAAGGAAAAGCACCTCAAGCTGCGCCTGCGCAAGGGTAATACGCGCATCGACGGCATCCAGTTCAATTTCAACAGCCAGCCCGGTGCCAGTGCCCGCGTTGCGTACCGCCTGACAATCAACGAATACCAGGGCGTCGAAACGCCGCAATTGATGGTCGAGCACCTGGAATAGACGCCAGACAAGCACCGGAACAGGCCAGGAGGCTTGCCCGACAAGCCGCCAGCCTGTAATTTGGCGGCCTCGACCAACCCTTGCGCAAGCGCGCCGGAGACACCATGAAGCTGTTCAACAAAATCGCCCTGAGCACCCTGACCGCCCTCGCCCTATGCACCGCCGCCCATGCCGGCACCCCGGAAAAATCGCCGAGCGGCCTGGTCTATGAATCGCTGAAGAACGGCACCGGCGTGGCGGCTACGCCGATCGACAAAGTCCAGGTGCATTACCGCGGCACGCTGGCCAATGGCACGGAATTCGACTCGTCCTACAAGCGCGGCCAGGCCGCCACCTTCCCGCTTAACATGGTCATTCCGTGCTGGACCGAAGGCGTCGCCAAGATGCGCGAAGGCGGCAAGGCCAAGCTGACCTGCCCGCCCCACATCGCCTACGGCTCGCAAGGTGCCGGTTCGACCGTGCCACCGGATGCGACGCTGACCTTCGAAATCGAACTGATCAAGGTTCTGCGCTGATCGACGCCGGGCCGGGCTCGCGCAAGGCGAACCGGCCCCCGGTCAGCTAGCCAGATAGGGCGCGATATCGACCTCGTCGATCAATTCCGCCGGCAGAAACCTTTCGGCATAGGCCCGGTAAACGCCGGATTTCAGGAATAACTTGAAGAGCTCCGGGTCGATATGCCGGTCCCTGACCATGGCCCCCATGATCCGGATGGATTCGGACAACTTCTTGCCCGGCTTGTACGGGCGATCCGTCGCGGTCAGCGCCTCGAAGATGTCGGCGATTGCCATGATGCGCGCCGGCAGGCTCAGTTCCTCGCTGCGCAAACGTTTGGGGTAACCGCTACCGTCCATCTTTTCATGGTGCCCGCCGGCCATCTCGACGACCCCCTTGAGGTGCGGCGGGAAAGGCAGTTGCGAGAGCATGATGATGGTCTGCACGATATGGCTGTTGATCTTGTAGCGCTCTTCGTCACTCAGCGTGCCGTGGCTGATCGACAGGTTGTAGAGCTCGCCCCGGTTGTACAGGCAGGCCGGCACGGCCAGCCTGAAGCCCCAGGGATTGTTTTCCGGCATCTGTTCATCGGGGCCGCGTTCGATGATGTGCGCTGGTTTGTCAGCGAGCAGGCGTTCGGTCGCCGGCAGGCTGTCCGGCGGCGTGCGCAACAGGCGCTGGCGTTCCTCCCAGGAAATCCCGATGCGGTCGTCCAGGGTGCGTTGCCAGGTCCGCCCGGCAATGGCCTTGAGGCGTTCGACCTGCTCCGCTGCCATGAACTCGCTACCCTCATTGCAGGCCGCGAGGAACGCGAATTCTTCATCAAGGACTTGCTGCTCAAGGCGGAGTTTCTCGTTCAGTGACGGCGCATCGCCGCCCGCCGCAACCGCCCTGAGCATGGCAATTTCGCTGTCGCGCTTGAGGACTTCGAAACGCATGCGGATTTCGTGGATGCGGTTGTAGATCGTCTCCAGCTTGGTCGCCTTGTCGACGACGTACTCGGGCGTCGTGACCTTGCCGCAGTCATGCAGCCAGGCCGCAATATGCAGGGCCTCCCAGGCGTCTTCGTCGAGCTGGAAATCGGCAAACGCTGGCGCAGTGGACTCGTGTGCCGCCCGCGCCAGCATCTCGGTGAGTTCCGGCACGCGCTGGCAATGGCGACCGGTGTACGGCGATTTCGCATCGATGGCGCCGGCCACCAGGCTGATGAAGGCATGCAGGAGATCCTTCTGCGACTGCAACAGGCGCTGCTGATCGATGGCCACGGCGGCGGCGCCGGCAAAGGCCTGGACCAGCGCCATGCGTTCCGGACTCGGGCTGGCCTGACCCGGCGCCATGAAATTGCACAATACTCCGACCATGTTGCCCGTCCGCCCGAGCAGCGGCAGGGCGATCATTTCGACATCCCGGCTGCCATAGCGCAGATTAAGGTAATCGAGCCCGGCCGGACGTAGTGTGCCAATGAAAATCCGGCTCGGCTCCCCCTGATTGGCGGCCGCAACGACGGGATGGCTGACATCCGCGAACGGCAGCTCGCAATGCGTATCGGCCCGGTCGCTGCTGCCGTCTGACCAGCGCTGCGCGGCGGGACACAGTGTGTGCGCCTCTTCAGCGAACAGATAGATCACGCCACCGTCACTGCCGGCCGCACTGCGCACCTCGTGCAGGACGCGCCCGAGCAGGTTGGCGAAATTGCGCTCGGCGGCCAGGGCCGTCGACACCTCCAGGAATTTCCTGATCGTCTCCTTCATCTGCTGAATGGCGCGCCCCAGGCCGAATATTTCCCGGATCACGGTTTTCGGCGCCGGATCGTTACTGAAATCGAAGCGCCGGATCGCCGCTGCCTGTTCGCTCAGACTGTTGAGCTGGCTGGCGATCCGTTTCGAGACCAGCCAGACGATGGGCAGGGAAAAAACGATGGCGAGCAGGATCAGCAACAGCAGGAAACGCTGGGTCGCGTAAACCTCGGCCATCAATTCGTCGACCGGCGTCGCCAGCGCCAGGAAATCCTGGCTCGCATCGGTGGCCAGCGGGATCACCCGCACACTCCACTCGCGTCCATCAATCTCAATGATGCGCGACTTCTGCAGCGTGTCCCGCTCCTTGCTGAGCCGCGCCATCAGGGGTGAAAGCTCGGCCAGCCGGGGCATCACGGACTGGCCGTCCGGACCGGGACGAAAGGCCCTGGCCGGATCGTGAAAAGCCAGGACGCCGCCGGTCTCGTCAAAAATCGCCAATTCGCTGGCTGGCGTGACCAGATCGTGCGACAGCGCGACGGAAAGCGTGTCGGTGCGCAGGTCGGCGCCGACCACGACGCCTTCGGGTTCGGCGCGCAGCGCCACAGTACGGCCGGGATTGCCGGTCCGCGCGAAGACATAGGGAGCAGTACGCACCAGTTTGTCGCTCGCCATGGCCGCCTGATACCAGGGCCGGCGGCGCGGATCGAAGCGGTAGTCCGGCGGCGACCAGACACTGAGTACCTTGAGGTTTTTGTCCAGCCCCACCCAGCGGCTGCGCCGGCCACCCTGCTCGATGCTTTCGACGAGGAAGGCAGCCTCGGCCGGGGTCTTGAAATAACTGCGCGCAGCAGCGTCACGCAAGGGGCGAACGAGGAAGAAGTCGCCATTGCCATAGGCATAGTAAATCCCGGCCATCTGCGGCTCGGCATCGAGGGCGCGGGTCAGGACAGCGAGTTGCGCCATGCGCTGCTCGAAACTCGTTGCCCACG
Organism: Azonexus sp.; assembly: GCA_049294655.1. Classification (GTDB taxonomy): domain Bacteria; phylum Pseudomonadota; class Gammaproteobacteria; order Burkholderiales; family Rhodocyclaceae; genus Azonexus. Next base: position 28,330 of record JBAQDI010000011.1, read on the forward strand.
TCAGCGAAGGCAGCGAGGCGGCAAGGCGGACCGTCAATTCTATCGGAGCATCCTGCAGGCGAACCTGCTGCGCCACTTCGTTTCCGACATGATCAAAAAGCTGCCCCGCCGACTGCTCGACCATCTTGCGGGTTTCGAGGCGGGTAAACCAGCCGATGGTCAGCAGGATGACCAGAATCAGCAGGACGAATATGGTCCCGACGTAGATATAGAAAGGCTGGCGCCGCAACAAACGCAGCGCCTTTTTCGGGGCATGGGCAAGGGGCGGACTCATGGCATTCTTTCTTGCGCTGGCGGCGTGGCAAACATTTCTGCCGCCCGGGCAGCACGCCCCTCATTGGCCAGAAATCCGGTCTTCATCATCGTCGGCATCCCGCTGCTTTTCGTTCTCCCAGCATAGCCGCTATCAGAAGCCCGCGACAACTGCGTCAGCCCGTTCAGTTCGGGCCGGAACATGTCGCCAATTGCCAGCGGCGGCTCGCGACCCGACCGGATCAGCCCTCCGCCTCTGCGCCCTCGCTATGCTGCGGCAGGATGACCTTGAACTTCGTCCCTTTGCCGACCTCGCTCACCACCTCGATCTGCCCGTGATGCTTCTTGACGATGCCATAGGACAGGGAAAGTCCGAGGCCCGTCCCCTTGCCCACCGGCTTGGTCGTAAAGAACGGCTCGAAGATCCGGGTCAGGTTTTCGGCCGGGATTCCGTGGCCGGTATCTTCCACCTCGACCCAGACGTGATCCGCATCCGAACCGGTGCGCAGGGTGATTTCGCCACTGGTTTCGATCGAATGCGCGGCATTGATCAGCAGGTTCATGAAAACCTGGTTGAGCTGTGAGGGCAGGCATTCGATGGCCGGCGGGTGGGCGTATTCCTTGATCACCTTGGCCTTGTACTTGAGTTCGTTCCAGACCACATTGAGGGTACTTTCCAGTCCCTTCTCGAGATCCGCCAGTTCGCGCTCGCCGCGGTCCACGTGGGAGAAATCCTTGAGATCCTGGACGATACGCTTGACCCGTTGCATTCCGTCGAGCGACTCGGCAAGCAAGTCGCTGATGTCCTGCCGCAGATAGGCGGTGTCGATTTCCTGTTTCAGCTGGCGCAGTTCCAGCAGTACGTCTTCGGCCAGCAGGCACTCGAGTTTTTCGTAGGCATCGAGCAGGCGCAGCAGATTATCGACGTAGCGCTCGAGACTGCCCAGATTGGAATTGACGAAGCCGACGGGATTGTTGATTTCGTGGGCGACGCCGGCCGCCAACTGGCCCATCGAAGCCATTTTTTCGGATTGCAGCAGCTGGTTCTGGGCTTCTTCAAGTTTCTTGATCAATTCCTGCTGGCGCAGTTTTTCTGCCTGCAAACTGGCATTGGCCGCCTGCAGCTCGGCCGTTCGTTCGCGCACCCCGTCCTCGAGGCGGTCCCGCGATTCGCGCAGCGCGGCTTCGGCCAGCGTGCGGGCCGTGATGTCGCTGAAGCCGAAGACCCGGCCGACGATGCTTTCGCCGAGATATTGCGGCCGTGACTTGCACTCGAAGACGCGGCCATCCCTGAGGCGAAAAACGTCTTCCACTTCCAGGCAGTCGACGATGGCCTGCAGGCGCGTCCGGGCAATTTCCGTTTCCTCCACCTGGGCGCACAGGACATCGATGATCGCCGCATCGTTCCGGTCGAGCAGCAAGGCTTCCGGAATACCCCACATCGTGCTGAACTGCCGGTTCATGCTGACGATCTGTCCCTGCCAGTCGATGACCAGGATGCCGTTGCCGGTTGATTCCAGGGTCGCCCGCATCTGCGAAAGCGTTCGTTGCAGGGCCTCCTCGACCTGGCGCTCCTGGCGGATATCCCTGGCCAGGATGGCAAGCAGGGTGGCGCCATCGTGTTCAACGGCATGCACCGACTTGACGACCGTCAGCAGGCTGCCATCGGCACATTGATACAGCCCCTCCTGTTTCCCGATCTCCTGATACTGGCCGTTGCGCACATCTTCCCAATAAAAGACGTCCTGCAGGGAGCTCTCGATATCGGTAATCACCAGCGACAGCAAGGCATCAAGCGGGTAGCCGAGCTTCTGGCTGGCGGTCCGGTTGGCCATTACGATGCGCAGGTCTTTCGGCTCGACGAGCAGCATGATGTCTGGCGACTGGTCGAGCATCAGTTGCTCAAGGCTGCTCATGGCGCGACCTTTTCCGGCGTCTGCTTGGCAGGATCGAAGTAATAGCTGACCCGCTTGCGCGGACTGAGGTAGTTGTAGATTTCACCGGGTACCAGCAGGGGGCGGATGGCCTTCGCAATGTTCAGCTCGGTTTCGTGCTCGAGATCAACGAGTATGGCCTCGTCCTTGGGGATGTCGGCATCATAGATCACAACCATGGGTTTCATCGGTTTGGCGGTATTCACCGTGGCCACCATGCCCATGACACCATTCGAAAGCTGGACGATGGTTCCCGGCGGATAGACGCCAAGACAGCGAATGAAGACTTGCAGCAGCTTCGGGTCGAACTTGTTGCGCAACCTGGCGAACATCGTCGACAAGGCCTCATGCGGCGTCAGCGCATCGGCGATATTGAGCGGGTTGCACAGTTCGTCGTAGTGGTTGCAGATCGCCACGATGCGGGCCAGCAGACCGATGTGCTCGGCCTTGAGCTGGCGCGGATAGCCGGTCCCATCGAAAAACTCGTGATGGTCGTGAATGATGGCCAGCACCGGTGGCGCGAACTGCAGCTTCTGCCCCATCTCGACGCCATATTGGCAGTGCATCTCGAACAGATGGCGCTCGGCCGGCGTAAGCGGCTCCATTTTCAGCAGAATCTTGCTCGGAATTTCCTTGTGCCCGATATCGTGGAACAGCGCGCCGATGCCCAGCACGCCGACCACCTCGGACGGCAGGCCGAGGTCGCGCGCCATCATCAGCGCCAGCATGGTGACATTCAGGGAATGGAAATACAGCTCTTCCCCCCCCATCTTGTCGCCCATGACGTGAATCGCAAGTTCCTGGGCGCAAAGGATGGATTCAGCAATCTGATTGACCAGTAAGGTGGCGTTTTTGACGGTTTCGGCGGGGTGCGAAAAGATGTTCTTGTCGATTTCGCGAACCGTCTTGGCCGTATTGATGAAGGCATTTTCGATGCGCGCCGCCGCTTCCCGCTGCACCTTGATGCGCTCGATCAGCGCCTGCTTGGCGGCCAGGCCGCGGGCAATCACGTCGCTGGTTTGCTGCTGTTGCGGCTCAGGAGAAGGCGCCACGTTTGCCCTCTGTTCCGGCGCCAGATCACTCTGCGCCGGATCGTAGCGGAGGCTTTTGAGGCCCAGACCACGAATCGTCTGGATCTGCTCCTCGCTCTTGATCTTGAATTGACCAAAAGTAAAAGGATGCTCGAACCAGCGCAGATCGAGATAGACATATAAGCCGATCCGCAGTTGATCCATCGTGATTCGTGACTGGTCTGACATTCGTTTGGCTAAAGCGGGTCCCGTTTGGCTGGCGAAAGGGAAGCAAGTTCCCAGAGAGCGAGGCACTCTCCGGCTGTCATTCTAAAGCGCAGGGCGGCAATCAGGCAGGCCTGATGAAAAAATGCACATCGAATAACATCAAACCAAAGACGACTTCCTGACTATTCAAAAGCCAGCCAGGGCGAGCGAATCCGGGCAGCTCAGCTCGCGTAGGGTGCGATAAGCGAAGCGCATCGCACCAATGCTTATGACTCAAAACAGTTCCACTTCCCAGTTTTCATACGGCGGATCGATCTCGTAATTGGGATCGCACCAACTGCGAATAAACTGTGCAGCTCGATGCTCTGCCAATTTTTCGTTGGTTGGATTTCCAACTTCATCAAACTCAATTACGTTTGCGAAAATTGCAAAGACCTGCTCCATCAAGCTTGGTGATTCTTTCATCGCTGGCCAATAGTCAATTCCGTCCAACAATGGAAGTCCCACGCTTCCGTTCGCAATCCAGAAGCTGAAGGTGCGAAGCGCACCCGAGAAACCGGGACTTAGTTTTTTTGGGTACGTGCTCATGGCGCTCCAACTATTCGATAAATTCTCTTTGCACAGAAAAAAGGGGCCAGGCCCCTTTTCTCTACCTTTTCTCTAATAGCGTTTATCCGCCGATGCGGACAAGTTTAATGAGCAATCAACGGGGTCAGCTTCGCATTATTTTCATACAACTTCATATCCCCTTCCTCAAGCCAAAAATCCAAAATCAGTTTGCAATTCGTTCCCGGCCAAAGGTCCCACTTTGCCTGCTGGTCGGCCCTGTCGCTTCTGCGCAGGAATTTTATTTATCATTGCCGGATCGTGCCGCGAAGCATTTGGAATATCAAGCACCGAAATCAGGCAGTCGGTCATATGGCTTGAACCGCCTGGATTCAAGAACACCAGGCCAAATGAAAACGGAGCCTCCGGGCCCCGTTTCTGCTCACACCAAGCATACCGCTTTCAACCCGGCGTGTCGCCCGCCCCCTGCCAACCGCCACCGAGCGCCCGGATCAGCACGACGGCCGCCGTCAGCCGGCGATTGTGCAGATCAAGGGCACTGCGTTCGGCGGTCAGCAGCGCGCCATTGGCGACGATGACCTGCAGGCTGCTGGCGATGCCGGCCCGGTACTGGGCTTGCGTCAGTTCGGCACTGACTCGAGCCGCCTTGACGGCTTCACCCTGGATGCGGGCTTCCTCGGCCAGGATGCGCAATGTGGACAACTGGTCCTCGACTTCCTGGAAGGCGGCCAGCACGGTCTGCCGGTAGGTCGCGGCGGCCTGGTCCCAGGCGGCGATGGCCTGGGCCTTCTGGGCGCGGCGCAGGCCGGCGTCGAAGAGTGGCGCGGCAAGTGCCGGGCCGATTGACCAATAGCGCGAAGGCGCCGTCAGGATATTTTCCCAGACCGTCGAGCGCAGGCCGGCCGTGCCGCTCAGGCTGAGCACCGGAAAAAAGGCGGCCTTGGCAACGCCGACCTGGGCATTGGCGGCAACGGCACGCCGCTCGGCAGCGGCGATGTCGGGACGCCGTTCGAGCAGCGTGGACGGGGCATTGAGCGGCACAACCGGCAAGGCCGGCACAAGATCAAAGATGCCGGCATGCGTGGTGCCAGAACCGGGTTGCGGATTGTCGCCGAGCGCCCGCAATTGGGCGCGCAGCGCCGGGTCGCCGGCCGGCCGCTCGGGCAGCCGGAAGTTGGCCGGCAATTCGCCGACCAGCACGGCGATGGCGTGTTCGAGCTGGGCGCGCTGGACGCCGGTTTCGACGGCCTGCGCCTCGACGCTGCGCAACTGGCTTTCAGCCTGCGCCAGGTCGGCCCGGCTGGCGATGCCGAAACGCATGCGGTCGGTGGTCAGCTGGACGTAGCGCCGGTAGTCGGCGACGGTGGCATCGAGCAGTTCGCGCTGGACTTCGACGATGCGCAGCGAAAGCAGTGATTGGACAAGTTGCGCCTGCAGCGCCAGGCGGACACCGGCCAGGTCGGCGGCGCTGGCCTTGGCCGAGGCTTCGTTGGCTTCGACGGTGGCGCGCAAACGTCCCCAGAGATCGACTTCCCAGCTCGAGGACAGACCGAAACTGCTCGTCGTCGTGGTCGTCGCGCTTGAACCGTTATTGCGCGCCCGACTGACCCCGGCATTGCCGTTGAGGTTCGGATAAAGACCGGCCGAGGCCTGGTCGATCAGCGCCGCGGCCTGGTTGTAGCGGGCCAGCGCCACGGCCAGCGTGGCATTGGCCTGTTCCTGGCGGGCCAGCAGGTCGGGCAGTTCGGGCAGGTCGAAAATCTGCCAGTGGGCCTGCGGCACAGCCTCGGTTTCGGCGATTTTCCACGGCCCCTCGGCCTGGGCCGGCGGCACATCCTCGTGAAAACCGGCCTTGATCGCAAACTCGGGCAGCAGGTAGGGCGGAATGAATGAACAGCCGCCGAGCAGCAGGCTGAAACCGAGGGCGACCGACAGCGGACGAAGGGTACGACGGATGGGCATCAAGTCCTCACGGGGGAAACGTCACTCGCCAGCGGATGCCCGCGCCGCCACAGGCGTTGCAGGGCAAGGCGGGCCCGGTCGAGAACCAGGTAGACCACCGGCGTGGTGTAAAGGGTCAGAATCTGGCTGACGACAAGGCCGCCCATCACCGAGATACCGAGCGGCTGGCGCAGCTCGGCGCCGTCGCCGGCCCCGAAGGCGAGCGGCAGGGCACCAAACAGCGCGGCAATGGTGGTCATCATGATCGGCCGGAAACGCAGCAGGCAGGCGTGGTGAATGGCGTCGCGGGTATTCATACCCTGCTCCCGGCTGGCGGCCAGCGCGACATCGACCATCATGATGGCGTTTTTCTTGACGATGCCGATCAGCAGGATGATGCCGATCAGCGCGATGATGGTGAATTCGGTCTTGAAGGCGAGCAGCGCCAGCAGTGCGCCGACGCCGGCCGAGGGCAGCGTGGACAGGATGGTGATCGGGTGGATGGTGCTCTCGTAGAGCATGCCGAGCACCAGGTAGATGGCGACCATGGCGGTCAGGATGAGCAGCGGCTGCGAATCGAGCGCCGACTTGAAGGCCGAGGCGGTGCCCTGGAAACTGCCGCGCACAGTGTTGGGCACGCCGAGACGGGCGAACATCGCGTCGATGACCTCAGTGGCCTGACCGAGCGAGACGCCGGGCGCCAGGTCGAAGGAAATGGTCGACGAGGCAAAGCCCGACTGGTGGCTGACCCCGAGCGGCGCGTTGCCCGGCCCCCACTTGGCGATGGCCGGAAAAGGAATGCGCTGACCGTTGGCGCCGACCACCCAGATCTGGTCGAGGCTCTGCGGGTGCTGCCAGTATTCCGGCGCGCCTTCCATGACCACCTTGTACTGGTTGAGCGGCTGGAAAATGGTCGAAACCTGGCGCTGGCCGAAGGCATCGTTCAGCGTTGCAGTCAGGGTGCGCACCGAAACGCCGAGCCGGGCAGCGGCTTCGCGGTCGATGGTGACTGTGGTCTGCAGGCCCTTGTCCTGCATGTCGGTATTGACGTCGGTGATCTGCGGCAGATCGCGCAGGCCGTAACGAACTTTCGGTTCCCACTTGCGCAGGTCCTCCAAATTGTCGGCGAGCAGCGTGAATTGCCATTCCGAATCGGATTGCCGGCCGCCGACCCGCACATCCTGGGCAGGGAACATGTACATGCTGGCCCCGGCGACATGGCCGAGTTTGGGGCGCAGGCGGGCGATGACTTCGGTCGCCGAGGACGGCTGATCGAGCTTGCGCCGTTCGGCCAGCGGTTTGAGCGCGATGAAGACCTGGGCGCGGTTGCGCTGCGAACCGCCAGTCACCGCGCTGACATTCTCGACGGCCGGATCGGCCCGGATGATATCGACCAGATCGGTAATCTTGCTGCGCATGGCCTGGAAGGACACCGACTGATCACCCTGGATGCCGCCAATCAGCAGGCCGGTATCCTGGCGCGGCAGAAAACCCTTGGGGATGTAGGTATAGAGCCAGACATTGAGGCCGATGGTGGCGGTCAGCACCAGCATGATCAGCCAGGGATGGCGCAGCGACCAGGACAGCGAATGGTCATAGCCGGCATGCGCGCCCTGCTGGATGCGCTTGAACAGCCGCCCCAGCCGGCTGCCCGGCCCGTCGGCCGGCGGCGCCGGACGGCGCAGCAGACGGGCGCACATCATCGGCGTGATGGTCAGCGAGACGACCAGCGAAACGAGGATGGCCGCGGTCAGCGTCACCGCGAATTCGCGGAACAGCCGGCCGACGATGCCGCCCATCATGAGCACCGGGATGAACACGGCGACCAGCGACAGGCTCATCGACAGGACGGTGAACGCCACTTCCTTGCTGCCGGCCAGCGCCGCGGCAAAGGGTTCCTCGCCGCCCTCGATGCGCCGGACGATATTTTCCAGAACGACCACCGCGTCATCGACGACGAAGCCGGTGGCGACGGTGAGCGCCATCAGCGACAGATTGTTCAGCGAAAAACCGCACAACCACATGATGGCCAGCGTGCCGGCCAGCGAGACCGGCACGGCAACGGCAGGAATCAGCGTGGCGCGGGCGCTGCGCAAAAAGACGAAGACGACGGCAACAACCAGGCAGATCGAGAAAGCCAGCGCCCGCTCGACCTCGAACAGGGAATTGCGGATCATCCCCGTGCGTTCCATCATGACATCCATCTGGATCGCCGCCGGCATCGACGAACGCAACACCGGCATGAGTTTGGTGACGCGATCGACGGCTTCCAGGATGTTGGCGCCGGGCTGCCGACTGATGACCAGCAAAATGGCCGGTTTGCCATTGACCGCCCCGGCATTGCGCACGTCCTGCACGGAATCGAGCACCTCGGCGACATCGCCGAGCCGGATGGCCGCAGCGTTCTTGTAGCCGACGATCAGCGAACGATATTCGGCCGCCGTCTTGGCCTGGTCGTTGGCCTGGATCTGCCACTGACGCTCGCCATCCTCGACAAAACCCTTGGGCCGGTTGGGATTGGCATTGACCAGCGTCTGCCGGACATCTTCCAGACCCAGCCCAAGCTGCGCCAGTTGCGGCAATTGCAGTTCGACACGGACGGCCGGCAGCGCCCCGCCGCCGATGCTCACCTGGCCGACCCCCTCGACCTGGGCCAATCTTTGCGCCAATACAGTCGCCGCCGTATCGTACATCTGGCCCTGACTCAGGGTGTCCGAAGTCAGGCTGAGGATCATGATCGGCGTGTCGGCCGGGTTGACCTTGCGATAGGTCGGATTGCCGGGCAGGCTGCTTGGCAGCATGGCGCGCGAGGCATTGATCGCCGCCTGCACTTCGCGCGCCGCGCTGTCGATGTTCTTGTCGAGATCGAATTGCAGGGTGACGCGGGTGCTGCCCAGCGAGCTTTCCGAGGTGATTTCGGAGACCCCGGCGATCCGCCCGAGCGCCCGTTCGAGCGGCGTCGCCACGGTGGCGGCCATGGTTTCCGGACTCGCCCCGGGCAGGTTGGCGCTCACCGAGATGGTCGGGAAATCGACCTGCGGCAGCGGCGCGACGGGCAGCATCTTCATCGCCAATGCACCGGCCAGGAAGACGCCGATGGCCAGCAGCGTCGTCGCCACCGGCCGGTTGATGAAGATGCCCGGCAGGCTCATTGTCCGTCAGCCTCGCCGCCGATCACCCGGCCGCGGTTGCCCTTGCCGCCCAGGCGCTTGCCCAGCTCATCGAAGGCCAGGTAGATCACCGGCGTGGTGAACAGCGTCAGCACCTGACTGACCAGCAGGCCGCCGACCATGGTCACGCCGAGCGGGCTGCGCAGTTCGGCACCAATGCCGCCGGAGAGCATGAGCGGCAAGGCGCCAAGCAGTGCGGCCAGCGTCGTCATCAGGATCGGCCGGAAACGCAGCAGGCAGGCCTGGTGAATCGCCTCCTCCGGGCTCATACCATGTTCGCGCTCGGCCTCCAGCGCGAAGTCGATCATCATGATGGCGTTTTTCTTGACGATGCCGATCAGCAAAATGATGCCGATGATCGAGATGACGTTGAGCTCGCCGCCGGTCAGCAGCAGCGCGAGCAGCGCGCCGATGCCGGCCGAGGGCAGCGTGGACAGGATGGTCACCGGATGGATGGTGCTCTCGTAGAGCACGCCGAGCACGATGTACATGGTGACGATGGCCGCCAGGATCAGCCACAGCTCGCTCGCCGCCTGCCCGCGGAAAGCCAGCGCCGCGCCCTGGTAGGCGGTCTGCATCGAAACCGGCAGCTTCAGGTCGCGCACGACGCCATCGATGGCCTCTGTCGCCTTGCCGAGCGCCGCGCCCTTGGCGAGGTCGAAGGAAAGGGTCACGGCAGGGAACTGTTCGAGGTGCGACAGCGAGAGCAGCCCGTTACGCTCGACCACCCGGGCCACCGATTTGAGCTGCACCTGCTGGCCGCCCGTGCCGGGCACCCACAGGCTGTCGAAAGCGGCCAGACCATTGGCCAGTTCCGGTTTCATCTCGAGCACGACGCGATACTGGCTGCTCTGCGTGAAGATGGTCGAAATCAGGCGCTGGCCGAAGGCGTTGTACAAGGCATTATCGATGGCGGCGACCGTGACACCGAAGCGCGCCGCGACATCGCGGTCGATCTCGACATAGGCGACCAGGCCCTTGTCCTGCAAATCGCTGGTCACGTGTTCCAGTTGCGGTAGGCCGGCAAAGCGCTCAAGGAGTTTCGGCACCCACTCGGACAGGTCGTCCTGGCTCGGCGACTGCACGGTGAACTGGTACTGGGTGCGCGCCACCCGGTCGTTGATGGTCAGATCCTGCATCGGCTGCAGCCACAGGCGGATGCCGGGCAAGGCATCGGCTTTCGCCTGCAGGCGGTCGATGACCGGGGTCAGCGCGCCGCGCTCGGCCTTGGGCTTGAGGCCGACCTGCAGACGGCCGGAATTGAGCGTCGCGTTATTGCCGTCGATGCCGACGAAGGCCGCCACCGATTCGACGGCCGGATCGCTCAGCAGCAGCTCGGCCAGTTCATGCTGGCGGCGCGACATTTCGGCAAAGGACGCGGTCTGCGGCCCTTCGGTCATGCCCTGCAGGACGCCGGTGTCCTGCAGCGGGAAAAAGCCCTTGGGCACGACGATGTAGAGCAGCACCGTGAGGACCACCGTACCGATGGCAACCCACAACGTCGTCCGCCGATGGCGCAGCACAAACTGCAATTGCCGGTCGTAGGCGGCGATGGTGTTGTCGATGAAGCGGCCGGTGACGCGGAAAAAGGCACCGTGCTTGACCTCGACCTCGGCCTTGAGCAGCCGGCCGCACAGCATGGGCGTGAAGGTCAGCGAGACAACGGCCGAGATCAGGATGGCGACGGCCAGGGTGATCGAGAATTCGCGGAACAGCCGGCCGACCATGTCGCCCATGAAGAGCAGCGGAATGAGCACGGCGATCAGCGAGAAGGTCAGCGACAGGATGGTGAAACCGATCTGCCGGGCGCCTTCGCGGGCGGCTTCCATCGGTTCCATGCCTTTCTCGATGTAGCGCGCGATGTTCTCGATCATCACGATGGCGTCGTCGACGACGAAGCCGGTGGCGATGGTCAGCGCCATCAGCGTCAGGTTGTTGATCGAGAAGCCGGCCAGTTTCATGACGGCGAAGGTGCCGATCAGCGACAGCGGTACGGCCAGGCTGGGAATCAGCGTCGCCGTGCCGCTGCGCAGGAAGACGAAGATCACCGCGACGACGAGGATCACGGCGAGGAACAGGTCTTCGCGCACGGCCTCGATGGAGGCGCGGACGGTGACCGTGCGGTCGGTCAGGATCGCCACATCGACGGCAGCCGGCAGGCTGGCCTGCAATTTCGGCAGCAACGCCTTGATGTGATCGACCGTTTCGATGACATTGGCGCCCGGCTGGCGCTGGATGTTGATCAGGACACCGGGCAACACGGCCGGCTGGTCGGTGCCTTCGACCAGCACGGCGCCCTCGCCCTGGCGGCCGGCCCAGGCCCCGAGGCGGTTGTTTTCGGCATCGTCGACGACGTCGGCGACATCGGACAGACGGATCGGCGCCCCGGCCCGATAGGCAATGACCAGCCGGCGGTACTCGTCGGCATTGCGTAACTGGTCGTTGGCATCGATGGTCGAAGCGCGGCTCGGGCCGTCGAAACTGCCTTTCGGCGAACTGACATTGGCCGCGCCAACGGCGGTGCGGATATCTTCGAGGCCGAGACCGGCTTCGGCCAGGGCGCGCGGATTGACCCGCACGCGCACGGCCGGTCGCTGGCCGCCAGCCAGCGTCACCAGGCCGACGCCCGGCACCTGGGAAATTTTCTGGGCGAGCCGCGTATCGGCCATGTCCTGCAGGCGGATCAGCGGCAGCGAGGTGGACGTCAGGGCCAGCGTCAGGATCGGCGCGTCGGCCGGATTGACCTTGTTATAGACCGGCGGCGCCGGCAAATCGGTCGGCAACAGCGTTGACGCGGCATTGATCGCCGCCTGCACCTGCTGCTCGGCGACATCGAGCGGCAAACCCAGCGAGAAGCGCAGGGTAATCACCGAGGCACCGCCCGAATTGACCGAATACATCTGGTCGAGGCCCGGCATCTGGCCAAACTGGCGCTCGAGCGGCGCCGTCACACTGGACGTCATGACATCCGGACTGGCGCCCGGATACAGCGTGGACACCTGGATGGTCGGGTAATCGACCTGCGGCAAGGCCGCCTGCGGCAGCAGCCGGTAGGCCACCAGGCCGACCAGCATGATGGCCAGCATCAGCAGCGAGGTGGCAACCGGCCGGTCGATGAAGGGACGCGACAGGTTCATGGCTGCGAACGGGTTCCTGCCGCTCCTGGCGCTGCCGTTGCAGCCGGTCCGCTGACCGGCGGCGTAGCCGGTGTTCCAGGGGCAGCCGGTGTCCCGGGCGGCAACCCCGGCCCGCCATTCTCGCCGCGCGGACCGCCCCGCTTTCCGCCAGACCGGCCGCCCGCGCCTTCCTTGACGCCGCGCGACTCGCGACTGACCACCTCAACCCTGGCTCCTTCGCGCAACCGGTCGAACCCATCGACCGCCACCTGTTCGCCGGCCTGCAGCCCGTTGAGTACCGGAATCCGGTCACCATCGGCCGCCCCGACCTCGACCAGGCGCATGCCCACCGTCTTGTCGTCCTTGAGCAGCCAGACGAAGGAACCCTTGGCGCCGCGCTGCACGGCGGCCGACGGAATGACCACGGCCGCCTTGAGTTCATTGACGATCAGCCGGACATTGACGAACTGGTTGGGGAACAGCGCCCCGTCCTGGTTGGCAAAAATGGCCTTGACCTTGACCGTGCCGGTCGTCACGTCGAGTTGATTGTCCACCGTCAACACTTCGCCGGTCGCCAGCAGCACCTTGCCATCACGATCCCAGGCCTCGACCGCCAGGCCGCTGCCCTGCAACTTGCTGCGCCTGTCATTTTTGCCTGCCGCCGAGCGCTCATCCGCTGCGCCTCGTTCGGCGCGGCGCTCACCGGCCGGCCGTTCGCCGCCAGCAGCGCGCTCAGCACGCGTTTCACGCGCCGGCCTTCCGGCATCAGCTTCGCCAGGCGAGCGCCGCGCGGCGTTCTCGCCGCCTTCGGCCAGAGCCCGACGTTCCCCCCGGATCCGGGACGCAGCGCCAGAGTGTTCACCGGCAGCGCCGGAACGAGGCGCAGCACGCCCCCCCTCGCGCTTGCTCTGCATGCCGAGCCGGGTCAGCAACTTGCCGAGATCCGCTTCGGGAATCGGAAAAACCACGGTTACCGGCTGCACCTGGGTAATCACCACGATGCCGTTGGCGTCCGAGGAACGCACCAGGTTGCCCGGATCGACCTGGCGCAGGCCGGTCCGACCGTCGGCCGGCGCCGTGATGCGGGTATAGGACAACTGCAGGCGGGCGTTGTCGACAGCGCCCTGATCGACCCGGACCGCCGCTTCGTACTGGCGCACCAGGGCGCGCTGGGTATCGAGCTGCTGGGCCGGAATGGCATCGAGTCTGGCCAGTCCCTCGTAACGCGCCAGATCGGCTCGGGCATTGGCGAGCAGGGCTTCGTCCTTGCCCATCTGGCCCTGCACCTGGGTCAGCGCCACTTCATACGGCCGCGGATCGATTTCGGCCAGCAACTCGCCGGCCCGGACATTCTGGCCTTCCTCGAAATTGACCTTGTTCAGCGTGCCATCGACGCGCGAACGCACCGTCACCACCGTGCGCGGCACCACGGTGCCGATGGCCGACAGGCGCACCGGGAAATCTTCCGTCGTCGCCGCCTCGACGACGATGGGGTTGGGCCGCCCGCCCGGGCCGCCCGGCCCCGACGGCGCCTCGGCGGGTGTCGATGAATTCCAGAAATACCAGCCAGCGCCGCCCGCCAGGCCAAGCACCGCCAGGGACAACGCGATGATCAGCGGGCGCCTGCGGGAAGAAGAAACCGGGCTGGCGGCGGGCGTCGGCGAATCGGGAATGGGCGAAGAAGAGGAGTCGGACATGGTCGCTGGTCAGGGTGAAACCGGATTCGAAAAATGGTCATCGGGGAACCTCTGGCTCGACAGAAATGCAAGTAGCGCAATCAGGCCGACGAGGTGCATTTACAGCATTTCGAACCACAAAAAGGATGAGCGGACAAAACAGCCGGTCGGCGGAGGTGAGCAAATCACATGCCATCCACGACCAATCGGGCAGTAATGGTAAATAACACAGCGGCCGGCGCAAACCTTGGGGCAGCGTGATTTACATAATTTACATCATCTTGGCTGGCCGATTCGGGCAAATCCAGCCAAGACGCTTCCTCTCTGCAATCAATATTCCGCCATCCCGACGCGAAAGCGTTTTTGCCGTGCCCTGCTCGAAATTCAGCAGTCCGGCCAGCTGACTGCTGGCAGCGCAGCACGATGCCGCTGGCAAGTCATGCCGATTGACAAATCAATACGATTCACTACGCTGACAGGTAGAGGCAAACTCGCCGAAAGACGGGGACGCAAAGCCACGGGGCTAAATGGACTGTCCAATGAATTTTCCATATGCCGGCCGGGTTGCTGATGCCAGGCACATTCCCGACCTGGCCTCATTGACTGGCCTTGCTCCTTGTCTCTGGCTAATTTCAGGAGGCATTTCTTGACCGACTCCAGCAAGGCATCTTTCGAAGAACTGAAGGCCGGGGGACTACTCCCCTCGCCGCACGGCGTTGCCCTGGCCATCCTCGAGGCCACGCAACGCACGGATACCAGCATCTCCGAAGTGACTCGCCTCGTCCAGGTGGACCCGGCCCTGACCGGGCGCATCCTGCGCTATGCCAATGCCGCCCTGGGTGGAGCGGTACGCCACATTGCCTCGCTGACGCATGGCATCACCTTCCTGGGCCTGTTTCGCATTCGCCAGATTGTTCTCGGGCTCTCGCTGATTGACCAGTACCGCTCGGGCAAGTGCGCCGCCTTCGATTACACAACCTACTGGACGACATCGCTGGCCACGGCGATTGCCGCGCAAAAACTGGCCGCCTCGGCCCAGAGCCCGTCCGACGAAAGCTTCACCTGCGGCCTGCTGGCGGGGATCGGCCGGCTCGGGCTGGCCACAGCCTTTCCCGAACAGTATTCGGCCATTCTTGAAGAGAACACGACCCCCGAAGCCATCAGCGCAGCGGAAATCGCCAAGTTTGGCATCGACCATGCCCAGCTATCGGCCGAGATGCTCGAGAGCTGGGGCTTGCCGGGCATTTTTGTCGACGCCGTGCGCTACCACGAGAACCTCGCAGAAATCCCCAGCGCGCCGGGCACCCGCGCCTTTGCCCTGAGCGCCACACTGTGCTTCGCGGCGCAAATCGGCCAGTTACTGAATCTTGAAAGCGGCCTGCGCTGGGGATTCCTCCCCTCGCTCTACAGCACGGCGGCGCAGATCGGCCTGGAAGAAGATGACCTTCCACCCTTGATTGAATCCATCGCCCAGAGCTGGCAGGCCTGGACCCGGGAACTCAAGCTGCCGAGCCAGAAATTCACAGACATTCATGAGTTTCTCACTGCCCCCTCCTCCGATTTCAATGAGGGGGCCGGCAGCGGCCAGACACTGTCCCAGCTCAAGGTAACCCTGTTTGCCGAAAACCCGGCGGTCAGAACAAAACTGACGCATTTCATGAGCGCCCTGAAGATTCACTACGACGAGGTGCCCTCGCTTTCCCTGCTGCAACAAAAACTGGCCACCACCGCCAGCGACCTGCTGATTCTCGACCTGGGATCGTCGATTGCCGACGCGGTCTATACATTGGGTTCAATCCGCCGGCGCTTCGCGCCACGCGCCCACATCATCGCCCTGATTCCGGCCAGGCTGGAAAGCGGGGTCGCCCAATTACTGGCCGCCGGCGCCACCGACTACCTCGATTATGACTTCACGCCCGCCGCGCTGATTGCCCGCCTGACCAACATCCAGCGCCTGCTCTCCCTGCAGGCGGTGGTGCGTACCGAGCGCGAACTCGTGCTCAGCGCCTCCGGCAACTGGGCGCGCTCGAACCGCCGGCTGTTGCAGGAAGCCCTGACCGACGTCCTGACGCAGATTCCCAATCGACGCTACGGCATGGACCGCTTCGAGCAGGAATGGTCGATTGCCGCCAGCAATACCCTTCCGCTCTCCTGCATGATGCTCGACATCGACCACTTCAAGCGGGTCAATGACGACTACGGCCACCATGTCGGCGATGTCGTCCTGCGCCAGCTGGCCAAGATCGTCCAGCAATACTGTCGGCGCAGCGACGTGGTGTTCCGCTATGGCGGCGAGGAGTTCTGCTGCATCTGCCCGGCCACCGCCGAAAAGGATGCAATCCTGCTGGCCGAGCGCCTGCTGGAAGCCATCCGCAAGGCAGATTTCGGCTTGAGTGGCCAGCAATTCCCGGTAACGCTGAGCATTGGCGTTGCCGAAGGGCCCAAGCAGATGAAACAGGTCAATGATCTGCTCAGCGCGGCCGACAAGGCGCTCTACCGCGCCAAGGAAAGCGGGCGCAATCGCGTTTGCACCTATCGGCCATAAGCCGGAGTTCGCGCGCTGACCGTAACAGTTCGCCCCCATGCTTCATTTGGCATCAATGCGCCGCAAGTTGATATGCGTTTTGATTTTTGGCAGGATGCGGGCATGAGATGCCTTGCGAAAATAGCTCACTGCCAATCCCTGAGGCCTCTGAACGCACAAACCATGCATAACGAGATCAAGCGCAATTTGCGAAATCAGGAACTGCCGCAACACCTTGCGGCTATCTGTCCAGCCAACGCCCAGCTCTCCTCCGCGACGCTATGAGCGACCTGCTGGCCGTTCTGATCTCATGGCCGTGGCGAGGCCAGCTGGTGATTGGCTGCCTTCTCGCCTCAGTCCTTGGCGTCGCCTTGGCCGGAGTATCGACGCTGTACTACCGGCATTTCCATGACATCAAGGTTTCGATCTATCCCCCCTGGTGGACCTGGGTAGCCGTCGGCATCCCCTTCCTCATCTTGCCCACGATGAGTTGGGAAGCGAAGCACGCCTTTGTGCTGACCGACTTTCTCCGCCAGGATCTGCGGTACTTCCTGGGCTTCGCCTTCTTCGTACTGTTCGGACTATTCCAGGGAAAGGAAGTGTCCTTCCGGCCATTTCGCGGCCTGCGCCCCGAAGTCGAAGACCTCGCAAACGAGAGGAAGCGGAATGCCATCCCGCATCACCCGCCCCCCCACCAGACAGCACAGGAAACGCCCGGCTTGGCGCTGTGGCGAGACCCGGCACAGGCATTGGCAGAACTCCGAAGCCAAGACGCCGAACGAGAAGAGGCGGCGGAACACCTTGCCGCGCCGAATAAGGATGATTCCTTCGACCTGTGGCAATGGCTCCCCGGCGCCATCGTCCTCGGCTTGCTCATCGTGCTGCTCGTCGAAAAAGGCGTCAGGACATCTTTTCTCCAGTTCCTGTTCTTCGGCGCGCTGACGGTGGTCATCATCGTGCTCATCAAGTTCGCCGACCGCTGGCCCTGGCTCGGCCTGCTGGCCAGCGGCGGCCTGGCTTATCACGCCATCAGCCAGTGGTACGCCCTCTCTGCCGTCGCCGGCCGTGCCGGCTGGCTTGGCTTGCTGTGGGGCATCTATATCCTGCTCGTTGCCTGCCTGACCCTGCTCGTCCTGTACACCAGCCTGCGCACCCTGTTCGGCTTCGGCATGCGGGATGACGGGCAGTAAATGTCGAGCAATATCTGCTCACCGCCGCTCGACGACAAACTCCAGCCGGTTGCCCTTGGTATCCACGCCGCTGCCGCGCAGCGAGCGGCAGCTCATGGCCAGCCAGGTGAAGTTCATTTCCCGCCCGTCGGAACAGCGCAAAACACCCGCCCCGCCTTCGCCGGCGCAACTGCCCGGATTCGGCGATCGGGCCGGCGGCAGTGCTTCGCCGTCGCAGGTCAGGCGGCCGCCGGGCTCGCCGAGTACGAAACGCCCGCCGCCGCTGTTGCCCGGATAGCCCTTGCCGCGCAGTTCGCCGGGCACATCACTGAGGCTGCCGCGCGCCTGGTAACCGAAGGCGCAAGCGGTCAGCAGCACGGGCAACAAAAAGAAGAACGGGAATAAGCGTTTGTTCACGAGGCAGCGCCGGCATTTTCGGAGATAATTCCATTTTGACACCCATTTGATGTCCGACGTGAATCCACACCTCGCCCAACTCCAGCCCTACCCCTTTGAAAAGCTGCGCGCCCTGTTCGCCGGCATCACCCCGAATCCGAAGTACAAGGAAATCAAGCTCTCGATCGGCGAGCCGCAGCATCCGACGCCGCCCTTCATCATCGAAGCGCTGGCCAATGGTCTCAAGGGCCTGGCCAATTACCCGACGACGCAAGGCATCCCGGCCCTGCGCAACGCCATCGCCGCCTGGTGCGAACGCCGCTATGGCCTGAGCCTGAATGCCGAAACCGAGATCCTGCCGGTCAATGGCTCGCGCGAAGCGCTGTTTTCCTTCGCCCAGACGGTCATCGATCCGAGCCGGGGATACCTGCCGCTGGTCGTCAGCCCGAACCCGTTCTATCAGATTTACGAAGGCGCCGCCTACCTGGCCGGGGCCGAACCGCGCTTCCTGAACAACCTGCCGGACAACGACTTCGCCTACGACTACAGTCAGTTGTCCGAAGAGGAATGGGCGCGCGTCCAGCTGTTCTATGTCTGCTCGCCGGGCAACCCGACCGGCAAGGTACTGTCGCTGGACGACTGGAAGACGCTGTTCGCGCTGTCCGACAAGTACGGCTTCATCATCGCCTCCGACGAATGCTATTCGGAAATCTACTTCGACGAGGCCAATCCGCCAATCGGCGGCCTCCAGGCGGCCAAGCTGCTCGGCCGCACGAACGACCGCCTGGTCATGTTCTCCAGCCTGTCGAAGCGTTCAAATGTACCGGGCATGCGTTCGGGTTTCGTCGCCGGCGATGCGGCCATCCTCAAGAAATTCCTGCTTTATCGCACCTACCACGGCTGCGCCATGGCCCCGCCGGTGCAGACCGCTTCGGTCGCTGCCTGGAACGACGAAGCACACGTCCTCGACAACCGCGACCAGTACCGCGAGAAATTCGCCGCCGTGACGCCGCTGATCGCCGAAGTGCTCGGCACCGGCATGCCGGACGCCAGTTTCTACCTGTGGGCGAAGACGCCGATCGCCGATACCGAGTTCGCCCGCGGCCTGCTCGAACATTATAATGTCGTCGTTCTGCCCGGCAGCTTCCTGGCCCGCGAGGTGGGTGGCGTCAATCCGGGCGCCAATTTCATTCGTATCGCGCTGGTCGCTTCGCTTGAGGAATGCCTCGAAGCCGCCAGCCGTATTCGTCAGTTCGCCCAACAACTTTAAAACAGAGAGAACCTTCCATGAGCCATCCGCTGCAAGCCACCATCGACGACCTCTGGGAACGCCGCACCGAGCTTTCCACCCAATCCGCCGACGCCATCAAGATCATCGAATCCGTGATCGGCGACCTCGATAGCGGCAAACTGCGCGTTGCCGAGAAGATCAATGGCGAATGGGTCGTCAACCAGTGGGCCAAGAAGGCCGTGCTGCTGTCCTTCCGCACCCGCGACAACCACGTCCAGGAAGCCGGCGACATCCGCTTTTACGACAAGGTCGACACCAAGTTCCAGGGCTGGACCGAAGAGCAGTTCAAGGCTGGCGGCTTCCGCGTCGTGCCGGGTGCCTTCGCCCGCAAGGGTTCTTTCATCGCCAAGAACTGCGTGCTGATGCCCTCCTTCGTCAACATCGGCGCCTACGTCGATGAAGGCACCATGGTCGATGCCTGGGCCACCGTCGGCTCCTGCGCGCAGATCGGCAAGAACGTACACCTCTCCGGTGGCGTCGGCATCGGCGGCGTGCTCGAGCCGATCCAGGCCGGTCCGGTCATCATCGAAGACAACTGCTTCATCGGCGCCCGTTCGGAAGTCGTCGAAGGCGTCATCGTCGGCGAAAACTCGGTGATCTCGATGGGCGTCTATATCGGCCAGAGCACCCCGATCTACGACCGCGAAACCGGCGAAATCACCTACGGCCGCATCCCGCCGGGCTCCGTCGTGATCAGCGGCAATCTGCCGAAAGATGGCGGCAAGTACAGCCTCTATGCTGCTATCATCGTCAAGAAAGTCGACGCGCAGACCCGCTCGAAGACCAGCATCAACGACCTGTTGCGCGCCTGATAGCCAACTGAAGACCCGGAGGTTTTCTCGTGATCCTCGATAAACTGTTCCAGCTGATGTCGGAAAAGCAGGCGTCGGATATTTTCATATCCGCCGGTGCGCCGATCCATATCAAGATCCAGGGCAATACCCTGCCGGTGAACCAGCAGATCATGTTGCCCGACATGATCGAAAAGATCGCCTATGAACTGATGTCGCCGGAGCAGATCAAGGTCTTCGAGGCCAGCTGGGAAATGAACCTTTCCTTCGGCGTGGCGCAGATCGGCAACTTCCGGGTCAATATCTTCCGCCAGCGCGGCTCGATCAGCATCGTCGTCCGCTTCATCCTCGGCAACATCCCGCCACTGGAAAATCTCGGCGTGCCACTGGTGCTGGCCGAGATGATCATGGAAAAACGCGGCCTGATCCTCATCGTCGGCGCCACGGGTTCCGGCAAGTCGACGACCATCGCGGCCATGCTCGATCACCGCAACGCCAACCGCAACGGGCACATCCTGACCATCGAGGACCCGATCGAGTTCCTCTTCAAGCACAAGCGTTCCATCGTCAATCAGCGTGAAATCGGCATGGATACGGCCGACTGGCAGGTTGCCCTGAAAAACGCCATGCGCCAGGCGCCGGACTGCATCCTGATCGGCGAAATCCGCGACAAGGAAACCATGCAGGCCGCCGTCGCCTATGCGCAGACCGGCCACCTCTGCCTCGCCACGCTGCATGCCAACAACTCCTACCACGCGCTGAACCGCATCATCAGCTTCTTCCCGCCGGAAAACCGGCCCGCCCTTTTTCTCGACCTTTCGGTCAGCCTGCGCGCCATCGTCTCGCAGCGCCTGGTCAAGAAGCCGGACGGCAATCTCATTCCGACCAGCGAAGTCATGCTCAACACGCGCCACATCAGCGAGCTGATCGAGCGCGGCGAAGTCCAGGCGATCAAGGAAGCCATGGAGCAGACGCTGACCCCGGGCTCGCAGACCTTCGAGCAGGATCTCTTCCGGCTCTATCGCGACAACACGATTACGCTGGATGAGGCGCTAGCCAATGCCGATTCGCCGACCAACCTGTCGTGGCTGATCAACAATTCCGAAATTGACAGCGGCAACTCGGAAGAAGACAAGGCCGCCGAACTGGCGCTTGATTTCGACAGCACCAACTCGGGCGGCACCTCGTTCAAGGAATTCGCCCTCAGCCTGGCCGACGACGACAGCGAAACCCCGCAATGACCGATTCCACCCTGATCCTGGCCAGGCAGATCATTGCCCGGTCATCTGTCACGCCGGACGATGCGGGCTGCCAGGAGATCATCGCCGAGCGCCTCAAACCGCTCGGTTTTTCCATCGAAACCATCAAGCGCAACGGCGTGACCAATCTCTGGGCGCGCCGTGGCACCGCAGCGCCGCTGTTCGTCTTCGCCGGCCACACCGATGTCGTGCCGACCGGCCCGCTCGAAAAATGGACTTCGCCGCCCTTCGCCCCAGAAATCCGCGATGGCGTGCTCTACGGCCGTGGCACAGCTGACATGAAATCCTCGGTCGCCGCCTCGGTGACCGCGGTTGAAGCCTTCCTCGCCGCCCATCCGGAGCACCCCGGCTCGCTCGCCTTCCTGCTCACCTCCGATGAGGAAGGCGATGCCATCGACGGCACCGTCATCGTCGTCGAAGCCCTCAAGGCGCGTGGCGAAAGACTCGACTACTGCATCATCGGCGAACCGACGTCGGTCAACACGCTGGGCGACATGATCAAGAACGGCCGCCGCGGTTCGCTGTCCGGCACCATGACGGTGAAAGGCATCCAGTGCCACATCGCCTACCCGGAAAAAGGCCGCAACCCGATCCACGAAGCCGCCCCGGCCCTGGCCGAGCTGGCTGCGACACACTGGGACGAAGGCAATGAATATTTCCCGCCGACCACCTGGCAGGTCTCCAACATCCATGGCGGCACCGGCGCTACCAATGTCGTGCCGGGCAGCCTGGAAGTGAAATTCAATTTCCGCTTCTCGACGGCCAGCACGCCGGAAGGCCTGCAGCAACGCCTGTGCGCCATGCTCGACAAGCACCGTCTCGATTACGACATCCAATGGACACTCGGCGCCCGCCCCTTCCTGACCGGCCGCGGCCCGCTGGCCGACGCGGCAAGCAGCGCCATCCGTGAAATCTGCGGCATCGAAACCGAACTCTCGACCACCGGCGGCACCTCCGACGGCCGCTTCATCGCCGAAATCTGCGAACAGATGCTCGAAATCGGCCCGGTCAACGCGACCAGCCACAAGATCGACGAATGCATCGAAGTGGCGTCGCTGCCGAAGCTCTCGGCTATTTATGCCCGAATCCTAGAGCAGTTGCTAGTCCCTAGTCATTAGTCGCTAGCAAACCCAAAACCAAGACACTCCCACTAACAACTAATAACTACCGACTAATAACTAGATGTCCGATCCCGCCGCCCGCAGCGAACTCATCACCATTCGCGATTTCATCCGTTACGCGGTCAGCCGCTTCAACGCCGCGCAACTGTTTTTCGGGCACGGCAGCGACAACGCCTGGGACGAGGCGGTCTACCTGACGCTGCACACCCTGAGCCTGCCACTTGACCGCCTCGAGCCCTTCCTCGACGCCAAGTTGCTGCCGCATGAACGCGATGCGCTGCTCGACATTTACCGCCGCCGCTGCGAGGAGCGCCTGCCGGCTGCCTACCTGACCAACGAGGCCTGGCTCGGCGAGCATCGTTTTTACGTCGATGAGCGCACCATCGTGCCACGCTCCTTCATCGCCGAACTACTGCTCGAACAACTGACGCCGTGGATCGAGGATCCCTGGGCCATCCACACCGCCCTCGACCTGTGCACCGGCTCCGGCTGCCTGGCCATCCTGACCGCGCTCGCCTTTCCGGAAGCCGCAGTCGACGCCGTCGATCTGTCGGACGATGCGCTGGCCGTTGCCGAGCGCAATGTCGGCGATTACCAGTTGCGCGACCGGGTCAGCCTGATCCAGTCCGACGCCTTCAGCCAACTGACTGGCAAGCGCTACGACCTGATCATCTCCAACCCACCCTACGTCAACGCCGAGTCGGTCGATACCCTGCCGCCGGAATACCTGCACGAGCCGGAACTGGCGCTCGGCTCGGGGGAGGACGGTCTGGACTTCACGCGCATCATCCTTGCCGAAGCGAAAAAGCACCTGACGGCAGATGGCATCCTGGTCGTCGAAATCGGCCACAACCGCGAAGCGCTCGAAGCCGCCTACCCCGAGCTGCCCTTCATCTGGCTCGACACCGAAGCCGGTGACGAATACGTCTTCCTGCTGCGCGCCGAAGACCTGCCGGACTAAGACCTCAACTTGAGCGACAAACTGTTTGCAATGCCCAGCCCGTTCGAGATCGAGACGGGCACCGTGCTCATGCACGAACCCTCCTGGGCGCGCGAGGGTGAATTGCGCGCCCAGTTGCTCGACGAAAGCTACCCCAAGCCCTTCATCATCGACGACGGCAAGTCGCGCTTCCTGTACTTCAACGTCCGCCTGATGCAGAGCGAGATGTTGCTCAAGGCACCGAACGACCTGGCCATCCGCTATACCCAGAAGATGATGGCCTTCCTGCTCTTCCAGCCGCGCCCCAAGCGCATCGTGCTGATCGGCCTGGGCGGCGGCTCGCTGATCAAGTTCTGCTACTACCGCCTGCCCGGCACGCAGCTCACCGCCATCGAACTCGACCCCGAGGTCATCGCCTTCCGCGACAGTTTCCTGCTGCCGCCCGATGACGCCCGCCTGCAGGTGCTGCAGGCCGACGGCGCCGAGTATCTGGAAAAAACGGAAAAAGGCATCGACGTGCTGCTCGTAGACGCCTTCGACAAGACCGGCTTTGCCCCCAGCCTGGCCAACCGCGAGTTTTTCGAGAATGCCTTTGCCAAGCTGTCGGGCAACGGCGTGCTGGTCATCAACCTGGCTGGCGAAAAGGACACCTACGCCGGCCTGATCGGCGAGGCCATGCACGTTTTCGATGACCAGGTCATCGTCATCTCGGTGCCCGATGACGGCAACCACGTGCTCTACGCCTTCAAGGAACATTATTTCGAGCCGCGCTGGCGCTGGCTGCACAATTACGCCAAGGAATTGCGCGCCAAGTTCGCCCTCGATTTCCCGGCCTTCGTGCAGAAAATGGAACGCTCGACCAAGCTCGGCCTGGCCCGCCGCGAGGCAATCCGCAGCCGCTGAGTTGCATCAAGCTGCCAGATCGGCCAAGCCTGATTTATGCTGATACTGTCGCACACAGCCCCGGCCCACCATGAAATTTTCCCGCGTTTTCCTGAACCGCCTGCAGAACGAAGCCATCGCCAGCGACACGGTTGTCGTCATCGACGTCCTGCGCTCGTTTACCTCGGCCGCCGTTGCCCTGGCCCGGGGCGCTTCGGCCATCTACCCGGTGTCAGGCTGCGCCGCGGCGATTGCCCTGGCCGAGCGGATTGACCAGTCCGTCACGGTCGGCGCCATCGCCGGCGGCGATCCTGCCCCCGGCTTCGCTTTCGGCAATTCGCCCTGGCGCCTGATGCATGCCAACCTGGCCGGCAAAACAGTGGTCATGAGCACGGCGGCCGGCGTGCGTGGCCTGCAACGTTTCCGTCAGGCACGCCAGCTCTATGCCACCAGCCTGGTCTGTGCCCGGGCCACCGCGGCCGCCATCCGCGCCAGCGGGGCCAGCGAAGTCTGTTTCGTCATCACCGGCGAATGGGTCGATCGCGATGGTGACGAGGACATCGCCTGCGCCGATTACATCGAAGCCCTGCTCTGCGGCGAAACGCCGGCCCCGGAAGAGTTCGCCCGGCGCGTCCGCGCGTCCGACTTCGGCCAGCGCTTCACGGCCGGCACCTGGCCCAACCTGCCCCTGCCCGACCTCGATCTCGCCGCCCACGTCGATCTCTTCGACTTTGCCATGCCGGTCAGCCGCGCCGGCGAGCATCTGGTCATTCGCTGAAACAGCCCGGTGCAAGTTCACAGCGGAGTCAGCACAAAGCCAGGCGCCTTTCTGTTGCCAAGCGCCAGGCTGGCGAATCATGTTTTAATTTCTCCATGAATCCCGCTGCCGCCACCCAGAAAGTCATCAAGATCCGCCGCGACTACAACACCTGGGTCGCCAACGAAACGCTTGAGGACTACGCCCTGCGCTTCACGCCGCGCAGTTTCCGCAAGTGGTCGGAAATGCGCGTCGCCAACACCGCCTTCGGCGCCGCTTCCTTCCTGGTGCTCGAAGCGGTCGGCGCGACGATGATGGTGCAGGCCGGCTTCATCAACGCCTTCTGGGCAATTTTCGCAACCGGCCTGATCATTTTCCTGATCGGCCTGCCGATCAGCAGCACGGCCGCCCGCTACGGCCTGGACATGGACCTGCTGACGCGCGGCGCCGGCTTCGGCTACATCGGCTCGACCATCACCTCACTGATCTACGCCAGTTTCACCTTCATTTTCTTCGCCCTCGAAGCAGCGATCATGGCCTATGCGCTCGAACTCGCCTTCGGCATTCCGCCAGCCTGGGGCTACCTGATCTGCGCCCTGGTCGTCATTCCGCTGGTCACCCACGGCGTTACCGCGATCAGCAAGCTGCAGGCGTGGACGCAGCCGCTCTGGCTATTCCTGCTCGTGCTGCCCTACGCCTTCCTGTTCATCGAGGAACCGCAGGCCCTGGCCGGGCTGTGGAATTACGGCGGCGAACACGGCGCACCGCCCGGCTTCGATCCGCACCTGTTCGGCGCCGCGCTGACCGTCGGCATCGCGCTGGTCACGCAGATGGGCGAACAGGTCGATTACCTGCGTTTCATGCCGGAAAAGACGCCGGCCAACGCGCGCCGCTGGTGGTTCGGCGTCATCGTCGGCGGCCCCGGCTGGGTCGTGCCCGGCATCCTGAAAATGCTGGGTGGCGCCCTGCTCGCCTGGCTGGCGCTGCGCAATGCGGTGCCGGCGGCGAAGGCGGTCGATCCCAACCAGATGTACCTGATCGGCTTTTCGCACGTCTTCGACAACACGACGCTGGCCATCGCCGCCACCACGCTGTTCGTCATCGTTTCGCAACTGAAGATCAATGTCACCAACGCCTACGCCGGCTCGCTGGCCTGGTCCAATTTCTTCGCCCGCCTGACCCACAGCCATCCGGGGCGCGTCGTCTGGGTCGTCTTCAATACGCTGATCGCCCTGCTGCTGATGGAACTCAACGTCTTCCAGGCGCTCGGCCAGGTGCTCGGCCTCTATTCCAACATCGCCATTTCGTGGATGGCGGCGGTGGTCGCCGATCTCGTCATCAACAAGCCGCTCGGCCTGTCGCCGCCCGGCATGGAATTCAAGCGCAGCAATCTCTACGACATCAACCCGGTCGGCGTCGGCGCCATGGGCATTGCCTCGCTGCTCTCGATTGCCGCCTTCGTCGGCCTGCTCGGCAACGAGATCCAGCCCTATGCCTCCTTCGTCGCGCTTGGCGCGGCCCTGCTCTGTTCGCCGCTGATTGCCTGGGCGACCGGCGGCCGCTATTACCTGGCGCGCCCGGCACAAGCGGCAACCGCTGCCAATCACACCTGCGTGATCTGCGAGCGCGAATACGAGAGCGAGGACATGGCGCACTGCCCCGCCTACCAGGGCCAGATCTGCTCGCTGTGCTGCTCGCTCGACGCCCGCTGCCACGACCTGTGCAAGCCGCAGGCCAATCTCGCGGCGCAATGGAACGGTGTGCTGCGTCGTCTGCTGCCGGCAGTCGCCCTGCCCTACCTGGAAACCGGCCTCGGCCATTACCTGCTGCTGATGGCCGGCATCGTGCCCATCCTGGCGCTCGTCCTCGGCGTGCTGTACACGCACGAACTGCTGGCGCTGGGCGCCGAACAGACCCTGCTCATCGCCGCGCTGCAGGATACCTTCATCAAGGCTTTTGCCGCCCTGCTCATGCTCTCTGGCGTCGTCGCCTGGTGGATGGTGCTGACCCAGCAGAGCCGGCAGGTCGCACAGGAAGAGTCGAACCGCCAGACGCAATTGCTGATCCAGGAAATCGAATCGCACCAGCGCACCGACGCCGCGCTGCAGCAGGCCAAAGTTCTCGCCGAGCAGGCCAACCAGGCGAAGAGCCGCTACATCACGGCAATCAGCCACGAACTGCGGACGCCGCTCAACAGCATCCTCGGCTACGCCCAGATCCTGGCGGCCGACGACGATGTACCGCCCAACCGCCGGCAGGCGGTCAACGTCATCCGCAAATCCGGCGACCATCTGCTCTCGGTCATTGAGGGCACGCTCGACATTGCCCGCATCGAAGGCGGCAAGCTGACGCTGGACATCCGCGCCCTCGATTTCCCGGAGCTGATGCAGCAGATCGTCGGCATGTTCGAGTTGCAGGCCCGCAACAAGGGGCTGTCCTTCACTTACCAGCCGGCCGGCGAACTGCCCGCCATCGTCCGCGCCGACGAAAAACGCCTGCGCCAGATTCTCATCAACGTGCTCGGCAATGCCGTCAAATTCACCGTACGCGGCGGCGTCAGCTTCGCTGTCGAATGCCGGCGCGACATGGCGATTTTTGAAATCCGAGACAGCGGCCCGGGTATCCCGGCCGACGACCTCGGGCGCATTTTCGAACCCTTCACGCGCGGCAGTACCGTGCAGGCCGGCGGTAGCGGCGTCGGCCTGACCATCGCCCGCATGCTGACCGACCTCATGGGCGGCGAGATGCAGGTTTCCAGCACACTCGGCGAAGGCACCCTGTTCCGCGTCCGGCTGTTCCTGCCGCAGGTCCATTCGGCGCAGGCCGACCCAGCCCTGCCGCGCCTCAATCGCATCGGCTATGTCGGCGTGCGCCGGCGCATCCTGGTCGTCGATAACGAAAAGGATGACCGCGAGTTACTGCAAAACGTCCTTGAACCCCTCGGTTTCATCGTCGACCAGGCGGCCAGTGGTTACGAATGTCTGGCCGCCGTACCGCGCCTGGCGCCGCACCTGATTTTCATGGATCTCGGCATGCCCGGCATCGATGGCTGGGAAACCATCCGGCGCCTGCGCCAGCAACAGGCCGGCGACGCCCACATCGCCATTCTCTCGGCCAACGCCTACGACAAGGGCCTGGACAACGATGTCGGCATCCCGCCCGAGGATTTCATCGTCAAGCCCCTGAAGGTCAATGAACTGCTCGACTGGCTGGGCAAAAAGCTGAATATCGAATGGGTCAGCGCCGCCGCGCCCTCGGTGCCCGCCGCCGTCGCCAGCGAACCGCCAGCGCTGGTGCCGCCGGCGGAAGTCGAACTGACCGCCCTCGACGAGCTGATCAATCTCGGCTACCTGCGCGGCATCCTCAACAAGCTTGCCGAAATCGAACGCGCCGACGCCAGCCACGGCGAGTTCGTCCGACTCCTGCGCGAACTGGCCCGCCAATTCCAGTTCGACGCGATGAAGGAAATTATCCGAAAGACCCGCGATGTCCGTTGTTGACCGTTCCATTTCCGACATCGTCCTGATCGTGGACGACGTCCCGGAAAATCTCTCCCTGCTCCACGATGCCCTCGACGAAGCCGGCTACACCGTGCTCGTCGCGCTGCACGGCGAAGCCGCCCTGCAACGGGCCCGCCAGAGCCTGCCCGACGTCATCCTGCTCGACGCACTGATGCCCGGCATGGACGGCTTCGAGGTGGCGCGCCGCCTGAAGGCCGATTTCTCGACCCAGCACATCCCCATCGTCTTCATGACCGGCCTCACCGAAACCGAGCACGTCGTCGCCGCCTTCGCGGCCGGCGGCGCCGATTACGTGACCAAGCCGATCCGCCCGGCCGAGGTGTTGGCCCGCATCGCCGCCCACATGACCAATGCCCGACAAATGAAGCAGGCGCGCAGCGCGCTCGATGCCTTCGGCCAGGCGACCGTCGCCGTTCGCGCCGCCGACAGCCGCATCGTCTGGCAGACGCCGCTCGCCCGCAGCCTGCTCAACGCCTATTTTGCCAACCCGGAAACCGTCGCGCCGGAAGAACTGCTCGCCTGGATCGCCACCGCCCTGCGCGCCCGCAGCGAAGGCCGCGAGCCGACAGCGCTGCTGCTCGCCGAAGGCAATCGCCGCCTGCTCGCTTCCTTCCACGACCAGACCGGCGACGAAGAATGGCTTGTCGTGCTGCGCGAGGAAAACGACGCCTCCGCCATCGAATCCCTGATCGCCGCCTTCCGCCTCACCCAGCGCGAGGCGGAAGTGCTTTACTGGGTGGTGCAAGGGAAGACGAGCAACGACATCGGCGACATCCTCGGCAACAGCCCGCGCACCGTGAACAAGCACCTCGAACACGTCTTCGAGAAACTTGGCGTCGAAACACGGACGGCAGCGGCAAATCTGGCGCAGGGAAAAATGCGGGGCGGGTAAGCGGCGCCAGGCCTGCGCCGGTCGATTGCCCCCGGGCCCGCAACATCCTGCCCAGCCTGGATTTAAACCTGCCCGGCCAGGCGTCTGGCATCCCGGAGCAATTCCGCAGCATTTTCCAGCCCCGTCAGAAAGCGTTCCGGGATGCCCGATAGTCCGGTTTGTGCGCCGGCCAGCGCGCCGGTCAGGATGGCCCGGGCCTGGTTTTGCCCGCCGCCGTTAACCGCATGCAGCACCGCCATTTCAAAGTCATCCGAAAAGCGTGCGGCCAGATAATAAGCGGCTGGAAACTGGTGATACACCGCGCACGGCATGCCGTAGACCAGCGAGATTTTCCAGGCGGGCTCGATGCGAACATCGGGATCCTGGGCCGCGACAGCCACATTGGACGGTGTCAAAAGGGCATCCGGCGAAGGGAATCGACCGGCGGTCGGTGCCTCCGCTTCACCCGGCCGGGGCGCCTGGAGCTTGCCGCTGGTCACCGCATGGAAGGGCAGTTCGCCATTTTTAACGCGGGCCATCAACTTGCCGGACAATTCAGCATCCAGTTTATGTCCCTCAACGAGCATGCCCAGTACGGCCCCGAAGGCGACAGTCATGGCCACCACCGTTCCGTCAGTCTGCGTCAGAACAGTATTTCGCGTCACCGCTGAGGCGAGTTGTGACGGTTGCCGGGCATAACGTATGGCAATTGCCAATACGCGTTCAGCCGCTTCCGTCGTGTCGGCATTGCCCCCGACCTGGCCCCACGGCAGCCCCTGCCCGACGCGCAAGCGCCACGCCTCGCGAATCGACTGGCTGGTGTAGCCGCCCGGGCCGCTCATCGGCGAACCGTTGATCAGCGGAAAAAAGTCTTCATCCATCCGCCGGCAAAAATCAGCTTCATCGTATCCACCCTGCTCGACCAGGGAACGCAAGGTCAGCCCAAGCAACACGCCGGCCTGCGATGCCTGTCCGGCCTTCAGTCCCGCGTGGTAGTGATCCGCTCGGGGATCGGTGTAATCGCTGATCCAAGAACCATAGCGGGCATGCAGTTCGTCCAGGTCGTAGTACCAATGTGGCCCAAGGGCCAACGCGTCGCCAATGAAGGCCCCCATCAGCGCCCCTGCGGCACGGTCTTGTAACGAATTTGCGGACATTTGCACTCCTCACGCCGGGAAATCAGGTTCAACGATGACTGCTTAGTCGCGATTCCGGCTGGCTAGTTCAAGCGAACGCCCGCAAGGATTTTCCGCTACGGAACCCTACGCAATCTAACGTATTTCTCCTGACGCCCCGCGAACTTAATCTGACGCTGCACTGCACAACACGCAGCCCAGATCATCCAACGTCCGAGGAGCATCCATGAACAATCGTCGCAATTTCATCAAGGCAACCGTTCTTGCCGCCGCCCTGTCATCCATCGGCATGGCCGCCCACGCCGCCGACACCATCAAGATCGGCGTGCTGCATTCCCTGTCCGGCACCATGGCCATTTCCGAGACCGCGCTCAAGGAAACCGTGCTGATGACCATCGACGAAATCAACAAGGCCGGCGGCGTGCTCGGCAAAAAGCTCGAACCGGTCGTCGTCGACCCGGCCTCCAACTGGCCGCTGTTCGCCGAAAAGGCCCGCCAGTTGCTGACCAAGGACAAGGTTGCCGTCACCTTCGGCTGCTGGACATCGGTCTCCCGCAAGTCGGTGCTGCCGGTGTACAAGGAACTCAACGGCCTGCTCTTCTACCCGGTGCAGTACGAAGGTGAAGAGCTGGAAAAGAACGTTTTCTACACCGGCGCCGCGCCCAACCAGCAAGCCATCCCGGCCGTCGAATACCTGATGTCCAAGGATGGCGGCGAAGCCAAGCGCTTCGTGCTGCTCGGCACCGACTACGTCTATCCGCGCACCACCAACAAGATCCTGCGCGCCTTCCTGAAGTCCAAGGGCGTGGCTGACGCCGACATCATGGAAGACTACACGCCGTTCGGCCACAGCGATTACCAGACCATCATCGCCAAGATCAAGAAGTTCGCTTCCGAAGGCAAGAAGACCGCCGTGGTGTCCACCATCAACGGCGACTCCAACGTCCCGTTCTACAAGGAACTGGGCAACGCCGGCCTGAAGGCCACCGATGTACCGGTCGTCGCCTTCTCCGTGGGTGAAGAAGAACTGCGCGGCGTCGATACCAAGCCGCTGGTCGGCCATCTGGCCTCGTGGAACTACTTCATGTCGCTGAAGAATCCGGAGAACACCAAGTTCGTCAATCTGTACAAGGCCTGGGCCAAGAAGGCCAAGCTGCCGAACGCCGACAAGGTCGTCACCAACGACCCGATGGAAGCCACCTACATCGGCATCCACATGTGGGCGCAGGCCGTCGAAAAGGCCAAGTCAACCGATACCGACAAGGTCATCGCCGCCATGGCCGGCCAGACCTTCAAGGCGCCGAGCGGCATCATGTCGAAAATGGACGAAAAGAACCACCACCTGCACAAGTCGGTATTCATCGGCGAAGTGAAAGCCGACGGCCAGTTCAATGTCGTCTGGAAGACGTCCGGCCCGGTCAAGGCCCAGCCGTGGAGCCCGTTCATCGCCGGTAACGACAAGAAGAAGGACGAGCCGGAAATGAAGTAATCCGGGAAAACTGTCAGTCGCAGGAACGGGGGCTACGGCCCCCGTTTTTTGCTTTTTGGGAGGAATTTTTGCTGGCTCTTTAGTGCCCGTATCAGTCAGTCACACTTTGGAAAAGCAGACGCTCCACGTTGGCCATCAGGTCACAACGATATCTTAATGGGATCTCTTGATGAACGGTCTTCGTTTCGACAATCTAGGATGCGGTTCCACAAATTACTTTTTCAGCGAAGAACCTAACTAGTGGAATGAATTCTTCTATGATGGTCTCGGAGTCTGACAACGGTATGTGGCAGTCCTCTCTCTTGTATCGGTCGCTCGAATGAACGATAGCATTGCGAACATGCTTTAGAACTTTTGCGGCATTCGCCAAAGCGTGATCCTTAATTGGAGTCACTTGTAACAGCTCACCGAAGACTGTTCTCTTCTTTGAATATATTTTTTCTCCGCACTTCTCTTCGAATTGGATAATGAAATCGATCAGTTCTGCTTCCTGCGTAAATCGTTCTAATACGTTGCGAAGCATCTCGGTTTCATCGCTTCTAGCATCTTGGCCGCGAATAGTTGCAATAACTTTGTCGAGAGTGTCTTTGTTGGTGCAAAAACTCGGCTTGTTAAGCATAGCGGTGAGGCGATCATGTAGAAGCACTTCCGATACGCGTAAGAAGTAGTACTCCAAGACGTGGTAGTAGGCGAGAAAGCTCTGACTCGGAAAAGGACTTGCCTTTGCCACTTTGTAGTAGCCGACGGCATTTTCATCATAGCAGGAGCGTGGAATTGAGTGGTCGTCGCTAGGTTCGTCGAGATAGGTTGATCTAAGGCGGCGCACTCGCGGTTTCCAAACTGAGAAACAATCGTGTTGTTCGACCGCAACTTTGAAAAGGCTACTGGTGATATTTCTAAGGGCTCGCTCCTTTAGATCTGTGGGAGTTTTACGTCCCTTTGCCGTGTAAACAGCGGTAATTGGCATCCATACAAGGTTATGCATTCGGCGGATGGTGATTTTCGAATTGAGTATGCGTCGTTTGACGCGGACCTCGAAGTAATTTTCGTATTCGGAGGAGTCAAAGAATGCCAATGCGAACGCAGTCGAAGCGTTGCCAATAACCACAGTATTTCCTGCTGTATCGCTGAGTGCGTATTGCTCTGCAACGATTAACGAAGATGAAGAAAGGCGAGTTAGAAGAACTTCAAAAGAGTTGTTGTGAGTAAGCGTTCTTGTATCGACATCGAAGTTAATACTTCGAGCTTTCTTATACACACGGTAGGCTTCATTCCACTCTTCATCAAACTTGATTTTGATTGGTCGAGGCTCGGCGGAGATATGCACTTCATTGTCGACAACAGTGCAATCAACACCTAGAGAAATAAGGCGATTACTGACATGTGTAACTAGTGTCATAGCTGATCAAAATAGTGAGGATGAGCGGGTTGGAATGTGTTAGTTCTCATGAATTATGCCCCAATTTACTCCGATGACATGAACGACCGCTTTAAGGAGTAATAGTCAATGACTGGTTGTGGCCGACTTGAGCCACTCCCCCACACTACGCAATTCATCGTATTCCTGATCCGCCGTCCCGTCCGTAATCTGTCGCTGCACCGCAACAATTGCGAACGGAACGTTGATGACCAAAATCCTTATCACTCTCCTGCTCTGCGCCGGCACGCTGCCGGCCTGGGCTGCGCTTGATCCTGCGCAGGTTCGCCAGTTGGCGGCAGAGGACTCCAGCGAAAAAGTCGCCGCCATCCGGCAACTGACCCAGACGGCCGATCCGGATGCAGTGCGCGTCCTCAAGGCCATGGCCGAAGACAGTCTGTTCCTGGCCGGCGACAAGGTCGTCATCATTGACGGCGACAAGGCTTTCGACGGCGCCACCGGCGAAGCGATCAAGATGCCGGCCAATCCCGAGAGTCCTACGGTGAACAACCGAATTCGGGGTGAATTGGCCAGCGCGTTGGCCGCCCTTAAATTGTTCGATACCGACGCCGGCATCCGCCTCGCCTCGGCCCAGAAGCTGCAAAGCCAGGTGACGCCGGAAATGGCGCCGCTGCTGGCGCGGGCGCTGAAAAAGGAAAGCGATGCCGAAATCAAGGCATTGCTCACCCTGGCCTACGCCCAGGCCAATCTCGGCAACGCCGATCCGGCCGCCCGTCTGGCCGCGGTCAAGGCACTGGCCGAAACCTCCTCGCCCACCATCAAGAGCGTCCTGCTGCCGCTCACCGAAAAGGCCGGAGAGCCCGACGACAAGGTCCGCTACGAAGCCATCGCCGCGGTCAAGGCCATCGACAGCCGGCTGGCCATCGCCGAGAACGTCGGCCGCGCCTTCTCCGGCCTGTCGCTCGGCAGCATCCTGCTCCTCGGTGCACTCGGCCTGGCCATCACTTACGGCGTCATGGGCATCATCAACATGGCGCACGGCGAGCTGCTGATGGTCGGCGCCTACGCCACCTACGGCATGCAGACGCTGTTCCGCGCCTACTTCCCCGATGCCATCGACTGGTATCTGCCGGCCGCCATCCCGGTCGCCTTCTTCGCCGCCGCGCTGGTCGGCGTGCTGATGGAACGCACGGTGATCCGCTGGCTGTATGGCCGCACGCTGGAAACCCTGCTCGCCACCTGGGGCCTGTCGCTGGTGCTGATCCAGTCGGCGCGCGTGCTGTTTGGCGCGCAGAACGTTGAAGTCTCCAACCCGAGCTGGATGTCGGGCGGCATCGAGGTCATGCCCAACCTGATCCTGCCATGGAACCGCATCATCATCGTTGGCTTCGCGATGTTCGTCCTCTTCCTGGTCTGGGTGCTGATGAACAAGACGCGCCTCGGCATGTTCGTTCGCGCCGTCACGCAGAACCGCCCCATGGCGGGCTGCGTCGGCGTGCCGACGGCGCGCATCGACACCATGGCTTTCGCGCTGGGTGCCGGCATCGCCGGTCTGGGCGGCGTGGCGCTGTCGCAGATCTCCAACGTCGGGCCGGACATGGGCCAAGGCTACATCGTCGATTCCTTCATGGTCGTCGTCGTCGGCGGCGTCGGGCAACTCGCCGGCGCGGTGTGGGCGGCACTTGGCCTGGGCATCTTCAGCAAGCTGCTCGAAGGCTGGGCCGGGGCAGTCATCGCCAAGATCAGCATCCTCGTCTGCATCATCATCTTCATCCAGAAACGGCCGCAGGGCATCTTCGCCCTCAAGGGCCGCTTCGTCGAGTAAGGCTGAACCATGCGCAAACCTCTCACCATTCGCATCCTGTCGGCGCTGGACAAGAAAAGCTGGCTGGCGCTGGGCATCTTCCTCGCCCTCGCGCTGTTCGTCGTCCCGGTCCTCCACCTCAATTTCCCGGAAGACAGCGCCCTGCACGTCTCGACCTACGCCATCACGCTGATCGGCAAGATCATGTGCTACGCGCTGGTCGCCGTGGCGATGGACCTGATCTGGGGCTACGGCGGTATCCTGTCGCTCGGCCACGGCCTGTTCTTCGCGCTCGGCGGCTACGCCTTCGGCATGTACCTGATGCGCCAGATCGGTCGCGACGGTTCCTACGGTGCCGACCTGCCCGACTTCATGGTCTTCCTCGACTGGAAGGAACTGCCCTGGTTCTGGCTCGGCAGCGACAGCTTCGGCTGGGTCGCCTTGCTGGTCATGGCAGTGCCGGCGCTGGTTGCCTTCGTCTTCGGCTACTTCGCCTTCCGCTCGCGGATCAAGGGCGTCTATTTCTCGATCATCACCCAGGCGCTGACCTACGCCGCGATGCTGCTCTTCTTCCGCAACGAAACCGGCTTCGGCGGCAACAATGGCTTCACTGACTTCAAGCGGGTGCTCGGCTACAGCGTCACCTCGTCGGAAACCCGGCTGGTCCTGTTCGGTCTGACCGCCATCGCGCTCGCCGTGACGCTGGTCTTCTCTGCCTGGCTGGTCAAATCGAAGTTCGGGCGCGTGCTGACCGCCATCCGCGACGCCGAATCCCGTGTCATGTTCATCGGCTACAACCCGCTCTGGTACAAGCTGACCATCTGGGTCATCTCGGCCGTACTGTGCGGCATCGCCGGGGCGCTCTACGTGCCGCAGGTCGGCATCATCAACCCGTCCGAAATGAGCCCCGGCAACTCCATCGAAATCGCCATCTGGGTGGCAGTCGGCGGGCGTGGCACGCTGATCGGCCCGATCATCGGCGCCTTCGTCGTCAATCTCGCCAAGAGCTGGTTCACCGTCAGCTTCCCCGAATACTGGCTGTTCTTCCTCGGCCTGCTGTTCATCGTCGTGACGCTGATGCTGCCGCAAGGCCTGGTCGGTCTGTGGAAGAAACTGATGGAAAAGTACGAAAGCCGCAAAGGAGCCGCCGCATGAACACCCTCGAAACCTGGCAAGACGACCGCCCCGAGGGCAGCGACGGCGCCGACCAGATGGGCCACCTCGTCACCGGCGAACTCGACCTGTCGCACGGCGTTGCCCTTTACCTCGAAGACATCACCGTCAGCTTCGACGGCTTCAAGGCGCTCAACAACCTCAACCTCGAAATCAACGCCGGCGAACTGCGCTGCATCATCGGCCCGAACGGCGCCGGCAAAACGACCATGATGGACGTCATCACCGGCAAGACCCGCCCCGATTCGGGCAAGGCCTACTTCGGTCAGTCGATCGACCTGACCCGCCTGACTGAACCGGAAATCGCCCACGTCGGCATCGGCCGAAAATTCCAGAAACCGACCATCTTCGAACAGCACACCGTCTTCGAAAACCTCGAACTGGCCATGAAAACCGACAAGCGCGTGTGGAAAAGCCTGATGGCCTGGCTGGCTGGCGAGGAGCGCGACAAGATCGCCGAAACCCTGCGCTTGATTCGGCTGGACAAGGAGGCTGATCGGCAGGCTGGCTTGCTCTCGCATGGGCAAAAGCAGTGGCTGGAGATCGGCATGCTGCTGATGCAGGAACCCAAGCTCCTGCTGCTCGACGAACCCGTCGCCGGCATGACCGACGATGAAACCATGCGCACGGCCGAACTGTTCGTCTCGCTGGCCGGCAAACATTCGCTGGTTGTCGTCGAGCATGACATGGCCTTCGTCGAAAAACTCGGCGGCCTCGTCACCGTGCTGCACGAAGGCTCAGTGCTGGCCGAAGGCGATCTGGCCACGGTGCAGAACGACCAGCGCGTCATCGAGGTGTATCTCGGCCGCTGAGTCGGCCGCTGTACGGATTTCATTTTTGGGCAATTTTCCGGTTGACCGTGGAAACCCCGGCAGCCAACCCGAACAGGACAAAACATCATGTTGAAAGTCGATACCCTCAACCAGGCCTACGGCGGCAGCCACATCCTGCGCGGCCTCAGCTTCGAGGTCAAAACCGGCGAAGTCACCACCCTGCTCGGCCGCAACGGCGTCGGCAAGACGACGCTGCTCAAATCACTGATGGGCCTCGTCAAAACCAAATCGGGCAGCATCACCTTCGACGGCAAGGACATCACCCACCTGCCGCCGCACGAACGCGTCAAGGCCGGCATCGGCTTCGTGCCACAAGGCCGCGAGATCTTTCCACGCCTCACCGTCGAAGAAAACATGCTCATGGGCCTCGCCACCAAGCCGGGCGGCACGAAGATTCCGGAGCGGATTTTCGAGATGTTCCCGGTGCTCAAGCAGATGATGCACCGCCGTGGCGGCGACCTCTCCGGCGGCCAGCAGCAACAACTCGCCATCGGCCGCGCCCTGGCCATGGGGCCGAAGCTGCTCATCCTCGACGAGCCGACCGAAGGCATCCAGCCCTCGATCATCAAGGACATCGAACGCGCCATCCGCATGCTGGCCGAAACCGGCGAAATGGCCATCCTGTTGGTCGAGCAGTACTACGACTTCGCCGAATCGCTGGCCGACCAGTACCTGCTCATGGAGCGCGGCGAATTCATCATGCGAGGTAGGGGTGAAACGATGCCGCAGGATGGGGTCAGGGAGGCGTTGGCGGTTTGAATATTCAAGTATGAAGTTAAGACGATGATCTCGCTTTCATACTTGTAAGCAGTTGTCGTGTTTCCGTCTGAATCGCCATTTGCAACATCACTTTTGCTTGACTTCGAGCAAGCTCATCGTCTCTTCGTAAATTAACTTCTCGCTGATGAACAATCTCGCTTCGTCTTCTATAGATGGTTCGGAATTGTTCCCGGAGTCGCTTCCGTTCTGAGATTGTTTTGCCCAAGAGGTATGAGTAGCGATCAGCAAGCCTTTCTGTCATCCCATTGTCACCGCCCTCTTCGCCCATCAATGCTTCAAAGCCGATGCAGAGTTGAAGAAACGAAATGGTTTGATTTTCCGATGCGCTGCCATCAATCCACCACTCGATTGCGGCCTTAATCCTAATTGCGTCTTCGTTCTCTCTCGGAATGGATAGAAATCTGGTCAGTCCAGTGAGCTTTCCGATAAGCGCATCGGCAATTTCTTTGGGTGAAATAGGCGCTCTCAATTCACCACCCAGAACAGTTGTGCCACATGTCATGTCATACACTTCAAGCCCAGCGGCATTCACGGCTACACTCAACAAGTAACGCATGAACTCTTCCGGGAGATCCAAAACGTGAGCCTCATCAAGCTCTTCATCGATATGCCGAATCAATGCAACTGGGCTTTGTGAAAAAGGTGATTCCCTGCTCTTTTCCCTCTGCCATTGCAAAGGCTCCTGGAAGCAACCAGAAGCAATTCCAGCGAAAAGAAAATGCTTTAACCGGGAGACAACAGAGGCTGCAGCAGACGATAGCGGAGACGTACTAGCGTAACCATTGGTTCTGAGTCTTAGGTAACGCCGGTTTTGCTGAAGTTTCAATGGCGCAACATCAAAGGCTCTGGCGAGGATGCCTGCCGAACTGCCAACTAATCTCGAATCGAGCTTGTCCGAACTCGTATCAACAATCGCTATCGAATCAGCTAATTCGACAACAGGCCTTTGGAGAGGAGGCAGTCCGACGAGAGGGAAATATACGAAATAAGGCCTAGGCAATGATTCGAGAAAATCGATCAACGCTTTTTTTGCATCCAACAGTATTTTTTCACCCTGTTCGGCTTTGCAAAGCGGTCCTACGTAATCCTCGGGCAAGTCTTTCGTAGCGGTTCCCAATTCGCGAAAGACTATCCACAAAAAATCCCCGTAGTTAATCAAATCTTTCCAAGGCGGCGCTTGGAGAAATTGCTTACTTAACTTGTCTAGCTCCGGACCTTTCCACGGACCAATGATTGAGCCTTTTTCTGGGCGCTCAACGATCGACAGAAAACTGTCGATTGCTTCGATCTGACCACGATGTAGTTTCAATTCGTCACCTCCCCTAACCAACGCCTCTCGAGCAGTTTGTCATAAATGTTTGAGTAAGGAGTAATCCAGAGGTGATTTCGAGTTGTGGCCTGCGCATTCCTGCGTATTCCCCGCCGCCTTTGCTTTCCCGGATAATCCGGACATGACCTCCCGCCTTCCCGTTTCGCTACCCGAGCATTCGCCCAGCTGGCATGCCGAGTTGCATCTCGGTTTTGCCCGCCAGGGCGAACGTACGGTCCTGCGCGAAAACCGGCATCGTGGGCCGTTGCGCGTGCAGAAGGCGCTGTATCCGGAGGGCGATGCCGTTTGTCAGGCCATTTTGCTGCATCCGCCATCGGGCATTGCCGGCGGCGATCATCTGGCGATTTCGGCCGCGATTGGCACTGGCGCCCACGTCCAACTGACAACGCCGGGGGCGGGCAAGTGGTATCGCAGCGGTGGTACCGAGGCTTCGCAGCGGATTGATTTCACGGTGGGCGGGGGCGCTACGCTCGAATGGCTGCCGCAGGAAACCATCGTTTTTGACGGTGCCCGGGCGCGCATGGAAACCCGTGTGGCGCTGGCCGCTGACAGCCGCTATATCGGCTGGGATGTCCTGTGCCTTGGCCGCGCGGCGGCTGGCGAGCGTTTTGAAAATGGTCGTTTTGACCTGTTTTTTCGGGTTGAGCGCACCCCGACGGAAGCCCCCTTGGGGGGTGGCAATGCGCCGATCTGGCTCGAGCGCGGCGGTTTCGACGGCAACGACCCGATGTTGAGCAGCCTGGCCGGCTGGGCTGGCGCCACGGTGTGCGGCACGCTGCTGTGCAGTTTTCCCGAACTGCCGCTACAGGCCACCGGCCTGCTCGAAACCTGTCGCACCGTAGCGCCGGTCGACGGCGCCGGGCACGCCTTGACTGCCTTGCCCGGCATGCTCGTTGCCCGCTATCTCGGCGACAGCAGCGAGGCCGCCCGGCTGTGGTTCGCCGAGCTGTGGAAAATCCTGCGTCCGGCTTGCTGCGGCCGACCGGCCGTTATCCCCCGAATCTGGAATACCTGAGCATTTTCACAGCGTACAGCCCTCGGCCATGAAAGAGACAGGCATCGAATTGGGCAACGCACGCGGTCAAATTCGGCGGCCTTCCGCCAGTAATCCGGCCAGGAAGCTGAACTGATCCTGCCCGGATCTCGATCCCGGCACATCTGAATCCCTGGCGCGCCAGCGCCCGGTCTCGGGCACAATATGCCGCAACGCTACCCACAGGAAACTTCATGTCCCTGATTCTTGCCGAGATCAGCGATGGCATCGGTACCATCACGCTGAATTACGAAATCAAGCGCAACGCGCTGTCCGAACAACTGGTCAACGCCATCGCCGCGACCTTCGCGAATTTCAAGGAAGCCAGCGTGCGCGTCGCCATCCTGCGCGCCCAGCCCGGCGCCAAGGTCTGGTCGGCCGGCCACAACGTGGCCGAACTGCCGCTCGGCGGCCTCGACCCGCTCGGCTGGCAGGATCCGCTACGCATGCTGATCCGCGAAGTGGAGGCCTTTCCGGCACCGGTCATTGCGCTGATCGAGGGCAGTGTCTGGGGCGGCGCCTGCGAACTGGTCTTTGCCTGCGACATGATCGTCGCGACGCCCGAGGCGACTTTCGCCGCGACACCGGCCAAGCTCGGCGTGCCCTACAACGCCACCGGCCTGCTCACCTTCCTCAACGCCGCGCCGCCGCACATCGCCAAAGAGCTGCTTTTTACCAGTCGACCGATGACCGCCGCCCGCCTCGAACGACAGGGCATCATCAACCACGTCGTGCCGGCCGCCGAGATTTCCGATTTCACGCACGACATGGCGCAGACCATCGCCCACAACTCGCCGCTGGCGATCGGCGTCATGAAAGAGCAGCTGCGCATTCTGGCCGCCGCACACGCCCTGTCGCCGGCCGATTTCGAGCGCATCCAGGGCCTGCGCCGGGTGGTGTACAACAGCCGCGACTACGCCGAAGGCATCAATGCCTTCAAGGAAAAACGCAAGCCGGTCTATCTCGGCGAATGAGCGAAAAAGGAAAAAACATGGACCCATTCATGCAAGCCGCCATCGACGAAGCCCGCCTCGGCCTGGCCGAAGGCGGCATTCCGATCGGCTCGGTCATCGTACACAACGGCCGCATCATCGGCCGCGGCCACAACCGCCGCATCCAGAACGGCAGCGCCATCCTGCACGGCGAAATGGATGCCTTCGAGAACGCTGGCCGCCAGCCGGCCGCCGTCTATCGCGATGCCGTGCTGTACACCACGCTCTCGCCCTGCGCCATGTGTAGCGGCGCCATGCTGCTCTACGGCATCCGCCACGTCATCGTCGGCGAAAACAGGACCTTCATGGGCGAGGAGGAATTGCTGCGCTCACGCGGCGTCAGCGTCGAGGTCGTCCAGGACGAAACCTGCATCACCCTGATGCGCAGCTTCATCGCTGCCAAACCGGAATTGTGGAACGAGGATATCGGCGTCGTCGACATGGTCGACCGCTGAAAACCGAAATCGCGAGTGAATCTCACACCGTCGTCCCGCGGCTCACGGGAAGCTCTGGCCCATGACCCGCAGCGAATACTGACTCAATAAATATTCGTTGCGAATTATTTCAAGGTTCGACAGAATTGCCGGCTTTCGCAGAAATCCAATGACGAATCAATGGCAAGTAAATGACACCTGACAATTCAGGTCCGCAAGGTTTCGGGCATCTTCTCCTCAGCGCTTCCCGGACCGTCCTGAACTGCCTGCCTGTCCTGGCAGCCTGCCTGGTCCCGATGCCCGTTCATGCGGATTCGAGCGAATGGCTGAACTTCCCGATGTATTCACGCGACACCGCGCACACCGTACACCTCAAGGCCCTCAGCCGGCGCCCGGACGGCCTGCTGGAGTCGGCCTCGCGCTACCCGGGCCATGACGAGGAAAAATGGTCAGCGCAGGAAAGTGCGATGGGCCAGCACGAATACGAACGCCGACTGATCGATTGCCAGACCGGCCTCCATTTCACTTACGAAACCCGCCTGCTGGCCAGGGACGGCAGCGTCGTCGCCAGTCGTGCCACGTCACGGGACCGTTTCGTCGCCTGGAAGGCCGAAATCGAATCGTATCTGCGCGAAAACCAGGCGCTGGCCGCCTGGCCAGCAAGCAACGAAATCTTTCTTGCCTGCGCCGCCCATGCCGATCCGGCACTGTTGAAACGGCGTGCGGCCGAAGAGCGCCGCCGCAACACCGAAGCGATCAGCCACGAACCTTTGCGCAAGACGCTGGCGGAAGATGTCACCCGACTCTGGCAGCGGGTCGGCTTCCGCCCGGTGGCCAAGGCCTTGGCCAACCCGCCTCCGAAAACCACCACCCAGGTCTTCCTTGAGTTGCAACGCCAGCATGCCCAATGGCTGAAGCCGTTTGCCTTCACTCCCGCGACGACGGTGGAGACGAAGGCCGCGCCGCCGCAACAAGGCCACTTCCAGTTGCTGGCCGCCACACCGGAAGGCATGGTGCGTTATCTCCGCCCCTACGCCGGCCATTTCTCCTATTTCCAAATCCCTCCGCCACTCAAGGACGGGGCGCTGGAAAAGGTGGCAGGCATGGACATCGTGCACCTGGCCCATTGCCAGCTCGGTCTCAGCCATCCCGAACAGGTCATCTGGCGCGACGCCCACGGCAAACCTCTGGCCAGGCACACCCTCCCCCCGGACAGATTGCTTGACCAACTGCGCTATCGGGACGCCAGCAATGACGAGGGGTTCAAGATCAATTTCAATGATCCCTCCCCCTCTGGCCAAGAGGAACGGGAGGTCTGCCAGGCGGCAGCCCGCCAATGCCTGAACGAACTGCCGGATCAACCCGACGCAACCACCATGCTGGCGGCAGTCCATGCCGCCGACACCCCCGAAGCCGTACTGTTGGCCGTCCGCCGGACCCAGCAAGCCGGTCGCGACCAATTCATGCCAAGCTGCCGTATCGGCCGTTTCTGATTCCCTTCCCATGCGCCCAATCTCCACTGCCCGCCTCGTTTCCGTCCTGGCGCTCTGCGCCGCCTTCCCGCTCCGCGCCGAATATTCCTGCAAGCTGCCGCAGACGGAATATTCCGCCATCGAGGATCTCTGCCCCTACACCGAAGGCCTGGCCGCATTCTCGATCGGCGGCGCCTGGGGCTACCTCGACCGGCAAGGCAAGCCGGTCATCGCCCCCGCTTTCGACGAGACCCTGGGTTTTTCCGAAGGCCTGGCACCGGCCGCCAGCAACGACAAATGGGGCTACATCGACGCCTCTGGCCGCTGGGCCATCGCCCCGGCGTACCGGGAGGCCCGCCACTTCAGCGACGGACTGGCCATCGTCGAAAACGAGGACGGCATGGACGGCGTCATCGACCGCAGCGGACGCTGGATCGTGCCACCCGGATATCTCAGTATCTGGCCCTACGAGAACGGTCTTGCCCAGGCCCGCACCAAGGCATGGGGGGAGGAATTGCTCGACAGGCAAGGCCGCGTCGTCCATCGTTTTGCCGACGACCTCGACATCGAAACCCAGGTCTGGCCCGGGCACTACAAGGCCACCCAGAAATTCGCGCCGGCGCTGCACCATAGCGATGGACGCCACATTCCCCTGGCCAGCGACCCCGCCCCTCGTGAAAACTGCGGCCGGCGGGCGTGTTTCAGCCCTGAAGAAAAAAATGGCGAAACCCGCTATCGCCTGATCGACGACCGGGGCCAAAACATCGTCGCCACCCGTTTCACGGGAACCTCGAATTTCGCGCGCAGGCTGGCCACCGTGCGCGTCGGAAAAGGCTACGGGGTGATTGACGAGACAGGGAAATTCGTCGTTCCGGCCGAATTCGAACGCATCGATGACCTGCCCAACGGCATGTACCTGGCCATGCCCGAGGTCGAAGCAAAAGAGCGCCGCATCTTCGATCGCCAGGGTAGGCAGCGCCTGGTCATGCAATGCCAGTGGCCGGATTCCCGCCAGCACGGCGACTGGCTGGTGATGACGGGTTGCCGGAACCTGGCCTGGGCCTTTCACGCCAATGGCCAGCAGTTTGCCCTCGACCTCAGCCCGCCGTTACCGGCGCCTGCCGCCGACGAGGATGAAACCCCGGACCCGATCCAG
The DNA here is from genome assembly GCA_049294655.1 of Azonexus sp. GTDB lineage: Bacteria > Pseudomonadota > Gammaproteobacteria > Burkholderiales > Rhodocyclaceae > Azonexus. The sequence goes on from JBAQDI010000011.1 coordinate 72,756, forward strand.
GTTTCCGCCCAGGCCGGCTGGTTGCTTCTGGAGCGCAGATATCCGAAGCCCGACAGCTACCTGAACGGTATCCGCTTTGTGCTGCTTACGCCCGACAAGGTGCAGCTCACCGATAGCTCACCCGCCTTCGCCGGTCAGTTCGATGGCATTGATCTGATCACCGACGAGCAGCATCCCCGCCGGCTCCTGAACGGCCTGCCCGTTGCGCGATTGCACAAAGACTACGAGACGATCGGCATCCTCAAGACCGACGGCAGTATCGTCAGCAAGCCGGCATGGCAATACGACCGCGACAGTCGGGCCTACAACAGCAGGCTGCCGCTGCACGGGCCGCTGGTCATGAAAGCCGCTGACAAGTTCGGCGCCATCACGGCCGATGGCGAATGGGCGATCCCGCCCCGCTACGACAGCCTCGGCGATTTCATCGACGGCCTGGCCCTGGCCCGCAGCGATGGCAAACGGCTGGCGATCGACAGCCGCGGCCAAACCTGGCCCCTGCCCGAAGATGGGCAATACCGGCGCCTGGGCAATGGCCTGCTGGCTTACCAGAACGCCGACAACAACGTTCAGTTCCTGCGCCTCGGGGACACCGGCGTGGAAACCGTGGCCGGCCCGGAAGGTATTGAAGATCTGGGCAACGCTGCCGTCGCCGGTCTCGTCCCGGCCCGCCTGCGCTCGGGCTGGGGAGTGCTCGACGGCGAACTCCGCTGGGTGCTGCCGCCGACCTCCGACGATCAGCCGGAGCCGTTGTGGCACAGAGAAAGCTTCCTCGGCTGGCGCCACAAGCTGCCGGTCAAAGACGCCGACGGGAAGCGTACCGCCGTCGGCCTGCTCGCGCCGGACGGCAAGGTGGCACTCGCGCCGCGCTACGATAGCCTCGCTGTTTTCCAGGATGACGACGAAGCCCTGATCGAAGTCGAGGAACACGTCGGCGGCGAGATCTACCGCGGGCTGTTCAGGCCCGACGGCAGCCAGGTCATCGCCCCGGCGCAGGCAAGCATCCGCGCCCTCGGCGACGGCTGGTTCCTGGCCCAACCACAGAACCTGAAAGGCATCCTGGACAGCACCGGCCGCTGGGTTCTACCGCCCGGCAGGTACCGCCTCAGCGAACTCTCGCCCAAGAGCCACGCGCGGGAAACGGTCGGCGGCGAACCCGCCAACGTCCGCGGTGACGGCAGCATCTCGACACCGTCGCGGCCGCTCCTCTGGCCGGAAGAGACGGCCGCAGCGTGGCAGAAAACAGTGACCGAGGTCGAGGGCGAAACCGATCCCCTGATCACCTATCACGGTTTCGACTGGCAGCAGCGCCTGCAGTTGCGGGGCGAAGCCTTGCACGATTTTGCCGAAGGCTGGACGGTGCTCACCCGGCACTACCGGGAGCAGCACTATCTCGCCAGCAGCGACGGCCGCCTGGTCGGCCCGCTGCCCTACGACGACATCGAGCCGGTGCGTGGCGGCCTGGCCATGGTGGTCAAGACCATGCCGGCCAAGCCGCGCCAGCCCGCTGCCGAGGCAACCCGGCGCGTCGGCTTCATCGACACCCAGGGCAAGCCGGTGATCCCGCCGCGCTACGAAGCCGCTTCCAGTTTCACCGAGGGTCGCGCAGCGGTCGTCCACAAGGGCAATCTCGGTCAAATCGACGAAAAGGGCAATCTGCTCCTGCACAGCGGCTGGCGTTGCGGCAAGGTGCCGATCCTGCTCGACGGCAAGGGCAAGGAGATCTGGCCTGCCGAAAAGACGAGCTGCCGCTGAGAAAAGCCATGCGGCGCTGGTCGAATGGCTGAACCGGCAAGCCCTGGCGCGACCTCGGGTCGAATTGCGCCGGCTGCCCGACGGCTCGCGCGGAGCGTCGCCGAACATGGGCTGGCGATGCAGCTCGGGCGGTTGCGCCGTTTGGATCTGAGCGATCGGGCAGTTCGCGCCTGACAAATCCCCTGCGCGCTTTTGCGTATGGCACCCCGCAATGCAGTGGTGCATCATTCGCCCACGCCCTGTCGCTCACGACAATTCGGTCGACCGGACGTCACCCCGAATCTGGAATACCTGAGGAGTCTTCATGGAATTGACACCCCGCGAAAAAGACAAGCTGCTGATTTTTACCGCCGGCCTGCTCGCCGAACGGCGCCAGGCCAAGGGTCTGAAGCTCAATTACCCGGAAGCCGTGGCGCTGATCACCTGCGCGATCATGGAAGGCGCCCGCGAAGGCAGGACCGTGGCCGAACTGATGCACGCCGGCTCGCAGGTCCTGAGCCGCGCAGACGTCATGGACGGCATCGCTGAGCTGATCCCGGAAATCCAGGTCGAAGCCACCTTCCCGGACGGCACCAAGCTGGTCACCGTGCATAACCCCATTGTGTAGTTGTTAGTAATTAGTCATTAGTCGCTAGCACTTGCGACTTGTGACCACCAGCTAACGACTAATAACTAATGACTAGGAACTAAACGCCATGATTCCCGGAGAACTCCTTGCCGAACCCGGCGAACTCGAACTCAACGCCGGCCGGCCGACCATCACGCTGGTCGTCGCCAACACCGGCGACCGGCCGATCCAGGTCGGCTCGCACTACCATTTTTATGAAACCAACGCCGGCCTGAGCTTCGACCGCGAAGCGGCGCGTGGCTTTCGGCTCGACATCGCGGCCGGCACCGCCGTGCGCTTCGAGCCGGGCCAGACGCGCACCGTGCAACTGGTCGCGCTGGCTGGCGACCGCAAGGTCTATGGTTTCCGTGGCCTGATTCAGGGAGCTCTGTGATGAGTACAAAAATCACCCGTCAGGCCTATGCCGAAATGTTCGGCCCGACGACCGGCGACCGCCTGCGACTCGCCGATACCGAGCTGATCATCGAGGTCGAAAAGGACCACACGATCTACGGCGAGGAAGTGAAATTCGGCGGCGGCAAGGTCATCCGCGACGGCATGGGCCAGGGCCAGCGCGTCTCGGCTGAAACCGTCGATACGGTCATCACCAACGCCCTGATCGTCGACGCCGTGACCGGCATCATCAAGGCCGACATCGGCTTGAAGGACGGCCGCATCGCCGCCATCGGCAAGGCCGGCAACCCGGACATCCAGCCGGGCGTGACTATCGTCATCGGCCCCGGCACCGAAGTCATCGCCGGCGAAGGCATGATCGTCACGGCCGGCGGCATCGACAGCCACATCCATTTCATCTGCCCGCAGCAGATCGACGAGGCGCTGTATTCGGGCGTCACCACCATGATCGGCGGCGGCACCGGGCCGGCGACCGGCACGTTTGCCACGACCTGCACGCCGGGTCCGTGGCACATCCACCGCATGCTCGAAGCAGCCGACGCCTTCCCGATGAACCTCGGCTTCCTCGGCAAAGGCAACGCCAGCCTGCCGGCAGCCCTGCGCGAGCAGGTCGAAGCCGGCGCCATGGGTCTCAAGCTGCATGAGGACTGGGGCACGACACCGGCCGCCATCGACTGCTGCCTGACGGTAGCGGACGAGATGGACGTGCAGGTCGCCATCCACTCCGACACGCTCAACGAATCGGGCTTCGTCGAAGCGACGCTGGGCGCCTTCAAGGGCCGCACCATCCACACCTTCCACACCGAAGGCGCCGGCGGCGGCCACGCCCCGGACATCATCAAGGCGGCCGGGCTGCCGAATGTCCTGCCCAGCTCGACCAACCCGACCATGCCGTACACGGTGAACACCATCGACGAGCATCTCGACATGCTCATGGTTTGCCACCACCTCGACCCGAGCATCGCCGAGGACATCGCGTTTGCGGAGAGCCGCATTCGCCGCGAAACCATTGCCGCCGAAGACATCCTGCACGACCTCGGCGCCTTCTCGATGATGTCTTCCGACTCGCAAGCCATGGGCCGCGTCGGCGAAGTCATCATCCGCACCTGGCAAGCGGCGCACAAGATGAAGCTGCAACGCGGCGCGCTACCGGAAGACAACGCAAGAAACGACAATTTCCGCGTCAAGCGCTACATCGCCAAATACACCATCAACCCGGCGCTGACCCACGGCATCGCGCACACCGTCGGCTCCATCGAAGTCGGCAAGCTGGCCGACCTCGTGCTGTGGAAACCGGCCTTCTTCGGCGTCAAGCCCAGCCTGATTCTGAAAGGCGGCATGATCGCCGCCGCCGCGATGGGCGACCCCAACGCCTCGATCCCGACGCCGCAGCCAGTACATTACCGGCCGATGTTCGGCAGCTTCGGCAAGGCATTGAAGACCTCGGTGACGTTCGTCTCGCAGGCGGCGCTGAAGAATCCTGCGGTCGCGGCGCTGGGTTTGAGCAAGCCGCTGGTCGCCGTCTCCGGCACCCGCACGCTCAAGAAATCCGACATGGTCCATAACGGCGCCACGCCGAAAATCACCGTCGATCCGGAAACCTACGTGGTCATGGCCGACGGCGTGCATCTGGTCTGCGAACCGGCGACGGAATTGCCGTTGGCGCAACGTTACTTCCTGTTCTGACCATGCTCATTCTCAACCAACGCACGCAACAAGCCGCCACCGACTCCGTCGCCCTCGCCTACGACGAACGCAAACGCAGCCGTCTCAAGGTCACGCTGGCTTCCGGCCTGGAGGCCGGTATCTTTCTCGAACGCGGCGACCACCTGCGGGGCGGCGACAAGCTGGCGGCGGAAGATGGTTCCGTAGTCGTCGAAATACTCGCAGCCCCGGAAAAGCTCATCGAAGCCGTCGCCGACAGCCCGCTGCTCTTCGCCCGCGCCGCTTATCACCTCGGCAACCGTCACGTGCCGGTGCAGATCCTGCCGACCGAAAACGGCGGCCAGCTGCGCTTCCAGACCGACCATGTACTGGCCGACATGGTGCGCGGCCTGGGCTGCATGGCAGGCGAAACGGAAGCCCCGTTCCAGCCCGAATCCGGTGCCTACGGTGCACATGGCAGCCATCACCATGGCGACGATGCGCCGACAACCGACCTGCACAATCCCGGCCACGGCCCACACCGTTCCGTGCCGAAAATCCACGAATTCAAGCCGCGCTGAAGGAAATCCCGCCGCCATGCCCTACGTAAACGTGCAAATCACCCAAGGCGCCACGCGCGAGCAAAAGGCACAAATCGTCCGCGACATCACCGATTCGCTGGCCCGTGTGTTGGGCAAGAAGCCCGAACATACGCACATCGTCATTCAGGAAATTGCCGAAGAGAACTGGGGCTTCGCCGGCCTGCTGACTGACGAATGGAAAAAACAGAACGCCGGCTGATCGCATGAACTCGTCACTGCAACTCGCCCGCCTGCTGCAACTGGCCAGCCCGGCCCTGCCGGTCGGCGCCTACACCTATTCGCAGGGCCTCGAGTGGGCCGTCGAGTCTGGCATCGTCACCGACGAAAGCACAGCCGGCCGCTGGATTGCCGACCTCATGCAGCACGCCATCGGCCGTTACGAAGCACCGCTGGTGGCGGCCCTGATTACAGCGTGGAGCGCTGGCGACAGCACCGAAATCGCCCGTCTCAACGGCGAATTCCTGGCCAGCCGCGAATCGGCCGAGCTGCGCGCCGAAACCGCCCAGATGGGCTTTTCGCTGCACCGGCTGGTACGCGACCTGCGCGACCCCGGCCTGGCTCACGTTGAAAACACGCTGACCGAACTCGATGAAATCGCCTTCCCGACCGGCTGGGCCGGGCTCGCCGCGTACTGGCAAATCGAGCCGCAAGCCGCCCTGACCGCCTACCTCTGGTCGTGGGCGGAAAACCAGGTGATGGCCGCATTGAAAGCAGTGCCGCTCGGCCAGGCCGCCGGCCAGCGCCGGCTCGCCGAACTGGGCACTTTGATTCCCGCCGTGGCGCTCGCCGCGCTGACCTTGCCCGAAACAGATTGGTCCAACTTCACCCCCGCCTTCGCCATCGCCTGTGCACGGCATGAAACGCAATATTCACGTCTTTTCAGATCGTAAAAAATGAGCAAACAAGCCCTTAGAGTAGGTATCGGCGGCCCCGTCGGTTCCGGCAAGACCGCCCTGACCCTGGCCCTGTGCCAGGCCCTGCGCGAGCAGATCGACATGGCGGTGGTGACCAACGACATCTACACCGCCGAGGACGCCAAGTTCCTGGTCAATCACTCGGCACTGGCACCCGAACGCATCATCGGCGTCGAAACCGGCGGCTGCCCGCACACGGCGATTCGCGAGGATGCATCGATCAACCTTGAAGCCATCGACCGCCTGCAGCGGGCATTTCCGGATATTGAGCTGATCCTCGTCGAATCCGGCGGTGACAACCTGGCCGCAACCTTTTCACCGGAACTGTCCGACCTGACGCTCTATGTCATCGATGTGGCGGCCGGCGAGAAGATTCCGCGCAAGGGCGGCCCCGGCATCACCAAGTCCGACCTGCTGATCATCAACAAGATCGACCTCGCGCCGATGGTTGGCGCCTCGCTGGAGGTCATGGCGCAGGATGCCAAGGCTCAGCGCGGCCAGCGCCCCTTTGTCTTCAGCAACCTGAAGAGCGGAGAAGGCCTGGCGACGATAATCGAGTTCATCCGCAAGAACGGGATGCTGTAAGCGGCCGCTTCGCCCCCTAAGTCTTTACCGACAGCGAGACCAGGAAGGGAAACTCTTCATCGGCAGTTTGGACGATGCGATACCCCGACCCGACAGTCCGGGCAATCTCGCTCGTCAAGGCCTTGAGATCGACGGCTTCGCAGCGCAAGTCGGCGATGATGCCGCCCTGATCCTCGTAAACCGGGAAATCCGTACACCCCGCCGGCTTGAGCGCCTGATCGTAGGCCCGGCAGGCATGACCGGCTTCGTCGTAGGCCGGGCAGGCCTTGCTGTGGATGTAATAGAGCCCGTTCCCGGCGCGGACCTCCTCAGGACCTTGACCCGAAGACAGCCGCCGGTCGAAGGCCGGGCGCGACTCTTCGAGCCGCCAGAAGGACTTGAGCTGCTGCCATTCCAGCTCGAGGACGAGCGAATCGAGCCGGCAACAAGGCTTCGCGCACACCGCGCAATGCGGGATGACGGCGGCAGTCTGATAGGCGGCGGCCGCGGCGACAAGCTCCCGGGCTAGAAGGCGGCGGGGCAGCCGGCTCATCGCAGGAACGACCGGAAAAGTACGGCAGAAGGTGGAAGATGGGTCACAGGCATCGGGTATCGCGTAATGGAAGTTGAGCGACCGCCTCGGCGGGCGGTCGGGAATGAATCTTTAGCGAGGCGCAGTATACGACCAAGCCCGGCCATTGGCGGCGGGAACGCTGAATGAGCCCGGCCCCACGTTCACCGGTGCCGCGTTTGGCTCCCGGTATTCCCCCGCCCGCCAAGCCGAAGCCCGGCAACTCGCCTACTTCTCGGCCCCCGCCTGCTCGGCGCGCTGCTGCGCGGCCTGATTGGCCTGGTCGAGTTTCTGCTGGAACTGTTCCATGTTTTTCCGGCCCTGCTCGATTTCCTGCTTTTTCAGTGCGGCAGCCGTGCTCGCCGTACTGGCGGTCTCGACCCCGCAGGCGGCAAGCATCAGGGCAGCGGCAACAAGTACAAGCGTTTTCATCGGATCGTCCTCCCCATCAATTCACTGCCGCCAGTATCGCCTTGAGCAGATGCCAGCAGCGCCCGACCGAGGCGACTTCGACCGACTCGCCGGGCGCATGCGCGCCGCGGATAGTCGGGCCGAAGGAGACAATATCCAGCCCCGGATACTTGGCCCCGATGATGCCGCATTCGAGGCCGGCATGGATGACCTGCACCGAGGATTCGGCGGCAAATTCGCGGCGATAGACCGCCTGACACACGGCGAGCAGCGGCGAGGCCGGATTGGGCGCCCAGCCCGGATAGGCGCCGGATTTTTCCGCCGACGTGCCGGACAGCGCCCACAGGCTGACGATTTCGTCGGCCAGCGCCGTGCTGCCGCTGTCGAGCAGTGAACGCACCATGAAGTTGCACGTGCCCCCATCCGGGTGCACATCGACCATGCCGAGATTGTTCGAAGTCTCGACCACGCCCGGCACCTGCCGGCTCATCCGGCGCACGCCATGCGGTGCCGCATGCAACGAGGCAAGCCAGACCTGCTGTTCGGCGGCCGACATCACTTCGCATGCTTCGGCCGGCTCGAGTTCGAGCCGTAGCCCGTCGTCGATACCGCGCAGTTCGTTTTGCAACAGAGTCTGCTGCGCGGCGAGCAGCGCCGGCAATCTGGCCTGTTCATCGGCCGGCAACGCCACGGTGGCAAAAGCCTCGCGCGGCAGCGCATTGCGTGCAGAACCGCCGAGCAGAGAAGATAGACGCAAGGGCGACCCAGCCGCCAGCCCGACCAGCACGCGCACCAGCAATTTGATGGCATTGCCGCGCTCTTCGTGGATATTCACGCCGGAATGACCACCGCGCAGGCCGTGCAGAACGATCCGGCAGGCCTGCCAACCGGCCGGCAGCGGTTCAGCGGGTCCATGGCGCTCGACATTGACATCCAGCCCGCCAGCGCAGCCGAGATAGAACTCGCCCCATTCCTCGGTATCCAGGTTGAGCATCCGGCTACCCTCGAGAAGACCGGGCAGCAAACCACGGGCGCCGCCCATGCCGGCTTCCTCATCGACGGTGAACAACGCTTCGAGCGGGCCATGCATCAGGGTGCGATCTTCCAGCGCGGCCAGCATCAGCGCCGCACCGATGCCGTTATCGGCGCCCAGCGTCGTCGCTTCGGCAAGCAGCCAGCCGTCGCGCGGCACAGGACAGATCGGGTCGCGACTGAAATCATGACTGGAATCGGCATTCTTCTGGCATACCATGTCAAGGTGGGCCTGCAGGATGACACCCGGCCATTGCTCGCAACCCGCACTGGCCGGCTTGCGGATGATCAGGTTGCCGGCAACATCGACCATCGTTACCAGGCCCAGCCCTTCGGCCCAACGACGCAGGGTATCGCGCAAGGCAGCTTCCTGCTTGGAAGCACGCGGAATGGCACACAGCGTCGCAAAATGTGCCCAAACAGCAGCAGGTTGCAGGCCGGAAAAGGATGCAGGCAAGGACATGGGCAGGCTCCAAAGCGAAAACCCCCGCAGACCTTGCGGTATGCGGGGGTTTGAATTCTGGGGCGACTGATGGGGCTCGAACCCACGACAACCGGAATCACAATCCGGGACTCTACCAACTGAGCTACAGCCGCCGCTGAAGAAGGCGCGCATTGTACGAACTTCCTTTGCCGGTGTCTACAGGCTTTCGCCAAATACTTCCGGGCCTGCAGCCGAGCCACCGGCCCGCATCTGCCATGATAGAATTGACAGCTTTATTTTTCGGCTCTGAAGTCACAAGGAATTCTCATGGAAGCAACCACCGCCCAAGCCAACGAACTCGAACGCCGCGTCGACCTCTCCATCGCCATTGCCGATATCGAGAAGGAAACCGATCAGCGCCTGAAGCGCACCGGCAAGAACGTCAAAATGCCGGGATTCCGCCCGGGCAAAGTGCCGCTGCACATCGTCAAGCAACAATACGGCGACCAGGCGCGCCACGAAGTGCTGTCGGAACAACTCGACCGCGTCTTCGGCGAAACCGTGACCGCCCAGAAGATGCGCGTCGCCGGTTACCCGCGCATCGAACCGAAGGTTTCGGAAAGCACCACGCATCTCGAATTCACCGCCATTTTCGAAACCTACCCGGAATTCGTGCCGGGTGACCTGTCGGCTGCTGAAGTTGAGCGCCCGGTCCTCGAAGTCGGCGAAGCCGAAGTGGCCAAGACCCTCGACATCCTGCGCAAGCAGCGTGTTTCCTACGCCGACACCGAGCGTGCCGCCGCCAAGGAAGACCGCGTCGTCATCGATTTCCTCGGCAAGAAGGACGGCGTGCCGTTCGCCGGTGGCGAAGCCAAGGATTACCCCTTCGTGCTCGGCCAGGGCCAGATGCTGCCCGATTTCGAAACTGCCGTCGAAGGTTCCAAGGCTGGCGAAGCCAAGACCTTCGACCTGGCCTTCCCGGCGGATTACCACGCCAAGGATCTGGCCGGTCAGACAGTGCAGTTCGACATTACCGTCAAGCAGGTCCAGGCCCCGGTGCTGCCGGAACTGGATGCCGAGTTCGCCACCAGCATGGGCATCGTCGATGGCGACGTGGCCAAGATGAAGAGCGAGATCGAAGGCAACCTCAAGCGCGAAGTCAAGAAGCGCATTGAAGGCAAGCTCAAGGACCAGGTCATGGAAGCCCTGATCAAGACCAACCCGATCACCATCCCGGGTTCCCTGGTTGAAATGGAAATCCAGCGTCTGATGCAGGCTGCCAAGCAAGACATGGAACAGCGCGGCATGAAAACCAATGACTTCCCGATCCAGCCGGAATGGTTTGCCGACCAGGCCAAGCGTCGTGTCACACTTGGCCTGATCCTTGCTGAGGTAGTCAAGACGGAAAAGCTGCAGGCATCGCCGGAACAGGTTCGTACCCTGGTTGAAGAAACCGCCCAGAGCTACGAGCACCCGGAAGAAGTCATCCGTTGGTATTACGCCCAACCGCAACGCCTTAGCGAAGTCGAAGGAATTGCGATTGAAAACAATGTTGTGGCGTGGGTACTGAGCAAGGCCAAGGTTAGCGACAAGGCTGCTGTTTTTGATGAATTGATGGGCCAGAAGCAGTAATCTGAACATCGTCACAAAAACGACAAACGTCTGAATTGTTACAACACGGCAACAGAGAAGGGCTGACATGAATATCGACAACGCAAGCAACTGGGATCCGCAGGCTCTTGGCCTCGTCCCGATGGTGGTGGAACAGAGCGGCCGGGGCGAGCGCTCTTACGACATCTACTCCCGACTGTTGAAAGAGCGGGTGATCTTTCTTGTCGGCCCGGTCAACGACAACACGGCCAATCTGGTCGTCGCCCAATTGCTGTTCCTGGAAGCGGAAAATCCGGACAAGGACATCTACTTCTACATCAACTCGCCGGGTGGCTCGGTAACGGCTGGCATGTCGGTCTACGACACCATGCAGTTCATCAAGCCCGACGTGTCGACGCTGTGCATCGGCCAGGCCGCCTCGATGGGCGCCTTCCTGCTCAACGCCGGCGCCAAGGGCAAGCGTTTCGCCCTGCCCAACTCGCGCGTCATGATTCACCAGCCGCTCGGTGGCTTCCAGGGCCAGGCCTCGGACATCGCCATCCACGCCAAGGAAATCCTGTCGATTCGCGACCGCCTGAACCGCATCATGTCGGAACACAGCGGCCAGCCGCTGGAACGTATCGAAAAGGACACTGATCGGGACAATTTCCTTTCAGCGGCCGAAGCGGCAGAATATGGTTTGATTGACAAGGTGCTAACCCGCCGCGATGCGGCTTGACCGGAGAAATACAGATGTCTAAAGGCGGCCAGGAAAAACTGCTGTACTGCTCCTTCTGCGGCAAGAGCCAGCATGAAGTCAAAAAGCTTATCGCCGGTCCGTCGGTGTTCATCTGTGACGAATGCATTTCGCTGTGCAATGACATCATTCGTGACGAACTGCCGGAAGAAGCGGCCAAGGCCGGTCGCTCCGACCTGCCGACGCCGCGCGAGATCAGCTCGATCCTCGACCAGTATGTGATCGGCCAGGAAGTGGCCAAGCGCATCCTCGCCGTTGCGGTCTACAACCACTACAAGCGCCTGCGCCACTCCGCCAAGAACACCGGCGAAGTGGAACTCTCGAAGAGCAACATCCTGCTCATCGGGCCGACCGGCTCGGGCAAGACCCTGCTCGCCCAGACCCTGGCCCGCATGCTCAACGTGCCTTTCGTGATGGCCGATGCAACGACGCTGACCGAAGCCGGCTATGTCGGCGAGGACGTCGAGAACATCATCCAGAAGCTGCTGCAGAAGTGCGACTACGACGTCGAGAAGGCGCAGCAGGGCATTGTTTATATCGACGAAATCGACAAGATTTCGCGCAAGTCCGACAATCCGTCGATTACCCGCGATGTTTCCGGTGAAGGCGTGCAGCAGGCCCTGCTCAAGCTGATCGAAGGCACCACCGCCTCGATCCCGCCGCAGGGTGGCCGCAAGCACCCGAACCAGGATTTCGTCCAGGTCGACACCACCAATATCCTGTTCATCTGCGGCGGCGCTTTTGCCGGCCTGGAAAAGGTCATCCAGAAACGCTCCGAAAAGGGCGGCATCGGCTTCGGTGCCGAGGTCAAGAGCAAGGACGACGGCAAGGCCGTCGGCAAGATCCTGCTCGAAACCGAACCGGAAGATCTGATCAAGTTCGGCCTGATTCCCGAGCTGATCGGCCGCCTGCCGGTGGTCGCGACGCTGCAGGAACTCGAGGCAGATGCCCTGGTGCAGATCCTCACCGAACCCAAGAACGCCCTGGTCAAGCAATACCAGAAGCTGTTCAACATGGAAGACGTCGAGCTGGAAATCCGCCCGGGCGCCCTTGCCGCGATCGCCAAGAAGGCGCTCGAACGCAAGACGGGCGCGCGCGGCCTGCGCTCGATCATGGAACACGCCCTGCTCGATACGATGTACGAACTTCCGGGCATGGAAAATGTCGAAAAGGTGGTGATCGACGAAAACATGATCACCGGCGACACCCCGCCCCTGTTGATTTACGCTGACCAGCCCAAGGTTTCCGGTTCGAACTGAACCGGGTCTTGAATTGCGGTTCCCCGCCCCCACTTGGGGGTCACATACCTATTTTTAAGGCATCGTAATGTCGAACCCCAACACGCTCCCGGAAACCGTCGAACTGCCGCTGCTGCCGCTGCGCGACGTCGTCGTTTTCCCGCACATGGTCATCCCGCTCTTCGTCGGGCGTCCGAAGTCGATCAAGGCCCTGGAAATGGCCATGGAAGGCAACAAGAACATCCTGCTGGTCGCCCAGAAGTCGGCCGCCAAGGATGAACCGGAACCGGAAGACCTGTACGACATCGGTTGCCTGGCCAATATCCTGCAAATGCTCAAGCTGCCGGACGGCACCGTCAAGGTGCTGGTCGAAGGCACGCAGCGCGCCCGCGTCGAAGCCGTCGAGGTGCAATCCTCGGTGTTCATGGCCACCGCCACACCGCTGCCGCAGGCCGCCGTTGAAGATCACGAGATCGAGGCGATGCGCCGCGCCGTGGTTGCCCAGTTCGACCAGTTCGTCAAACTGAACAAGAAGATTCCGCCGGAGGTCCTCTCTTCCATCGCCGGCATCGAAGACGCCGGCCGCCTGGCTGACACCATCGCCGCCCACCTGCCGCTCAAGCTCGAGCAAAAGCAGGAAGTGCTGGAAATGGACAGCATCCGCGACCGTATCGATCGCCTGCTCTCGCAGCTCGAATCCGAAATCGACATCCTGCAGGTCGAAAAGCGCATCCGCGGCCGCGTCAAGCGCCAGATGGAAAAGAGTCAGCGCGAGTACTACCTCAACGAGCAAGTCAAGGCCATCCAGAAGGAACTCGGCGAAGGCGAGGAAGGTGCCGACCTCGAGGAACTGGACAAGAAGATCAAGGCCGCCGGCATGAGCAAGGAAGGCCTGGCCAAGGCGCAGGGCGAGCTCAAGAAGCTCAAGCTGATGTCGCCGATGTCGGCCGAAGCCACCGTCGTGCGCAATTTCATCGAAACCCTGATCGGCCTGCCCTGGCGCAAGAAGACGCGCATCAGCAAGGATCTGCGCGAAGCCGAAAAGGTGCTCGATACCGACCACTACGGCCTCGAAAAGGTCAAGGAACGCATCGTCGAATATCTTGCCGTGCAACAGCGCGTGGACAAGGTCAAGGCGCCGATCCTGTGCCTGGTCGGCCCTCCCGGTGTCGGCAAGACCTCGCTCGGCCAGTCGATCGCCAAGGCGACGAACCGCAAGTTCGTGCGCATGGCCTTGGGCGGCGTCCGTGACGAAGCCGAAATCCGCGGCCACCGCCGCACCTACATCGGCTCCATGCCGGGCAAGATTCTCTCCAGCCTGACCAAGGTTGGCGTGCGCAATCCGCTGTTCCTGCTCGACGAAGTGGACAAGCTCGGCCAGGATTTCCGCGGCGATCCGTCGTCTGCCCTGCTCGAAGTGCTCGATCCGGAACAGAACCACACCTTCCAGGATCACTACGTCGAAGTCGATTTCGACCTCTCCGACGTCATGTTCGTGGCCACCGCCAACACGCTGAACATCCCGGCCGCCCTGCTCGACCGCATGGAAGTCATCCGTCTGTCCGGCTACACGGAAGACGAGAAGGTCAATATAGCGATGCGCTATCTGCTGCCCAAGCAGATCAAGAACAACGGCCTGAAGAAGACCGAAATTTCGGTCGCTGACAGTGCCGTGCGCGACATCGTCCGCTACTACACCCGCGAAGCCGGCGTGCGCGCCCTCGAACGCGAAATCTCCAAGATCTGCCGCAAGGTCGTCAAGACCCTGGTGCTCAAGAAGCGCGACAGCAAGATCCTGGTCAATGCCAAAAATCTCGACAAGTTCCTCGGTGTCCAGCGCTACAGCTACGGCATGGCCGAAAAGGAAAACCAGGTCGGCCAGGTCACCGGTCTGGCCTGGACCGAAGTTGGCGGCGAACTACTGACCATCGAATGCGCCAACATGCCGGGCAAAGGCAACATCCTGCGCACCGGCTCGCTGGGCGACGTCATGAAGGAATCGGTCGAAGCCGCCCGCTCCGTCGTCCGTGCCCGCTCGCGCCGCCTGGGCATCAAGGACGAGGCCTTCGAGAAGACCGACATCCACATCCACGTGCCGGAGGGCGCCACGCCCAAGGACGGCCCCTCTGCGGGCATCGCCATGGCCACGGCACTGGTCTCGGCCTACACCGGCATTCCGGTGCGCTGCGACGTCTGCATGACTGGCGAGATCACGCTGCGCGGCGAAGTCCTGCCGATCGGCGGCCTCAAGGAAAAGCTGCTGGCGGCGGTCCGCGGTGGCGTCAAGACGGCGCTGATCCCGTCCGAGAACGTCAAGGACCTGACCGAGATCCCCGACAACATCAAAAACAAGATCGAGATCATCCCGGTCAAGTGGGTCGACCAGGTGCTGGAACGCGCTCTGGAGCGCCTGCCGGAGCCTCTGCCGGAGCTCGCCGAACAAAATTCCGCCGCGTCCGCGACGGCTGAGGCAACACCGGCCGGCACACTGCTTACCCATTGATTTGAAAGGGAAGGCATGCGGAACGCGTAGTTCCGACCTGCCTTCCCCTGCGAAAGACGCCGGGGACCCGGCGAGAATCCGCTTGACACAAGGATTTCGCCAGAGATATAAATCCGTCCTCACAAAATTTTCGCAACGTAAATCCATCCATTTAGGGGACTCACCAATGAACAAAACCGAACTGATCGATCAGATCGCCGCCTCCGCCGACATTTCCAAGGCTGCTGCCGGCCGCGCCCTCGACGCCACCGTCGAAGCCGTCAAGGCTGCCCTGAAGGCCGGCGATACGGTTAGCCTGATCGGCTTCGGCACTTTCTACGTCGGCGAACGCGCCGCCCGTACCGGCCGCAACCCGCGCACCGGCAAGACCCTGGAAATCAAGGCCGCCAAGTCGCCGAAGTTCCGCGCTGGCAAGGGTCTGAAAGACGCCATCAACTAAGAGTTTGACGGGTGCTTAGCTCAGTTGGCAGAGCGTCTGCCTTACACGCAGAATGTCGGCGGTTCGACCCCGTCAGCACCCACCAGAGATCCTGAAAAGGAAACCAGGAACCCCGCTCCAGTAGCGGGGTTTTTGCTGAAAAGGCCGCCCGATGAACGCCCAGCAGACTTCGCAAGACGACGACAAGACCGGCGATGCGCTCAAGGCCCAGCGTTTCCAGATGCTCGAAGACATCGCCAACGAACTGGCCGGCGAAGTCGTCTTTCCCACCCATTTCGATGCCGTCCTGCGCCTGCGCAAGATACTGCACGACCCCAACCAGCCACTGAGCACCATCGCCGCAGCCGTCGCCGTCGAACCGCTGATCAGTGCCAAGCTGCTGCACCTGGCCAATTCGGTGGCCTTCAACCCGGCCGGGCATGAAGTCGTCGACATGCAGGCAGCGATTGCCCGACTTGGCGTCAATGTCGTGCGCAGCACGGCAATGGCCATCGTCATGGGGCAGCTGTTGCGCGCCAAGGGCATGGCCAGTTTCGCCGACCTCACCCAGATGCTCTGGGATCACTCGATCTGCACCGCCGCCGGCGCGCGCGTCATTGCCCGGCGGATGACCCGGATCAATCCCGAAGAAGCCATGCTGGCCGGCCTGATTCACGACCTCGGGGCCTTCTACATGCTATACCGGGCAACCCAGTACGAGGAACTGCGGCACCGTCCCGACAGTGTCAAATACCTGATCATTCAGTGGCACGAAAGCATCGGGGTTTCCCTGCTCGGCGCCCTTGGCCTGCCCGAGGAAATCATCAAGGCCACCGAAGACCATGACCGCCTGCGCCCGCCGCCCTCGCCGCCGCGCACACTGACCGACGTCGTGTACATCGCCAACATGCTGGCCGGTGGCCATTTTGAATGGACGATGCAGGACAACCCGATGCCTCCGGCCGACCGCGCAATACTCGATGCCACCTACGCCGAACTCATGCCGGAAATCGAAGCACAGCAGGCCGAGATGCGTAGCTGCTTCGCCTGAAGCAGATTAGTCCGGGCTGGGCTGCAGAACGCCCCCACCGCAAAGACGCCAAGGCGCCAAAGGGGCCGCAAAGGAAAATCGGGCGCCAGTTCTTCGAGCGACTAGATACCAGCCCGGAGCATCGGCATCCGGCGTCGCTGCGAACACGCCCTATCAACCGCATTCCTTGGCGCTTTCTTTGCGTCCCGGCGTCCCGGCGCGTACATCGCGTTTTTCGCAGACTCAGCCTTTGCGACCGTGCCCGGTCCTGACCTGGGTTGAGGCCAGCACGCCGCGCAGGATATTGATTTCATCCTTCTCCAGGCGCACCCGGCCAAACAAGCGTCGCAGCTTGGGCATCAGGCGGCCGGGCTGTTCCGGGTTGTAAAAACCGGTGGCCGTCATGATTTCTTCAAAATGGCCGTACAGGCCCTCCACCTCTTCGTTGGTGGCGGGCGGCGAGACGAAGGGCGTGACGCCCTTGACGGCGAGCGGCGGCTGTTCGTCGAAGGCAGCCATGCGGCACTCGTAACTCAGCACCTGCACGGCCGAGCCGAGATTCAGCGAGCTGAAATCCGGATTGGTCGGAATGGTCACCGCCGCCTGGCAATGGAAAATTTCTTCATTCGACAGGCCGACCGTCTCGTTGCCGAAAACCAGCGCCACCTCCCCTTGCGCCGCCTCGGCGAGCAGCCGAGCAACCGTGGCGCGCGGCGCCCCGATGACCGGCCCCAGATCGCGCTGACGGGCCGACAACGCAACGGCGAACACGGTACCAGCCAGGGCCTCGGCCAGCGTCGCCGTGACGGTGGCGGCCTGCAGCACATCGACCGCCCCGGTCGCCCGCGTATCCGCCTCGGGATCGGGAAACTGCTTCGGCGTTACCAAGTACAGGTTGGTCAGGCCCATGGTCTTCATGGCCCGTGCGGCGGCGCCGATATTGCCCGGGTGGCTCGGCCGGCAAAGGACAACTCTGATACGTGAAAGCAGGACTTCGGGGTTCATGGTGTAAAATTCGTTCTTTCAAAAATATATCGGGTGGCCCTGGCCGCCCGTTAGCTCTTTAAGCCCATGCATCCAGCTCTGAATATCGCCATCAAGGCTGCGCGTCGCGCCGGCCAGATCATCAATCGCGCCTCGAACGACGTCGACCTGCTCAAGGTCACGGCCAAGCAGCAGAACGATTTCGTCACCGAAGTCGACAAGTTTGCCGAAGCCGCGATCATCGAAACCCTGCAGGAAGCCTACCCCGGGTACGGCATTCTAGCAGAGGAGTCCGGCCAGTCTGCCGGGGGCGACAGCGAATACGAGTGGATCATCGACCCGCTCGACGGCACCACTAATTTCATCCACGGCGTCCCGCAATACGCTGTCTCGATCGCCCTGGCCAAGAATGGCATTGTCGACCAGGCCGTCGTCTATGACGTCAATCGCAACGACCTGTTCACCGCCAGCAAGGGCGCCGGCGCCTTCCTCAACGAGCGCCGCATCCGCGTCTCGAAGCGTCTGCGCCTGGAAGGTTCACTGCTCGGCACCGGCTTCCCGTACCGCGAATTCGACAAGATCGACACCTACCTTGAAATCTTCAAGGAACTGGCCCAGAAGACGGCCGGCATGCGCCGCCCCGGCGCCGCCGCACTCGACCTGGCCTACGTCGCCTGCGGCCGTTTCGACGGCTTCTGGGAATTCGGCCTGTCGCCCTGGGACATGGCGGCCGGCACCCTGCTCATTTCCGAAGCCGGCGGCCTGGTCAGCGACCTGCGCGGCGACAACAAATACCTCGAAACCGGCAACCTGGTGGCCGGCACACCGAAGGTCTTTGCGCCGCTGCTCAAGATCATTGAAAGCAAGCTGGCCGAATCCGTGCGCGGCTAAGTCAGCAACAGCCAGCGAACAAGAAGGGCGGTAGCGCTTGCGCTACCGCCCTTTCCTTATCCGGGAAAAGGCATAAGCAGCTACACATTCAATACATTTCTCTGGGAAATATTGCGGCATACTGCCTTCCGGCGATGGATAAGCCGGCTTGCCCGAAGCCCTGGTGAGCAATCCAAAAAACGGCGAGCGCAATCAGCCGGCATTTATCCGGCCCCAAGAACGGAGAATTGAATTGAGCAGAAAATTCTGGTGCTTACTGCTGGCCCTCGCCTCGACTTCTGTCCTGGCCCTCGAACTCGCCCCCCTGCAGCAACACCCCCAGGCCGCCATGCTGACGGCCGAGCTGCTGTCACGCTTCCACTACAAGAGTGTGGCGCTCGACGATGCGCTCTCCGAAAAGATCTTTGACCACTATCTGAAAGCGCTGGACGGCGAGAAATACTTTTTCGACCAAGCCGACATCGAGCGGATCTCCGCGCTGCGTACCCGCCTCGACGATGCCATCCAGCAGCAAAACCTCGATCCGGCCTTCGGCATTTTCAATCTTTACACGCAGCGTGTCGTCGAGCGCTTCACCGAGGCCCGCGCCCAGCTCAAATCCGGTTTCGACTTCAAGCAGAACGAAAGCTTCCAGATTTCCCGCGAGAAAGAAGCCTGGCCGAAAAACGAGGATGAACTTCGCGAACTGTGGCGCAAGCGGGTCAAGAACGACTGGCTGCGCCTGAAACTGGCCGGCAAGGACGACAAGGCCATCGTCACCACCCTGGACAAGCGTTACGAGGCTTCGCTCAAGCGCATCAGCCGCCTGAAGAGCGAGGATGCCTTCCAGATCTTCATGAATGCCTACACCACGGCCATCGAGCCGCACACCAACTACCTCGGACCGCGCGCTTCGGAGAATTTCGATATCTCGATGCGCCTGTCGCTGGTCGGCATCGGCGCCGTGCTTGAGGAAAAGGAAGAGTACACGACCATCCGCGAACTGGTGCCGGGCAGTCCGGCCACCAACTCCGGGCAGCTCAAGGTCGGCGACCGCATCGTCGGCGTCGGCCAGGGCGAAAACGGCCCGCTGACCGATGTCATGGGCTGGCGCCTGGATGACACCGTGCGCCTGATTCGCGGCGCGGCCGACACGGTCGTCCTGCTCGACATCCTGCCGGCCGAAGCTGGTGCAGCCGAAAAACACCGCCTGGTACCGCTGGTCCGCAAGAAAATCACCCTTGAGGAACAGGCGGCCAAGAAATCACTCCTGCCGATCAGCGAAAATGGCGTGACGCGCCAGATCGGCGTCATCAAGCTGCCCTCCTTCTATCTCGATTTCGAGGCGCGGCAAAAGGGCGACAGCAACTTCAAGAGTGCGACGCGCGATGTCGAGCGCATTCTTGCCGAGCTGAAGAAACAGAAGGTCGACAGCGTGCTCATCGACCTGCGCGGCAACGGCGGCGGCTCGCTGGTCGAAGCCATTGAACTGACCGGCCTGTTCATCGACAAGGGTCCGGTGGTCCAGCAACGCAATGCCAAGGGCAAAATCAGCGTGGAAAGCGACACCCGCGCCGGCCTCGCCTGGGACGGCCCGCTCGGCGTGCTGATCGATCGCAACTCGGCCTCGGCCTCGGAGATTTTCGCGGCCGCCATCCAGGATTACGGGCGCGGCCTGATCATCGGCGAAACCAGCTACGGCAAGGGCACGGTGCAAACCCTGATCGACCTCGACCGCATCACCAAAAGCCCGAAGCCGCAGTACGGCGAGCTGAAAATGACCGTTGCCCAGTTCTTCCGGATCAATGGCGGGACCACGCAATTGCGCGGCGTGACGCCGGACATCCGCTTCCCGGTCGGCGAAGATGCCGAGACCCAACGCGAAGCGGCATTCGACAATGCCTTGCCCTGGGTCCAGATCGCCGCCGCCGACTACGCACCGACCAGCAGCAGCCTCAAGGATCAACTGCCAACCCTGCGCAGCCGCCATGAAAGCCGCCTGAAACGCGATCGCGACTTTCAGTATCTGCAGGAAGACATTGCCGAGATCACCCGGCTGCGCAAGAAAAACCTGATTTCGCTGAACGAAACCGAGCGCCGCCAGGAACGCGATGCCCAGGAAGCGCGCAGCACGACCCGGGACGCCGCCAGAAAAGACGGAAAGTCAGCCGGCAGCGCTGCAGCCAACTTCCGGGACGATGGCCTGCAGGCCGAAGAACGCGCGCTGAGCAAGGACCTGGCGCGCGACAAGGAACGCAAGAATGCCAGGGACGCGCTGCTCAACGAGGCGGCCCATATCCTGGCCGACGAAATCGGGCTGCCCAAAAACCCGCCCCGTCTGGCGGCCAACGCCAGCAGCCCGAGCAAGGCCGGCAGCGCCCGCGACTAAGCGCAAACCCGGCGCATCAGGCTGGTTGCCGGACCAGCCGCTGCCATCGGCTGCGCAGAGCGTGCCGACAGACTACAGAAAGCCAGCCCGGGACAACCGCGGAGCCGGGCGCACTATTTCGTCGCCGCCCGCCCCTTGGCCAGGCGCTGCACGACATCCAGCGCCTTCTCGACATTGGCGTCAGGCGACACGCCGCCGATGGTGGCAGCGATCCTGCCATCCGGCGTGACGACGAAGGTCGTCCGCTCGGCGAAACCGTGATCGATTTCCTCGCCCTTGCTGTCCTTGCTCCCGGCCACCGCATCATGGACGCTGAGTTGGTAGGACTTGGCAATCCTGCCATCGGCATCCGAGGCGACAATCAGCTTGCCGGCACAATAATCCGGGTCGGCCGAAAACCGCTTGAGACGGCTGATGCTGTCGAGCGAGACACCGACGATACTGGCGCCGGCGGCGCTGAACCGGTCGATGTTCTCGGCAAAGGTATGGGCCTGGATATTGCAGCCATGGGTATAGGCCGAGGGATAGAAATAGACCACCACCGGCCCTTTCTTCAAGGCCGCCTTCAGCGAAAATGGCAAGACCTTGCCGGCCAGTGAGGCCTCGGTCGTGAAATCCGGCGCCATCTCGCCAGCCCCCAGCGCCGCCAGACAAGGAAGAGAAATAAGGCCGGCCAGCAGGCCAGCGGCCAGGAATCGTTTCATGTTCTGCTCCTGTAACACGGGAAAGAAAATCAGCGCAGGCTGCCGCCGGAGATGTAACCGGCCAGGGCGGTGATTTCTTCATCCTTGGGTCTGTCCATGCTGTTCATGATTCCACCCGGGCTGTTCCAGCGCCCACGCTCTCTGGATGACAGCGAATGCCGCGAGGAATTCCGCTGGCCGCCTGATTGGCCGGCAAAACCAGCCTGAAAAATATTTCACAAAGCCGGGAACTTCCTTGCGCCTCATTGTCAAATCGCGCGCAAAACTCCAACCTCAACTCAACAACAGGGTATAAAAAATGAACGAATTTCCTTGGCTGGGCGCCATCTTCGCCTTCGGTATCCTCTGCTTCGCCGCCTTCATGATCAGGAATGTCGAAAAGAACGTTCAGGACGACATCTGCTGAGAAATCACCTTCTTCAGCCCAAAGCCAGGCGCGTTTACCGCCTGGCTTTTTTATGTCCGCCGCGCATCCGGCGCCCCGGATGCCAACCGGCGTGGCCGAGGCACCGCCAGCCGCCGCCCGACTCTGTGTGCCAGCGCACATTCAAACCGGGCGAATCGCTTTAAGCTGGCCCCGCCGGCAACTCCGCCCGGCCTGACCATCAGGAAACCCCGCCATGCCGGTCTCGCACCTTCCCGCCGCAATGCCCTCATGGCTGGCCAGCCAGACCTGGCTTTGACCCGCCACGGCCGCTACGCCGCCCTCTGCCTGCTCGGCAGCCTGGCGATTCCGGGCGCAGCCCGGGCCACCGAACCGGGCAACTGTGCCGACGAAGCCGATGACCGCTTGCGCCTGAGCTGCTACGACCGGACTTTCGTACCAAAAAGGACCGCCCCGGCCAGCGAATCGGCCACCCCACCTGCTCTGCCCGGCCGCGGCCTGGGCAGCAGCGAGGCGGCCAAGGTGAGTTCGGTCATGACCACGGCCTGGGAGCTGGACCCGGAAAGCAAGCGCGGCAGTTTCGTGCTGCGCACCTATCAGCCGAATTTCCTGCTGCCCGTGCATTACTCGACCAATATCAACCGCTCGCCGAGCAGCCCGACCCAGGCGGCCGGCACCCGGCATTCCGAATACAGTGACATCGAGGCAAAGCTGCAGATCTCGCTGCGCGCCAAGGTCGCCGAGAACCTGCTGCTGCCCGGCGCCGACCTGTGGTTCGCCTATACCCAGCGCTCGCTGTGGCAGATCTGGGATCGCCAGGACTCATCGCCATTTCGCAGCACCGACTACCAGCCGGAAGCGATCTACATCGTTCCCGTACCGGCCGGCATCGGCACGCTGCCGCTGGGCTGGAACCTGCGCATGATCCAGCTCGGCTTCGCCCACCAGTCGAACGGCCAGAGCGATCCGCTATCGCGCAGCTGGAACCGCCTCTACGCCGGCGCCGGGCTCGAACACGGTGATTTCGGCGTGCTGCTGCGTGTCAATCGCCGCCTGCGCGAACCCGGAACCGACAACAATCCCGACCTGACCGACTACATCGGTCGCGGCGAGATCGCCATGAACTGGTTTCCCGGCCCGGCGACATTGAGCCTGACCTGGCGTACCAACCTGCAGAATTTCAACCGCGGCTCGCTGCAGTTCGACTGGACCCACCCGGTCTTTTCCAGCCAGCCCAGCGGCTTGCGCTGGTACGCCCAGCTTTTCACCGGCTACGGCGAAACCCTGCTCGACTACAACCATCGCCAGACCCGCCTCGGCCTGGGGCTGAGCCTGTTCCAGTTCTGAAAGCTGGAGCCGGCTGCTTGCCGCGCCTTCGGCAATTACCGCGCGCATCACTCCAGCCGGGTTGGCCGGCAATCGGCTGACTCGACCGAGGAGGAGCGGGCCAGCGGCACGAACTCGACTTCATGCACCCGGCTCGGACCCAAATCGGCATTCCAGCCGCCGCGCGTCACCACCGCCCGGGCCTCGTAACCGGCCTTGCAGATCGTCAGCATCAGAAAGGGGGAACCCTCGCTCAGCAAAGGGATGAAGCGGATCTCCCGCGCCGGCAGCAGGCTGAGCCGGCCGTTTGCATCGCTGCGCGCCAGGACCAGCGGCTGACCTTGATCGTTACGCCGGGCAAAGACCATCGCATCGGCGATCGGCGCCTGGCTGGCTGCATCCACGACGGTCGTCGTCAAACCATCGTGGATCAGCACGGAGCGGGGAATGGCACAGCCCGGCAAGAACACGAAAGCAACCATGGCGAAGAATGCAAGGCGATTCATGACCAGGCTTTCGGGCCCACGTAGCGGCGTACTCAGACCTGCGCCCGTCGGCGGCTGCCTTTGCCCTGCTGTTGCCGGGCGGCGATGACTTCAACCGCCTCTTTGGCGACTTCCAGGCTGCAGCCATGAATCTCGCGATAGCAGCGCATCGCCAGGATCGGCAAGTGGCTATTCAACAAGCGCTCGACATCGAGCATGCTGGCCTGCCCGGCCGGCGGATAGAGCCCGGAACGCCGGAGCTGGGCGAGTTGTTCCAAGTTTGCCAGATGGAAAACGGCGACCAATGCCGTGATGGCCAGAATGACAATAACGAAAACCGGAATGTTCATGAATCAGCAGCCCGATCGGAAAAAGTTTTCATGCCGACATCGTGCCGTGATTCATTTGGAATATCAAGACGGGGATGAAAAATCAGACCAGAAGGGCATCGACACCCATCGTGGCTAACGCTCGAGCACGGTGAGCAGATGCGGCGAATTAAATATCGCCACCGGCGAAATGGCCAATTCGTCAAGCGGCACCCGCTTGCCGTAGCGCTCGCTGACTTTCTGCTGCACAGCAGGGTCGCCCAGATTGAACTCCCTGATTCTCTGCAGCCCGCCCAACTCGATACCGAGCGCGCGCTGATAAATTTTCCAGACCAGCTCGGAACAGTAGATCCGCTCATCCGACCAGGCAAAGGCCAGATCGTAAGGGCGCCCCTCGAAAGCCTTGGCCGCCCGACGCAGGCGCTCGATTGCCGAAGGATCGAGCCGCGCCTCGCCATCGCGCAGGCGCTTGACCACGACATGGCCGCCAATGCCACGGGCCAGCCAGCTGGAGAGCGGCGTGTATTGAACCTGGCCGGCCGCCTCGAAGACATAGGGCCGATTGCCGCGCATGAAAACCATCCCCATATGGCTATAGGGCGAGCCGGTTGCCTTTTGGACAGCCAGGCTCTGCGTCGACCGCGAGGTCTGGAAGACGATGTCGCCGTCGCGCCATGCCGGGCCATCCGCCCGGCTGCCACCGACCACGAGCAGCAGACCGAGCAGCACGGCAAATACCCGGCGCCCGCTCATTTCTTGCAGGCCGGCGCCGGGTTGTTGCCCGGATATTGCGCCGCCAGCGCGGCCGCCGTCTCCTGTTCGGCCGGCGTCAACGGCGCATAGCTGCGCCCGAAAGGCCAGCCATAGCCCCAGCGATAGGAAGTGAGAACCGCCGGATCGCCGCCCACGCGCACGCCGTTGAACATCAGATCGGCCAGCGCGGCACTACCGGTCGAGCGCAGAACGCAAACCCGCAAAGCCTCGTCGGCCGCCAGCCGCTGTGCCGCCGTACCGCCGCGCCAATAGGCCAGATCATGGGTAACGCAGCAAGAGCACCAATCGGCGTCCGACCACAACGAGCGATCGGGAAACATGCTGCAGCCATCGGTCGTAAACGGCGCCAGCGTTGGCGGCTGTGCCGAAGCAGATGCCGCGAGCACGGCAATGACGAAGGGAACGAGCGCGCGAAGGAAGGTGAAGGATGGCATGGGGCGTTCAGCAGGCAAGAACATCGGCGAATGGCCGGGCTGCGCATGGTATCGCCTCCCGGCCCGACTTAAAAGACAAATGGATAGGCCGACGGCATCAGCGCGCCGCCGTACGGACCTCGGCAAAACATCGGGACATGCTGCCTTTAATCAGGAGGGAGCTCCCCTCCCCTTGCTGATGCGCGGCCGCACTGGCGCGGCAATCCTGCCCGAATCACCAGCTCGGCTAAAGCCGCTCCCTTTACTTCAAACAGAGGTCATCCAATGAACACCATCCAGAGTTCGGCATTCCACATTTCCCTCCTCGCCCTGTCCCTTGCCTTGACCGGCTGTGCCGGCATGTCGTCGCAAGACCAGAATACTGCCATCGGCGCCGGCGCTGGCGCCATCGGCGGCGCCGTCCTGACGGGCGGCAGTGCGGCAGGTACGGTTGGCGGCGCAGTCGTCGGCGGGGTCATCGGTCACGAAATCAAAAAATAGCGCTCCAAAAATCGGCCGCCTTGTCAGCCAGCCCACGGCCTCGTCATTTCCTGCCGCGGGCACGGCCGGCCATGCGCAGGCGCAGCATGTGTTCGCCGATGACCTCGGGTTTGTGCTGATTGTTGGTGGCGCTGCAATCTTCGGCCACCACCTGCTCGGCCCGCCCGGGGCGCCAGAAATACAGTTTTTCGCAATCGCAGCGCAAACGCGACGTGACGGCCCGGCTCTGCCCGCTGCGCACCTCGGCCACCCAGCACGCGTCAGCGCAGCCGCAGGAATGGTAGACCAGCCGTTCACCGCGTACCGGCCAGTCCAGGTCGTATTCGCCGGTCCCGCCGGCCGCCTGTGCATTGACTCCGGCGAGCGACAAAGTCAGGGCGACGCCCATGCGTCGGGACATCGACCGCAGAAGATCAGGAATCACCCCGCCCCCGTTCTGCAATGGCCTTGTAACTCAGATACCCGGGCCCCGCGAGCAAGACGACCAGAGAGTAGCGTCCAAAGGGGCCGTGCAGGCCGAACAGGTAGAAAAGCAGGGCTGCAATCAGCCACGCGCCTAGCGCAAGACCAAGCCATTCGTTGGCGGAGAACGGGGATCGGGTATCTGGTTGGGACATTTGAATTGGTCGTCAATAAGGCATCGAGAAAAGCAAGGGATGGTCAGTTTGGCTACAGGTCCTGGACGGCTTTTCGCGCATCAATACGGAATCACGCCAGCCGAGCCGAACTGTATGACATTGAACTCAACGGATCAACACCAAGCCGTCCTGTTCGCTCCGACCTTTGACCATGAACGATTTGGGCCTGTTTGCGAGATGTTTTGGTAACAATTTGGCGGCAATTTCGGCAAAATCGCTGATCGTATCGACGATCAGCGATAATATTGCCTCAGGGGTACTGGTGGATGCGGGTCAAACCCGCTGACCGTCAGATCAAAACAGACATCACAAGGGACATGATGCAACGTTCGCCGCAGCCCGGCTCGGTGCTCAATGGCGCACCACTTGGCCGGGAAAACACACTTTCCCGGCCGCAACATTTGCCGGCCACCGGCCGGCCGGAATAACAATGCCGGCAAATTGGCCCCGTTTCATTTCCCGCCCCGGCCTGACTCTGGTCGTCGTTACCCTGTGTGCCGATCTGTTTGTCGCCTCGCTGGTCGCTGTTTCGCTATACGCCAGTTATGAGCAATACAAGGAACGGGCGGCGATCACCTCGCGCAATACCAATCGGCTGGTCGCCCAGGGGATTGCCGGCGAAATCGAGCGCATTGACCTCGGCCTGCAAACCATCAGTGACGAATATGCCCGGCAAAGCGCCACCGGCCGGCTCGACGGCCAAGCCTTGACCGCTTTCCTGCGACGCCAGCAACAACGCCTGCCGATGGCCGAGGGCCTGCGCATTGCCGATGCGCAGGGCACCATCCTCTACGGCGCCGACCAGACGCTGCCGCCCGGCATTTCAATCGCCGAGCGCGACTATTTCCTTGCGCTGCGCGACGACCCGGCTCGCCAGCTGGTCATTTCAAAACCGGTGCTGGGCAAGATCAGCAAGCGGTGGGTGCTGATCTTCTCCCGCCGCCTGAACGCCCCGGATGGCAAATTCATCGGCATCGTCATTGCCCCCGTACAAATCGCCTGGTTCGAAAAAATGTTCGCCAACCTCGAAGTCGGCCCGCATGGGACGGTCGTCCTGCGCGGCGATGCCAGCCGCGACTTCGATCTGCTGGGCCGCCTGCCGCCGGCCGGTTTCGTCGGCCAGACCAAGGTATCGGCCCAATTCCAAGCGATGATCGCCGCCAATCCGCAGGGCGGCACCTATGAAGCCTTTGCCGGCGCCGACAACATCCGGCGCACCTTCTCCTACCAGGCCGTCGGCCAGCATCCGCTGATCACCCTGGTCGGCCTGAGCACCGACGACATCCTGGCCGGCTGGTGGCGCGACGTTGCCAAGATGACCATCCTGGCCGCCGTCTTCATCATCCTGTCGGGACTCGGCTGCTGGGCCCTGCTCAAATCATGGAATGCGCGGAGCCGCGCCTATGCCGAAATCCGCAGCCTCGCCGAAGCGCTGGAACAGCGGGTCCAGGAACGCACCGGCGAGCTGGAAATTGCCAACCGCGACCTGGTCATGGCGCGCAATGCCGCCGAGGCAGCCAACCAGGCAAAGAGCGCCTTCCTGGCCAACATGAGCCACGAGATTCGCACGCCGCTCAATGCCATCACCGGCCTCACCCACGTCATGCGCCGCGCGGGCCTGCCGGCGGAGCAGGCAGAACGGCTGGAAAAGATCGAGATGTCCGGGCAGCACCTGCTCGGCATCATCAATGCCATCCTCGACCTGTCGAAAATCGAGGCCGGCAAATTTGTCCTGGAAGAAGCCAGCGTCAACATCCCCGGCATTGCGGCCAATATTGCCTCGATACTCAACGAGCAACTGGAGGCCAGGAAACTGCAGCTGCTCACCGAGATCCAGCCCATGCCGGACGGCCTGCTGGGCGACTCGCCGCGCATCCAGCAAGCCTTGCTCAACTACGCCAGCAACGCCGTCAAATTCACCCAGAGCGGCACGATCACCCTGCGCATCCGGCTCGAAGACGAAACCGCCGAGCAGGCCATGCTGCGTTTTGAAGTTCAGGACACCGGGATCGGCATTACCCCGGAAACCCTGAGCAAACTGTATTCCGCCTTCGAACAGGCCGACAATTCGACAACCCGCAAATACGGCGGCACCGGCCTCGGCCTGGCCATTACCCGAAAGCTGGCCGGCCTGATGGGCGGCCAGACCGGCGCGACCAGCGAACCCGGCGTCGGCAGCACCTTCTGGTTCACCGCCTGCCTGAAAAAAGGCGGCGACAGCCCGGTCGCCAGGATAGCCCCCGCTGCCGAGTCGGCCGAACACACCTTGAACCAGAACTACGCCGGCCGGCGCATCCTGCTGGTCGAGGACGAACCGATCAACCGCGAAGTCACGCTGGAACTGCTCGGCGATGTCCGGCTGAACGTCGATACCGCCGAAGATGGCTTCGGCGCCATCGACCGGGTTGCCAGCAACGACTACGACCTGATCCTGATGGACATGCAGATGCCCAACATGGACGGTCTGGAAGCCACCCGGCGCATCCGCCAGATGCCCAAAGGTGCGACAGTGCCCATCCTGGCCATGACCGCCAACGCCTTCGCCGAAGACAGAAAACGCTGCTTCGATGCCGGCATGAACGACTTCATCGCCAAGCCGGTCGATCCGGAACTGCTCTTCGCCACACTGTTGCGTTGGCTGTCCCGCACAGCAACCTGATTCGCCATCAGGCGGCGGGGTACGGGCAGGCAGCCCCTGACCCAGGATAAACGGCAATGCGCCGGCTTTTCGGCGGAGCGCCCGTATTGACCGCAGGGCCGGGCATTTTCAACGCTTCCGCCGAATGACATAAGCGTTATCTGCCAAGGCAAAACCGACCTTGGGGTAATAGGCCATCGCACCGGGCGCCGACATCAGGATCAGGGATACCTCATCGCCAATAATGGCCTGGGTGCGCCGAATCAACTCCCGGCCGATGCCATGCTTCTGATAGCTGACGTCAACGGCAAGATCGGAGAGGTAACAACAATAGCTGTAGTCCGTCAGCGCCCGACATAGGCCAATCAAGCGGGCGCCGTCCCATGCTGAAATGACAAGGTTTGCATTGGCAAACATTTGCGCAATGCGCGGAATATCTTTGGTTGGTCGGTTAATACCCGATGCCTCGAAGACACGAGCAATTTCGACAGGCTCAAGTGCCTGGTTTTCGCGGTACTCAATCATTCGACATCAAGTCCATAGTCTAAGGGGTGAGCGCTGGGTTGAGCGGCACGCTACAGGCCCCACGCATCGATCTTGGAAACTCGATCATTGAGGCTATAACTTACGCGAACCAGCGACTCCTGCTTTTCATCGACACTCCCATGTTTGGCCAATCGCCGAATGACATACCAGTGCGTGCAGCCGATGACTTCGGCACTCTTAACTCGTGGCTCGTAAAGAGGATGTATCTCATCGGGCTCACCGAGAATCGCCATTACCTCAGCAGGCGACATGCCCGCTCGAACCTGTAGGAATCCATCACGAATCTTCGCGGCCCGCTCCGGTGCGGCGACGAGTGGGTAGCTGTTGATTTCTTTCATCTGCACATGACTGGAGTCCCTGAAAGCATGGGCGAGAAGCTCAGATATCCAAGGCAAGGCGCCACTTGGCTTTGATTTTGAGCGCCTGCTCAAGTACTCCTTTGTATTCCTCCAGGTCTTCCAACACTGCGTCAGCAGAAGGCACCGACGCGACACTCTGCTTGATTGCGGAGATGATTGATTCGATCAGGGCAATTCCCTCTGCTGGCTCAAACCACTTGGCTAGTCCGTCGTCGCCATCAGGAAGTTCAATGTCTTCGTCCAGGAGATCTTCAAAATCGTCCATGGATTGCCCCATGAATGAATCCAAGGTTTGCAATCCCGTTCTGTGACACAGCGCATCCAATTCTTCCGATGCGCGTGCAACCGCCTTGCCATTGACAAAGGGGTCGAATCCGGGTTCTTCAATATCCAATACCACGTAGTAGGCGACAGACATGGGTTCTCCTAAATCAAGGGGGCTAACGACGCCGTAGATAAACATCACTCAGGAAACTGAGGGGTGATTTATTGTCTCCAGAGACGATGATCGTCGATTCTGGAGTGATTGTGAAAACCGACATTTTCTGGTTTTTCTACAGCCTCAACGTGCTAGCTCAGGGGCGACCGGAGGCCGAAGGCCGGAGGGTACCGAGAAGCGCAGCTTCTCGGGCGTCCCCTGGAGCGGAAGGTTAGGCGTCATCGCGGCTTCCGGTCCAGATACTTTCCAGGGCTTGAATGGCTGCTCCTATCGATTGCCACTCGGTTGGCAACTGGTCGACCCACTCCAGCTTGCACGAGTTGAAACCGGACTGAATGAATAGCTTGAATCTTGTTGGATGGATATAGCCAAAGTCTCCTGCCAGAGCTATCGGAAGCGCACCGTCGCGAATCGGATTCAAAATGCTCATTGCGATCAAAGGCGACAGTTCGGAAGGTGGCGTTGTTCTGAGTTCATGGAGTGGGATCTTGCATCCAGTCCATTCCTTGGAACTCTTGCTTCCAGAAACGAGCAGAGAGTTTATCTCTGTGCTCCTCGTCGATTTGCACACAGACGACAAAGCCTCGTTGATGAGGCCGTTCAAAGGGTGGTGACACTTCCAGCTGAATGATCCAATTGGTCATGGCAGAGGGGCTCTCAATGACGCCTAACGACGCTGTAGAAAAATAGTATTCATCCCGTCATCGTGCCGTGAACCATATGGAATAACAAGGTTCAAACCTGAAGACGACTTCAGGAGACGGTAATGGCCCGCTACAAAGCAATCGACACCAGCCCGAGGTTCCTGGCGGTCGATCTGGAGAAGCAACTCCTGCCAGGCAGTTTCGAGCATGCCGTACATCACTTGCTTGACCACGAATTCGACCTATCCCTTTTCGACCCCCGTTACCGCAATGACCAGAGCGGCGCCTGCGCCTATCCGCCGGGGATGTTGCTCAAGGTCATTCTCTGCGCCTACGCCCAGGGCGTGGTGAGTAGTCGGGGCATCGAGCGGCTGTGCCGCGAACACGTCACCTTCATCGCCCTCAGCGGCGACTCCGCGCCGCACTTTACGACGCTGGCCGCCTTCGTTTCCAACCTCGACGAGGAAGTCGCCCAGCTCTTTGCCCAGGTGCTCTACCTCTGCGACCGGCAAGGCCTGATCGGCCGGGAGATGTTCGCCATCGATGGCGTCAAGCTGCCGAGCAACGCGTCCAAAGCCAAGAGTGGCACACGCGCCGACTTCGCCCACCAGGCCGACAAACTCGAAGCGGCCGCGAAGAAGATGCTTGAGC
>JBAQDI010000012.1:0-5569 GCA_049294655.1 Azonexus sp.
GAGCAACGCCGGCGACCACCCGCCACGGCAAACCCGAAGGGCAAGGGGTTGGCGGGGCGCATTGCGGCGTTGCCGCTCGCTTGTGCAGATCACTGCACGGCGCGACCGGCGCCTTGCACTGCATCCCCGCCAACCCCTTGCGCCGCCCGCTGCTTACTGTGAACACGCCCTAACCACTCCCGACTAATAAAACTACAGGCTATTCACTGCTGAAAAGGCGCAGAGGCCTTTCTCCAGGGCATAGGCAGTCAAGGCCGAGGCATTGTGCAGGTCGAGTTTTTTCATCAGATTGGAGCGGTGCTTCTCGACCGTCTTGATGCTGACGCAGAGGTAATCGGCGATCAGCCGGTTGGTATTGCCCTCGGCGACCAGCTTGAGTACCTCCCGTTCCCGGTGGGTCAGTGTTTCCCAGGGGCTGCTGGCATTGCCGCCGTTCAGCCCGGTCAGCCGGCTGCCGCCGAGCAGGAAGCTGTTGATGACCTTCGAGGAAATGTCCGGACTGAGATAGGTCTTGCCGTCGAGAATGCTGTGGATGGCGAGACGCAATTCGGCGTGGGTGGCGTCCTTGAGAATGTAGCCATCGGCCCCGGCGCGCAGACTTTCGTGGATGTATTCCTCGGTTTTGTGCACGGTCAGCACCAGAATCCGTGTCTCGGGGTGGCGGCGTTTGATGTTGCCTATTGCTTCGATGCCATTGATGCCGGGCATCGACAGATCCATCAGTACCAGATCAGGATTGAGCGCACCGATGCTGCGCAGCGCATCGCGGCCGTTGTCCGATTCGCCGACGATTTCGAGATCCTGATCCTGCGCCAGCAAGGCACACAGACCGGCGCGCAGCAAGGTGTGGTCTTCAACAAGAAGTATGCGTTTTTTTCTAGCCATGCTGCCTTCTCCAATAGGTCGATTGACACCCCGAAGTGCGCGAAAAGCTGTTTTCTGACTTACTTCTGGTCGATGCCGGCTGGCTTGGCTCCAACCCGCGGCCAGGCGACCCGGATACTGGTGCCGCGTCCGGGTTCGGAATTGAGGGCGTAACTGCCGCCACTCAGACGGGCCCGTTCCTTCATGCTGCGCAGACCGAGGCCCTGCCCCGGGTTCCTGCCGGCGAGCATCTGCGCCGGCTCGAAGCCCTGACCATTGTCGGAAATCGTCAATTGCAGGGTATGCGTGCCGAGGATCAGGCCAAAATGAATCTGGTCGGCCTTGGCGTGCTTGACGATGTTGGCCGTGGCCTCCTGCAGCAGACGGAAAATGGTGGTCTTCAGGGGGGCCGGGATATCGCTTTCGGCGACGCTGATTTCCTTGATGATCTTGATGTTGCGGCAAGCCGCTTCGAATTCGCGGAAGAACCATGACAGGGTCGGCAGGATGCCCAGGTCGTCGAGCGTCGTCGGGCGCAAATCCATCGAGATCCGCCGCACCTCGACCAGCGCATCCTTGATCCTGGTGCTCAGGATGGCCAGGGTGGCCGCCGCCTCGGCGCTCGCCCCCTTGCTGACCAGGCAGGCCGTATCGTCGATCGACAGCTTGATGACGCTCAGGGTCTGGCCGATCACGTCATGCAGGTCGGCCGCAATGCGCCGGCGTTCATCTTCCTGCACGTTGAGCAATTGCGCCGACAGGTGCCGCAACTCTTCCTGGGAATTGCGCAGGGCGGTTTCCGAGCGGACCCAGGCGGTCATGTCCTGCTCAAGGATGGAAAAGCTCTCGGCTTCGCCATTTCTGCCGCAATCGGCAATCACCACCTGGCTGGTCGGCACTTCGATGCCATCCCGGGTCAGCAGCGTCGACGAGCCGCTCCACATGCCGACCCGCGCCGCCACCGGCAGGATTTCCTCGAGCATGGCCGCGCGCGCCTCGGGGGTCTGGCATTCGAATATCGTCAGTTGATCGACCTCGGTGCTTTCGTCCAGATGCAGCATCTCCCGTCCGGCATTGTTGAGATAGAGCAGGGTACCGTCCGGCGCCGCCATGGCGATGAAATTCGGGGTCTTGCTCAGGATGTTGAGCAAGCGGGTCTGTACATCGGCGACTTCGAGGCGCTTGACCATTTCCTGCTCGATGCGCAGGCGAAGGTTTTCCTGCAGTTCCTGGATGTGCTCCTTGGAGCGTTTCAGTTCGCTGATGTCGTCGATCGAGACTACGGCCAGCAGTTCCTTCTGGCCCTTGCCGGGAAGAATGGGCTGGATGTTGATGGAAAGATGCCGGCCGAGCAGTGGATCGAACGTGTCCAGGCGGGTCCGGCGCCCCAGGAACATCTCGGCCAGCGCTTCGCGTTCGAGCGCCAGGAGCGGGCAATTTTCGGTGCTGCAGTGCGGATGCAGCGTGCCGTGCACGGACTGGCCCTTGATCGAGAGCACATCACCCAGCCCCCAGCGCTCCAGGGTGCGGTTGGCGCGGATGATGCTGCCGTGTTGATCAATCAGGAAAATCAGGATGGGGATGGCATCAGCGACGAATTGCCATTGCTGCTTTGCCTTTTCGATGCTTGTTATGTCCATTGCTTGCATCCTGGCGGGGCTCTGTGGGAGGGACTGGCTTTATATTTATTAACGGCTGGTCACAAATGATTACGGCTGGAAAAAATATACAGTATTTGCCCTATTGTCGGCACTAGGCAAAAACCCTATTTTTGGACATCTGCCGAATCTTTGCCGAAGGAGATGGTTTCGTGCCGCATCGCTGGTTTTTCCGCCTGTTCTGTTTCAGTGTGCTGAGCATGCTGGGCCTTGCTGCGCCCAGCGCTGCCACGGCTGGCGGAATCTATGTTTATACCTCGGATGACGGCGCTGTTTCGCTCAGCAATATCACGGATGATCAGCGCTATACGGTGCTGCTGGCCGACGAAGTGCCATCCATTGTCAGCCTGGTCACGCGCAGTGACCGGCGCGCTCCCCGGGTGGGTTTCGCCAAGGCCCGCTTCGATCAGGTGGTCGAGCAGACCGCCCAGACCTATGGCCTGGAGAGTTCCCTGCTGCATGCCGTGATTTCCGTCGAGTCCGGCTACAACCCGGCCGCCGTCTCGCCGAAAGGGGCGCGTGGCCTGATGCAGTTGATGCCGGGTACGGCCCAGCGCTACGGGGTGGCCGATGCCATGGATCCGGTCCAGAATGTGCAGGGCGGAGCGCGCTATTTGCGTGATCTGTTGAAAATGTTCAACAGTGACAAGCGCCTCGCCGTCGCTGCCTACAATGCCGGTGAAAACGCCGTTGCCCGATACGGCAACCAGATCCCGCCGTATCGCGAGACGGTCAGCTATGTTCCCAAGGTGATGCGCTACTACGAGCATTATCAAACACGGAGTGTGAGCCAATAATGTTCCAGACACTGATCGCTGAAGACAATCCGGTTTTCCGCCATTCCCTGAAGTCGGTGCTGGAACGCCGTTTTCCCCGGATGGAAATCGAAGAGGCGGTCGATGGTGAGCAGGCCGTCCTCCAGGGCATGGCCCGGCACCATGACCTGATCTTCATGGATATCAAGATGCCCGGCCGCAATGGCCTGGAGGCGACCCGAATGATCAAGTCGAGCGACCTGGACGCCGTCGTCTGTCTGGTGACGAGCTATGACCTGCCCGAGTACCGGGAAGCGGCCGGTATTTGCGGGGCCGATCATTTCATCGTCAAGGACGACTCTTCCGAGAGTGTTATCGTCGATCTGGTCGAGTCGGTGCTGGCCCGTCTGGCGAGCCACTAACGAAAGCGGCTGGCGGGCTGCAGGCTGGTCGGTGCAGGGGCCTGTGACGCCGGCGGCGCTTCGCCCGGGGCGGTTTGTCCGTCGGCCATGAACACCCATTCGGAGTATTTCCCCTTTTCCTCGAACAGCGTATCGCGCGTCCGGAAGCCGGCCATTTTCAGCGGGCTTTCCTCGGAACGGCTGTACACCCCGACAATCTGCTCATTCGGCAGCTTGACGATGCCCCAATCGGTCGTGCCGGTCATTGGATCGATATAGAGCTTGCGCAGGTGATGCTTGACGGCCACCGTGCCATCGTCCTGCACCAGCTTTTCGAGGCTGACGGGGTAGCGCTGGTGGGCCAGGTAGTAGCGCTTCAGCGCCAGCCGGAACTGCTGGCCGACATAGAGCAGTTCCTTCTCGTGGTCGCGCTGGACCATCGTGTGCCAGACCGTGCCGACGGCCGCCAGGCCGGCCCCCATGATGGCGATGCCGATCATCACGGCAATATAGGTAAAGCCGGATTGCTTACCAGGAACTGTATGCCGTGCCATCAGAAGCGTTCCCTTCCGCACCGCTGTGGATGTCGAAGACGCCCCCCTTGTCCGGCGAGTCGGGCGGCACGATGATCCAGGTGGTCGAGCTTTCGGTAATCGGGTCATAGGGCAGACTGCGCAGGTACTTCTTGTCGACCAGGCTTTCCAGCTGCTCGGGATACTTGTCGTTGTCACCGTAAAATTTGTCCAGCACATCGCGGGTGGCGGCCAGGTTGGCCTTGAGTATGGTTTCCTTCGACTTGTCGACGCGATGGAAATAGCGCGGCGTGGCCAGGGCCAGCAGCAAGGCCACGATGGCCAGAACGACGACCAGCTCGATCAGCGTGAAACCGCGCCGGAGGTGGTGTAGCGAAGGAGGGGCTGTCATGCGCTCACCATTGGCGGTAGGGAATGCCGTTCAGGCCGACCGCGCTGGAGCGGCTGTAGACGTCATAGACGTCGCTGCCTTCGCTTGGCGCATCGGCCGGACTGGCGTAGCTGCGTTTGCCCCAGCTGTCGGCCGGCGACTTGCCCGGGTCGGTGGCAAAGGGATCGCGCGGGATGCGGCGCAGGAAATACATTTTCTGTGACTTGCCGGGACTTTTCGCATCGTCGACCCCGTCGACGAGAACCTGCAGGTTTTCCGGATAGCCCGATTTCTGCGCCTCGGCGAGAATCTTGCCGTCATCCACCGCCTCCTTGTAGGCGTCGATGGCCGTCCGGATCTGCTGCAGGGCATCGCGAAATTCGCGCTCCCGGCTGCGCTGCATGGCGACCTCAGCCATCGGCACGACGATCGAGGCGAGCAGGCCGACGATGGCCACCGTGATGATCAGTTCGATCAGCGTAAAGCCGCGACCATCCGGACGGTGGTTGTGGAAGCTCATGCTCAGGGCTGGATGGCAATCGACAGGGCCGGCGGATTGGCTACCGGGATGGCGCCGCTGGCCCCCGTCGCGCTGATGCCGGAAGCGTTGATGAGCACTGGCCCCTGGCCGCCGATGACCTCGAACTGCAGGTTGGCGATGCTGCCGACAGCGTTTGCCGAAGTGCCGCTTTCGGTTGCCAGGTCGGCGCTGAGCGTGCCGCTGGCGGCATCGATCTTCCAGTCGAAGCTGCCCTTGACGCCGCCCCGGCGCAGCAGGTCGCCCTCGCTGACGGTGAGCGGCTTGAGTGCGTCGCTGTCGTAGGCCACGGTCAGGCTCAGGGTGTTGATCGGCTGGCCGCCCTGGGCGTTCAGCGCGACATTGATCTTGTCGCCGATCTTGGCCTGGGCCGGGCCGCTGACATTGATGCTCAGGGTTGGCGCGGCGGCGATGGCCGGGGCGGCGCGTGGGGCCGGCGGGGCCGGCAGG
>JBAQDI010000013.1:0-6928 GCA_049294655.1 Azonexus sp.
CGCCGGCCTTGGCTGGGCACGGACCATCCTCATGCATGACGGCTGCCGCGACGAATTCGCTGCCTTCTTCAATCGCAAGGACACCTTCGCTCTCGGCGTCTGCAACGGTTGCCAGATGATGAGCGCGCTAAAGTCCATCATCCCGGGCGCCGAACACTGGCCGGCTTTCCGTCGCAACCAGGTCGAGCAGTTCGAGGCGCGTTTCGTGATGACCGAAATCCTCGATTCGCCGTCGATCTTCTTCGCCGGCATGGAAGGCTCGCAAGTGCCCATCGTCGTTTCGCACGGCGAGGGCAGGGCGGTCTTCGACAATGCCGAGGACCAAGGTAAGGTGCTGTCCGCTGTGCGCTACGTCGACAACAAGGGCGAGCCGACCGAAGTCTACCCGTACAACCCGAACGGCTCGCCGAATGGCTTGACGGCGGTAACGACGGCCGATGGCCGCTTCACGATCATGATGCCGCACCCGGAGCGCGTCTTCCGTACCGTGCAGATGTCCTGGCACCCGGAGAGCTGGGGCGAGGATTCGCCGTGGATGCGCATGTTCCGCAATGCGCGGCGCTGGGTGGGCTGATTCGCCGGCTCGCAGAATACAAAAAGGAACTCCGCGGAGTTCCTTTTTTATTGCCTGGCGAGTTTGTCTGCTTTGCGGTCTATACCGACTGACAGACATCGACCCAGTGGCCGCCGGTAATTTCTGCCAGGAATGCCGGGCTGAGCCGGACCGCGCTGTGGATGGCGCCGGCGGCGGGCAGGACTTCGTCGAAAGCCTGCAGCGACTGGTCGAGGTGGATCGGCAGGTCATTGGCGAGGCCGAAGGGGCAGATGCCGCCGACCGGATGCCCGGTCAGTTCGACGACTTCCTCAGCCGGTAACATCTTGCCTTTGCCAAAACAGTCCTTGAATTTTCGGTTATCGATGCGCGCGTCGCCGCGTGCGACCAACAGGATCGCCTGGCCACCGTTGATGCGAAAAGCCAGGGTCTTGGCGATACGGCCGGGTTCGACGCCATGTGCTTCGGCAGCCAATGCCACCGTGGCCGTGCTGACTTCCAGTTCAATGATTGGAATGTCGAGCTGGTGGGCGGCAAAGAAGTCGCGGACGGATTGCAGGCTCATGGCAGGCGATTATTGAGCTGTTTCGAATGGTCGACTGTTTTGACAGTGCTAGCGGTCACAGTATTCGCGCAGTTTGTCGAGTGCGCCAACGAGCTGGTGCGAGGCTTCGTTGAGTTCCGGCAACAGCAGGTCGGCTGAGTCGCCGAGCCCATTGTTGCTGAGTTCGACGATATCGTTGGCGAGGCTGTGGAAGCGGTCGTGAATGCTGACGAGCCGGGCGAATTCGGTACTGTCCGCAGCACAGACTGTGGCTCCCGCAAGCGCCTTGGTCAGCGTGCAGCCGCGATGTTCGGAAAGCGGCATGTCGGCGTAGTCGCCGCCGGCAAAGGCATTCATGAACTGGCGCCGCCACTGGGTGTGCAGGCGGATGGCGCTGTCAATGTCGATGCGCTGCATGTACTGTCTCCGGATAGGTGTTGGCGAGCGGCTCGATTGCCGCTTCTGGCCGAAGTCTGAATTATGCCGCAGGGTGGTCGTCGGACAATGGGTTGGGCGCGCTTTAGCGAGGAAATTGCTGGTGGGCGACGAAGCTTTCCCGTTGCTGGGCATTGAAGAACACTAGCCTGATCTCGTCGATCGCTAGGCCGCTGGCGAGAACTTCGCTCAAAGTGCGCGAAACGACCACGGCGGCCAGCTCCGGCGGGTAGCCGTAAACGCCGGTTGAAATGGCCGGGAAGGCAATCCGTCTCAGGCCGAGTCTGCCCGCCAGTTCAAGTGTGTTGCGATAGCAGGCGGCGAGTAGCGCCGCTTCGTTGCCACCATGCTGACCATAAATCGGGCCGACAGTGTGGATGACGTAAGGCGCCAGCAATTTGCCGCCCGTGGTAATGGCTACCTGGCCGGTCGGCAATCCGTCGGGCCAGTCGCTTTGCCGCAAGGCATGGCAGGCATCGAGTATGGCCGGGCCACCGGCCCGGTGAATGGCGCCGTCGACACCGCCTCCGCCGAGCAGGCTGCTGTTGGCGGCATTGACGATGGCGTCGACGGCTTGCTCGGTGAGGTCGCCGACGACCAGGCGAATGCGTTCATCGAGGTAGGTGTGCAGGGTGGCGGTCATGGCGGAGGGTCTGAAAATTCAGCGCCATGATAACCGCCCGTGCAGGGTCTTTTGAGCGCGACTCAGTTTCAGGCGAGACAGATGCGGGCGCGCCGGCGCCAGCAGGCGGGAGTTTGCAGGGCATCCACGTCGGGGCCGCGGGCACTGAAGATGGCGCGGGCGTGTTCGAGGCGGGCTTGTTCGTCATGGGCAATGCCGGCAATCAGGTCGAACCAGTGTTGAAGACGTTTCATGGGGTAACTCCTTCGTTTGTCGGTAACTGTATGGATGAACAGTGTTTGTCGTTCAGGTGCAGAATAACCGAAAGCTGTATGGATGTACAGTATTCGAAAAAAGTTTTATCCGGGGTAGGCTTGGGCTATCGAAGAAGGACGAAAGGCCACCGAATGTCGCGCGCAAACTCAGCCTGGTTGCCTCCGGCCGGCATGCTGGCGACTTATCGTGGGCGCAGCCGGCGCTCGATGCGTAACGTCCGCGTGCTCGCTGAAGCTTCCGGCGGCTGCATGGTGGTCGAGGCGATCGGCCGGCAGGGGCAGCCGGTGCGCTTGACCGTCAAACGTACTAACCTGGCACCGATGCAGCCCGATCTGTTCGACTGAGCATTTTTCGCCAGAGTCGCCCGGCGGCTGTCCGGGTGCGTTGCCAGAGGGCCGGTTGCTCACACTTTTCCAGCCGTATCCATCCTTCACTGACTCCTTCGATCAGCATTAGCCCGTTGCCTTGGCAGTGATGGCTTTGCCCGGTCGACAGGAAAATATCCTGGCTTTCTCCCGGGGATGTGATCCAGACCGTGCCGGCCGTGCAGCGGATAATCATGGCGCGGCGCAGGCCTAGAGGCTTGTTTTTCCGGACATGGATCTCACTGTTTTTCATCGCCCTCTCCGCTGTTGCTGGTGCGGAAAGTTTAGGTTGGGGGAGGCGAGTGATACAGTCTCAATAAACATATATTGTGACCAACACAGTTGTTGATTTGTTGAACTGTATTGGTCGGTATTGACGTGAACTGTATGGGTGCACATGACCGCGGAACTGTTGCGTTACGAAAAACTGGCTGCCGAGTTGGAAGGCATGATCAGCGCTGGCAGTTTGCGCCACGGTGATCGCCTGCCTTCGGTGCGGCGTCTGGCCGTGGAGCAGCGTTTGTCGGTATCGACGGTCGTGCAGGCCTTGCATCAGCTGGAGGGCAGGGGGCTGGTCGAGGCCCGGCCACAGTCTGGCTATTTTGTGCGCCGGGTCGAGCCGGCCCGGGCCCAGCCGGTGCTTCGTCCGCCGCCGGTCGAGCCGGTGCCGGTCGATGTCTCGCAGCGCCTGGTGCGTGTTCTGCAATCCGGTGCCAAGCCGGGCATGGCTCCGTTTGCTGCCGCCCTGCCGGCGCCATCGTTGCTGCCCTTGGCGGCATTGCGTCGTTTGTATGCCGGTATCGCCCGCCGGCAGCCGAGACTCCTCGACGGTGGCAGCCATATCAATATGGATGAGCCGGCGCTGGTCCGCCAACTCGTTCGCCGGTCGCTGGCCTGGGGCGGGCCGCTGGCTGGTGAGGAATTTGTCATTACCAATTCGTGTACCGAGGCGCTCGGTCTTTGTCTGCGTGCGGTGACCAAGCCCGGCGATACGGTGGCCGTCGAATCGCCGGCTTATTACCTGATGCTGCAGTTGCTCGAAACGCTGGGCCTGAAGGCATTGGAAATTCCGACCGACCCGCAGACCGGTGTTTCGGTCGAGGCGCTCGATCTGGCGACCCGAGATGGCGCCGTTGCCGCCTGTCTGCTGGTGCCGAATGCCAGCAACCCACTCGGTAGCGTCATGCCGGACGAGAAAAAGCGCCTTCTGGCAAGCTTGGCCGCCAGCCGTGGCGTGCCGGTAATCGAGGATGACATTTACGGCGACCTGCATTTCGCTAGTCAGCGGCCATGGCCGATCAAGGCCTTCGATACGACCGGCAATGTGATGCTCTGTTCTTCTTTCTCGAAAAGCCTGACGCCTTCGCTGCGCATCGGCTTCGTCGCGGCCGGACGCTACCGTTCGGCAATCGCGCTGCAGAAGACGATTACCAGTGGTGCCACTAATCCTCTGACCCAGCATGTGCTCGCTGAGTATCTGGAGTCCGGCGCCTACGAGCGGCATCTGCGCAATTTGCGGCGCAGCTACGAAAGTCAGGTCGAGAGCATGCGGGCGGCGGTCAGCCGTTATTTTCCGGCGACGACCCGGATTGCCCGGCCGCAGGGCGGTTTCGTACTCTGGGTGGAGTTGCCTGAAGCGTTCGATGCCTCGCGTTTTCACGAGCGGGCGGTTGCCGAAAATCTTTCCTTTGTGCCTGGCGAGCTGTTTTCCGCCAGCGGCATGTACCGCAACTGCCTGCGTCTCAATTGCGGCAATCCGCACACGCCGGAAATCGACGATGCTGTGCGTCGCCTTGGTGCCCTGATCGAAAACCCCTGATTGCACCAAATTGGGGGCGCAAAAACTACGGTATCATTAGCGTTTGGCTAAAAGCAGCCATCCGTTTCAAGTGAAGGCGGGCATGGGTCCGCTTCTTATATTGCATCCGAAGGGTTTGTCCTCTCATGTTTGACGCAGTCCGGAACAACAAAAAGATCGTCCAGATTTTTCTGGCACTGATTACCCTGCCATTTGCCTTCTTTGGCGTCGAGTCCTATGTGCGTAGCGTGGGTACCGGTGACGATGTGGCCAAGATTGGCGATATCAAGATCACTCAGCCGCAGTTTCAGCAGGCCGTACGCGAACAGCAGGAAAAGCTGCGGGCGCAACTGGGCGGTCAACTCGATCCCAAGTTGCTTGATACTCCCGAAGCGCGCAGCGCGATTCTCGATGACCTGATCAATCAGCGTCTGTTGTTGCAGGAGGCTAGCCAAAAGTCCCTCCTGGTGGGTGACGAAGCCATTCGCAATACGATTGGATCGATCGATGCCTTCAAGGTTGATGGCCGGTTCTCGGTCGAGCGTTACGAGACCGCCTTGCGTGGACAGGGGATGACGTCGGCCGGCTTCGAGGCACAGTTGCGTCAGGATCTGACGCTGCAGCAACTGGCAGGGGCTATCGGTCAGTCCGGGGTGACGGCGAAAACTGTCGCTGAGCGTGTGCTGGCCTTGCAAACTGAAAAGCGCGAAGTCATGGAATTCCGTTTTGCGGCGGACAGCTATCTCGACAAGGTGAAGTTGGCCGATGGGGATGTCAGGAAGTTCTACGACGAAAACAGCAAGCAGTTTGCTGTACCCGAGCAGGCCAAGGCCGAATATGTCGTGCTTTCGATGGAAACCATTGGCGCCCAGCTGGCGGTTGGTGATGCCGAGATCAAGTCCTGGTACGAAGAGCACAAGGCCAAGTTCCAGCAACCGGAAGAGCGTCGCGCCAGTCACATCCTGATTGGTTCGGAAAAGATCGGCAAGGACAAGGCCAAGGTGAAAGCCGAGGCGGTGCTCAAGGACGTTCAGAAAACCCCGGGTGCTTTTGCCGAGCTGGCCAAGAAGAATTCAGATGATCCGGGCTCGGCTGCCAAGGGGGGGGATCTGGGTTTCTTTGGGCGCGGCATGATGGTCAAGCCCTTTGAAGATGTCGCCTTCAAGCAAAAGGAAGGTGAGATTTCCGGCATTGTTGAATCGGACTTCGGTTTCCATATCATCAAGCTGACTGGTATTCATCCTGGCAAGGAAAAACCGCTGACAGAAGTAAAGGGTGAAATTGAAGCGGAATTGAAGAAGGCCGCCTCTGCCCGCAAGTTTGCCGAGGCTGCCGAGGCTTTCAGCAATATCGTCTATGAGCAGTCTGACAGCCTGAAACCAGCCGCTGACAAATTCAAGCTGGTGGTCAAGCAATCGGACTGGTTGGGGCGTCAGGCAAATCCGGCCGCCGGTCCGCTGGCTAATGAAAAACTGCTGGCAGCACTTTTCTCTGATGACTCGATCAAGAACAAGCGCAACACCGAGGCTGTTGAAGTTGCCCAGAACACCCTGGTTGCGGCCCGCATTGTTGAGTACAAGGCAGCTGCACTGCAGCCTTTCGATAGCGTAAAAGCCGGTATCGAAAATTTGCTCAAGCGTCGTGAAGCGCAAGCTCTGGCCCAAAAGGATGGGGAGGCGCGTCTTGAGGCTCTGAAAAAGGGTGAGGACAAACTGGCTTGGGGGGCTGTCAAGAGCGTCTCCCGGATGGATGCCCGCCTGATCCCGCCGCCAGCCGTGTCGGCAGTCTTCAAGACCGATGTCAGCAAACTGCCGGCTTATACAGGGGTTGAGTTGCCAGGTGCTGGTTATGCGCTGTTCAAGATCGGCAAGCTGGATGCCGGAGAGAAACTTGATGATGCCCGCCGTCAGGCATTGCTTCGCCAAATTGGTACGCTGGAAGCTCAGGAGGAAATCCAGATGTATCTGGCTGCTTTGCGGAGTCGCTACAAGGTTGAGATCAACAAGGCGGCAATGGAGGCCAAGGAGCGCTGAGTTCCTGCTTCAAACAGCCTGATAAAAAGCCGACTGTGTTTATGCAGTCGGCTTTTTTGTTTTTGCAGAGGAGGGCTGAGGAGGGGAGTGAAACAATTTTGCGAATAGGTATTGACGGTATCCGGGAAATCTATACAATGCGCACCTCCTTGCAGCGCAGCGGTTTCGGCGGGGCAGGGAGAGGGTAGTGGGTTGTGGAGTTAGAGCGGCGTTGAGCAAAAAGATTTTGAAAATTGCTTGACGAAGTTTAGGAAGTTCTTCATAATCTCGCCTCTCTGCTGCAGACGAATCGCAAGAGACGG
>JBAQDI010000014.1:0-135438 GCA_049294655.1 Azonexus sp.
CGGCCAGGTTGGCCCTGCCATCTCGGGTTTTGATGTGCTGAAGTAATTGTTCGAAAGCATCGTCATCGATGGCACCCGAGGCACGATTGACAGACAACACGTGCATCAGGAACTCGATGTTGTTCAAGTCATCGCCCGTGCCTGGTGCATTTCCTAGGGCTGCGGTCAGCGCATTGGCCAATGAATTGCTGTTGCTTATTTCGGGCGTCGTGGTGACGTCGTAATGTGCAGCCTCGACGATTCTTCTCATATCTGGATGGTCTTCCGGAAGTGTGATTTCCACAATGTCTCCGCTAGAAATTGAAAGACAGTAGTTTCAAACCAACTACGTCGCACAGCAAGTGATGACATGAATTTATTAGGAAAGATTGCTGTGTCGATGCCCTGTAAAATTTAGAGCAAGTTTCAGGAAGGGCTGGATGTCGGCCTCCTCATAAGGCTGAACAACTGCCCTCCTTTGCCTTTCAATCTTTAGGATTAGCTTTTATTGTCCATCAAATGCATCATCAGGAGAAACGTGTCTTCCATAGACGGCATGTCATCTAGTCGTTCAATCTCCTTAAAGCCTAGCCGCCGTAACCGCCAGATGGCAACAACGTCATCCTCGGCACCAGAAGGCAGAAAATACGCTGCTGAACGCATGGATGAAAACAAATAACATCGATCTGCCAAGTCATAGTAGATCGCGCTTTGCAAATCGCTACGCCGCGAAATTTCGAAAGCACATTGCAGATATGAACGCTTATCCATACCGTGACAAATAGATTCTGCAATCTGTGTTGACACATTTCTCACTACCATAAAGTCGGTGTCAGGAAACTTGTTATTTAGCGTGTCAGCGCTTGGCCAATGCCATCCGTGGACGAATTCCTGCTGCCATCGATTTAGAAGAATGAACTCGGCCTGTTCAATTCTTGCTCGATGACATTGCTCATTTACGGGCAGAGCG
Organism: Azonexus sp.; assembly: GCA_049294655.1. GTDB lineage: Bacteria > Pseudomonadota > Gammaproteobacteria > Burkholderiales > Rhodocyclaceae > Azonexus. The sequence continues at coordinate 950 of JBAQDI010000014.1, forward strand.
ATGCAATGTTGCAACATCCAACTGCTAAAAACACCTCTATTCACCTCGACCGGACCGCAGCTAAAGTCTGCAAGCAGGCGCAACAACCCGATCAGGCGGCGTTCTGACTGACCTCTACTCTGAAATGCTCCGTTTTTCGCGGGATTGAAGTGGAAAGCAACGTCCATTGCTAAAGCCGCCTCCTGCCATCAGTTGGTTATTAAAGAAAATCATTTCTTTAAATTTGACATTATTCCCCTAATTTCCGTGACAAAGACATTCTCGACCTGTCGAACCCACCAGAAGGAAATGCAAATCGATCATTCCTAACTACTTGACGACGGTTGCGCATATAGCTGGAACATACTTGATCCATCAGGGCCGACCGCTGTAATTGAATTGTCTCCGGCTTTGCATTTTCGTACCATGATCGATTGATCAACAAATGTAATCAGATCTTTACTAAAGTATCTACGTCTTTCGAAGGCGACGTAAGGCATTCCGTGTCTTTGTTTAATTATTCGAACCAAACGAGTATCAGACATAATTTTCTCCTTCCTTGTAAGTTTTAGTCTGTTACATCAATTATTTCTATATAGTTTATTTACAGCCACATTATTTACCAAATCAGACATTCAAATTTCCCGGCCGTTAGAGCAGCAATGGCCGAACAGCGGAAGTAGCCTCCTCCCCTACCCCGGAAAATTTGACATTACTCCCCGAAGAACAAATTACCAATAATAGTAAAGGTGCTACGTTACCGGATGATGTACCGATAGCCGTTGATTAAAGAATTGCCCTTCTTTCCATCGTGCCACGGGATCGACCGAATGTCTTTCAAGACTATTCCATGTAGAAACCCATGCAGCATTATCACTTAGAAATAGGTTTGTGTTTCCAAGCGTGGTCGCGATATGGGTGATGCGTTCGTTGGTGATTGAGGATAGCCACGTAGTCAGTTGCTCAAAATGAGCGGTGGCCTGACCCACTAATAGTGATTCCAGTACAAATTCAACGTCTTTTTCCAGCGTCAACTTTGGCAACAATATATAGCGTGAAAGCCCACGAATATCTGGAACTTCAAATGGAGGATCTGGGATGCATCCCAGATTATTGTCAAGCACCTCTCCACACGCATATAAGAAGTTAGCTTCAAATTTTGAAACTTCCTGCGGAGTCGCATCACTGGATACAAAATCTATCCAATGGTTTTTCAGTTCTTTAATAACATATTTGTAGGGACACAACAGCTCAGTGGTGCTCTTCTCACCCGGACAAATCTTTTCCCAACCAACATACCGATCCCATGACCAGTGGCAACAACATACTGCATGTTCCTTCTGTAGGCGCTCGATCTCACGAATCGCCATAAGTCTCGATGATAGATGACGTCCAATAACAATGGCATATTTGTTATAGAAGCGCAGCAAGTGCGCAAGAGGGAAACGCTTGCTTATCGATTTAATCCTGCTTGCTGCTTCAAACTTCACCTCTACCCGTATCTGTTGCTGCCGAATTGGGGGGGCGACAATAATATCTATGAGCTCTGGTGGAATGGGCTCAATTACATCTAGCCTTCCCAATAAGGTATCAATATTATTAAAAGAATAAAGAGCATCGCCAGTAGAATCTACATTCTGGATGCGGAGTTGCGTTACCTGATCGTGCACCGCATCCAACCAGCGCATCAACTGATTGAGTTTGTGTACATCTCGGCTCTCGAATTCTGCCCCCCAAACATCAGGCCAGCGAGCACAGGCTCCACGTAGCAATTCAGTCAATTTTTTCACATACGCACCATGTCCACTGTCAACCGAAACCCGTTTGACTGGTTCCCCATGGATGGGACATCGATACAACCAAGCGGCTTCGTGAAACGCGCCGTGGTATCCGCTTAAAATGCACTCCGGGCAATATGAGATGCAATGTTTGCGCTCGGCGACAAAATCAAACTCACCAAAACACACTGGCAAATCAAAGCGATCGATACTTACGGTCTTGACTATCGACAACGGCTCATCGAGAAGGTCAGCCAAAGGCGACAAATTTTTGTTACTGAAGGCGGATTGATACCATTCATCACAACCAAAATATTCAGCCATAAACCTCTCAAGGGCTTCCAGCTTAAGGTCATTGAGTGCACAGAATTGCGCGATAACTGAAGCCACTGACGAGAAACAGGCGAGCCGACCTCGCCCCCAGTTGATACGTACATTGCGAAAATTAGTCGGTCGTTTTTTACTCCTGCTGCCCTCTAATAAAAGGGCAGCCCTTGACCAAAAGGCATCCTCCCTGACGCAATATGAATCAGAGGGATTTGTCATGGATGTCCAAACGAGGTGGCAGTAGCCTTCGCAGAAAGTCAGTAAACTTTGTCTTAGCGATGGTATTAAGTAGGTTTTTTCGTTTCAGTGCAGCATCCCAATCCTTGCTCTTGGCTAATTCTTTAAGGATCGATTCCACGGTATGAGCGACATGCATCATTGGTAATTCAAACGGAATTCGAGTCATTTTTCCCTTCTTCAATTCGGGAGGTCTTAGCTGGGAGAATGCTTCCCAAAGAAGGGCAGCATGATCGGAGAGGCGGCGCCCTTCATTGAAAGCATCAGGGGCAAAGAACTGGAGGAATGAAATCTTGCTTTTCGATGGCCATTCCGAATCGACATCATAGCCACCGAGAACAAATTTGAGTTCTTCAATACTACGCAGCCCATGGAAGGCCGCATCTTGTGCAAAAAAGCGTGCGGTGACATGAGCATAACCGGTTCGTGACAAGTAATCAGGAACATAACCAAGTTGATGAGAACCGACTTGTACCGTCGTCAGCCGAATCCCCACGTCGTCAAGTTTATTCTGTACGCCCATAAGCCAAGTCAATTCGTTGGTGCTGACGCGCTGCGCTTCGTCGATGATCAGTACCACATAATTACAGCCGCTTGAGCATGCCAAGGTTCTTAAGTGCTCAAAAAAAAGGAATCTCGCAATTGACTTTTTCTTCGGTTTGAGCGGATCAATGAACTCATATTTCGCTGCGAGTAGGAGCATATTCCAAAACTCAGCTTCACCCATTATCTGCGTGTCTTGTCGGAGCCAAACGACAAGCGGTAGCTTTCCATGGAATCGCGCTTCAAGTTCAGCACGAACGTACCACTTCACAGTTCGTGACTTACCGAATCGAGAAGGGCCGTAAATATAGCCGCCGGTTACGCGCTGGTCGATCCAGTTTCCAATGGTCTCAATTATTGAGTCCATCGGAGGGGTATAGACAGCATATTCTTGGGTCGTGATCGGGTGCTCTTCGATGGAAGCCTGGAGTGGAGGTTTGCCAGCATCAGACATTGTGTATTCCCCCTGCTCTGCTATTTCGTAGCGGCCATTCGGCGTGCAGGAAGTTCGCGCGGTAGATCGGACACAGTTGTGCCCTTCCCACGACCATCCTGCGCCGCATTTGAAAAATCATTTAATGGGTCGCCACTTGGTTCCGCCAAGGCCTGCTCAAGAATCTTCTCTCCAACATCATTTTCGGCAAATTGGGCCAAGGTACGTAACGACGCAAGGTAGGCTGGGTGTACTGGCAGTTTTCCTTGATGCTCTTCACAAAAATTGTGAAAAGCCTGAATTGCATCGCTGAACGCATGCGCGTTGATGCGCTTACGCCTAAAGAACGCAACAATTGCTGATCGCACTTCCACGCTATGAGGTGTCTTATCCCACGGCGGAGCCGCCCGAAGCACTCCAAGAGACTCGCCATCAATCGTGTAGGCGAGCGCGACACGGGCATCGTTCTCAATATGGTTCTCTACCCAGATCTTTTTGCCAATTAGATCAACCCGTTGACGTAAGATATCCCCGTGGTGGCAAGCATTGGCAAAGTTCACGGAAGTGCGCCTACCTTGCTCTTGACTGCCAAGGACTCTGCAAAGCTTCCGATAACTCAGTAAACGCTGAACTTCACCGGCATCTGCGCGATGAATGTCAGACGCCCCCGGTCGAGATGTCGCGAAATCCAAGTACTCCAGAGGAGAGCGTCCACCCAAACTCTGGTGCTCTGCCACATTGTAGTTCGCGATCAATGCATCAAGCAGGTCTTCAGCGTATTCAACCTGGAAACGGCTATTAACTGCAATTTTCTCGGGATCACGCCCCTGCTTGCCCTTTGGTTCCCCGCCTGTCGAATTGGTAAGGCGTTGAAATCCTTCTTTCCCCAAGTGCCTGAAAAATGTCTCAATAAATGGTCTGTCATCCATGCTGCGCCGGACCGAAAAGCTAGTTTTTGGGTCGAGTAGTTTGGAGTCTACTAAGTCATCTAGTGTTTGGCGCACATGTTTTGACGTTTCCGCCAGAGCCCCATCGACACTTGTTTCTTCCCAACACGCGCCGATATAACGGTCATCATGACCAGAAGGGAGGGCGGCCCCTTCCGCGTAGGCGAAATCGCCAAAAGCGATTGTGCGGCGCTGCCATTTAGTCAGTGCATTTTTTATGGCGCGGAAAACGTCTTCCTTTGAAACTTCGTAACGAAAACTAAGGTAATAGCCGAGCACTGCACGAGACATGACTTCGAGCAGAACAATAACCCAAAGGCGGTGGATTATCTTGGGTGCATAACTTCCATCTCCGCGAGGGAACAGCACGCAGAAGCGCCCGTCTAGCTTATGAGCGTCCATTTCAACTCGTTGAAAGAGGCGGTCAACTGGGCGATCGACACCGTCGCCCGATTTCAATTTTCTACTTGCGTCCTTTCCTCCCTCAACCGCAGCTCCCTTGGATGGATTGGCGGCCAGGACGGATTTAACGTATCTACAAACTGAGATATAGCCCATCGATTCGGTATTGAAGGGCCATTCATGGCGAATTTCGTAGCCCTTCTTCCGCAGTTTGGCCAATAACCATTTCCAATGACTCGTACGGTTTCGCTTTTCTTCGAGCTTGTCATCACTAGCCGGCGTTAAAATTCGCTTGTCGAACTGTTTCCGCAGTTCAGGTTCGAGCGCAAGAAGCGTAGCCATCGCACCGACGGCTCCTTTTCCGGCACCGTCAACGATGATGGGTTTGCTACGCGTGTATGGCGCTAGGTGCGAATATCGAACTAATCCACGCCAACCGTATATCAGTCCATCGCGATGCTCTCTCAGGCATCGGCAAACGATAAGTCGATAAACCGCTTTAAGGCTTAACCCATGGCGTTGCCTCAGGATTGCATCAGTTGCCCCGCTGAGATAATCAATAATGGCATGTTTGCGCTTCAGAAATGCGGGTAGCTTTTTTCCAAGTGCTGGTTCATATACTGTTCGCCAAGTTCTCAAGTCCTCGTTAGCTGTACCAGATAACCCATTGATTTGCCTTGCGAGGGGAAACGGGTAGCTGGTCATCACAGACATCTCCACGACGAGCACTCCTTCGAAAACACAAGGAACATGTGGTCAACATAGACACATTTTTCTGAAAAGCAACCTAGTCAAAACGTTCAAGATAAACGTCAATATTGTGATTAGTTCACGCGCAGATAGGATTTTATGAAAGATTTATAAACATAATTTTGTTACCAGTTGCACTCTAAGACCCGCCATATCGTTTACTTCATGGATACACTTTTATGAAAATGTACGATATTTCAAACCTAAATCAAGTATCGGTTGGTTACTCCACAGGGATCGATCATGGCACAACTGGATTTTACGCAATGGCAGAGCTGCTATAGCGTGGGAAACTGGATGCTCAATAATCAGCACAAAGTGCTACTGGGCTTGTGTCGGCAGATCATTGAATGCGTTCTGGACGATGGGCTGGTGCTTGGCCGGTTCTCCATCATCCGGAACGACTTGCTCGAGTCCGTTGATGAGCATTTCCGAACCGAAGAGAATTTACTCAGGAACTGTGCTTACCCCCATCTGCTGCGGCATACGGAGGAGCATCTGGAGTCTCGTGCCGGGCTGACAGAATTCCTGATGTCGGCAACGAATCCGGACCAGATAGACAAGGAAGCGCTTGGCCGTTTCCTGGCGCAGTGGTGGTTTCATCATGTCCTTGAGTCGGACAAGAAGTTCGTCGGTGCGATACATCGAGTTAACTGATCGCCCTGGCAGCCAACAAAAAGCCGGGTTTCCCCGGCTTTTTCAATCATCCAATGCTCAGCAAATCATCTTTGCGTTACGGGCAAGGGGGCAATGTCCGAGAGACACAGGCCAGCCAGTTCACCGACGACCCGATTGATCTTCTCTCCGACCAGCCACCACCCACCAGCATACGGTTGGACAGTGATACCGTGGTCGGCACAAAGCTTCATGGCTTTGCTTCTTAATTGTTCCATCATTATTTCCTGCTTCCTATAAACGCGCTTTCTGCGCTACCGTCACAACGCCACACGGCGTCGTAACTTGCTGCCAGGCCATCTGAATTGGCCGAATCAACCGACGTGACGGTCTCACCGCACATCGCCGCGCATTATGCCCCGAAAAGCATTACAAAAATATTTCATTCAAATAATTCATGCTGCCGAAAAGCTGGCGAGACGTGCGCGCCCTGCCCTTACCGGTCGCGAGAATGCCGACTTTCCCGGATCGGGCGAGCGTTCAAGGCGTTTCCCGCGGGACTTCGGTGAGCGTCAGGCCATCTTCTGAGCGGATGATCTTGTATATGGCATCCGGCTTCTCGCTCGATTTCTTGAGTACGGATTGCCACTCCGCTTCGGCACTTTTCAGGCCATCGATCTTTTTATGAACTGTCGCAATGCTTTCGGCGAGGTCAGTTTTGAGGCTTTCATTGAATTGTTCGACCTTGCCCGCCGTCGGGTTGAGCACCAGCAACACGGTATTTACCAGCGACAACAACAAGGCACTACCGACAAGTATGAGCAGTAACTTGGGGGAGACTTGCGCAATGGGCGAGGACTTGGGTGATTCAGAATCTTCAGCAGACATGGTTGACTCCAATAGGTTCAGGCTGGCCTGAGAGCCACTTGTCGCGAAAAACGCCCAGTGGCACAGAGAACAACGGCAGCACGAGCATTTCCTTTAGGTACGAAGACAGTTTGATCGTTCACACCTTGTCTTTTTGCCACGCTTCCAGTGCCGACCTTTCAATGAAGGTTTCCCGACGACAAAGATTGCCGGGCAACCTCTCGCCTTCCCATTGCTCACTCGACCAGCGTTTGATATTGGCGTGCAGTTCACCGTGCTCAATGGCATTGGCCAGAATCACTTCGGCATCATGCGCCGAGATCAGGCCGCTGACCAATAACTGGGCGGCATCGTGAAGACACAGGCTGGCTTGGGATTTCAGGGGTTCCATATGCACCTCCAACAAGTTGCATCAGATCTGACTGGCTCACGCTTATCCTACACCGGCAGGCTGCGGAATCCCATCTAGTGGGCGATCTTGCTCTCAAACGTCGGGAGATGGTGCCCGGGACGGGAATCGAACCCGTACAGCCATAAGCCGAGAGATTTTAAGTCTCTTGTGTCTACCAATTTCACCACCCGGGCGGGCTGCCAATTATATCGGCCCCACAATGCAAAAGAGGGAAAGCACTGGGCTTTCCCTCTTCTTCATCTGGAGCGGCAGAAGAGTCTCGAACTCTCGACCTCAACCTTGGCAAGGTTGCGCTCTACCAACTGAGCTACTGCCGCGTATTCTTGGAGGCGCGAGCCGGAGTCGAACCGACCTACACGGATTTGCAATCCGGTGCATAACCGCTTTGCTATCGCGCCTAACCGAAAACGTCGTTTACAACTTGGTTAGAGCCTGGGCTCTAACCTGAAAAACTGGAGCGGCAGAAGAGTCTCGAACTCTCGACCTCAACCTTGGCAAGGTTGCGCTCTACCAACTGAGCTACTGCCGCGTCAAACAGAGCGCGCATTATAGGCCATGCGCGGATCTTGTCAACATTCAGCCCCTATTTTTCTGCACTGCGCTTGGCAATTTCCGGCCAGGCCATGCGCAGGTAATACCCCATCGACCATAGTGTCAGCAAGGCGGCTATCCAGATCAACCAGTTACCGATCACTCGGACATCGTAGCCGAGCAGCGGCACATGGTACAACAACAGGGGAATGGCCAGCATTTGCGCCGCCGTCTTGATCTTGCCGAGCATGGAAACGGCAACGCTCTTCGCTGCGCCAATCTTCGCCATCCATTCACGCAAGGCCGAGATGGTGATTTCGCGACCGATGATGATCGTGGCGATGATGGCATCGGTCCGGCCCAGTTGCACCAGAACGATCAGCGCTGCCGCGACCATCAGCTTGTCGGCAACCGGATCGAGGAAGGCGCCAAAGGCCGAAGTCTGGTCGAGCTTGCGGGCCAGATAGCCATCGGCCCAGTCGGTGAATGCCGCCGCGATGAAAATAAGGGTTGCCGCCACATCCCGCTCCTGCAGCGTCGCCCAGTCGGCCGGCAGGTAATAGAGTGCGATGAGCAGCGGTATCGCAAGGATACGCAGCCAGGTCAGCAGGATGGGCAGATTAAAGGGCATGTGTTCAATGTAGCGCAGAATAGATTTTTTCGGCCAATTCCTGACTGATGCCGGGAACTTCCGCCAGTTGTTCCGCGCTGGCCGCGAGAACACCGGGCAAGCCGCCGAAGCGCATGACCAGGGCCTTGCGCTTGGCCGGGCCGATACCTGGCAGGCTTTCCAGCGTCGAAGTCTTGCGCGCCTTGCCACGCTGGGCACGATGGCCGGTGATGGCAAAACGGTGGGCTTCGTCGCGGATTTCCTGGATCAGATGCAATGCCGGGTGTTCCGGCGGCAATTGTAACGGCTCGCGGCCTTCCGGGAAAATCAGGGTTTCCAGGCCCGGCTTGCGTTCCTCGCCCTTGGCGACGCCGAGCATCGGCAGATGCGCCAGCCCGAGATCGGCCAGCGCAGCATAGGCGGAAGCCACCTGCCCTTTGCCACCGTCAATCAGAATCAGGTCGGGCGCCACGCCCTCGCCGTTCGCCACCTTGTCGTAGCGCCGCGTCACCGCCTGGCGCATGGCGGCGTAATCGTCGCCGGGCGTGATGTCGCGCATGTTGAAGCGGCGATAATCCGCCTTCTTCATGCCGTTACCCTGGTAGACGACACAGGAGGCGACGGCCGCCTCGCCCATGGTGTGGCTGATATCGAAACATTCGATGCGCGCCAGGCCATCCGGCAATTGCAGCGCCTCCTGTAGAGCGGCCAGACGCTGCTCCTGCTGGGCGGTTGCCTGGTTGCGGGCGAGGATGGCCAGGCGGGCATTTTGCCTCGCCATTTCGACCCAGGCGCGATGCAGCACCGAACGGCCTTCCTGGATCGGCACCGGGCGGCCGGCCAGTTCGGCCAGCGCGCCTTCCAGTTCGCCCTTTTCATCGGCAGCGAGGACCGGCAGAACCAGCAGGCGGGCCGGCGCCGGATGCATCGAGTAATGCTGGCGAATGAAGGCAGCAGCGGCATCGGCCGCCGTCGATTCACCGACATTGCTGGGAAACAGGGAGCGATCACCAAGATGCCGCCCGCCGCGCACCATCGCCAGATTGACGCAGAGCTGCCCGGCCTCCTTGAGGGCGACGATGATATCGACGTCCTCGCCCTTGCTGCTCGAGACGAACTGTTTTTCCTGAACCTGATGCAGGGACTGGATCTGGTCGCGGTAGATGGCGGCCTGCTCGAAGGCCAGGCGGCCGGCGGCCTCTTCCATGGACTGGTTGAGGCGCTTGGTCACTTCCTGCTGCTTGCCGAGCAGGAACATGGCAGTCAGTTGCACGTCGGCAGCATAGTCTTCCGGCGTCACCAGCCCGACACAGGGGCCGCTGCAACGCTTGATCTGGTACAGCAGACAGGGCCGCGAGCGATTGGCAAAGACCGTATCTTCACAGGTGCGCAGGCGGAACATCTTCTGTAGCAGGTGGATACTGTCGCGCACGGCCCACGAGGACGGATAGGGGCCGAAATAATCGGCCTTGCGGTCGGGATTGCCGCGATAGAAGCCGAGTCGCGGATACTCGCCGCGGGTCACGACAATATAGGGGTAGGACTTGTCATCGCGAAACAGGATGTTGTAACGCGGCGACAGCGACTTGATCAGGTTGTTCTCGAGCAGCAACGCCTCGGCTTCGGTGCGCGTCGAGGTTGTCTCGATATGGTCAATCTGGCTGACCATGTGGGCGATGCGCAGGCTCGGCAGGTTTTCCCGGAAATACGAGGTGACGCGCTTCTTGAGGTTCTTGGCCTTGCCGACATAGAGCACGACATCATTGGCATCGAGCATCCGGTACACGCCAGGCAATTCGGTCAGCGAGGCAAGAAAGGCCTTGGAATCAAAAGTCATCGCCGCAGATTTAGCCGAGACGCGCCTTGATGCCGGCAAACACCGCCTCGAAGCTTTCTCGACTAAGTCGGCCAGTCCGCCAGTTGTAGCCACTGCAATGGTAGCTGTCGACGAGCAGGCGACCATCCGGCAAGGTGTGCGAGACGTTGTGACCAAAGACGTGCTCTTTGAGTTTCAGACCATAGGCCCAAAGCAGCGCCTGATGCGCCACGCCACCCAGGGCGACGATGACTTCCAGATGCGGCATGGCGGCCAGTTCGGCCTTGAGATGGCCGTTGCACTGACGAATTTCGGCCGTCGTCGGCTTGTTGGCCGGCGGCAGGCAACGCACCGCATTGGTAATGCGGCAATCGTTCAATTGCATGACCGGGTTGGCCCAACTGTCCGCCCCTAGCGGCTCGGCGGCGCTGGCAAAGCCAAAACGGTGCAGGGCCGGATAGAGCAGCTCGCCGGCCACGTCGCCGGTAAACGGGCGACCGGTACGGTTGGCGCCCTTTTCGCCCGGGCCAAGCCCGACCACCAGCAAGCGGGCAGCAAGCGAACCGAAGGCGGGCACGGGGAGCGCGTGCCAGTTCGGGTCGCGCTGACGGATCATGGCCAGGTGGGCAGCCAGGCGTGGACAGGCAACGCAGTCCTGAGGGTCGGTGAATGAAGGCATGGGCGGGGATGTTAGCATGGCGGCCATGCAGCGACATTGGGACATCTTCTGCCGGGTCATCGACAACTACGGCGACATCGGCGTTTGCTGGCGACTGGCCCGGCAACTGGTGGCCGAACATGGCTTGTCGGTCCGCCTCTGGGTGGATGATCCGGGCAGCCTCAAGCCGCTGGCCCCGAGCCTGGATAGCGGTTTGTCCCGGCAAATGCTGGACGGCGTCGAGGTCGCGCACTGGCGGGATGATTTCGTCGTGGACCGGGTGGCCGATGTCGTCATCGAAGCCTTTGCCTGCGAACTACCTGGCGATTATGTTCAGGCCATGGCGAAAGCGTCAGCAAAACCGACGTGGATCAACCTCGAGTATTTGACCGCTGAAAGCTGGGCCGACGGCTGTCACGGCATGGCCTCGCCCCACCCCACCCTGTCACTAAGCAAATATTTCTTTTTCCCGGGATTTTCCGCCACCACGGGCGGCCTGCTGCGGGAAAAGAACCTGCCGCCGGCTGGACCGAACATCGCCAAGGACACGCTCGACATCAGCCTCTTTTGCTACGAAACGGCGCCGGTCGGCGAATTGCTCGAAATACTAGGCGCCTCGCCAATCCCGGTGCGTTTGCATGTTGCCCCGGGCAAACCACTGGCCGCTGTTGTTGCGCATTGGGGCAAGCAGGATTCCTGGCTGCGCGGCAACCTGCAAGTATTGCCTTTCGCGTTTCTGCCGCAGGACGGCTACGACGCCCTGCTGCGGCGTTGCGACATCAATTTCGTGCGCGGCGAGGATTCCTTCGTGCGCGCCCAATGGGCCGGCAAGCCCTTCATCTGGCAGATTTACCGGCAAGACGACGCGGCCCACAAGGTCAAGCTGGAGGCCTTTCTCGAACGCTACACGGCCGGCTGGGACGGCGCAGCGGCCAATGCCGCGGCCAGGCTGATGCAGGCCTGGAATTCAGGAAATGCATTGCCGACCGCATGGCAGGATTTCATCGTTGCCCGCCACGAAATCGCCCGCCATAACCGCCTGTGGGCCGACTCGCTGGCCGCCAGACCGGATCTTGCAGAAGCACTCGTCAATTTCTGTGCCCTCAAGGTATAATCCGCCGCTTTATTTTTCAGCTTTTTGGGAATCCCGATGAAGACCGCAATGGAACTCCGCTCCGGCAACGTCATTATGGTTGGTGCCGACCCGCTCGTCGTCCAGAAGACCGAGTACAACAAGTCCGGCCGTAACGCTGCGGTCGTCAAGATGAAATTGAAGAACCTGCTCTCCGGCAATCCGTCGGAAGCGGTTTACAAGGCCGACGACAAGTTTGAAGTTGTCCTGCTCGACAAGAAGGAAGTGACCTACTCCTACTTCGCCGACCCGATGTACGTTTTCATGGACGCCGAGTACAACCAGTACGAAGTCGAAGCCGAAAACATGACCGACGCGCTGAAGTACCTGGAAGACGGCCTGGCTTGCGAAGTCGTGTTCTACAACGGCAAGGCCATTTCCGTCGAACTGCCGAACAGCGTTGTGCGCGAAGTCATCTACACCGAACCGGCCGTCAAGGGCGACACCTCCGGCAAGGTCATGAAGCCGGCCAAGCTGGCAACTGGTTTCGAACTGCCGGTTCCGGCCTTCGTCAGCATCGGCGACAAGATCGAAATCGACACCCGCACCGACGAATACAAGAACCGCGTCAAGTAATCTGCGGTTTCAAAGGTGGGAGATTCGGGCAGCCAAGGCTGCCCGAATTCATTTCAGGCCGGCAAACCGGCAATACCCGCCAATGCGGCCTGGTACAGCGGATCGGCCTGCAGGGCATTCCAGCCCGGCGCCTCTTTTTGCGGAATCAGTGCCGCCACCCGCTGGCCGCGGGCCGGATCGATTTCCGGACGCCAATTATCCAGTACTTCAGCCACCGATTCGGGTGAGTTGCAAACCAGCAACATATCGCAACCGGCTCGATAGGCCGTATCAACGCGATTCAGCATGCCGCCGACCACACCGGCTCCGGCCATCGACAAATCATCGGTAAAAACGACGCCATCAAACTTAATGTCATTTCTCAAATAACTTATCCATTTATTTGAAAATACAGCAGTATTGCAATCAATGCACTCATAGATCACGTGCGCTGCCATGACTGCATCGAGCGCCAGTTCGCGGTAGGGCTGGATGTCTTCCTGCATGGCATCAAGTGGTCGGTCGTCAACCGGCAACTCGACATGCGAGTCGGGAATGACGTAGCCGTGCCCGGGAAAATGCTTGCCGCAGGAGCCCATGCTGGCCTGGCGCAAGCCGGCCGCCAATGCCTTGGCCAACGCAATGACCACTTCGGGACGCCGATGAAAGGCGCGATCGCCGATCACCCGCGACGGGCCGTAGTCGAGATCAAGCACCGGCGTAAAGGAATAATCGATGCCACGCGCCCGCAATTCGGCCGCCAGCACATAGCCGACCTGCTGGGCGGCAAGACTGGCGGCTTCAGGATTTTCGTCCCACAGCCGGCCGAGTGCAGCCATCGGCGGCAGACGGGTAAAACCCTCACGGAAACGCTGTACCCTGCCCCCTTCGTGATCGACGGCAATGAGCAGCGCTGGTTGGCGCAAGGCGTGAATCTCGGCTGTCAGCACCTGCAATTGCTCGACATTGGCAAAATTGCGCGAAAACAGGATGATGCCGCCAACCAGCGGATGACACAGGCGCTGGCGGTCGAGGTCGGTCAGTGCAGTTCCGGCGATGTCGATCATCAGCGGGCCGAGCGGCAAATGGATCATGCGTGCTCCAGAATGACGTAGGCGACGGCGTATTCGGCTTCGTCGCTGATCGAGAGATGGGCTTTCAGTTTCTTGTGACTGATCAACTCGGCCAGGGGGCCGGAAAACAGCAGTTCCGGCTTGCCCAGTTCGTCGTGACCGACGGCAATGGCCGGCAATACGGCCGGCGGGCTGATGCCGGTACCGAGCGCCTTGCCGAAGGCTTCCTTGGCAGCGAAGCGTTTGGCGAGAAAGCGCCCCTTGTCGGCGGCGCGGGCAAACTCGGCGAATTCTTCCGGCGCCAGCAACTTGTCGCGGGCTTTTTCGCCATGGCGCTCCCACATGCCGCGCAGACGGGCCACGGCAGCAATGTCGGTGCCGATGCCGTAGATCATTCGCCGCGCTCGGCCGCTTCGCGCATCAGTTGCTTCATTTCGCGCACGGCTTCGCGCAGACCGACGAACACCGAGCGGCTGACGATGGCGTGACCGATATGCAGTTCGCGGATGCCGACCAGCCGGGCGACCGGCTGCACGTTGTAATAATTGAGTGCATGCCCGGCGTTGAAACGCATGCCGAGATCGCGTGTGGCCTGACCGGCCAGGCGGATTTTCTCCAACTCAACCAGCACGGCGGGGGCCGTGGCATCCCGGCCACACGCATAAAAGGCGTGGGCATAGGGCCCAGTGTGGATTTCGCAGACGCTGGCGCCGATGCGGGCTGCCGCTTCGATCTGCGGCAATTCGGCGTCGATGAAAACGCTGGTCGTGATAGCGGCATCGGCTAGGCGACTGATCACCCCCTTCAGGCGCGCCTCCTGGGCCAGCACGTCGAGGCCGCCTTCGGTGGTGATTTCGTGCCGCCCTTCCGGCACCAGCATGGCCATTTCCGGCCGCAGGCCGCAAGCGATGCCGACCATCTCGTCGGTTGCCGCCATTTCGAGATTGAGCTTGACCTGGGTCAGTTCGCGCAGGCGGCGGACGTCGGCATCCTGGATGTGCCGACGGTCTTCGCGCAAATGCACGGTAATGCCGTCGGCGCCGCCCAGATGCGCCTCAACAGCTCCCCAGACGGGATCGGGCTCGTAGGTCATGCGCGCCTGGCGCAAGGTGGCAATGTGGTCGATATTGACGCCCAGTTCGATCATCATAATTCCTGCAACTCCTTGAATATCTTGCGTGTTTCAAGTTCGACACCGGCCAGGTAATAGGCCATCAGCGTACGCATCAGGGCCTTGGCTTCGCTGCGCGAACGCGGATCGGTGAAATCCTCCGCTTCGAGGTCGAGCAGCGTCTTGCCGCTGACCACCTGGGCGGCCGCTTCGGCGTGCTCGAGGCGCACCGGGCCCTGCTCCATGCGGTAAGTGTAATGGGCATCCGGCTCAATTGCCTGGCCGGCGCTGTCGTGATTCAAGGTCAGGCCGTAGCCCAACTCCTGGAGCAGCGCCTTCTCGAAACTGCGCAGATCGGCTTCGCGGACCTTGCCATTCGGAGCAGCCGCCAGCCGGGCCAGCATCTCGCCGTAGTGTTCGAAGAGATGTTCGTGCGCATCCTCGCGCGGCAGCAGGTGCATCAGCAATTCGTTCAGGTAATAGCCGCAGAACAGCGCTTCGCCAGCCAGCAGCGGCAGGCCGCCCTGCCATTCGGCCTTGATCAGGGTCAGGACTTCGCCCTTGCCGGCCCAGGCCACTTCGATCGGCTGGAAGGCCATGAGCAGGCCGCGAATGGCAGCCCGCGGCCGGCGTGCGCCGCGGGCCAGCAGCGCCATGCGGCCGAAATCGCGGGAAAAGACTTCAACAATGAGGCTGGTTTCCCGGAACGGGATGGTGTGCAGGACGAAAGCCGGCTGGCCGTCGACTTTGCTGCGCCGGTTCATTCGTAACCGAGACTCTTCAGCAGGCGTTCGTCGTCGTTCCAGCCGGATTTGACCTTGACCCAGATCTCCAGGTAGACCTTGCCGTCAAACAGGCGCTCCATGTCCTGGCGGGCTTCGCTGGCAATCCGCTTCAAGGATTCGCCGCCCTTGCCGATGACGATGGCCTTGTGGCCCTCGCGGTCGACGACGATGGCGGCAAAAATCCGGCGCAGCTCACCTTCGATTTCGAATCGCTCGATCTCGACCGTCGTCGAGTACGGCAATTCGTCGCCGAGCAGGCGGAAAACCTTTTCGCGGATGTATTCGGCAGCCAGAAAGCGCTCGCTCTTGTCGGTCAGGTCGTCTTCCGGGAACATCAGGCCCTCGTTGGGCAGATGCTTGCGCGCCTCGGCGAGCAGGATATCGGTCTGCCGCCCTTTGGTGGCACTGACCGGCACGACGGCAGTGTAATCGTGGTCGGCCGAAACCTGGGCCAGGAAAGGCAGCAGTTCATTGCGATCCTTGAACTGGTCGGTCTTGTTCACGACCAGGATGACCGGCCGGTCCTTCGGCAGCAGGCGGACCACCGCCTGATCCTTGGCATCGTAGCGCCCGGCCTCGACGACGAAGAGCACGAGGTCGACGTCGCTCAGCGTCTGCGTCACGCCACGGTTCATGGCGCGGTTCAGCGCATTGGCGTACTTGGTCTGGAAGCCCGGCGTATCGACGAAGACGAATTGCGCATCCTCGTTGGTGACAATGCCGGTAATGCGGTGACGCGTCGTCTGCGCCTTGCGCGAAACGATACTGATTTTTTCGCCAACAAGGCGATTGAGCAGAGTCGACTTGCCGACATTGGGGCGACCAACGATGGCGATATAACCGGAACGGATTTTTTTCATGCCTTGAGTGCTTTCAGTGCGTTATCGGCGGCGACCTGTTCTGCGATGCGGCGGCTGGTGCCGTGGCCGATGGTGCGCAGGGGCGGATTGTCTATTTCACAGGCCACCTCGAAGCGCTTTTCATGAGCGGCTCCGGTGGTTTCAAGCATCTGGTAGCGTGGCAGCGGCTTTTTCTTCCCCTGCAACCACTCCTGCAGACGCGTTTTTGCATCCTTCTGCGACTGCCCCGGCCGCAATTCATCGAACAGCGGCAGGTAGAGCCGGGCGATGACTTTCTGCACGGCCTCGAAGCCGGCATCGAGATAAATGGCGCCGAACAGGGCTTCCAGGGCATCGGCCAGAATCGAGGGACGTTGGCTGCCGCCGCTTTTCATCTCGCCTTCGCCGAGGCGCAGGCAATCGCCGATACCGAGCATCACGGCCAACTGGTGCAGCGCATCTTGGCGCACCAGATTGGCCCGCAGACGGGAAAGGTCGCCTTCGGGCAAGTCCGGAAAACGCTTGTAGAGTGCCGAAGCGACGATGCAATTCAACAGCCCGTCGCCGAGGAACTCGAGGCGCTCGTTGTTCGGGGTGCCGAAGCTGCGATGGGTCAGCGCAGTCCGCAACAGGGTCGTATCGGCAAAACTGTGGCCGAGTTTCCCGGCCAGATCCTGCGCGCTCATGCCGACTTACTCAGCGGTCGACCCTTTGTACTCAATCAGCAGACTGACATTCCAGAACAGTGGAATGCGCTTTTCGTAGGCAAATTCGATAACGATCCGGCCGCTGTCCTTGGAGATGTCAAGTTCCTTCGAATCGAAGGCAAGCTGGTCAATTTCAGCAAAACGGTCGAAGGCCTTGCGCACATCGACCACGGTCGAATCCGGCCCCGTCTTGGCGACCACTGCCTTGCAGTCCTTGAGAATCTTGTAGTACTCGATGGTCGTCGGCGTCACCTTGATGCCGAGTACGGCAACCAGCGCAATGACGACACCCCAGAAAAGCAGCCCGGAAAGGGCAACACCACGTTGATATTTCATTGTCACTTCCTTACCTGAATGAACCAATCCGAGAAAAATCGATATTTTTCGGAGGTATGAGCGAATCCAGATGCAACCAGATGAAGACAGCCTTGCCTACGATATTCTCTTCCGGCACGAAGCCCCAGAACCGGCTGTCCCTGCTGTTGTCCCGATTGTCGCCCATCATGAAATAGTGCCCCGTCGGCACCTTGCATATGACGCCAGCCGCATTGTATGTGCAATTTTCACGGTGCGGAAATTGCGATGCATCAAGAATAAAAGCCGGCGTATCGGCATCGTTGAGGACTTGATGTTCGACATTGCCCATCTTGGCCAGATACTGCTCGGAGTAGTAAAGGCGTTCCGGATGAAAATAATCGGCTGTCTTCTGCATGCCGACCGCTTCACCATTGATGGTCAAACGCTTGTTCTGGTAAGCCACGGTATCGCCCGGCAAACCAACGACGCGCTTGATGTAGTCAAGCGACGGATCATCCGGGTAACGGAAAACCATGACATCGCCGCGTTGCGGGTCATTGATGCTGATGATTTTCTGGTTGATCACCGGCAGGCGGATGCCGTAGGTGTATTTATTGACCAGAATGAAGTCACCCACCTGCAGGGTCGGCAGCATCGAGCCGGACGGAATCTTGAAGGGCTCAAAGAGGAAGGAGCGCAGTACGAAGACGATCAGGATGACCGGGAAGAAGCTGGCGCCCCACTCCACCCAGAGCGGCTCTTTGGCATTGCTGGCGCGCAGCTTGCGGAACTTGAAGACATCCAGCGCGTAAAGGGCGCCGGTAATCAGTAACAGAACGAAAAGAATGAAGGGAAAATTCATCGTTACTCTCAGTTATCGACGCGCAACACGGCCAGGAAGGCTTCCTGCGGAATTTCCACGCTGCCCACCTGCTTCATGCGCTTCTTGCCGGCTTTTTGCTTTTCCAGCAGTTTCTTTTTACGGGTAATGTCGCCGCCGTAGCACTTGGCCAGCACGTCCTTGCGCATGGCCTTGACGTTTTCACGGGCAATGATGTGCGCGCCGATCGCCGCCTGAATCGCCACGTCGTACATCTGACGGGGAATCAGTTCGCGCATCTTGGAGGCCAGTTCGCGACCACGGTAGGCTGAGTTGGCCCGGTGCACGATCAGCGACAGGGCATCGACTTTCTCGCTGTTGATCAGGATATCGAGCTTGACCACGTCGGCCGAGCGATATTCCTTGAAGTCGTAATCGAGCGAGGCATAACCCTTGGAACAGGATTTGAGCTTGTCGAAGAAATCCATGACCACTTCGGCCATCGGCATTTCATAGACCAGTTTGACCTGGCGGCCGTGGTAATGCATGTCGACCTGATTGCCACGCTTCTGGTTGCACAGCGTGATGACGTTGCCGAGGTAATCTTGCGGCACGAAAATGGTCGCGGTGATGATCGGTTCGCGGATTTCCTCGATCTTGCTGAGTTCCGGCAGCTTGGCCGGATTCTCGATCTGGATCACCGAAGCGTCGCGCATGACCACTTCGTACACTACGGTCGGTGCCGTGGTGATCAGGTCCTGGTCGAATTCGCGCTCCAGCCGTTCCTGGACGATTTCCATGTGCAACAGACCGAGGAAGCCGCAACGGAAGCCAAAACCAAGGGCCTGCGAGACTTCCGGTTCGTATTGCAGCGAAGCATCGTTGAGCTTGAGCTTTTCCAGCGCTTCGCGCAGCGAGTCGTACTGGTTGGATTCGACCGGATACAGACCGGCAAACACCTGCGGCTTGATTTCCTTGAAACCCGGCAAGGCAGCAGCGGCCTTGCGATCCACCGTGGTAATGGTGTCGCCGACCTTGGCCGCCTTCAGTTCCTTGATGCCGGAAATGACGAAGCCGACTTCGCCGGCCCGCAGCGCATCGCGCGGCACCGACTTGGGCGAGAAAACCCCAACCTGTTCGCACAACTGCAGCGCACCAGTCGCCATGAACAGCAACTTGTCCTTGGGACGCAGCACGCCATCGACCACACGCACCAGCATGACCACGCCAACATAGTTGTCGAACCACGAATCAATGATCAGCGCCTTCAGCGGAGCATCGAGATCACCCTTGGGGGCCGGCACGCGGGCGATCACGGCTTCGAGAATATCCTCGACACCAAGCCCGGTCTTGGCCGAGCAGAGCACGGCATCGGTCGCATCGATACCGATGACGTCCTCGATTTCCTGGCGGGCATTGTCCGGGTCAGCTGACGGCAGATCGATCTTGTTGAGCACCGGCACCACTTCGACATCCAGCTCAAGCGCCGTATAGCAGTTGGCCACCGTCTGTGCCTCGACGCCTTGCGAAGCGTCAACCACGAGCAGAGCGCCTTCACAGGCTGAGAGCGAGCGGGAAACCTCGTAGGAAAAGTCCACGTGGCCCGGCGTGTCGATCAGGTTCAGGTTGTAGACCTTGCCGTCGCGTGCCTTGTAGCTCAGCGAGGCGGTCTGCGCCTTGATGGTGATGCCGCGTTCGCGCTCGATATCCATCGAGTCGAGAACCTGGGCTTCCATTTCGCGGTCGGACAGGCCACCGCAGAGATGGATGATGCGATCGGCCAGGGTCGATTTACCGTGGTCGATGTGGGCGATGATCGAGAAATTGCGGATGTGATCCATTGATGCTTGTAAAAAAGGGCGCTTTCTCAGCGCCCTTCCCTGTTCAGAAGACCCTGTATTTTAGCGGATTCCAGCCAAATATTCACGGGTTTTGGCTTCGTCCAGGAAGTAATGGCAAATCTCCGTTGCGCCATGCAGCAGGACCGGCACCAGTTCATCGTATTTTGCTTCGAGCAGCGGGTCGGCATCGACATCGACAACACTGACCCGCGCCCCGAACTCGGCCGCCAAAGGAGCCAGCGCCAGCTCCATGTCGTGACAGAGGTGGCAGTAGCTGCGGCTCAGCAGCGTCAGTTCAATTGCCACCGCTCAGTCCCTTGATGGTGATAAAGGTCTGTGTCTCGCCACGCCGGATCAGCAACGTGACATTGCTGCCCTTGTCGAATTGCGCCAGCAGCTTATTGAACTGTTCGATCGTCTTGATTTCGGTCGCTGCCCCCTTGCTGATGATCGCAATGACAATATCGCCGGGGCGCAGATCGGCACGCGCCCCTGCCCCCCGCACCTCCTCGATCAACAGCCCCGAACCCATTTTCAGGTCGCGCTTCTGTTCCGGCGTCAGCTCGCTGACCAGCAGGCCGAGACGATTTGGTGCCACCTCCGCCGGCTTCGCATTTCGCGGCAAACGGGAAGCCTGCGCTTTTTCGTCAAGCACCTCGCCCACCATCACAACCAGGTCGCGGGCCTGCCCTTTGCGCCAAACCTGAACCGCGGAGCGGGTCCCCGGACGTGTCGCCGCGACAAGGCGCGGCAGATCGACCGAACTGGACACGGCTTTGCCATCGAACTTCAGAATCACGTCGCCGGCCTCCACTCCTGCCTTGTCGGCCGGACCGCCCTTCTCGACCGAATTGACCACTGCCCCCATGGGCTTGCTCAGCCCCAGAGACTCAGCCAACTCCTTGCTGACTTCCTGGATTACCACACCCAGGCGCCCGCGACTGACCTTGCCAGCGCTTCGCAACTGCTGCTGGATATCCATTGCGACATCGATCGGGATGGCGAAGGAAACCCCCATGTAACCGCCACTCCGGCTATATATCTGCGAATTGATGCCGACCACTTCACCGCGCATGTTGAACAGCGGGCCGCCGGAATTGCCGGGATTGATCGCGACATCGGTCTGGATGAAAGGAACGTAATTTTCCTGCGGCAAGGAACGCCCCTTGGCCGAGACAACGCCCGCCGTCAATGAGTTATCGAAACCGAAGGGCGAACCAATGGCCACCACCCACTCGCCGACCTTCAACTGCGCCGGATCACCGAGCTTGACAACCGGCAGTCCGGCAGCCTCGATACGAATCAGCGCGACGTCGGTGCGCTTGTCGGCGCCAATGATGCGGGCCTTGAATTCTCGCTTGTCGGTCAGTCGCACGGTCACTTCGTCCGCCCCGTCTACCACATGGGCATTGGTCAGGATGTAACCATCAGCACTGATCACGAACCCCGATCCCAGCGACTTGTTTTCAAAATCACGCGGCGCACCGCCCGGGTGACGAGGGATGAAACGCTTGAAAAACTCGAAGGCCGGATCGTTTTCATCGAAAGGAAACGGCAACGCCGGATTGCTGCGGGAGATCTGCGTCGTGCTGATATTGACGACCGCCAGGCCCTGCTTCTCGGCCAGCTCGGTGAAATCCGGCAGACCACGCATCTGGGCTGCGGAAAAACTGCAGATAAAGCAAAGCGAAAAAAGGGCGATGAAGCGCTTCATGGGCGCAGACCTCCTGATCGGCTAGTGTAGTGTTGCATGCTATGAGGCACTTAATAGAACTGATGCATTTGCGCTTGTGGCAAGGCGTAAACCGCAGCGATACCGAGTGGTATCGCGAGGATTTACAACGCCGCCACGGGGGCAAAGGCACAGTTTTATGTGCTGAATAGTGTGCAACACTGCACTAGTTGCGGGAAACAATATAGGGGCGACTGGCCAGCCCCCCGCTATCGCCACGCGTACGAAGGCGAATATACAAAAAAGAAAGTAGCAAGCCACCGCCCGCACCCAGTATCGCCCCGACATCGCCGGCCAGCGGCATGCCGAGCACCGCACCGGCAATGATGGCGAGCAGTGGCAGGCCGTAGGCCAGGTTGGCGGAACGCCGCACGCTGCCAGCCGCAATGGCCACCGTAACGTGATCACCCAGGCTGGCATTAACGGTATTCTCGACACGGTACGATTTGGCGCCACTGCAAAACATCTGGGTCAAATGCTGTCCGCCGCAACCGCCTTCTTCGTGGCAACGCCCGCAACCGCCCTGCTCGACCTCAACGAGCGCATCCCGCCCGTCCAGTCCCCGCACGATCGCCCGAATGGTGCTTGCTTCTTCAGTCATACCTTACCAACGTCGATCCGGTGCAATGTCCAGCAAGGGACGCAACTTTGCGGCAACCGCCTCGCGCGCCCGGAAAATACGCGAACGCACGGTTCCGATCGGGCAATCCATGATGCTGGCAATTTCTTCATACGACAGGCCGTCGATTTCGCGCAGCACAATGGCCGTACGTAATTCCTCCGGCAGCGCATCCATCGCTGAATTCACCGTTTCGCCGATCTGCTTGGAAAGCAGGAGACTTTCCGGCGTGTTGATGTCGCGCAACTGGCTGGCATCCTCGAAGTTCTCTGCCTCTTCGGAATCGAATTCGGTCGAGGTGGGCGCCCGCCGCCCCTGGGCAACCAGATAATTTTTGGCCGTGTTGATGCCAATCCGGTAAAGCCAGGTATAGAAGGCGCTGTCGCCGCGAAACGAGGGCAAGGCGCGATAGGCCTTGATGAAGGCCTCCTGGGAAACATCCTCGACCTCGGCTGCGTCGCGAATAAAACGCGACAGCAAGCGCCCAAGCTTGCGCTGGTATTTGCTCACCAACTGGTCGAAGGCGCGCTGATCTCCGCCTTGCGCCCGTTCGACCAGTATTTGATCGACTTCGCGCTCACTCATGGTTTTTTGCTTCCCTGGGGTTAGTCTTTGGTCTGTTTATGGAACGCAGTATAGCGCAGCAGTTTTCGTGCTGCCGATGGGGGTTTATCCTTAATTGTGACACTCTGTAACGAAATGAATCGTTTTCAGCGTGCTATATTTCGAGCAAAACAACACTCTTGAGAACAGCCGTGCAGAATTTTGATGTCCTTATCATAGGCAGTGGCCTGGCCGGTCAGTCGGCTGCACTTCGCCTGGCCAAACATTGTCGTGTCGGACTAGTCAGCAAACGTGCGCTGGAAGACTCCGCCTCCGGCTGGGCACAAGGCGGCATTGCTGCAGTCCTCGACAGCAAGGACTCGATCGAGGCGCACATCCGCGACACGCTGATTGCCGGCGCCTGGCTCAACGATGAGCCGGCCACCCGCTTCGTCGTCGAAAACGGCCGCCACGCCATTGAATGGCTGATTGAACAAGGCGTTCCCTTTACCAAGGATGAAGCCGGCTACCACCTGACCCGCGAAGGCGGTCACAGCGCCCGCCGCGTCATTCACGTCGCCGATGCGACCGGCCAGTCGGTGCAGGACACACTGACCAGGAAAGTCCGCGCCAATCCGAATATCACGGTCCTCGAAAGCCATATCGCGATCGATCTGATTACCGGCGAAAAGCTCGGCACCGGTGAAAACCGCTGTTTTGGCGCCTACGTCCTGGACAGCCGCAATGGCGAGGTGATCACCATCGGCGCGTCAAACACGATGATCGCCACGGGCGGCGCCGGCAAGGTCTATCTCTACACGACCAATCCGGACACCTCGACCGGTGACGGCATCGCCATGGCCTACCGGGCCGGTTGCCGGGTCTCGAACATGGAATTCATCCAGTTTCACCCGACCTGCCTGTATCACCCGCAAGCCAAGTCCTTCCTGATTTCCGAGGCGGTACGCGGCGAAGGCGGTTTGCTGCGCCTGCCGGACGGCACGCGCTTCATGCCCGAGCACGACGAACGGGCCGAACTGGCGCCGCGCGACATCGTCGCCCGCGCCATTGACTTCGAGATGAAGAAACGCGGCATCGACTGCGTCTATCTCGATATTTCGCACAAGGGCGAAGCCTTCCTGCTTGAGCACTTTCCGAATATCCATGCGCGCTGCCTGGAGCTCGGCATCGACATTGCCCGCGACCCGATCCCCGTGGTTCCAGCGGCACATTACACCTGCGGCGGCATTGTCAGCGACCTCAAGGGACGCACCGACGTCGCCGGACTGTATGTGGCCGGCGAAGCCTCCTGCACCGGCCTGCATGGCGCCAATCGCCTAGCCTCCAACTCGCTGCTCGAATGCATCGTTTTCTCGGAAGCCGCTGTCAATGACATTCTCGGCCAACCGGCCAAAGCCCTACCCGTCCTGCCTCACTGGGACGAAAGCCGGGTCACCGATGCCGATGAGGAAGTGGTCATCTCGCACAACTGGGACGAGCTGCGCCGCTTCATGTGGGACTATGTCGGCATCGTGCGCACCACCAAGCGCCTGAAACGGGCCAGCCATCGCATTCGCCTGCTGATGCGCGAAATCGACGAGTTCTATGCCAATTTCCGGGTCAGCCACGACCTGATCGAATTGCGCAACCTGGTGTTCACGGCCGACCTGATCGTCCGTTGCGCCATGCAGCGCAAGGAAAGCCGCGGCCTGCACTTCTCGCGCGACTATCCCGAGACGCAGAAAAAGGCGAAGAACACCGTTCTCAGGCGTCGTCGCCCCGGCCGCTGAAATCGGCTCGCCAGCGCAGAAAAACGCGCAGGCGTCGGAAGGCGTCGGCATTGAGACTGTCGCCAGCCAATACCAAGGGATAGATGGCACCGTCGCTGATCTGCAGGCGAAGTACGCTCAGCCAGGGATGTACGGTGGCGCCGGGTAAAAGTTCGGCCACCGAGAATTCCTGATCGGCAGTACACCTGACGGATACCCGGCCATCCCGTTCCAGACGAATTGCCGAAAACCTCGGCGAACACTGGCGCCAAGCCAGGAGCGCAAGACTCCAGAGGGCCAACAGGAGGACTGCCTGAAGCAAGGTGGAGCGAGGAAAGAACAGGATGCACAGGCTGGCCAGCCCGGCACCGAGCCCAATAAAGGCGTCGATCAAACGAGAACGGTGCAGCCCGATGGTGATCGGCAACTGCACCGTTTTGTCCTAAAAGACCCGCACCGGATCAGATGCGCTTGAAGACCAGCGAACCGTTGGTTCCGCCAAAGCCGAAGTTGTTTTTCAGCGCGTATTCAATCTTCATTTCCCTGGCCGTATTGGCACAGTAATCAAGATCGCATTCCGGATCCTGGTTGAAGATATTGATGGTCGGCGGCGAAATCTGATGATGCACGGCCAGCACGGAGAACAGCGACTCGATACCGCCAGCGCCACCGAGCAGATGGCCGGTCATCGACTTCGTCGAATTGACCACCAGCTTGTAGGCATCGGCCCCGAAAGCCTGTTTGATGGCTTCGGTTTCGTTCTTGTCGCCCAGCGGCGTGGAGGTGCCGTGCGCATTCAAATACTGCACGTCGGAGGTATTGATTCCGGCATTCTTCAGGGCATTCAGCATGCTGCGCTTCGGCCCGTCGGTGCTCGGTGCGGTGATGTGGTAAGCATCGGCGCTCATGCCATAACCGGTCAGCTCGGCATAGATCTTCGCGCCCCGTGCCTTGGCGTGTTCGTACTCTTCGAGAACCATGACGCCAGCCCCCTCACCCAGTACGAAACCATCGCGATCCTTGTCCCACGGACGACTGGCCGTGGCCGGGTCGTCATTGCGGGTGGATAGCGCGCGCGCCGCACAGAACCCCCCCATGCCAAGCGGCGACACGGTCGATTCAGCGCCACCGGCCACCATCACGTCGGCATCGCCGTATTCGATGATGCGCGCGGCATCGCCGATCGAGTGCGTGCCGGTCGTGCAAGCGGAAACCAGGGCGATGTTCGGGCCTTTGAAGCCGTAAATGATCGACAGGTTGCCGGAGATCATGTTGATGATCGAACCGGGCACGAAGAAGGGGGAAACCTTGCGCACGCCACCGGCGTTGTATTCGTCTTTGGTTTCCTCGATCAGCGGCAGACCGCCGATACCGGAACCAATGGCGACACCGACCCGTTCGGGATTGGCGGCATTTTCCTGATCCAGTCCGGCATCACGCACGGCCTGCATGGCTGCAGCCAGGCCGAAATGGATGAAGGTATCCATGCGCCGGGCTTCTTTGGCCGAAATATAGCTGGTGATATCGAAGTTCCTGACCTCGCCGGCGATCTGCGACGTAAAGGTGGAGGCGTCGAATTTGGTGACATGGGAGATGCCGGAGCGGCCTGCCAGAATATTCTGCCAGGCTTCTTCGACGGTGTTTCCGACCGGGCTGACTATGCCCAGTCCGGTGATTACGACTCTGCGACGTGCCAAGGTGCACTCCGAAAGCAAAAGTAGCAAGGCCGGCCATGGGGGCCGGCCTTGCCTGGGTCAACCAGAATTGGATTACTTCTTGTTGGCGAGGATGAAATCGACAGCCTGTTGCACCGTCGTGATGTTTTCAGCCTGGTCGTCCGGAATTTCCAGTTCGAATTCTTCTTCCAGAGCCATGACCAGCTCAACGGTGTCCAGGGAATCCGCGCCCAGATCGTCCACAAAGGAGGACTCGTTCTTGATGTCCGCTTCGTTCACGCCCAGTTGTTCGGCGACGATCTTCTTGACGCGCTCTACGATGTTATCCATTAGAAAAACTCCTTCCCCTCAGGGGTACGAAAAAAAACAGGTGAATTTTACCAAAAGCCGAGGCTTGAGGAAATCAATCCATGAACATGCCGCCATTCACATGCACTGTCGTGCCTGTAATGTAGGCGGCAGCCGGGGATACGAGGAAACCGACAGTGCCGGCAATGTCTTCGGGTGTGCCAGCGCGACCGAGCGGAATCGAGGCCAGCATGGCCTGTTTCTGCTCTTCGGTCAGGGCGTGCGTCATGTCGGTGGCGATAAAACCCGGTGCGACACAATTGACCGTGATGTTGCGGCTGCCCAGTTCGCGGGCCAACGAGCGGCTCAGGCCAGCGACACCGGCCTTGGCGGCACAGTAATTGGCCTGACCGGCGTTACCGGAGTAACCGACGACCGACGTAATATTGACGACCCGACCAAAGCGCGCCTTCATCATGCCACGCATGACACCGCGCGACAGGCGGAAAACCGCTTTCAGGTTGGTGTCGATGACGGCATCCCACTCGTCGTCACCCATGCGCATGCTCAGGTTGTCGCGGGTGATGCCAGCGTTATTGACGAGAATGGTGATGGCGCCGAATTCCTTGGCGATCTCGGCCAGTACCGAGTCGGTCTGCGCCACGTCACAAACATTCAAGGCAATACCCTTGCCCGAGATGCCGGCAACGGCGAGATAGGTCGAAATCTTGTCAGCCCCGTCTTCGCTGGTCGCGGTGCCAATAACCGTGGCCCCCTGCTTGCCGAGCTCCAGTGCAATGGCGCGACCAATGCCGCGCGTTGCGCCGGTCACCAGGGCAATCTTGTCGTTCAGCATGACTTACTCCAGACCCAGATTGGCTTCGATGGCCGCTGCATCGGCCAGCGCGACACCAACGATACCATCGGCGCAACGCTTGGTCAGACCGGCCAGGACCTTGCCCGGACCGCATTCGGCAACCGTCGTGACGCCCAGGGCTGCCATCGCCTGGATGGTCTCTACCCAGCGCACTGGGTTGTAGGCCTGACGAATCAGCGCATCCTTGATGCGGGCCGGATCATTTTCGATGGCGACATCGACGTTGTTGATGACCGGAATCTGCGGCGCATTCAAGGTCAGCTCGGCGAGACGGGCGGCCAGCTTGTCGGCCGCCGGGCGAATCAGCGAGGAATGGAACGGGGCGGAAACCGGCAGCGCCTTGGCCATCTTGGCACCACGCGCCTTGCAGGCTTCCATGGCGCGTTCGACAGCGGCCTTGTGGCCAGCGATCACGGTCTGGCCATTGGCATTGAAGTTAACCGGCTCGACGACTTCACCCTGCGCCGCTTCGGCACAGGCGGCGGCGATGCCGGCATTATCGAGGCCAAGCACGGCGGCCATGGCGCCGGTGCCGACGGGCACGGCTTCCTGCATGGCGGCGGCGCGCAGACGAACGAGTGGCACAGCATCCTTGAGCTCAATGACGCCAGCCGCAACCAGTGCGGAATACTCGCCGAGACTGTGGCCGGCCAGCACGACCGGCTGACGCCCGCCCTTTTCCAGCCACAGACGCCACGCGGCGATACCGGCGGTCAGCATGACCGGCTGGGTATTGACAGTCTGGGTCAGCACTTCGGCCGGACCTTCGGCAACCATGGTCCAAAGATCCTGACCAAGCGCAGCCGAAGC
This sequence comes from Azonexus sp., assembly GCA_049294655.1. Classification (GTDB taxonomy): domain Bacteria; phylum Pseudomonadota; class Gammaproteobacteria; order Burkholderiales; family Rhodocyclaceae; genus Azonexus. Next base: position 29,329 of record JBAQDI010000014.1, read on the forward strand.
TTCATCGAACGTGGCGCGCACCACGGCGGCGTCGCCGTAGGCGGCCATCATGCCAACGCTCTGTGAGCCCTGGCCGGGAAATACGAAAGCAAAAGACATTCTGCGGTCTCCTCTATCAGAATTCGAGCAGGGCGGCGCCCCAGGTGAAACCACCACCAACACCTTCGAGCAGCACCTTCTGGCCACGCTGGATACGACCGTCGCGCACCGCTTCGTCAAGGGCCAGCGGCACCGAAGCGGCGGAGGTATTGCCATGGCGATCGACGGTAACGATCACCCGGTCGCGATTGATACCCAGCTTCTTGCCGGTGGCGTCGATGATGCGGATATTGGCCTGATGCGGGATCAGCCAGTCGACGTCGCCGGTCTGGATGCCGGCCGTCTGGCAGACTTCTTCGGCAATATCGGCGAGCACACGCACGGCAAACTTGAAGACGGACTGCCCGTCCATGCGCAGGAAAGGATCGCCGGTCACCTGGCCGCCACAAATCTGACCGGGCACATTGAGAATGCCGCTCTGGCTGCCGTCGGCATGCATGGCCGTAGCCAGGATGCCGGGCATTTCGGAAGCCTCCAGCACAACGGCGCCGGCACCATCGCCAAACAACACACAGGTACCACGATCCTGCCAGTCGAGGATGCGCGAGAACACCTCGGCACCAATAACCAGCGCCTTTTTGTGGCTACCGGAACGAATGAATTTTTCGGCGATGCCGAGGGCGTAGGTGAACCCGGCGCAAACCGCCTGGACATCAAACGCCGCGGCACCCTTGTTGCCCAGCTTGCCCTGGATCAGGCAAGCCGTGCTCGGGAAAATGAAATCGGGCGTCGAGGTCGCAACGATGATCAGGTCGAGTTCGCTACCGGCGACCCCGGCCATCTCCAGGGCACGTTGCGCCGCCAGCAGGCCCATTTCGCTCGACGTCGTACCCGGCTCAGCCAGGTGGCGACTGCGAATACCGGTGCGCGTGACGATCCACTCATCGTTGGTGTCGATGCCGCGAGCGGCCAGATCGTGGTTGCTGACGGGGTTGCCCGGCAGATAACTGCCAGTACCGATAACGCGTGCGAACATTCAGACTGTCTCCCCGGCACTGCGTGGTGCCGTTGTTGTCATTTGGGCGATGCGGCCGGCGATGCGCTCGACTACCCGATTTTCGGCGGCATCGTAGGCGCGACCGATGGCATTGCCAAAAGACAGGATATCGGCGGAGCCGTGACTTTTCACCGAAATGCCTTTCAGGCCAAGCAGGATGGCACCGTTATAGCGCCGATGATCAAATCGCCGCTTGAAATTATTGAGCACCGAGATGGCAATCAATGCTGCCAGCTTGGTCAGCCAGTTGCGCTTGAACTCGCTGCGCAGCGACGAAGCCAGCATCTGAGCCAGACCTTCGGAGGTCTTCAGCGCAACATTGCCGACAAAGCCGTCGCAAACGATGACGTCTGCGTCGCCACGATAGATGCCGTCACCTTCGACGTTGCCAACGAAGTTCAGGCCGGAGGCACGCAGCAACTCCGCGGCCGCCTTGACCACTTCATTGCCCTTGATTTCTTCCTCGCCGATATTGAGGATGCCTACCGTTGGTGCTTCCTTGTGCTCCATGGCGGCAACCAGCATGGCCGCCATGACCCCGAACTGCAGCAGGTGTTCCGGGCCGCAATCAACATTCGCACCGAGATCCAGCATGTGCGTATGGCCATTGACGGTGGGCAGCGGGCCGCAGAGTGCCGGCCGGTCAATACCCGGCAGCATCTTCAGGACGAAACGGGAAATAGCCATCAGCGCGCCGGTGTTGCCGGCCGAGACGCAGGCATCCGCCTCGCCCGATTTGACGAGATTGATGGCGACGCGCATGGATGAATCTTTCTTGTTGCGCAGGGCGAGCGCCGGCGACTCGTCCATCTCCACAACTTCGGAGGCATGCACGATACGCAGGCGCGAATCTTCAACCTGGCTACCAAGCAAGGGGCGCAAGACCTCTTCCCGGCCAACCAGGATCAGGTGTGCTTCCGTATGCTCCGCAAGAAACTGGATAGCCGCCGGCACCGTCACTGACGGACCGTGGTCACCCCCCATGCAATCAATAGCGATGCGGGCTGTCATGGCAAAAGAAAAGGCAGGCAGCCCGCAAGGACCGCCTGCCCCTTCAATTAACGATTACTCGCCCTTGGCCTTCAGGACTTTCTTGCCACGGTAAAAACCGTTGGGAGAAATGTGGTGACGCAGGTGCGTTTCACCGGTCGTCGGCTCAACAGCCAGGGGAGCGACGGTCAGAAAATCGTGAGCGCGATGCATGCCACGCTTGGAAGGGGACTTCTTGTTCTGTTGAACGGCCATGTTGATACTCCAATAAAATCAGTTCGGCTTGCCTTTTAGCCCGGCCAGTGCCGCAAACGGATTGATCCGCTCGCCAGCATCGGCCACACCAGGCAAACCACATTTTTCGTGCCGCGGCGCGACTGGCAGGGCCAGGAGGATTTCATCCTCCACAAATTCAGCCACATCCAGTTCGCCTGCCAGCGGCAGGAAATCCCGGGTGTCGTCTTCCAGTTCGTCCTGAGACATGTCAGCACCTTCCGGAATAATTTCCAGAAGATTATCGACATCAAGATCAAAAGGGATTGCCTTCAGGCAGCGCTGGCAGGCCAGCGGAATCGTTCCGCCCACTTCCAGATGCAGCATCAGCTCACCGTGCTCGCTCTTGAAACCCTGAAGCCGGAAGCTGACGCTCCCCGACACTTCAGCCAGCAAATCATGCAGGCGTTCCAAGCCGGAAACTGCCAGCTCTCCTTCGAGAACACGGCCTTCTCTGGCAAACACAAAAGCGTCAGAAATCCTTTTCAATCTTGAACCGTTGCGACTTAAACGCGAGATGATATTATTTTTGGCTTTCCAAGTCAAAACAAAGTGTCGCTTCAAGAAGTCGGCGCAACACATTGTTGTAACGAAACTTTCATGACCCAACCTCTGATCCTCGCCTCTACCTCCCCATACCGCCGCGAACTGCTCGGCCGACTCGGCCTGCCTTTTCAGGTCGCCAATCCACAAACCGACGAAACCCCCCTACCCGGCGAAGCCCCGGAACAGATGGCGCTACGCCTCTCGGAAGCCAAGGCCAGGGCCGTTGCCACTGACTTTCCAGACGCCCTGATCATCGGCAGCGACCAGGTGGCAACGGTCGATGGAAAAATCTATGGCAAGCCCGGCGACCATCCACGCGCCGTCAAACAATTGCGCGAGCTATCCGGCAAAACCGTCAATTTTTTCACCGGCATCTGCTTGTACAACGCCCGCACCGGCCATGCCGAAACGCGCGGCGTGCCTACCCTGGTCAGCTTTCGCGAACTCCGCGACGACGAAATCGAAAATTATCTGCGCCGCGAGCCAGCTTACAACTGCGCCGGCTCGGCCAAGTCGGAAGGCCTGGGCATTGCACTGCTGCGCAGCATGCAAGGTGACGACCCAAACGCCTTGGTCGGCCTGCCGCTGATTGCGCTGTGCGACCTGCTGCGCCAACAAGGTGTAGAGGTTCTGTAATGACCGGCACACTCTATCTGATCCCGGTCCCCCTCGGCCCGACCGCGCCGCAAGAATCCTTGCCGGCCAACGTGCTCGCCACCATTCATCCACTGACCCACTTCGTTGTCGAACAGGCCAAGACGGCGCGCACCTTCCTGAAGGCCGCCGGCACCGCCCTGCCACTGCAGGAACTACAACTGGAAGAACTCAACGAACATACCCGGGATGCCGAACTCGACCGCCTGCTCGCCCCGTTGCGCGCCGGCCACGACGTTGGTCTGCTATCCGAAGCGGGCTGCCCGGCGGTAGCCGACCCGGGAGCAAACCTGGTCGCCCTGGCACAAAAGGAAAATATCAGGGTCGTGCCGCTAATCGGTCCATCCTCCCTGCTCCTGGCGCTCATGGCCTCGGGATTGAACGGCCAGCGCTTTGCCTTTCAGGGTTACCTGCCAGCCAAGGAGGCCGAGCGCAACAAGGCGCTACACGAACTCGAGAGCGAGTCGCGCAAGCGCCAGCAAACGCAGTTATTCATCGAAACACCCTATCGCAATCGCGCCATGTTCGATGCCATTTTGCAGACCTGCCAGCCGGGCACCCGCCTGTCGGTTGCCACCGATCTGACACTACCCGGCGAATCGGTGCTGACCCGCAGCATTCAACAGTGGAAAAAACAAACGCCGCCCGAAATCGAGCGGCGTCCGACGGTTTTCCTGCTGCTGGCCTGAGGGTTTATCGAATGCGCGCGTTCAGCGCGCTTTCCGAAAACCCTTGCCAGAAACTGCTGACCGCGCCGGCCCCAAGGCGCTTGGCAAAACGCTCGGCAATATTGTCCTTAACGGAATAATCGAGCACCTTTTCCGCCTGGATCACGTCGCGCGCCACGGAGTCCACGCTGCCATAGGCATCCGCCAGGCCCAGTTCAATACTTTGTTCACCGGTCCAGATCAGGCCGGAGAACATTTCCGGCGTTTCCTTCAGGCGCTTGCCGCGCCCAGCCTTGACGACGTCGATGAACTGCTGGTGAATATTGTTGAGCAGAGATTGGGCATAGACCTTCTGGCGCTCGGCCTGTGGCGAGAACGGATCGAGAAAGCCCTTATTTTCACCAGCCGTCAGCAGACGGCGCTCGACGCCGAGCTTGTCCATGACGCCAGTAAAGCCAAAACCATCCATCAGGACACCGATCGAACCGACGACACTTGCTTTGTTGACGAAAATCTTGTCGGCCGCTGCAGCCACGAAGTAACCGCCGGATGCACACATGTCCTCAACCACGACGTAAAGTGGCTTATCCGGGTACTTGGCACGCAAACGACGAATCTCATCATTGACCATGCCGGCCTGCACCGGACTACCGCCAGGGCTGTTGATGCGCAGGATTACGCCAACCGCGTTCTTTTCCTCGAATGCCGCATCAAGTGCTGCAATCAGGCTCTCGGCATTGGCCTCGCCCTTGGCTTCGATGGTACCCGTCAGGTTGACCATGGCCGTGTGGCGCTCCTGGTGTTCGCTGCCAGCCCCCCAGTCAACCACGGCAAAAAGCACAACCAGCAGGTAAGCAAAGCCGAGAAATTTGAAAAAGATTCCCCAGCGCCGCTTGACCTTTTGCTCTTCGAGCGAGGCGAAAACGAGTTTTTCCAGGGTTTGCCTTTCCCAATTGGGAGAGGTATTTGCAGCTTGGGGGTTGTCCATGACTATATTTTTTTTAACTCTAAATAGATTTGCCCCTGGATTTCGCGAACCGGCAAGGGTTTCAAGCCCGTTTTGCCGCAGCGCCCTCCAAGGCACCTGCCCGTGTCAGGAGCATAAAGTGCGCCATGAATCGAGCAGATCAAGTATAGCTTGGAATGATCGAAGAACTCGCCCGGCTGCCAGTCCAATTGTGCCGGAACGTGGCCACATTCGTTGAAATAGCCAAAAACCTGCCCGTTATGGCGAATGACGAAAGCCGGCGTTGGTACACCATAGCGCTCGACGGTAAAACGCACCCCTTTGCCGCCATCGACAAGCTCGGTGCCGGCACAGATCAGGCGTAGGTTTTCAGCCAATCGTCAAGCTCCCCAACCGAATGCAGGCAAGCCCGGGGCTTGTGCTCCAGCAAGTGCTCATGCGGGTGCGCGCCATAAGTTACCGCCAGGCTGTCAACGCCTGCATTGCTGGCCATCAGCAAATCATGCGAAGTGTCGCCAATCATCACAGTGGATTCAGCAGCAATCCCGAACTCAGCCATGAGCTCTTCCAGCATTTGCGGATGCGGCTTCGAATGGCACTCGTCGGCACAGCGCGAGGCCTGGAACAGCGATCGCAAGCCCGAATGATCAAAGGCCCGCTCCAAACCCAGGCGACTCTTGCCGGTGGCCACTGTCAGAATGTGCCCGGCCGCCTGCAGGCGCTCGAGCATTTCGCGAACACCGTCAAACAACGTCAGTTGCTTGTCGCCGGACAGGTAATGAAAACGGTAGCGCTCGGTCATCTCCTGATAGCGCTCCGGCGGCAACTCGGGAACGGCGTGGCGCAAGGCGTCGGTCAGACCCAGACCGATGACATGCCGGGCCCGGGCATCGCTCGGCTCAGGCAAACCCAGATCACGACTCGAGGCCTTGATGGCGTTGACAATGGCGCCCGCCGAATCAAGCAGCGTGCCATCCCAATCAAAAACAACCAGTTCGTATTTCATGTCTTTCTGAGTCACTTTCCGAGAATGTGTTGCAGGTTCTCGGCGGCAAACTCGCGGCCGCCCCTCGCATCAACTGCCGCAATATAGCCGCCGATACTGTCCGGCAAAGGCGCTACGCATTCAAGCGGCGCCGCCGTCAGCGGATGCCGGAAAGCCATGCGCCAGGCGTGCAGCGCCATACGCTTCAGACCATCGCGCTTGAGATTCTTGTTATGGGCGAATTCGCCATATTTCTCGTCGCCAAGAATGGGAAACCCCAGATGAGCGAGATGCACACGAATCTGGTGCGTCCGCCCGGTCTTCAATTGCGCCTCAAGCAGACTCATATCCGGCCAGCGGGCCAGCAGACGAAAAACTGTATGCGAGGCCTTGCCGTCCTGACGCACCATGACCCGGCGCTCGCCGCCTTCGGTCAAAAACTTGTAAAGCGGCAGTTTGACGTGCTGGGTGGTGTTCATCCAGCGCCCCTTGACCAGCACCAGGTAGCGCTTGTCGGCGCCGGCGCCGTGCTCACGGAACATGTCATGCAGGGCAGTCAGCGCCAGGCGCTTCTTGCCAACCAGCAGAATGCCCGAGGTTTCCCGATCCAGGCGATGCGCCAGCTCGAGGAACTTGGCCAGCGGCCTTTGCCGGCGCAAGGCCTCGATCACGCCGAAACTGACGCCGCTGCCCCCATGCACGGCAATGCCTTCCGGCTTGTCGATAACGAGCAGCGCCTCGTCTTCATAAATAATCGGCAGATCGACGCGTTGCTTGGCCGCTTCATCGACTTCATTCTGCGGCCGCTCGGCGATGCGAATCGGCGGGATGCGCAGCTTGTCGCCCATGACAAGACGATAAGTCGCATCAACCCGGCCACTATTCACCCGTACTTCGCCACTGCGCAAAATACGATAGAGGTGGCTCTTCGGCACTCCCTTGCAGTGACGGATCAAAAAGTTGTCGAGGCGCTGGCCCTCTTCTTCTTCGCCGATCACGACATGCGTGACCGAATTGTTACCAGCCTTGTTCATTTTCTAATATACTGCCCACGTTTTACGTCTCGGTTTGCAAGAGATTCGGAACCGTCAGACCGTTTGCCTCGCGCTGAAAGCGCGACTGCCATGCGGCAGGCTTCGAAGCCTCACTTGTGCGACTTGCCCAAGCCAGACCAACGTAAAACGGGTTAAGTTCACTCACCAAAAGTAGTGATGTTAATGGATTAGCCCGCCGTAAGCACGCACGGATTGCCCGTCGCAGGAATTATCAGGTTGCGCATTTCAATAATAAACACGCAGCCATTTGTTGATCAGCACTTTCATCTTCGCCTTTGCCCTTTATTTACATGAAGCAATCTGCCAACTGAAACTGTCGCTGCCTGAACGGGCGCTTCCCTGCTGCTTACCCAAGCGCGCTGGAGCCCCAAAATAATGAAACGCATGCTTTTCAATGCGACACAGGCCGAAGAACTCCGTGTCGCCATTGTTGATGGTCAGAAACTGATTGATCTAGACATTGAATCGGCCTCCAAGGAACAACGCAAGAGCAACATCTACAAGGGTGTCATCACCCGCATCGAACCCAGTCTCGAAGCCTGCTTCGTCGACTACGGTGCTGACCGGCACGGCTTCCTGCCCTTCAAGGAAGTTTCCCGCATCTATTTTCAGGCGGGCGTCGAAGTCAGTCGCGCCAAGATTCAGGAAGCGCTCAAGGAAGGTCAGGAACTGATCGTCCAGGTCGATAAGGACGAACGTGGCAACAAGGGCGCCGCCCTGACCACCTACGTTTCGCTGGCCGGCCGCTACCTCGTTCTGATGCCGAACAATCCGCGTGGCGGCGGCGTTTCGCGCCGCGTTGACGGTGACGAACGTGCCGAACTGCGTGAAGTCATGGATCAGCTCGAAGTCCCCAACGGCATGAGCCTGATCGCCCGCACTGCAGCCATCGGCCGTCAAGCCGAAGAGCTGCAATGGGACTTGAACTACCTGCTGCAACTGTGGACCGCCATCGAAGGCGCCGCCAAGCAGCAGAGCGGCGCTTTCCTGATTTACCTCGAAGGCAGCTTGGTCATTCGCGCCATTCGCGACTACTTCCACTCGGAAATCGGCGAAATCCTCATCGACACCGACGAAGTGTACGAGCAGGCCCGCGCCTTCATGGGCACGGTCATGCCGGGCAACGTCAATCGCGTCAAGCGCTATCGTGACGATGTGCCGCTGTTCTCGCGCTTCCAGATCGAACACCAGATCGAGACGGCCTTTGTCCGCCAGGTCAATCTGCCGTCCGGCGGCGCCATCGTCATCGACCATACCGAAGCCCTGGTCGCCGTCGACGTGAACTCCGGTCGTGCCACCAAGGGCGCCGATATCGAAGAAACCGCCTTCAAGACCAACCTCGAAGCGGCCGAAGAACTGGCCCGCCAGTTGCGTCTGCGCGACCTGGGCGGCCTGATCGTCATCGACTTCATCGACATGGAAAACCAGAAGAACCAGCGCGAAGTCGAAAATCGCCTGCGTGACGGGCTGCGTTTTGACCGCGCCCGCGTCCAGATGGGCAAGATCAGCCGTTTCGGCCTGATGGAACTGTCGCGTCAGCGCCTGCGTCCGGCCCTCGCGGAAACCAGCTACATTTCCTGCCCGCGCTGTACCGGTACCGGCCACATCCGCTCCACCGAATCGGCTGCGCTGCACATCCTGCGCATCCTCGAAGAGGAAGCAATGAAGGAAAACACCGGCGCTGTGCATGTCCAGGTTCCGGTCGATGTCGCCACCTTCCTGCTCAACGAGAAGCGTCCGGAAGTCCAGGCCATTGAATTGCGCCACAAGGTGACGATTCTGCTGATCCCGAACGTCCATATGGAAACGCCGGCCCACACGATCACCCGCCTGAAACACGACGACCTGAACAGCGAAGATGTTCGCGAGCCGTCCTACAAGATGGTCGACGCACCGGCCGAAGAAACCGCCCGCACCGGCAACGGCAAGGACGAGGCCAGCAAGCCGCGTCAGGAAGCCATGATCAAGGGCATCTCGCCGGAACAACCGGCTCCGATCATGCCGGAAAAGGCAGCGGAAGCTCCGGTTGTCGTCGCGCCAGAAGGCGGCCTGTTCGCCAAGATCGCCTCCTGGTTCCGCAGCGCACCAAAAGCTCCAGAACCGGCGCCAGCACCTGCCCCGGCCCCGAAAAAGGGCCGCGACGGGCGCAGCGATGGACGTCGCGAGCGCGGTGAAGGTCGCGATGGACGACGCAATGGTCGCGGCGGCAAGAGCCGCGACGAAGAACGTGGTGAGCGCGGCAACCGCAACGAACGTAGCGAGCGCAGCACGGAAAAGGCGCCGCGTGAAGAAGCCGTTGCCGGCAGCAGCGAACGTCCGGAACGTCAGGAGCGTCGCCCGCGCGGTGAGCGCAAGGAACGTCGCGAACGTCAGCAACCGGAAGCCGTTGAAAACAAGCTGACGGCCGATGTCGCCGCCAGCGAGGCGATCAACGTGCCGACTGGCAATAACGAAGCTCCGGAAGCTGCCAATGGCGAAGAACAAGGCGCCCGTCGCCGTGGTCGTCGCGGTGGGCGCGGTCGTGGCGAACGGCGCAACGAAGCTGAACCCACGGCGACTGGCAATGCCGAGTCCCAGGAAGCAGCAGCGCCAGTCAGCGAAGCCAACCCCCTGCAAGACAATCAGGAACCGGTTATCGTCATGCTGGCTGCCACCAGCGAACCGGCGATTACCAGCCAGGAGCCAGTAGCAGCCCCCGTGGCCGAGATCGAAACGGTACCGGCCATCGTTGAACCGACTCCGCTTGTCGTTGTTGCTGAAACGCCTGCCCCGGCCCCCGAGCCGGTTGCCATCAAGGAAGCCGAGCCGGTTGCCGTCGTCGCCCCGGTGCTTGCCGCTCCAGTTGATCTGGAAACCAGCCTTGCCGAAAGCGGCTTGGTTCTGGTCCAGACAACGACCGCAGCAGTGATCGCCCAGCCCGAACCGCCGGTCAAGCTAGGCCGCCCGCGCAAGGCAAAGGCGGTTGATGAGCAAGCCGAAGAAGCACCGCTGCAAATGGTGGAAACCCAGAAGTAAGTTTTCGCTGGCACAGCAAAACGGGCACCCAAGGGTGCCCGTTTTTATTTCCATCAGAATCGCGCTTCAGCTTCGCCCGACCTTTTGCTTGATCTCATTGATCAAGCCCTGCGAAGCATCCTCGACCATATCGAGGATCAGGTCAAAGCCATGCCCCAGACCGTAGTAAGGATCGGGAACCTCGTTGTCGTCAAAGTTTTTTGCGTAATCCATGAACAACTTGACCTTCTCCTGTTGTTCAGGCGCCGCCATTCTCTGCAGGTTATCGAGATTGCTCTTGTCCATGGCCAGGATCAGGTCGAAGTAGTCCAGATCCTGCCGCGCCACCTTGCGCGCCCGCAACTGGGACAGGTTGTAGCCACGCATGGCGGCGGCTCGCTGGGTGCGGGAATCAGGCGCTTCTCCGACGTGATAACCATGCGTCCCCGCAGAATCAACTTCAACTACATCGCCTAGATTATTGATTTTAATGAATTGTCTAAGCACGCCCTCCGCCGTTGGTGAACGACAAATATTGCCCATGCAAACCAGTAATACACGATATGCCATTTCTTATTAGTCTCCGTCAGGGTCGTGCGGCGCCGCGCCGAATACCCGTTCCCGAAGCCTGAACAGATCGTCGCGCGCCGCCGCCGCTTTCTCGAATTCCAGATTTTTTGCACACTCTAGCATTAACTTTTCGAGACGCTTGATTTCCTTGGCTACACTTTTCTCATCCATGGCCTCGTAGACCGCCTGTTGCTGGGCAACTTTCAGTTCTGACTGAGCCGATTCCATGTCATAAACACCATCGATGATGTCCTTGATTTTCTTCGACACGCCGCGCGGCGTAATACCCTGTTCGAGATTGAAGGCAATCTGCTTTTCGCGCCGCCGCCCGGTTTCGGCAATGGCTCGCTGCATGGATTTTGTTATCGTATCAGCATAAAGAATGGCTGTGCCGTTAATGTGGCGGGCGGCGCGGCCCATGGTCTGGATCAGCGAGCGTTCGGAGCGCAGGAAGCCTTCCTTGTCGGCATCGAGAATGGCGACCAGCGAGACCTCGGGAATATCCAGGCCTTCGCGCAGCAGGTTGATGCCGACCAGCACATCGAACTCACCCAGGCGCAGGTCGCGGATGATCTCGACGCGCTCGACGGTATCGATGTCCGAATGCAGGTAACGCACCTTGATGCCGTTGTCGGCCAGGAAGTCGGTGAGGTCTTCGGACATGCGCTTGGTCAGGGTAGTGACCAGCACGCGCTCACCCACCGCGACCCGCTTGCCGATTTCGGCCAGCAAGTCATCAACCTGCGTCGAAGCCGGGCGCACAATCACTTCCGGGTCAATCAGCCCGGTGGGGCGCACGACCTGCTCGACGACCTGGCCGGCGTGCTGGTTCTCATATTCGGCGGGCGTTGCCGAGACGAACACCGTCTGCCGCATGTGCGCTTCGAATTCGTTGAACTGCAAAGGCCGGTTGTCGAGCGCCGAGGGCAGACGAAAACCGTAATCGACGAGATTTTCCTTGCGCGAGCGGTCACCCTTGTACATGGCGCCAACCTGGCCGATGCTGACATGCGACTCGTCAATGAACATCAGCGCATCGGACGGCAGGTAGTCGATCAGGGTCGGTGGCGATTCGCCCGCCTGGCGCCCGGAAAGATGCCGCGAATAATTTTCGATGCCCTTGCAGAAGCCGATCTGGTCGAGCAACTCGAGATCGAATTTGGTCCGCTGTTCGATGCGTTGCGCTTCAACCAGCTTGTTGTTTCTGGAAAAAAAATCGACGCGTTCGCGCAATTCTTCCTTGATCGCTTCGATGGCGCGCAATACGGTGCTTCTCGGCGTGACGTAATGCGAAGCCGGAAACACCGTAAAACGCAGTGCCTTGTGCAGCAAATGACCGGTCAGCGGATCGAAGAACTGCAGGCCTTCGATTTCATCGTCAAACAGCGAGATACGGATGGCGTGTTCGGCATGTTCGGCGGGAAAGATGTCGATGATGTCACCGCGCACCCGGAAGGTGCCGCGATGGAAGTCCATCTCGTTGCGCTCGTATTGCATGTCGGTCAGGCGCTTGACGATGGCGCGCTGATCAAGCTTGTCGCCGACGCGCATGGTCAGGATCATGTTGTGGTATTCGTCGCGGTCGCCGATGCCGTAGATGCATGACACGGTGGCAACAATCACCACGTCGCGCCGCTCGATCAGGCTCTTGGTGGCCGACAGGCGCATCTGCTCGATATGGTCGTTGATTGAACTGTCCTTCTCGATGAACAGGTCGCGCGACGGCACGTAGGCTTCCGGCTGGTAGTAGTCGTAGTAGGAAACAAAATACTCGACGGAGTTTTCCGGGAAAAACTCCTTGAACTCCGAATACAACTGTGCCGCCAGCGTCTTGTTCGGCGCCAGCACCAGGGCCGGGCGCCCGGTGCGGGCGATGACATTGGCCATCGTGTAAGTCTTGCCGGAACCGGTCACGCCCAGCAAGGTTTGAAAGGACAGCCCATCGTCGAGGCCTTCAATGAGCTGGCGAATCGCCTCAGGCTGGTCGCCGGCCGGCGGGAACGGCTGATGCAGGCGGAACGGACTGCCTTCGAAACAGGCGACAGGGATAGGGGTCAGGGTTTCGGTCATGCTAAAATTCTTCGCTTGTTGTCGCCCGGCCAGATTGCCGGGTGAACATTCTGCCTATTATTCCATGGAGTCTTTATGTCCTCTTCGATCTTTGCTGCGGTGGAAATGGCCCCGCGTGACCCGATCCTCGGTTTGAACGAATCCTTCAATGCCGACACCCGCAGCACCAAGGTCAATCTCGGCGTTGGCGTCTATTTCGACGACAACGGCAAGATCCCCCTGCTCGCTGCCGTCAAGACGGCCGAAGATGCCCGCGTCAAGGCTGCCCTGCCGCGCGGCTACCAGCCTATCGAAGGTGCGCCGGCCTACAACCAGGCCGTGCAGAACCTGCTGCTCGGCAAGGACTCCGAACTGATCGCCAACGGCCAGGTCATCACCGCCCAGGCCCTTGGCGGCACCGGCGCCCTGAAGATCGGCGCCGACTACCTGAAGCGCCTGAACCCGGAAGCCAAGGTTTACATCAGCGATCCGTCCTGGGAAAACCACCGCGCCCTGTTCGAATCGGCCGGTTTCGTCGTTGAAAACTACCCCTACTACGATGCTGCCACGCGTGGCGTCAACTTCACCGGCATGAAGGCCTTCCTGAACGGCCTCAACGCCGGTTCGGTGATCATCCTGCACGCCTGCTGCCATAACCCGACCGGCGCCGACCTGTCCGACGCGCAGTGGCAGGAAGTCGTCGATGTCTGCCGCGAACGCGGTCTCGTTCCTTTCCTCGACATGGCCTACCAGGGCTTTGCCGATGGTATCGAAGCCGACGCCGTCGCCGTCCGTGCCTTCTCGGCCTCGGGCCTACAATTCTTCGTTTCCAGCTCCTTCTCGAAGAGCTTCTCGCTGTACGGCGAACGCGTCGGCGCCCTGTCCATCATTACCGCCAGCAAGGAAGAGGCCGGCCGTGTGTTGTCGCAGGTCAAGCGCGTCATCCGCACCAACTACTCCAACCCGCCGATCCATGGCGGCGCCCTGGTCGCCGGCGTACTGTCATCGCCAGAACTGCGTCAGATGTGGGAAAGCGAACTGTCCGGCATGCGTGATCGCATCCGCGCCATGCGTACCGGCCTGGTCGAAGCGATCAAGGCTCAGGGCGTCGCCCAGGACTTCTCCTTCGTCGTGCAGCAGCGCGGCATGTTCTCCTACACCGGCCTGACCGCCGCCCAGGTCGAGCGCATGAAGGACGAGTTCGGCATCTACGCCGTGTCGACCGGCCGTATCTGCCTGGCCGCACTCAATACCAAGAACGTCGATTACGTCGCCAAGGCCATCGCTGCCGTCATCAAGGCCTGATTCCTCAGCCTGATGCGCCAAAAGGCAGGACTTCGGTCCTGCCTTTTTATTTGCCTGGCTTTTTTTATTTGCTGCTGATCGCCTGCAGGTTCGACAATTCGCCAGTCACCCGGACCGGGGCACGCACCGTGGATACCGAGGTCTGCATGGTAACCAGCAAATTTGCCTCGACCGGCCGCTGGCGAGCTGCAACAAACTGCCCGCTGACGCTCATCATGCCGGCCGCCATCTGAATATCACGACCAACAACCTGGCGGGCATCCATATTCAGTGCCACCCGCAAGCGCTCGAACTTGGTCGAACCCGAGCGGGCGACAATGCCGCCACCACCGCGCACGGCCTCGCCAAGATCTGTTCCGTGCAGAATGCCACGCATGATTTCGGCATCCAGATGGGCTTCGACACCATTCCACAGACTATCCCAGTCCAGACCGCTGGCCCGCAGGCGCAAACTGCCCCCCAGCTCGCCTTCGAGATTCAGCGATGGAGCAAGGGCTGCGCTCACTTTTCGGCAATCGAGACGTTGCAGTGCGGCATCCCCGGCCATCGACAACCCGTTCTTGCTCCAGTCCAGCAACCAGCTGCCTTTGAGAATGCCGTTGAGGAAAGTCGTATCCAGAGTCTGGATGACCAACTTGCCTTTCTGCAAAACCCCCTTGGCCTGCAATGAGTTGAAGGCCAGCGCCTTGCCAAGCGGCATCCAGCCGGACCCCTGAATATCAAGCGCGATTCCTCCGGCGGCCGGCACGGCCTGGAGGCGGATTCCCTCGTCGTCATTGCGCAATGCAGCCTTTTCGACACTGCCATCGGCCAGAAAAGCGACCTGACCGGAAAGATTGCGCAGCGCCAGATCACGAGCCGTAACCGTGAAACGCTCGAGGTTCATCTGGCGGATCAGCAGCTTGTTGGCCGAATCCCCTGCGGGCTTCCTGAACAGGCCGGAGCCAACCAGGAAATCGGCAGAAATCTTGGCACCGACAACATCAACAGCCGAAAGCGTGTGTGGCCGCGAACCGAGCAAGGCGAACGGCGAGGCAATACGCACGAGTTCGATGCTGCCCTCTTCGCTATCACCAAGTTTGAGGTCCGACAGGGTCAGGGATGGACGCGGCCAGAAGGTAATACCGACGGCACCAACTTTGACCGGTGCCTGCAACAACTCGCTGCCGGCGGCCTCGATCGCCGGCTTGAAATTGTTGTACGGATAAAGCAAGGCGAGCAGCAGAGTCAGTAGCAGGACGACCAGCGGAACGCCAAACAGCCAACGACCAATAGACAAGGGCTGGCCCGGTTCAGGCGACGGCTCCGGACGACGTTTGCGCTCGGGTTTCTTGATCGAAACAGTCGGCGGATTGACGTAGCCCGCCGTTGGCAAAATGGGCTTGCCGAAAGAGGAAAACTGGCTGTTTGCGGCCTGCGCTCCTGATTCAGCTGCCGCACTCTTGCCAAAGGAGGAGAACTGCGATGGCGGAAATGAATTACTCGCCTCCGTCGAAGGCACAGCCGGCTCCGCGCCCTTCTCTTCTTCCCGCCCGAGAACCAGGCTCTGCCTGGGTGAAATGAAGCCGCCCTCCTGCAGGTCGCGCAAGGCGGCCTCAACCAGCCGGGGATTGCCAATCTTGGCCGACAGTTCGGCGACGCTCAGCTTGCCATCAACCTGAACCAGCACCATGCGCAGGTTGCGTTGCACAACCCGGGTACTTTGCCGTACTGCCTCATCCCCAATCTGGGTTTTTACGAAAATCTGCTTTGCGTCCATGGACTAATGTTCTTCTTGAAAACACATAAATTGCTTGACGGTCGAGATGACGACACCTATACTGCGCGCCTCCATTCCTCGATAGCTCAGTTGGTAGAGCGCCGGACTGTTAATCCGTAGGTCCCTGGTTCGAGCCCAGGTCGGGGAGCCAGCATTATGACGGCCCGCAGCGATGCGGGCCGTTTCCATTTGTGGCGCGGCAACTGAAAAACGCATTTCATTTCCCCCTCGCACCACCTGCCCCCACATCCTGTTTACACCCCTCAAAAACACACCCCCTGCTGGCGTTCGCCGGGCATGACACTGCGCTCCGCCGACTGCGCATTCTACCTCGCATAACCGTCAGGCCAAATACGACGAACCTCATAGCGCTCAACAATGCTGTCTTTATTTTCGCGAATGCATAAGGCATGAAAGTCAAAAGCCAGTCGAGCCGGTTGCCCTTATAAAAAACAGGCAAAAAAAGGGCGGCCCATTGGGCCGCCCTGTCCGGATCGGGCTGAAGCTTACAGGCCGCGAACGGCGCGCTTACGCTCGATTTCAGTCAGGTAACGCTTGCGCATACGGATGGACTTCGGCGTCAGTTCGACCAGTTCGTCTTCTTCGATGAACTCGACAGCAGCTTCCAGGCTCAGTTGAACGGCCGGCACCAGGCGCACGGCTTCGTCGGTACCGGAGGCACGAACGTTGGTCAGCTGCTTGCCCTTGATCGGGTTCACAACGAGGTCGTTTTCACGGCTGTGAATACCGATGATCATGCCTTCGTACAGCTTGTCGCCCGGCACCACGAACATGCGGCCGCGATCCTGCAGCTTCCACAGGGCGTAGGCGACGGCTTCGCCGTTATCCTGGGAGATCAGCACGCCGTTGCGACGCTCGGCAACACTGCCATCCTTGATCGGGGCGTATTCGTCAAAGACGTGGCTCATCAGGCCGTTACCGCGCGTCAGGTTCATGAATTCGCCCTGGAAGCCGATCAGGCCACGGGCCGGAATGCGGTATTCGATACGGACGCGACCGCGACCGTCCGGCACCATGTCCTGCAGATCGCCACGGCGCTGGCCGAGGCTTTCCATGACGCCACCCTGGCTGTCTTCTTCGACGTCAACCGTCAGCAGCTCATACGGCTCGCACTCGACACCGTTGATTGTCTTCTTGACGACGCGCGGCCGACCGACGGCCAGCTCGAAACCTTCGCGACGCATGTTTTCAAGCAGGATGCCGAGGTGCAGCTCGCCGCGACCGGCGACGTCGAAGACGTCACCATTCGGGGTGTCATGCACACGCAGAGCCATATTGGTCAGCAATTCCTTGTGCAGGCGATCACGCAACTGGCGGCTGGTGACGAACTTGCCTTCGGTGCCGGCCAGCGGGCTGGTGTTGACCATGAACTGCATGGACAGCGTCGGCTCGTCGATCTTCAGCAGAGGCAGGCTTTCCGGGCTTTCCGGATCGGTCACGGTACAGCCGAGGACCAGATCTTCGATACCGGTGATCTGCACGATGTCGCCGGCCAGACCTTCTTCGAGCTCAACCTTGTTCAGGCCCTTGTAGCCCAGAACCTGGCCAATCTTGGCCTTGATCGGGGTGCGCTCGTGCTCGATCGCTTCTTCTTCGGTACCGAACATGACCAGCACGCTCTGGCCGGTCTTGACGCGACCGCGATTGATCTTGCCGACGCCGATGCGACCGACGTAGGAGGAGTAATCAAGGGCAGTGATCTGCAGCTGCAGCGGAGCTTCAACATCAGTATCCGGAGCCGGCACATGACGCAGAATGGTGTCGAACAGCGGCTTCATGTTTTCGCGCGGCTGATCGAGTTCCATGGCCGACCAGCCATTGAGGCCGGAGGCATAGACGATGGGGAAATCGAGCTGCTCGTCGGTCGCACCCAGCTTGTCGAACAGGTCGAACGTCAGATTGACGGCCTGATCGGGATCGGCGCCATCGCGGTCGACCTTGTTGACCAGCACGATCGGGCGCAGGCCGAGAGCCAGCGCTTTCTTGGTCACGAAACGGGTTTGCGGCATCGGGCCTTCGGCCGCATCGACCAGCAGTACCACGCCATCGACCATGCCCAGCACGCGCTCGACTTCACCGCCAAAGTCCGCGTGGCCCGGGGTGTCGACGATGTTGATGTGCACGCCTTCGTACTCGACCGAAGTGTTCTTGGAAAGAATCGTGATACCACGTTCCTTTTCCAGGTCATTGGAGTCCATGACGCACTCGACCAGTTGCTGGTGAGCGGCGAAAGTGCCGGACTGACGGAGGAGCTGGTCGACCAGGGTGGTTTTACCGTGGTCAACGTGCGCGATGATGGCGATGTTGCGAATCGGACGAGCGGACATGGGAAGGCCTGAAAAATCAAAGGCGTGATTCTACCACTCGATGCTGCGACGCAACATCCCCAAGGAGGTATTTAACCCTCTTTATTACGCATAAAATCGGCCGTCTTGAAGAAATTGTTCAGCAGGACCTTGCGGATATCCTCATCCAGGCCGACATCCTCCATGGCCAGCACCATGCACGCCACCCACTGGTCGCGCTCCTGGGTGCCGATCGAAAAAGGCATGTGCCGGGCGCGCAATTGCGGATGACCGAATTTCTCGACGAACAGGTCGGGGCCGCCCAGCCAGCCGGAGAGGAACATGAACAGTTTTTCCCGCGAGCCGGCCAGGCTTTCCGGATGCATGGAGCGCAACTCGGCAAATTGCGGCACGCTGTCCATGAGCTCGTAAAAGCGGTCAGCCAGTCTGCCGACGGTCGTTTCGCCGCCGATCTTTTCGTACGTCGTTACCCGATTTTCCATCTTTGCTGCTCTCCCTGAAAATATTCTGTCTAGCGCGGCTTACGGGCCACCGGCCCGCGCCCTTGCAGCGGCCGCGATGGCGTGCCCGGCCGTTGTGGACGCCCGTTTTCGTTACGCCGCGGCTGGCCGGCCGGCTGGTTCTTGAAGGTCTTGGCCGGCTGGCTGCGTACCGGCTCGCCGGTACCGGCCGGTTGCCAGGCCGGAATCAGCTGTTTCTTGCCGTTGCCAATCAGGTCGGCCCGGCCCATTTCCTTGAGCGTCTCACGCAACAGCGGCCAGTTGGCGGGATCGTGATAGCGCAGGAAAGCCTTGTGCAGCTTGCGCTGCCGGCCGTTGCGCACGGTTTCGACTTGTTCGCTGCTACGCGACACCTTCTTCAGCGGATTGCGCTCGCTGTGATACATCGTCGTGGCCAGGGCCATCGGTGTCGGCAGGAAGGTCTGCACCTGGTCGAGGCGGAAATTGTTCTTCTTGAGCCACAGCGCCAGGTTGAGCATGTCCTCGTCGGTCGTTCCCGGATGGGCCGCGATGAAGTACGGGATCAGGTACTGCTCCTTGCCGGCCTCGCGCGAGAAGCGGTCGAACAACTGCTTGAAGCGGTCGTAGGCACCCATGCCCGGCTTCATCATTTTGGAAAGCGGGCCTTCCTCGGTATGTTCCGGGGCGATCTTCAGGTAGCCGCCAACGTGATGGGTGACCAGCTCCTTGATGTATTCGGGCGAGCGCACCGCCAAGTCGTAGCGCAGACCGGAACCGATCAGCACCTTCTTCACTCCCTTTAGGGTGCGCGCCTTGCGGTACAAGGAAATCAGCTTGCTGTGGTCAGTCCCGAGGTTTTCGCAGATATCGGGATAGACGCAGGAAAGGCGGCGACAGGACGCCTCGATCTTCTCGTCCTTGCATTTGAGGTGATACATGTTGGCGGTCGGCCCGCCGAGGTCGGAGACGATGCCGGTGAAGCCCGGCGTCTTGTCGCGCATTTCCTCGATTTCGCGCAGCACCGACTCTTCCGAGCGGCTCTGGATGATGCGCCCCTCGTGCTCGGTGATCGAGCAGAAGGTGCAGCCGCCAAAACAGCCGCGCATGATATTGACCGAGAAGCGGATCATCTCCCAGGCTGGAATCTTCGCCTCGCCATAGCTCGGGTGCGGCCGACGGGCATAGGGCAGCTCGTAGACGCCGTCGAGCTCTTCGGTGGAAAGCGGGATCGGCGGCGGATTCAGCCAGACATCGCGCTCACCATGCGCCTGGACCAGGGCCCGGGCATTGCCGGGATTGGATTCGAGATGAAAGGTGCGCGAAGCATGCGCGTAGAGCACCGGATCGTCCTTGACCCGCTCGTAGGCTGGCAGACGGACGACGGTCCGGGCGCGCTGGGCGCGCCGTGCTTCGCGCAAGGATTTAGGATCGAGGATCGAGGATTTAGAGGAAAAGACCAGGGGCTGCCCGCCTTTGCTCGATCCTGGATCCTGGGTCCTCGATCCTTCTGCCCCATCCATCGCGTACGGATCGGCATGCTTGACCAGCGGCCCCGGCGTATCAACCTCGCTCGAATCCATGACGTCCCAGTCATCGGACGGCAGCCAGCCGATCGGTACCATGAAGGCAGTGCCGCGCAGGTCGCGGATTTCCTTGATCGGCTCGCCTTTGGCCAGGCGATGCGTCAGTTCGACGAGCGCCCGTTCAGCATTGCCGAAGATCAGGATGTCGGCCTTCGAGTCGGGCAGCACGGAACGCCGCACCTTGTCCGACCAGTAGTCGTAATGGGCGATCCGGCGCAGGCTGGCCTCAATCGAGCCGATGACGATATTGCTACCGGGAAAGGCCTCGCGGCAGCGCTGGGCATAGACCGTGACGGCATGATCCGGTCGCTTGTTGGCTTCGCCGTTCGGCGTATAGGCATCGTCGGAGCGGATCTTGCGGTCGGAGGTATAGCGATTGACCATCGAATCCATATTGCCGGCCGTGACACCGAAGTACAGGTTGGGCTTGCCCAGTTTCTTGAAGTCGGCCGCCGAGTTCCAGTCCGGCTGGCAAATGATGCCGACCCGGAAGCCCTGCGCCTCGAGCAGTCGCCCGACCAGCGCCATGCCGAAACTCGGATGATCGATGTAGGCGTCGCCGGTGACCAGAATAATGTCGCAGGAATCCCAGCCCAAAACGTCCATTTCCTTGCGGGACATCGGCAGGAAGGGGGCCGGACCGAAACGGTGCGCCCAGAATTTCTTGTGGCCAAAAAGCGGCCGGGTAACTTGCTGATTTGAATCCATGGCCTATTTTACCCGAGCCCGGAGCAGCGCCGTGCGTGGCATAATCGCCCACTGCTCTTCAACCGCCCCAGGCAACGATGACGCTCACCACTCGCGAACAATCCGGCATCCTCATCGCAGCGGCCAGCGGCCGCATTGATCACATATCCAGCGAGGCTTTCGGCAAGGCACTCGAACCGCTGATCAAGGATTGCCTGCCCGGCAACCCGGCTCTGCTACTTGATTTTTCCGGCGTCGACTACATCAGCAGCGCCGGCCTGCGCGTCCTGATGATGGCCTCCCGCCAGGTCAAGGCGCAGCAGGGTATTTTCGCCATCGCCGCCCTGCAACCGCTGGTCCAGGAGGTTTTTGCAATCAGCCGCTTCAATCTGATCATTCCCTGTTACGTCAGCGTCGAGGCGGCCAGCAAGGTTCTCGGTAAATGAAGAAGGTCATTTTCTGGGGAACCCGCGGCTCGCTGCCCACCTCCCTGAACGCCAGCAACGTCAGGGACAAGATCGTCGCCGCGCTGACCGCCGCCAACGGCCGGACTTTCAAGAACCAGACGGCGCTCAACGACTTTGTCGCCAGTCTGCCCTTTGCCACGGCGGGCACCTTCGGCGGCAACTCCTCCTGCGTCGAAATCGTCGCCGACGCCCCGGAACATTTCATCTGCGACATGGGCAGCGGCGCCCGGCCGCTCGGCCAGGCCAAGATCGCCACCTACGGCGTGCCCCACCCGCAGACCTACCACATCTTCATTTCCCATCTGCACTGGGATCACCTCATGGGCTTTCCGTATTTCGCGCCCATGTACATCCCCGGCAACCGCATCGTCATCCATGGCTGCCACGCTCAGCTTGAAGAAGCCATCCGGCTGCAGATGCGCACGCCGTGTTTCCCGGTCGATTACTCGCAGGCCGGGGCGCGCATCGAATTCGACCTGATGACGCCGGGCCAGACGCAGTACATCGCCGGCCTCAATGTGACGCCCAAGCTGCAACTGCACGCCGGTGACTCCTACGGTTTCCGCTTCGAAAGCGTGGACCGCACGGTCGTCTACTCGACCGATTCCGAACACAAGCTGGAACAGGACACCGAGCGCGCCGCCTTCGTCCGTTTTTTTGCCAAGGCCGACCTGGTCATCTTCGACGCCATGTATTCGCTGGCCGAAGCGGTGTCGGTCAAGGCCGACTGGGGACACTCGAGCAATGTTGTCGGCGTCGAACTTTGCCAGGCCGCCGGCGCCCGTCGGCTGGCCCTGTTCCACCACGAACCGGTGCACGACGATAACCAGCTCGGACGCCTGCTCAATGAATCCCGCCGCCTGGAGCAGATCACGCGCGGCGACGGACCGCCCCTGGAAGTCATCTCGGCCTACGATGGCCTGACCGTCGAGTTGTGAACCGCCTGAGCGGACTTGGCCGCGCCCTGCTCGGTGCCGGGCGGGGCCTGCTCCTGCCGCTGCTGTTATTGGCCGGGGCCGCAACCCTGCTGGAAAATATCGAGGCAACGCCGCTCGCCAGCCTGCGCCACTCCCAGTTCGACCACTTTCAGCGCCAGATGCCACGGCCGCGCAACGACGAACCGGTCATCGTCGTCGGCATCGACAGCCAGAGCCTGGCCGAACATGGGCAATGGCCGTGGTCGCGCAGCCTGCTGGCCCGACTGAACAACAGGATCGTCGCCGACCAGCCGCTGGCCATCGGACTGGACATCGTTTTTGCCGAAACCGACCGCTACAGCCCGGAAATCCTCGGTAAAGCCCTGCCCGGCCTGTCCAGGGAAATGCTCGCCCAGTTGCCCGACCCGGACGCACAACTGGCCGCAAGCCTGGCGGCCGGCCCCAGCGTGCTGGCCGTGGTCGGTCTCGATAACGCCCTGCCCGGCTCACGGCAGCCGGCGAAGCCACTGGCAACGCTGTTTGGCAGCACCCTGGCGGCCGCCAACATCAAGCATTTTTCCTCGGCCATCGTCAGTCGCCCAATGCTGGAGGCTGGCGCGACCGGCGAAGGCCTGATCAATGCCAGCCCGGACAACCGACTATCGAGCACCGAACGCGGTGTGCTGCGCCGCGTCCCGACCCTCGCCCTGATTGACCAGCAGCCCTTCCTGTCGCTGCCCCTGGAGATGGTCCGCCAGGCGCTCGGCGAGGCCGGCAAGGTCAGACCGGAATTCGACAGCCACGGCCTGCGCGGCTTGGGTATCGGCGACTATCGCCTGCCGACCCAGGACAACGGCGAGTTGCTGCTGCATTTCGGCCGGGCCAGTGCGCATTACTACCTGTCGGCCGCCGACGTGCTGGCCGGCCGGCATCCACCTGGCACTTTCGCCGGCCGCTTCGTCATCGTCGGCTTCAACAGCGCCGGCCTGCAGGACAGCATCGTCACACCGCTCGGCGAGAGCGTGCCCGGCGTCGACATCCACGTCCAGGTCATCGAAAGCCTGCTGGCTGGCGTCGCCTTGCAACGTCCGTGGTGGATGTCCAGGCTGGAGCTGGCCACCCTGCTCACCGGCGGCTTGCTGCTCATCGTCGCCGTCCCGGCGCTGCGCCCGCGTTTCGCGCTGCTCAGCTATGGCGGACTGGCCAGCCTGCTGCTTGCCGCCGGCTATCTGGCCTTTGCCCAGGGCCGCTGGCTGTTCGATGGCAGCACCCAGGCCCTGCTGCTCGCTCCACTGTTCATGACCATGCTCGGCAATACACTGGTCAACAGCGAGACCAGTCGTCGCCGGACTGAAGGCGAATTGCAACTGAGCCGCGAAGCTGCGGCCCGCGATGCCGGCGAACTCGATGCCGCCCGCCGCATCCAGATGGGCTTACTGCCCAACCCGCAGAAATTGTTTGCCGGCGAGCCGCGCTTCGCCGTTGGCGCCCTGCTCGAAGCCGCCCAGGCCGTCGGCGGCGACTACTACGATGCCTTCATGCTCGACGAACGGCGGCTCTGCCTGAGCATCGGCGACGTCTCCGGCAAGGGCGTGCCGGCCAGTCTGTTCATGGCCATCTCGAAAACCCTGACCGGCACGCTGGCCCGTCGCGAACACGACCTCGGTCAGGCGCTGCGCGCCATCGAGCTGGAGCTCAACCGCGAAAACCCGGAATGCCTGTTCGTCACCGCCCTGGTCTGCATTCTCGATGCCGACAGCGGCGAACTTGAATTCGTCTGTGCCGGCCATGACGCGCCGCTGCTGCTGCGCGCCGGGCAAACATCCCGGATCGATACACGCAGCAAATCCGGGCCACCGCTGTGCGTCGCCGAAAGTTTCCCGTATGTCAGCGATCACGTCCAATTGCAGCCCGGCGACCGGCTCTGCCTGTTCACCGATGGCGTCAGCGAAGCCGACGATGGCAGCGCGCAGTTCGGAGTTGAACGCCTGAGCGCCGCACTGCAAACCCATTACGCCAAACCGGCCGGCGAACTGCCAGGCCTCTTACGCGACGAAGTCCGGCGTTTCGAATCAGGCCATCCGGCGGCGGACGACCTGACCTTGCTCATACTGGATTACCGGAGACCGGCGATCAACGAACGTTGATTTCCACCCGGCGATTTTTGGCTTCGGCCACTTCATCGGCCGTCGGAAGCAGCGGCTCGCGCTCGCCACGCCCGGCGACTTCAAGCTGACCGGCCGGAATGCCGGCCTCGACCAGCAGGGCCCGCACCGCCTCGGCCCGCTTCAACGACAAGGCATCATTGGCCTGCACGCTGCCAACACTGTCGGTATGGCCGATGACCATGACCTCGGCGGCGGCTCGCGCGACGATTTCGCCGCGCATCCTGACGAAATCGGCCTGCGACTCAGGCGTCAATTCGTTGCCGCCGCCCTGAAAGTACAACAGGTAACTGTGCGGCCTGGCCGGCCGGGCGGCCAGGGCGGCGCCGAAACGCTGCTGCACTTCCTCCGGCGACGACTGGTAGGTCCGGTTTTCGCCCAAGCGGCGCACAGTGGCCGCATAGGGTTGATCGAGCAATTGTTCACCTTGCGGGTCGCGCACGACCACGGCCCCCGGCCGGCCATCGGCCGCCGGCAGCAGGACGACGCGTTCACTGGCGCAGCCGGCCAGCAAGCTCAGCGCCAACAGCGTCAGACACAGTTCAGTCTTCATGACCGCCCTCCACTTCGATGACGAATTCCGTACCGCGCACGCCGAGCACCGAGGTCGGTGTCCGGAAATCGACGGACTCCGGCGTCTGCTTGGCAATCTTGCCGCTGGCCACCGACAGCGTGCCCTTGCGGATGCCGACCGAGATATTGCCGGCCTGGGAAGTCGTATCGAAAACGAACTTGTCGATGCTGATCAGCGAATTCGGCCCGGCCGACAGCAAGGTGTTATCGCGCAACGTGACACCGACGGCCCCATCGGCCCCGGTGCGCAGCTTGTCGGTAACATGGATGGGCGTGCCGACAGCGGCGGCCAGCCTTTGCCCGGCCCGTTCGATACTGACCTGGCCGCTACTGTTCTTGACCATGCCGGCCAGCTCTGCCGCTGCCGCGGCCGTGCTGAAGAGCAGCGCCAGCAGCGTCCAGACCACGGCGCGATGTGTTTTAATCATGTCCGACTCCCCCCGACAAATCATGAACAGCCATTCTACGGAAATTTCTGTCTGCGCGCGTTATGGCGAAATCCCCGGCCTGATGGCCGAGTTCGCCCGGCGCGCCGCGGCGCTTGGCGTCGCCGAAGCCGATATCCAGCGCCTGCAATTGGTCCTTGAAGAACTGTTCACCAACAGCATCCGCCATGGCTATGGCGCAGAGAGCGACGCCCTCATCCGGGTCGACCTGAAGCGGGAAGACAATGGCCCGCGCCTGTATTTCTGCGACCGGGCCCCGCTTTTCGACATTACTGCCTACACCCCGGCCACGGCCCCCGAGATCGGCGGCCTGGGCATCCCGCTGATCCGCGGCATGAGCAAGGCCATCCGCTACACACGGCGGGATTCTTGCAACATCACCGAACTCGATTTTTAGGCGCCAGCCCGCAAGGCCAGTAGCGGCGGCGTATCGAGCAACTTGCGCACGGCCAGCCAGCCGATGCCGGCGGCCAGCAGCGCGCCGCCCAGCGCGGCCAGCAGCGGCAAGAGTAGATTGACCGGCAAATCCAGTTCGAACACCCGGCGCGCGATGAGCTGACCGAGCGCCATCGCCCCACCCGCCGCGATCAGCCCGGCGCAGGCGCCGATCACCGCCAGTTCGACGAGCAGCGCCTGGCGCAACTGGCTGCGCTGGGCGCCGAGGGCGCGCATCAGGGCCAGTTCGTAACGCCGTTCGTCGAAGGCGCTGAGCAAGGCCGAATAGAGCACGATGGCACCGGCCAGCAGCGTAAACAGGAAGACAAACTGCACCGCCCCGGCAACCTGCCCCATGACCGCCTGAAACTGGCGCAGCAGCGCCGCGACATCGATCAGCGTCAGATTGGGAAAATTCGCCACCAGTTCGCGGCCGACCGACTGCTGCGCCTCGGCCAGGTGGAAACTGGTGATGTAGCTGGCCGGCGCATCCTCGAGCACGCCGGGCGGCATCAGCACGAAGAAATTGACGCGCATCGAATCCCAGTCGAGCTGGCGCAGGCTGCTCACCCTGACCCGCTTTTCCTGGCCGGCGACGACGAACAGCAGTTCGTCGCCAAGCGCGATGCCCAGCGTCTTGGCCAGCCCGGCCTCGACCGAGGCCAGCCCCTGGCCGGCGGCATCGGCCGGGAACCACTGGCCGGCCGTCAAACGATTGCCGGCCGGCAGATCGGCCCGCCACGACAGGTTGAATTCACGCTCGATCAGGCGCTGCGCCCGTTCGTCTTCAGGAAAACTCGCGGCACTGACCGGTCGCCCGCCAATCTGCAGCAGGCGGGCCCGGATCATCGGCGACAGCTCGGCCCTGACGCCGGCCTGCGCCAGCTGTTCGGCGACGGCCTGACGCTGATCCGGCTGGATATTGATGACGAAGCGATTCGGCGCATCGACCGGCGAAGCCCGCTGCCAGGCAGCCAGCAATTCGCCGCGCGTCACCGTGAGCAGCAGCATGGCCATCAGGCCGATGGCCAGGGCGACGATCTGCAGGGTACTGGCGGCACGGTGCCGGGCCAGGTTGGCGAGGCCCTGGCGCCAGCCGAAGCCGCTGCCCCGGCGGGCCGCCGCAACGAGGCGCACGGCCAGTCCGGCGAGCAGCCAGAAAACCGCCAGGGCACCGGCAAAACCGGCCACCGCCAGGGCGCCGAGGCGCCGGTCGCCGGCCACCACGAACATCAGCGCGGCCAAGAGCACCAGGCCGAGCGCGTAACCGCCGAGCAGGAAAGGCGTCGGTGGCCCGAGTTCGCGACGCAGCACGCGCAGGGTCGGCACCTTGCTCAATTGCAGCAGCGGCGGCAAGGCAAAGCCGAAGAGCAGCACGAAGGCGACGCCGGCGCCGTGCGCCAGCGGCAGCCAGCCGGGCAGCGGCAAACTGATCTCGAGCAAACCGGACAGCCAGTGAATCAGCACGAAATGCGCCGCGAAACCAAGCCCGCCACCGAGCACTACGGCGAGCCCGGCCAGCCAGACGAACTGCCCGGCATGCAGGCGGAGCAGCCCGCTTTGCGTGACGCCCAGACAGCGCATCACGGCGCAGGCATCGAGATGGCGCTGCATGTAGCGGCGCGCCGCGAGAGCCACGGCAACGGCCGCGAGAACGACGGTGAGCAAGGTGGCGAGGCCGAGAAAGCGCTGCGCCCGATCCAGCGCACCGCGAATTTCCGGCCGCGCATTGGCCGCATCTTCCAGGCGCTCGCCGCGCCCCAGGCGCGGCTCCAGCCAGCGGCGAAAAGCGGTGACAGCCGCCGCCTCGCCGCTCAACAACCGGCGATAGGTGACGCGCGAACCGAACTGGACGAGACCGCTGGCCGCGACATCATCGACATGCATGAGCAGGCGCGGCGCCAGGTTGAAGACATTGAAACTGCGGTCCGGCTCCTGGGTCAGGATGGCGCTGACCACCAACTGGCTGCGACCGAGGGTGACGTGCGCACCGGGCCCGATCTGCAAGGCCCCCGCCAGCCGTTCATCAAGCCAGACAGAGCCGGGCGGCGGGCCACCGGTGACCAGCTGGCCGGCAACGCCGAGCTGTGGCGCCGCGGCCAGTTTGCCGCGCAGCGGGTAATTGCCGCTGACCGCCTTGATGTCGGCCAGTTGCAGCCGGCCAGCGGCCTGCACCATGCTCGGAAAAACACGGGTTTCGGCGATCTCCAGCCCACGGCCAACCGCCTCGGTAATGATGTTTTCCGGCCAGGCGTGATCGGCGATCAGCACCAGGTCGCCGCCCATCAGTTGCTGCGCTTCGTACTCCAGAGCCAGGCGGACCCGGTCGGCAAAGAAACCGACGGCGCAGACCGCCGCCACGGCAACGACCAGCGCCGCCAGCAACAGGCGCATTTCCCCGGAGCGCAGTTCGCGGCCGAGCAGGCGCCAGGACAGGCCGTTCATGGCCGGCACAACCAGCGCGGCAGGAATTCTGCCGCCGGCAGGGCCGGGCCATAAAGAAAGCCCTGGAACTGGTGGCAACCGAGGCCGCTCAGAAATTCGGCCTGGGCATTCGTCTCGACGCCTTCGGCCAGGACTTCGAAGCCGAGACTGCGGGCCAGCGCCATGACCGTCTCGATAATCGCTTCGTCGCCGGAGTTGCTGCCGATGCCGACAATGAAGGAACGGTCGATTTTCAACTGCTGGACCGGCAACAGCTTCAGATAGCTGAGCGAGGAATAGCCCGTGCCGAAATCGTCGAGGGCCAGCGTCACGCCCAGCGCGCAGACGCGCTCGAGCAATTCGCAGGCATCGCTCATCGCCATCACCACCGACTCGGTGATTTCCAGCTTCAGACGGCTCGGGTCCATGCCCGTTTCGTCGAGGATGCGCTCCAGGCTGTCGACAAACTCCCGGCGCTCCAGCTGGCGGACCGAAATATTGACCGAAACCTGCGCCAGTGGGAAGCCATCCGCCTGCCACTGCACGACCTGCCGGCAGGTTTCGCGCAGCACCCAGTTGCCGAGCGCGATGATGCCGCCGGAATCCTCGGCCAGGGGAATGAAGCGCAGCGGACTGACGCTGCCCAGGCGCGGACTGTCCCAGCGGGCCAGCGCCTCGGCGCCGACCAGCAAACCGCTTTCGGCATCGATCTGCGGCTGGAAATGCACCGACATCTCGCCGTTGTCGAGCGCGCCATGCAGCAGGTTTTCCAGGCGAATCCGTTCGCGCGCATCGCGCGTCATTTCCGGCGTGTAGAAATGATACTGCCCACGACCCAGCGCCTTGGCGCGGTACATCGCCGTATCGGCATTGCGCATCAGTTCGAGCACACTCTGCCCATCGCCCGGAAACAGGCAGATGCCGACCGACGCAGAAAGGAAGAGTTCGTGCTCGCCGAGCACAAAGGGCGATTCGAAGGTGGCGTTGATCTCCTCGGCCAGCAGGGCGACATCGGCTTCGCTACGGACGCCTTCCATGAGGCAGATGAACTCGTCGCCACCCAGCCGGGCCAGCATGTCGAGCAGCCGGACATGCTCCGAAAGCCGCCCGGCGACGGCGACCAGCAGTTCGTCCCCGACCCCGTGGCCGAGCGAGTCATTGACCTGCTTGAACTGGTCGAGATCGATAAAGAGTACGGCCAGGTGCTGTTCCTGACGCAGGCCTTCCTCGAGGCGCTCGATGAAGCAGCGGCGATTGGCCAGCCCGGTCAGCGGGTCGTGATAGGCCAGGTAGTTGAGCTTGCTTTCGGCCTGGCGACGGACGACGATTTCGCCTTCGAGTTGCCGGTTGGCCCGTTTGAGTTCCTCGGTGCGCGCCTCGACCTGGATTTCCAGCGTATCGCGCGCCGCCTTGATGCGCCCTTCCTGCTCCTTGAGGATGCGCTGGGCGCGCCGGACGACCAGGTACTGCATCAGGTAGAGCGCGGCGCAGACAGCCAGCACGCCGGCCATGACCAGCCACAGGCTGCGCCGCAGCTGGCCCATGAAGGGGGTCACGTCCTGGTAGAGTTCGAGCACGCCAACCACTGATTGGTCGGCCGCCAGAACCGGGATATAACTGGCCAGCACATCGACCTCGGCCCGCGTCCCCTCGAAGGCATCGATACTGTTGCGATGCGTCAGGTCGCTGAGCACGATACCGCCCATGGCTGAACGAAAGCCGCCGTTATCGAGCCGGCTCTCGCCGATCTGCCGATCATCGGTCGAAAAAATGGTGACCCCGAGGCGGCTGTAGATCTTGATCTTGATCACCGCCGTGTCCTGCATCAAGGCAACGGCGCTCTTCTTCAGTTCAACCACCTCCTCCGCCTGCCGCAGGAATTCGGCATCGCGACCGACCGAGGCCGTCATCAGGTGTTCCAGCGAATCGTGCAGGGCATTCTCGAAAATCCGGGCCATCGCCACATTGCGGCTTTCCGCCAGTTCGCTCATCTGGCGCAGCGACAACTCGCGGTAGAGCAGCCCCAGGCCGCCGGCGGCGAGCACGATCAGGACAAAACTCAGGGTCGAGAAGTAGCGGGAGAGATTGAACATGGCGGCCGACTGATCCCTTCGCCTATTCCAGCTCGCGAATCCGTGCCACGGCTTCTTCGACCCGCTTGACGGCGATCACCTCCATGCCGGCGATCGCCTGCTTCGGGCGATTGGCCTCGGGAATCAGGGCGCGCGTAAAACCGAGCTTGGCAGCCTCCTTGAGGCGCTCCTGACCGCGCGGTGCGGGGCGAATCTCGCCCGCCAGCCCAACTTCACCAAACACTATAAGTTTCGACGGCAATGGTTTGTTTTTTAACGAAGAAGTAATCGACATCAACACTGCCAAATCGGCCGCCGGTTCGCTGATCTTGACCCCACCCACGGCATTGACGAAGACATCCTGATCAAAACAGACGATGCCGGCATGCCGATGCAAAACCGCCAGCAACATGGCCAGACGCTGGGCATCGAGACCGACCGTCAGGCGGCGCGGATTACCGTGCGCCGTATCGACCAGAGCCTGGATTTCGACGAGCAGCGGCCGCGTCCCCTCCTGCGTCACCATGACGCAGGAACCGGCAACTTCCTGCCCGTGCTGCGACAGGAACAGCGCCGAAGGATTATTGACCCCCTTCAGCCCCTTGTCGGTCATGGCGAAGACGCCAAGCTCATTGACCGCGCCGAAGCGGTTCTTGACGGCGCGCACCAGGCGGAAGCTCGAATGCGTGTCGCCCTCGAAATAGAGCACGGTATCGACGATATGTTCGAGGACGCGCGGCCCGGCCAGCGCCCCATCCTTGGTCACATGACCGACCAGGATGATGGTGATGCCGGCCTGCTTGGCCAGCCGGGTCAGCTGCGCCGCGCATTCGCGGACCTGGGCCACCGAGCCGGGCGCGCTCGACAACTGATCCGACCACAGGGTCTGGATCGAGTCGATGACCGCAACCAGCGGCTTTTCCGCCTGCAGGGTGTGCAGGATGCGCTCGAGGTTGATTTCGGCCATCAGCTGCAGTTGCCGGGTATCGAGGCTCAATCGGCGGGCGCGCAGGGCAACCTGTTCACCGGACTCCTCGCCACTGATATAGAGCACTTTCTGGTTCAGCGAGAGCAGCGACAAGGCCTGCAATAACAAGGTGCTCTTGCCGATACCCGGATCGCCGCCGATCAGCACGACGCCGCCCGGCACCAGGCCGCCACCGAGGGCCCGGTCGAATTCGCCGATGCCGGTCGGAATGCGCTCGGTCTCGCGCGCCTCGATCTCCGACAGGGTCTGCAGCCGGGCGGTCGGCGCCAGCGACTCGAAACGATGGCCGGTCGCCTTCTCGGCGACGCTTTCGACCAGCGTGTTCCATTCGGCGCAGCCCGGACACTGGCCCTGCCATTTCGGGCTGGTCGCGCCGCATTCCGTACAGCTATAGATCGACTTGGCCTTGGCCACTCAGATCTCCCCGATTTCGACCGGGACGCGCGGCGCCACGGCACAGAACAGTTCATAGGAAATGGTGCCGGCCGCGGCGGCCACTTCATCGGCCGTCACCGCGCCGGCCACGCCCCTGCCCCACAAGGTCACCGGCGCGCCGATACCGGCTTGCGGGATATCCGTCAGGTCACAGGCCAGCATGTCCATCGACACCCGGCCGACGGTTCGGGTGCGTTGGCCCATGACGGCAATCGGCGTCCCGGTCGGGGCATGCCGCGGATAACCGTCGGCATAGCCGCAGGCGACGACACCGATGCGCATCGGCCGTTCGGCCGTAAAAGTACCGCCATAACCGACCCGCTCGCCGGCCGCGATGTCCTGCACGCCGATAATCGCGCTGGAAAGCGTCATGGCCGGCTGCAGGCCGAGTTCGGCGGCAGTTTGTTCGGCAAACGGACTGCTGCCGTAAAGCATGATGCCCGGACGCACCCAGTCGGCGTGCGCTTCGGGGTGACGCAGGATGGCCGCCGAATTGGCCAGGCAACGCGGACCGGACCAGTCGCCGGCCAGGCTTTGAAAGCGTTCGAGTTGCCAGGTGATGCCGCGCTCGCCATCGGCATCGGCAAAATGCGTCATCAGCGTTACTTCGGCCTGCGCCAATTGCTGCAGGGCCTGCCAGGCGGCCGGCAAGGTCTGGGCGGTAAACCCCAGACGGTTCATGCCGCTATTGAGTTTCAGGCAGATCGACCAGGGGCCGTCGTGTGGCCCGCTGCGCAGCAGCAATTCAAGCTGCTCCGGGCAATGGATCACGGTGGTCAGGCGATGTTCGCGCACGGCCCGGACATCGCGGGCACTGAACACGCCCTCGAGCAGCAGGATGGGCTGGGTGATACCGGCTTCGCGCAAGGCAACGGCGTTTTCCGTTTCCAGCATGGCAAAGCCGTCGGCCTCTCCGCGCAGCGCCTCGACGGCGCGCCACTGGCCGTGGCCGTAGGCATTGGCCTTGATGACGGCCCACGCCTTGCTGTGCGGCGCCTGCCGCTTGGCCTGGCGATAGTTGTCAAGAATGGCCGTCGGCGAAATGCGCACACGGATGGGACGGGAGGTTTTCATAAAGCCAGTTCTTGCAATTTACTCTTGGCGAAATCGATAAAGGTGGCGGCCAGCCGGGAGCGGAAACGATCCTGCGGATGCACCAGATACAGGCTGCGCTTGAGCGGCGGATCGAGCGGCACGGCAACCAGCCCGCCGAGTTGCGTTTCTTTGGCGACCACGGCGCGCGACACGATGGCGAAACCGAGGCCGGTGGACACGACGCCTTTGAGCGCTTCCGGGCTACCCAGCTCCATCTGCACCTTGAGATTTTCGACGACGACCTTGTGCGCGCGAAAATAGGCGTCGATGACTTCGCGCGTCCCGGAGCCTGGCTCGCGCGAGATGTATTCATATTCGGCCAGCGCTTTGGGGGTCACCGACGCCAATCCGGCCAGCGGGTAATCCGGCGCGCAGATGACCTGCAGCTCGTCGTCGCAACAATTCTGGCAGCTCAGACCGGCCAGCTTGGCCGGCGTTTCGATGAGGCCGACATCGAGCGAGTGCTCGGCGACCCGGCTTTCGATGCTTTCCGAATTGGCGACGATCAGGCGGGCCCGAACCTGCGGGTAAAGGGCGTTGAATTCGCCGAGGACACGCGGCAACATGAATTCGGCAATCGTCGTGCTGGCCCCGACAAGCAGCGGGCCGCGCATCTCGCCAGTCATTTCCGAGAGCCGGGTTTCCATTTCATCGGACAGCGCGAGGATCCGTTCGGCGTAGCCGAGGACGAGCTCGCCGGCCGGGGTCAGCGAAATGCTGCCATGCCGGCGCTCGAACAGGCGGGTACTGTATTGCTCTTCCAGTTGCTTGATCTGGAAAGTCACGGCCGGCTGGGTCATGAACAAGGCATCGGCCGCCCGGGTAAAGCTCAGGTGCTTGGCTACGGCATGAAACACCTGCAGACGCCGGTCAGCCATGATTGATTTCTCCCAGGGAAGGTACGCGGCCGATATTCAATCACATTCCGGCCGGCGACCGACGATTCCGCACAAAATTAACGGAGATGGCGCGCCGCCGGAAAGCGTCATTTCCGGCCCGGCTGTCATGCCAGCTTAACCGGCCCGGCCTATTGTCCGGCAGCCCCGGCCAGCATTTCCCCGGCTTGCCGATGCACAACTTGAGGCCTTCCGCAAGCCTTGCTTCCCGCAAAATACGTGGTATAACCCTCGACCAAAGTTATAAAAGAGACAAGAAAAGAGTCCAAGTGCCGTTTGGCTTCTACATCATCATGGCCGCGCAGTTCTTCTCTGCCCTGGCCGACAACGCCCTGCTGATCGCCGCCATCGCCGCCCTGCGCGAGATGCAGGCGCCGGCCGAATATGAGCCGCTGCTCAAGACCGGCTTTACCGTTTCCTATGTGATCCTGGCTGCCTTTGTCGGCGCCTTTGCCGACTCGATGCCGAAATGGCGGGTCATGTTCATCAGCAACACGGTCAAGATATTTGGCTGCAGCATGATGTTCTTCGGTGCCCACCCGCTGCTCGCCTACGCCGTGGTCGGCCTCGGCGCCGCGGCCTATTCGCCGGCCAAGTACGGCATCCTGACCGAATACCTGCCGCATCGCCAGCTCGTCGTCGCCAATGGCTGGATCGAAGGCCTGACGGTCGGCGCCATCATCCTCGGCGTGGTCATCGGCGGCACGCTGATCAAGCCGGATGTCGCCCTGTCGCTGCTCGCCTTCGACTTCCCGATCATTGATACCGGCGTCGATACCGTCGGCGAAATGGCGCTCTCGGTGGTCGCCGTGCTGTACATCCTGGCTTCCGTCTTCAATCTGTATGTCCCGGATACCGGCGTCGATCACAAACCGCTGAAAAAGAACCCCTTCTTCCTGGTGCACGAGTTCCGGCACTGCCTGACCCTGCTCTGGCGCGATCGCCTCGGCCAGATCTCGCTGGCCGTCACCACGCTGTTCTGGGGCGCCGCCTCGACCCTGCAGTTCATCGTCATCAAATGGTCGGAAGTCGCCCTCAATCTCGACCTGTCGAAATCCTCGATGCTGCAGGGCGTTGTTGCCGTCGGCGTTGCCACGGGCGCCGTCTTTGCCGCCCGGCTGATCACCCTGCGCAAGTCGGTGCGGGTCATTCCGCTCGGCATCGCCATGGGCCTCATCGTGCTGGTCATGAATTTCGTGAGCAGCCTGTGGTTCGCCGTGCCGCTGCTGATCCTGATCGGCGGCCTGTCGGGCTTCTTCGTCGTGCCAATGAACGCCTTGCTGCAGCATCGCGGCCATATCCTGATGGGCGCCGGCCACTCGATCGCCGTGCAGAATTTCAACGAAAACCTGTCCATCCTGATCATGACCGGCATCTACTACCTGATGATCAAGGTCGATATGTCGATCTACTGGGTGGTCACGCTGTTCGGGCTATTCGTCAGCGCCATCATGTACCTGATCCGCCTGCGCCACATCGCCAACCAGGCGCAGCAGGACGACGTCAGCCATCTCGACGACTCATCCCACTAACATCCAACTAGTGAACACGCCCTAACTCAGAACGGCAGTTCGGGCACCGCCTGCTCGGCCAGCACCCGACGGGCAAAGAGCAGGTCTTCCCAGGCCTTGGCCTTGTCCGGCAGATTGCGCAGCAGATAGGCCGGGTGGTAGGTCACGACGACTGGCACCCCGGCATATTCAAAGCGCTTGCCGCGCATCGAGGCCAGTGACTTGTCGTCATGCAGCACCGCATGCACGGCGGCCTTGCCGAGCAGGACAATGATTTTCGGCTTGAGCAGGGCAATCTGCCGCTCCAGATAGGGCCGACAGGCGGCCATCTCGCCGGCTTCCGGCGTCCGGTTGCCGGGCGGCCGGCACTTCACCGCATTGGCGATATAAACCTTGTTGCCGCGCGCGATATCGAGCGCCGTCAGCATGTTGTCGAGCAGTTTTCCGGCCTGGCCGACAAAGGGCTCGCCCTGCACATCCTCGTCGGCGCCCGGCCCTTCGCCGATGAACAGCCAGTCGGGATTGCGGTCGCCAACGCCGAACACGGCCTGGCGGCGCTGTTCGCACAAGACACAGGCGCGGCAGCCGGCCACCATGGCCGTCAGTTCCGGCCAATCCAGCCCGGCTACCGAGGCCATGGCCGCCGGCGAAGTCGCCTGGCGCGGGCGAACAGTTTCGGCGACCGGAACCGGGGTCTCCGACATGGCCGGCCGGGGTTTTTCGACAATTGGTGCCGGAGCGCCAAGCGGCGCTCCCACAGCCTTGGGCGCTTCGCTATCCGGCAGCGGAGTTGCCTGGTCGCGCAATACCCAGATCGGCGCCACGCCCATCTCGACCAACATTTGCTCACGACTCAGGCTCATGCCAATTCCTTGTCAAAAACCAGGGCATCCTCGCGCCCGACAACGGCCGGGTAATACCCCTTGCGCTGGCCGATCTGGCGAAAACCGAAATGCCGATACAGTTCGACCGCCCGCTCATTGGAGGGCCTAACCTCGAGAAACAGCTTGCTCGCCCCACCCTGCCGGGCGCAGACCATGGCATTACGGAGCAGGCGGGCACCATAGCCCCGGCCCTGAAAGCGCTGGCCGACACCGATATTGAGCAGGTGCGCCTCGTCGATCACCAACATGACCACCGAAAAACCGACCAGCTCACCGCCCAGCCGGCAGACCCAGACGCCATGGCCAGCCGTCAGCGAGTCGGCAAAATTGCCGCGCGACCAGGGAAAGGGTTGCAAGCTGGCTTCCAGTGCGGCGACGCTGTCGAGATCGCGCTCGTTCATCGGGAAAAACTCGGCAACCAGCCCGATGTCACTCACGCCCGGCCGCCTTCTTGCAAACGTTCGGCCACGGTCTTGGCGACCTTGTCGCGTACATAGAGCGGCGCGGCCAGCGCAGCATCGATACCTTCACCCCGCAAGGCGCGCGGCACGGCCAATCGGGCCAGTTGCGCCGCCTGCGGCAGGACATCGGCCAGGACGGGAATTGCCGCCGCAGCCAGACGTTGCTGCAGGACGGGATAAGCGGCCGGCGCATTGCCGCAGGCCAGCCAGCCAGCCCCTTCGGGCAGCAGCACTTCGTCCGGTGCGGCCAGCCTGATTTCGCCCTGCAAGGCATAGCCGTCCGGTGTACGCAGGTAGGCGCCAGCATAGACTTCGCCCATGCGCGCATCGAGCAGGGCGAGAACGCGCTCGGCCCCGCTTGCTGCCGCCATCGTTTCGAGACTGCTGACCGGCAGCAATGGAATATTGCCGGCCACCGCCAGCCCCTGAGCCGCGCCGCATGCGACGCGCAAGCCGGTAAAGGCACCCGGACCAACCCCAAAGGCAATGGCATCGAGCTGCCTGACGCCGACACCGGCGCCTTGCAACAATTCGCGGACCAGCGGCAGCAGGGTTTCGGAATGCGAACGACCGGCCGGACAGAGGCGCTCAAGCAGTTCGCCGTCATGCCAGAGAGCGCAGGAACCGAGTTCGGTGGAAGTTTCGAGGGCGAGGATCAGCATGGGGCTGCATTTTACCGGAGCCAGCTCGGCTGCGGGCCTGAACACCGGAGAAACGACAGATTAATCCCGCCGCCAGCCGCGCCCTTGGCGCCCCTCATGCTCGCCACGCCATTCCCGTTCAGGCTGCCAGGCGCGCCGCTCGCGGATTTCCTCACGCATGCGCCGCCGGTCTTCCGGTGGCACCTCGTTCCAGCGGCGTGGCGCCCCTTCGTCACGGCGGAACTCGCGCTCCTGCTGCCAGTGCTCGCGCATCTGCTGACGCATCTGCCGCCGGTCTTCCGGTGGCAGATCACGCCAGCGCGCCTGCGCCCAGGCACTCTCCAGCGAACCGGCGAGACCGAGAAGCAGCAACAGGGAAAGGACAATCCGGCGTTTCATGGCAGGGGTTTTTGCAGCGTGATTTCGATGCCTTCATTGTCCATCGGTGACAAACGGACGACGGCTTCCAGATGTAAAAAAATGTTTCCTGCAGGCTGCGCGCAATTAGTTGTTACCATTTGCAGCGCCTCATTCACCATCTGCAATTATCCTTGCCACATGAGCGAACAACACCCCCACCTCCTCGTCGTCGATGACGACGCCCGCCTGCGCGACCTGCTGACCCGCTACCTCGGCGAGCAGGGCTTTGAAGTCAAGTCGGCGGCCGACGGCCAGCAGATGGACAAGCTGCGCAGCCGCGAACATTTCAGCCTGATCGTCCTCGACCTGATGATGCCCGGCGAAGATGGCCTGACCATCTGCCGTCGGTTACGCGGCACCGGCGACCTGACGCCGATCATCATGCTGACCGCCAAGGGCGATGAGGTGGATCGTATCGTCGGCCTCGAAATGGGCGCCGACGACTACCTGCCCAAACCCTTCAACCCGCGCGAACTGCTCGCCCGCATCCATGCCGTGCTGCGCCGCCAGGGCAACCGGCCACCCGGCTCGCCGGGTGACGAAACGGAATCCGTCAAGTTCAGCAATATCGAAGTCGATCTCGCCGCCCGCACACTGAAGCGGGGCACCGAACTGCTGCCGCTGACCACCGGTGAATTCGCCGTGCTCAAGGTATTGCTGCAGCACCCGCGCCAGCCCCTGTCGCGCGACAAGCTGATGACCTTGGCCCGCGGCCGCGAACAGGGGCCGTTCGATCGGGCCATCGACGTCCAGGTTTCCCGCCTGCGCAAACTCATCGAAACCGATCCGGCCCAGCCGCGCTACCTGCAGACGGTCTGGGGCTTCGGCTATGTCTTCGTGCCGGACGGCGCGGCCCGTGACGCGTAATCCTTGAGTCGAGCAACCACGTTCCACCGCATGATGCCGCGCACGCTGCTGGCGCGTACCTTCCTGCTGCTCGCCCTGCTCGTGCTGTTGACCACGGCGGCCTGGCTCAGCCTGTTCCGTTACATGGATGCCGAACCGCGGGCCAGGGAAACTGCCCAACTGGCGGCCTCGGCGGTCAATCTGATCCGCGCTTCACTGTTCGCCGCCGCACCGGAAAAGCGTCTTGCCCTGTTCGCCGATTTCGCGACGCGCGAAGGTATCCGCCTGCTGCCGGCGGAACCCGAAGACCGCGTCGAGATCATGCCGGAAAGCCGCTTTCACAGTCTGCTGCAACGCGAACTGGGCAGCCGCCTGGGCGAACACACCCGCATCGCCGCCAGTGTTGATGGCGAACCCGGCTTCTGGGTCAGCTTCCGGCTCGACGAAGATGACCAAGATGAATACTGGCTGGTCCTGCCCCGCGAGCGGGCGGCGCGCAATTTCGCCGCGCACTGGCTGAGCTGGAGCCTGCTCGCCATCATCCTGGCCCTCGCCGTCGCCTGGCTGATTGCCTCGCGCATCAGTCGGCCACTCAAGGCCATGGCCCGCTCCGTCGAGGCGGTCGGCCGCGGCCATACCCCGACCCCACTACCGGAAGACGGGGCCGAGGAACTCGGGCGCCTGGCCAGTGCCTTCAACACCATGGCCAGCGACCTCGAAAGCCACGAAAAAGACCGTTCCGAAGTACTGGCCGGTATCTCGCACGACCTGCGCACGCCGCTGACCCGCCTGCGCCTCGAAGCCGAACTCAGCGTCGCCGACGAAAGTGCCCGCCTGGCGGTAGTCGCCGATATCGAACAAATGGAAGCGGTCATTTCGCAATTCATGGATTACGCCCGCACCGAAACCGGCGAAGAGCCTGTCGTCACCGATCTGGCGGCCCTGCTCACGGGGCTTGCCGAACGGCAAAGCCTGATCGGCCGCAGCCTGAGTCTCGAGCTGGCACCGCTGCCGCCAGTAAAGCTGCGCCAGAAAGCCATCAACCGCGCCCTGACCAACCTCATCGACAATGCCTGGAAATACGGTGGCGGCGCGGTCAGCCTGCGGGCCTGCCTGCTTGATGGCGCAGTACAAATCGACGTCAGCGACCAAGGCCCAGGCATTCCAGAAGGCGAAACCGAACGCCTGAAACGCCCCTTTGCCCGACTCGACACCGCCCGCACCAATGCCGCCGGCACCGGCCTCGGCCTGGCCATCGTCGAACGCATCGCCCGCCACCACGGCGGCCACTTCGACCTGCTGCCCAACCCCGGCGGCGGCCTGCTCGCCCGACTGACACTGCCAATTGCTAGTCGATAGTTATTAGTCGATAGTTATTAGTCGATAGTTATTAGTCGGTAGTTATTAGTCGGTAGTTATTAGTCGGTAGCTGTTAGCTAACAACTAATAACTAACCACTAATAACTAAACAAGTATCTTCCATTTCCTGTTCGATCATGGCTGGAATGCCGGCCAGTTTCGTGCTGTCGAGACCGAGGCGCTGCCAAGCGGCTGGCTCGACCGGCATGACCATTTCATCGGCCAGGCAGGCCAGACCCAGGGCGTGGGCCAGGGCATCGGCGACATGAATGAGGTCGGCCAGCGCCGAGGTCGGGCCGTGGTGTTCGGCCACCGCAGCATGCAGGGCTGGCGGAAAATGCCAGGCTTGGGCGAGCACGCCACCGACTTCGCCGTGATCCATGCCCAGGATGGCGCGCTCGGCCTGCACCATGAAGCAGTCATGCTGCTGCCGATAGGCCAGCGCCTCGCCATACTCGGCGGGAAAATTGGCGGCCAGCACCAGTTGGCCGATGTCATGCAGGATGCCACCGGTGAAGGCGAGCTCCGGATGCTGCCCGCTGACCGCAGCCAGCCCCCGTGCCGCCAGACCAACCGCCGCACAATGCCGGAGGTAGGCGCGACTGTCGAAACCGGGACAATGCTCGACCCGGAAGATGTTGCTCATGCCGACCGCCAGGGCCATGCTGCGTACGGCACGAAAACCGAGGATAACGACCGCTTCCGGGATGGTGCCGACCCGGTTTTGCAAACCGTAGAACGAAGAATTGGCGACCCGCAGGACGCGCGCCGTCAGCCCCTGGTCGCGGGCGATGAGCTGGGATATCCGGTCGACATCGACATCTTCATCGGCAAAGGAGGCGAGCAGGTCAGCAATGCTCGCCGGCAGGGACGGCAACTGATTGAGCCGGGCCAACACCTGTTCGCGCTGCAGCGTTGTCATGCGCCTGCTCCAAGTTGATAGTCGAGAACGGCTTGGTAGAGCTGGCGCGTCCCGACGCCCTCGCCCGCCTGGCGAAAAAGCAGGTCGAGCTGCGCGGCGAGGCGGGCCCGCCGAAGTTCAAGCTCGGCCGGATCCTCAGTGACCTCCCGCTCGACCCGGATCGCCGCTACTTCGCGGCGCTGCAAGCCATGCAGCAGGCTTTCGCTGATTTCCGTACCGGCCGGCACCAGCACCTGTCCGGCAGCGTCCACCACGGCCTCGGCCAGCCGCATGCCGACCACGACTTCGCCGAGCGGCAACCATGCCTGAACTTTCATACCAACTCCTTCCGCAGCAATCGCCATCCTCAGACCACTTCAGCCGGCCTGACCGCCAGTAAGCAATATACCTGCTGGCCAGGTCTTCTGCCGACTGTTCATCGGCTCGCCCGATAATTCAATGCGCATGACACAACAATACCACCTCAGGCCGTTGCGCCAACCCGGCGCAAGCCCTGGCTCATGCCAACCGGCCGGCGAGTGGAAATTCATCAATGATCTGGTAGTCCGAACCGAGACTCGACAATTGCGAGCGGACCAGCACAAAGCTGTGGCACGACCAGCCCGGCATGGCAAGTGCGGCGACCGGAGCCATCGCCGCAGGCGCACGGGCGGCGGGCACCCGGCGCAGCAGGCTGAGATGCGGGGTAAAACCGTGACCGCCGCTATCCGGCGGGTAACCGGCCAGCCTCAAATTCTGCTGCAGATCGCCGACCAGTTGCTGCAAGGCCGGCGGCACGACGCTGCAGCCCGCCCACAGCAAACGGTTGTGCGCCCAGAAGCCGAGATGATCGAGTTGCAACTCAAAGGGCGCAGCCTTGATAGTGGAGGCGCAGCGAACGATTTCCGGCAGACGGGACTCGGCGACTTCGCCGAGAAAAGCCAGGGTCAGATGGATGGTTGCCTGGCGGGTCGGCCTGCCGCCGTATTGCCCGGCGGCGGCCCTGGCGGTTTCAGCCAGTTGTTCGGCCAGCGCCGCCGGTGGCCAGAGCGCGAAGAAAACGCGGGCCGTGGGCGGCCGTTCGGGAAGCTTGTCGGCGCCCGCTTCAGCCGGCACGTTCGACGAGAACGATGGCCTGCGCCTCGATGGCTTCCTCGCGACCAAGGTAGCCGAGACGCTCGTTGGTCTTGCCCTTGATATTCACGGCATCAAGCGGCAGCCCGAGATCGGCCGCGACATTGGCGACCATCGCCGCGGCATGCGGCGCCAGTTTCGGTTGCTGGGCGATCAGCGTCGCATCGACATTGACCGGCCGCCACCCTTTTTCGGCAAGCAGCGCAACGGCGCCGCGCAGCAGTACGCGGCTGTCGGCCCCCTTGTAGCGCGGGTCGGTATCTGGAAAGTGGCGGCCGATGTCACCCAAGGCAACGGCGCCGAGCAAGGCATCGGTAATCGCATGGAGCAGCGCGTCAGCATCGGAATGGCCGAGCAGCCCGGTTTTGTGGGGAATTTCGACACCGCCGAGAATCAGCTTGCGGCCCTCAACCAGTTGGTGGACGTCATAGCCCTGCCCGACCCGGAAATTCATTTGCGTCCCCTGAGTATCATTGCCGCCAACGCCAGATCGGTCGGATAGGTCACCTTGAGATTGGTCGAATCACCGCGCACCAGTTTCGGCTTGAGACCGAGGGCCTCGACGGCACCGGCTTCGTCGGTGACTTCCCGACATTTTTCCAGCGCTTCGAGCAGCCGCCCGTAACGGAACATCTGCGGCGTCTGCGCCTGCCACAGGCCGTCACGCGGCTCGGTGGCGGCGACGCGCTGCTCTGCGTCGGCCCGTTTCAGAGTATCGGCGACCGGCACGGCGAGGATGCCGCCAACCGGATCGTTGGCCAGTTCATTGAACAGGCCGGCGAGCATGGCCGCACTCAGGCAGGGCCGGGCGGCATCGTGCACCAGCACCCAGTCGTCGTCGGCGGCCACCATGGCCGCGGCCCGCAGGCCATTGTTCACACTGTCGGCGCGCGTCGCCCCACCACAGCGCAGGGTTTCCAGCTTGGCGCCGAGCTCCGACCAGTCGTAACGGCTCCACCAGGTGTCGTCCGGCGAGAGCACAACCCAGACGCGGTCGATCTCCGGACAGGCAGTCAGCGCCGCCAGGGTGTGGTAAATCAGGGGGCGACCGAGCAGGTCCAGATACTGTTTGGGCATCTCGGCGCCGAAGCGGGAACCGCTGCCGGCAGCGGGAACGATTGCGTAATAACGTGGCATGGCTTAATTTTACCGATATAACGATCAGAAGAGAGACAT
Source organism: Azonexus sp. (assembly GCA_049294655.1). Lineage (GTDB taxonomy): Bacteria > Pseudomonadota > Gammaproteobacteria > Burkholderiales > Rhodocyclaceae > Azonexus. The sequence continues at coordinate 72,544 of JBAQDI010000014.1, forward strand.
CCCATGAGCTTTGTCGCCCCCGAACTGGCCGTGCCGGTTGAAGCTTTCGCCACGGCACTGGGCATCGGCCTGCTGGTCGGCATGGAACGCGAGCGCCGTCCAGAGTCATCAGCCGGCCTGCGCACCTTCGCCCTGGTCTCGATGCTCGGCTGCCTGTGTGCCTTGCTCGGCGAGAAAACCGGCGGTCCCTGGATGCTGGTCGCCGGCCTGCTGGTCATCTCGGGTTCAATGATCGCCTCCAATTTCTCGGCGCAGCAGGAGGAGCAATATCGCGGCTTCACCTCGGAAGCAGCGATCATCGTCACCTACGGCCTGGGCGCCGCCGTCTGGTTCGGCTACGCGACGCTGGCCGTCATGCTGGCCATCACCACCACCGTACTGCTCTACTTCAAGGCCGAACTGCGCCAGTTCAGCGAACGCACGACGCCCAAGGACATCAATTCCATCCTGCAGTTTGCCGTGCTTTCGCTGGTCATCCTGCCCATCCTGCCGAGCGCCGACTTCGGCCCCTACAACGCCATCAACCCGCGTCAGGTGTGGTGGATGGTGGTGCTGATTTCCGGCCTGGCACTGGCCGGCTACCTCGCCCTGCGCATCATCGGTGCCCGGCATGGCGCCGCCCTGCTCGGCATTTTCGGCGGTCTGGCATCGAGCACGGCGACGACCATGATGTTCTCGCGCCACGCCAAGGAGCACGTGCACCTGGTGCACATGTCGGCCATCGTCATCCTGATCGCCAACGTCATGGTGATGATCCGCATCGGCCTGGTTTCCGGCGTCGTCGCGCCCAACCTGGTGACACCGATTGCCATCGTCTTCGCCTGCGGCATCGTGCCCGGCATCGTCATGGCGCTGTACGGCTGGAAAATTCTCAGCGCGGCCGGCGAACTGCCGATGCCCGAAGTCAAGAACCCGACCGAGCTGAAGACGGCCATTTCCTTCGGCCTGCTCTACGCTGCCGTGCTGCTCGCCTCGGCCTGGTTGCAGGACATTGCCGGCAACAGCGGCCTGTACATCGTCGCCCTGGTGTCCGGCCTGACCGATGCCGACGCCAGCGTGCTGTCGACGCTGCGCATGTTCAATCTGGAGAAAGTAGCGAGCGGCGACGCAGTAATTGCCGTGACACTCGCCCTGATGGCCAACCTGGTATTCAAGATCGGGCTGGTCATCAGCATCGGCGGCGCCCGGCTGGCGCGCTATGCCCTGCCCGGCCTGTTCGCCATCGGCGCCGGCATGGCGGCCGGTCTGCTGCTGGTGTGAAGGAACAATCATGAATGCGCCCCGCCCACCGGCCGTCGCCGGCAGCTTCTACCCCGCCGATCCGGCAACGCTGGCGGCCACCGTCGACGGCCTGCTGGCCGCCATCGCCCCGTCGTCGGCGCCCCCACCCAAAGTACTGATCGTGCCGCACGCCGGCTACATTTACTCGGGCTCGACGGCGGCCGTGGCCTATGCCGCGCTGCGGGCGGGCCGCGCCTCGATCCGCCGCGTCGTTCTGCTCGGCCCGACCCACCGGGTGGCCGTCGCCGGCCTGGCGCTGCCGACCTGTTCCAGCTTCGCCACACCGCTTGGCGAAATTCCGCTCGATCTCGAGGCCATGGCCGACTTGCGCCAGCTGCCGCAAATCGTTGCCAGCGACCGCGTGCATGCCCAGGAACATTCTCTGGAAGTGCATCTGCCCTTCCTGCAACGGGTTCTCGATGATTTCAAACTGGTGCCGCTGGCCGTCGGCGACACCACCCCGGCGGCCATTGCCGAAGTGCTGGACAGACTCTGGGGGGGGCCGGAAACCCTGATTGTGATCAGTTCCGATCTTTCCCACTTCAAGTCCTATGCCGCCGCCCAACAGGTCGATCGCGACACCTGCCAGCAGATTCTCGATTTCGCGACCGACATCGAACCCGAACAGGCCTGCGGCGCCTATCCCCTGAACGGCCTGCTGCTCACCGCCGGCCGACGCGGCCTGCAGCCGGAATTGCTGCATCTGTGCAATTCCGGCGACACGGCCGGCGACCGCCAGCGCGTCGTCGGCTATGCCGCCTTTGCCTTGCGCGAGCCAACCAATGCCTGAACTCGGCCCCACCCTGCTGAGCCTCGCCCGCAATGCCATCCTCGGCCATTTCGGCTTGCCAGGCCAGGCCGTCGATAGCACGCTGCCGGCCCTGCACGCCGCTGCCGCCACCTTCGTCACGCTGACCCAGCGCGGCGATCTGCGGGGCTGCATCGGCAGCCTGGAAGCCTGGCGCCCACTCGGCAAGGATGTCCAGGAAAATGCTCTGGCCGCCGCCTTTCGCGATCCACGTTTCAGCCCGCTAAGGCTTGAAGAACTGGCCATCACCCGGGTCGAGGTTTCGCTGCTGACCGCCCCCGCCGCGATGAGCTTCAGCAGCGAAGCCGATGCCCTGGCCCAGTTGCGGCCGGGTGTTGACGGCCTGATCTTCTCGGCAGGCCCCCGCCGATCCACCTTCCTGCCGCAGGTCTGGGAACAACTCCCGGAACCGGCTGACTTCCTGCGCCATCTAAAACAGAAGGCCGGCCTGCCCGCGACTTACTGGGGTAGCGATGTCCGGCTCGAACGCTACACGGTCGAAAAGTGGAAGGAAGCCGCAGCATGAGCCAGGCCGAATCAGACTACCCGGGGCGCTGGTGGCATGCCCTGCCGGACGGCCGCGTGCAATGCGATCTCTGTCCGCGCGACTGCCAGTTGCACGAAGGCCAGCGCGGCGCCTGCTTCGTTCGCAAAATGGTCGGCGGCGCCATGCAACTGACCACCTACGGCCGCTCTTCCGGCTTCTGCATCGACCCGATCGAGAAAAAGCCGCTCAACCACTTCTATCCCGGCAGCAGCATCCTGTCGTTCGGCACCGCCGGCTGCAACCTGAGCTGCAAATTCTGCCAGAACTGGGACATCTCCAAGTCGAAGGACATGGACCGGCTGATGGACGAGGCCAGCCCGCAGGCCATCGCCCAGGCCGCCAAAGCCAATGCTGCCGAGGCGGTGGCCTACACCTACAACGACCCGGTCATTTTCGCCGAATACGCCATCGACACGGCGCTCGCCTGCCGCGCGCAGGGCATTCGCAATGTCGCGGTGACCGCCGGCTACATCCACCCGGCGCCGGCCCGCGAGTTTTTTGCCGTGATGGATGCGGCCAATGTCGACCTCAAGGCCTTTACCGAGAATTTCTATCACAAGCTCTGCGTCGGCCACCTGCAGCCGGTACTCGACACCCTGGCCTACATTCACCATGACACGGATTGCTGGCTCGAAATCACCACCCTGCTGATTCCCGGCCACAATGACAGCCCGGCCGAAATCAAGGAACTTGCCACCTGGGTCGCCCGCGAACTCGGGCCCGATGTGCCGCTGCATTTTTCTGCCTTCCACCCGGACTGGAAAATGGCCGACATTCCTGCCACACCACCGGCCACCCTGAGCCTGGCTCGAAGCATCGCGCTCGAAGCCGGGCTGCACCACGTCTACACCGGCAATGTCCATGACCCGGAAGGTGGCACCACCTTCTGTCCGAACTGCCATGCCGCGCTGATCGTCCGCGACTGGTACGCTATCCGGCACTACGACCTCACTCCCGAAGGCCGCTGCCCGCACTGCCAGACCACCATCGCCGGACGTTTCGGAGCGGCGCTCGGCCAGGGCGGCGTCGCCTTCGGCCCCCAACGCATCCCTGTTCGCCCGAGCCCATGAATCGCACGATCACCATCCAGACCCCGCACGGCCCGCTGCATGGCCAGCTTGAATACTCCGACGAGCCGCATGGCTTGGTCCTGCTGGCCCGCGCCCACCATGTGCCGGTCGATGCGATCATGGCCGCCAGTCTGGCGTCCCGCGGCTATGCAATTTTCAGCGTCGAACTCCTGTCCAGCCAGGAAACGCATTTCGCCGACGCGACGCAAAACGTGCCACGCCTGGCCCAGCGCCTGATCGACATCCTCGACCTCATCCGGCACGACGGCGACATGCAGAATCTGCCGCTTGCCATCTTCGCCAGCGGCGACACCACGCCGGCCGCCATCCGCGCCGCCGCCCAGCGTGACACCCAGGTCAAGGCCCTGGCCTGCCATGGCGGCATCGTCGACCGGGCCGGCCGGCAAGCCCTGGAACTACTCGCCGCGCCACTGCTCATGCTGTTCGATGCCACCGACGAAATTGCTCCGGCCGCCTTCCGGCGGGCCGCCGACCATCTGGGCGCCAGCCATGAAATGCACATTCTGGATATCGGCGAAGACCCGGTCATCCGCGTGGCCGCCTGGCTGGCCCTGCATTTTCGGGATTGAGCGCCGCACTGCATTGTCGACGCTGAGTCACAGCCGGTAATCCGCCGGGATCGCAGGCCTTCGCCACGGCGCCTGCCAAAAATACGACACTTGCATTTTCTGGCAACTACTGCAATGCTCCGCGCCATCCGATCGGCATGCTCCAGGAGCCGGCTGATTTTCGCGACAAGGCCGCCGAAGCCATCAAGCACCAGAAAAACATGCCCTATTTACTTGGCGTCATTACCCTGATCATCCTGGCGCTAGCCGTGCCGGCCATCTACCTGGCCCTGGCGATCGCCTACCTCATCCTGTCGGCCCTGGTCGTCATGCTCGTTGTCAGACTCGTCGCCCAAACGGATCCGCCGCTATCCAGTTGCGTGCAGGCCGTCATCTACAATTTCATCTTCACCCTGGTCGCCGCCCTGATTGCCTTGAAACTGCTGACCCTGAGCTTCGCCGCCATCTTTATCGCCCCGCTGCTCATCGTGCTGGTCCAGGGCGCCGTCTACAGTTCAATCCTCGGCCTGGGTCTGGGCACCAGCATCGCCGTCTCGATCGGCGTCGGCACTCTCGGCTGGCTGCTTGCCAAGGTCTTCAGCGTTTCGGCGCACGTCCTGCTGAAAACCTTCACGTAAGCACCGCGCATGTCGCTCAGGACATTGATCATGGCCATCCTCTTCACGATTGGCGCCTGGTACTCGCTGAAGGCCTATGCCGCTTATCAGACGCTCGCGCAATTGCAGGCCTGCGGCAAGGAAATCGATTTGTCGAAGCGCATCAAGAGCGCCAGGTCGGAGACTGAACAACGAGCATTGCTGGTCATGGAAATCGAATGCCTGGACCAGAAACTGGGCTTCCCGGCATTCCTGTTCTTTGACAAGAGCGAGTCAATCGCCAGCATCGAGTTTCATGACAGCAATCCGGGTCGCTAAGCTAGCGTCATTGCAAAGAAGCCGCATCTCTTCCGCTCCCTGCTCATGCCCTGAAAATGCAGCTTTTTTTGCGTTAGTCGCGTGACATATTCCGGGGCCGGGTGTATTTTTCGCCCGGGTCAAAACACAACAATAGTTTCTGGGGATTACAGCAAAATGCCGAACAAACAGGGCAAATCTCGCGAACAGGAAAAACGGGCGGGGCAGGAGCGGCGGCTGCGCGAAAACAGCTTGCTGGCCGCCGGTATCGAACGCCGCAGCAGCCCGGAAGAGCGCCGGCAGACCAGCATCCACGAAATATCGTATTTCGAGTGGGCCTCCCACTTCGTAAAATTCCAGGGCAGCCGGCTGGCTGAAAAATCTGCCGACCTGGCAGATATCTCCCCCACGAGCACCGAGCCAAACTGAATCAAGACGGCGGATTGGTCGGCCCGGCGGGCCGGGATCTGCTCGCATGTACCGAGACCATGTTCAAAAAATTTCGCATCCTGATCCTGCTGCTCGTCCTGGCCACCGTCGGCCTCGGCGCCTGGCGCGCCAACAGCCGGCTGACGGCCTGGGAACACACCGTCCATGTCGCCATCTACCCGATTGCCGCCGACGACTCGCCGGCCACTGCCCGCTTCATCAGCGACCTGAACAACGACAGCTTTGCCGATATCGGCCAGTGGCTGCAGGAACAAAGTACCGCCTACGGGCGCACCGTGCTGCAGCCAGTGTCGATCCAGCTGGCACCGCCGGTCAGCGAAAAGCCGCCACTGCCGCCGGGCCATGCCAGCGCCCTTGATGCGGCGCTATGGAGTCTGAAACTGCGCTGGTGGGCATCCCAACACGACAAGATCAGCGGCCCGAAACCGCAGGTCCGGCTCTTCGTGCTCTTTCACGATCCGGAAATCAACGCCGCCCCACCCCATTCGACCGGCCTCAGCAAGGGGCAGCTCGGTCTGATCCACGCCTTTGCCAATCGCCAGCAACGCCGGCAGAACAACGTCGTCATCGCCCACGAATTACTGCACACCTTCGGCGCCACCGACAAATACGATCTGGCCACGCTGCAGCCGATCTTCCCGCAGGGTTATGCCGAGCCGCAACGCCAGCCCCGCCTGCCGCAGCAATTGGCCGAAATCATGGGCGGCCGGACGCCGGTCGACGAACAAACCGCGGAAATGCCGGTCAGTCTGGCCCACACCCTGATCGGGCCGGAAACAGCCCGGGAAATCGGGCTGCAAAAGCCGTAGTTACCAGACGACCTGTTCAGGCGGGCTTCTTCGCGCCGATGACCAGCGCGATACCGCCCAGAATGCCGGCCGAACTGAGCAGCAGCAGCAGGGTGATCGCCTCGCCAAGCAGCAAGACCCCACCGGCGGCGGCAATGACCGGCACGCTCAGTTGCAGGGTTGCCGCATTGGTTGCACTCAAGCCGGGCAAGGCGGCATACCAGAGCGCATAACCGAGGCCCGAAGCCAGCCCACCGGAAGCCATCGCGTAGAGAACGCCGGCGCCATCGAATGCGGCCGCCGGCAGCGCCAGCAGGCTGAGCAGCACGGCAAAGGGAACGGCGCGCAGGAAATTGCCGGCGGTCGCCGTCGTCGGGTTGCCAAAGCTCTTGCCGCGCAGGGAATAGATCCCCCAGGCGATGCCCGCCACCAGCATCAGGGCCGCGCTGTCGAGCGGCGGTGCCGACAGGCCGGGGGCGAGCAGGCCAAGCAAGCCACTGACGGCCAGCAACAAGCCACCAAACTGCAGCTTCTGCAGCCGTTCGCCGCGCCACAGGCCGTAGCCGATCATCGTCGCCTGGACGGCACAGAACAGGATCAGCGCCCCGGTGGCGGTGGGCAGCTTGACATAGGCAAAGGAAAAGCCGGCTGCATAGACGAACAGCGCCAGGGCCGACGACCAGTTGCCATCGACCCGGCCGGGCAGACCGCGCAACCGGATAATGAACCACAGGACCAGGGCGCCGGAGATGATCCGCACGGCGGTAAAGCTGGCCGCATCGATCGTCGTGTTCTTCAGGGCCATCCGGCAGAGCAGCGAGTTGGCGGCGAAGGCGGTCATGGCGAGGATGACCAGAAAAACGAGATGCCGTGGTCCGGACATATGTGAGCCCCAGGAAAGGTCTTGCCGTGTGGATGGCCGGCAATTCTCGGCGACACGGCAAACACGGTCAATCAAGGAAATCCCTTGGCGGTATTCGTGCCGGAGTGGGCCAGCCGCGCCCGGGAACTGGCTTCGTCCACCCGCCGGACATTTCTGCAAAAATCGCCCGGCGTCGATCGGGCTATAATTCCCGCCCCGCAACGCTGCACCCCGCGCCCTGTGCCCAGCCCAAAGAATCTGCTTTCCCTGCCCGCCCTGCCCAGGCCCGGTGCCCGCATTGACCTGCCACTGCTCGCCGGTTCCGCCGACGCGCTGGCCCTCGCCGAACTGGCCGCCCTGAGCGCCGGCCGCCTGCTCGCCGTGGTCACCGCCAGCGCCGCCGACGCGCAGCGCCTGCTCGAGGAAATCCCGTGGTTTGCGCCGGGCCTCAAAGTACGCCTGCTGCCGGACTGGGAAACCCTGCCCTACGATCATTTCTCGCCACACCAGGATCTCGTTTCCGAACGCCTGGCGACCCTGTGGGCCGCCCTGCAGGGCGAGGTCGACATTCTGCTCGTCCCCGCCTCGACCGCCGTGAACCGCCTGGCGCCACCGGAATTCATGGCCGCCTATACCTTCGAGTTCAAGAAGGGCCAGAAGCTCGATGCCGAGAAATTCCGCGGCCAGGTCACATTGGCCGGCTACGCCCACGTCACGCAGGTGGTATCGCCCGGCGAATACTCGATCCGTGGCGGTCTGATCGACCTCTTCCCGATGGGCTCGCAACTGCCCTACCGGCTCGACCTGTTCGACGACGAAATCGAAAGCATCAAGACCTTCGACGTCGATACCCAGCGCACCGTCTATCCGGTTGCCGAAGTCCGCCTGCTGCCGGCCCGCGAGTTCCCGATGGACGACAAGGGACGCACGCATTTCCGCCAGTCCTTCCGCGAGCGTTTCGAGGGCGACCCCGCCAAGTCGGGTATCTACAAGGACATCACCACCGGCATCGCCAGTGCCGGCATCGAGTATTACCTGCCGCTCTTTTTCGACGAGACGGCAAGCATTTTCGCCTACCTGCCCACGGACGCCATCTTCGTCACACATGGCGATGCGCCGGCCGCCATCGCCGCCTTCTGGAATGACACCAAGTCGCGCTACAACATGCTGCAGGGCGACAAGGCGCGGCCACTGCTGACGCCCGACGAACTGTTCCTGAGCGATGAAGCCTTCTTCACTGCCGCCAAGTCCTACGGCCGCCTGGCCATTGCCCGGAGCGCCGAACAAAGCACCGGCAAACTGCCCAATGTCGCCGTCGACCGGCGCAGCGAAGAGCCGCTCGGCGCGCTGAAAAACCATCTCGCCAGCTTCAAGGGCCGCGTCCTGCTGCTGGCCGAAACCGCCGGCCGGCGCGAAACCCTGGCTGCGATGTTTGCCGAACACGAGCTGAAACCGGCAGCCAGCGCCGACCTGGCCGGTTTCCTGGCGGGCGATGCCCGCTTCGCGCTGGGCATCGGCCCGCTGCAGACCGGTTTTGCGCTCGACGACATCGCCTTCATCACCGAAACCGAGCTGTTCGCCGGCACGCCCCGGCGCACCCGGCGTGAAGCAGCGCGCAAGGCGAGTTTCGACAACTGGCTCAAGGACCTCACCGAACTCAAGGTCGGCGACCCGGTAGTGCATGAAAGCCACGGCATTGGCCGTTACTGCGGCCTGGTGCGCATGGACCTTGGCCTCGGCGAGCAGGAATTTCTGGAATTGCATTACGCGGGCGACGCCAAGCTGTTCGTGCCGGTCGCCCAGTTGCACGTGATTTCCCGCTATTCCGGCGCCGATCCGGAAAGTGCGCCGCTGCACACGCTCGGTTCCGGCCAGTGGGAAAAGGCCAAGCGCAAGGCGGCAGAACAGGCGCACGACACCGCCGCCGAACTGCTCGCCCTGTACGCGGCGCGGGCCGCCCGCGAGGGGCATGCCTTCGAATTCAAGGAAACCGACTACGAGGCCTTCGCCGACGGTTTCGGCTTCGAGGAAACCAACGACCAGGCGACCGCCATCGCCGCCGTCATCGAAGACATGCGCTCGGGCAAGCCGATGGATCGCCTGGTCTGCGGCGACGTCGGCTTCGGCAAGACCGAAGTCGCCCTGCGCGCCGCCTTCTGCGCCGTCGCCGGCGGCAAGCAGGTCGCCGTGCTCTGCCCGACCACCCTGCTCTGCGAACAGCATTACCAGACCTTCACCGACCGCTTCGCCGACTGGCCGGTGAAAATCGCCGAAATCTCGCGCTTCAAGACCGCCAAGGAAACGACGCAAGCCTTGCAGGAGCTGGCCGAAGGCAAGATCGACATCATCATCGGCACGCACAAGCTGATCGGCAAGGACGTCAAGTTCAAGCAACTCGGCCTGGTCGTGATCGACGAGGAACACCGTTTCGGCGTGCGCCAGAAGGAAACGCTGAAGGCCATGCGCGCCGAGGTCGATGTCCTGACCCTGACCGCGACGCCGATCCCCCGCACCCTGGCGATGTCGATGGAAGGCCTGCGCGATTTCTCGGTGATTGCCACCGCGCCGCAGAAACGCCTGGCGATCAAGACCTTCGTCAGCACCTTCTCCGACGGCATCATCCGCGAAGCGGTTTTGCGCGAACTGAAACGCGGCGGCCAGGTGTATTTCCTGCACAACGAAGTCGATTCCATCGAGAACATGCAGGAAAAGCTGGCCAAGCTCGTGCCGGAAGCGCGCATCGTGATCGGCCACGGCCAGATGAACGAGCGCGAACTGGAGCGCGTCATGCGCGACTTCACCGGCCAGCGCGCCAACGTGCTGCTGTGCACGACGATCATCGAAACCGGCATCGACAACCCGCACGCCAACACCATCCTGATCAACCGTTCGGAGAAATTCGGCCTCGCCCAGTTGCACCAGTTGCGCGGCCGGGTCGGCCGTTCGCACCACCAGGCCTACGCCTACCTGCTGGTGCAGGATGAAAAAGCGATGACCAAGCAGGCCCGGATGCGCCTGGAAGCCATCCAGGCCATGGAAGAACTCGGCTCCGGCTTCTTCCTGGCGATGCACGACCTGGAAATCCGCGGCGCCGGCGAAGTGCTGGGCGACAACCAGTCGGGCGAAATGCAGGAAGTCGGCTTCAACATGTATGCCGACATGCTCAACCGCGCTGTCGCCGCGCTCAAGCAGGGCAAGCACCTGGCCGCGGCCGACCTCACCCAGCCGCTCGGCATCGGTACCGAAATCAACCTGCGTACCCCGGCCTTGCTGCCCGACGGCTACTGCCCGGATGTCCATGAACGCCTGACGCTCTACAAGCGCCTGGCCAATTGCGAAAGCGCCGAAGACATCGACGCCCTGCAGGAAGAACTGATCGACCGCTTCGGCGAACTGCCGATCCAGGGCCAGTCCCTGCTCGCGACGCACCGCCTGCGCCTGCTCGTCAAACCGCTGCTCATTCAGAAACTCGATGCCACCAATGATCAGGTGACCATCCAGTTCAGCCCGGAATTCACGAAGAATCCGCCTATCGAGCCGATCAAGATAATCAATTTGATCCAGAAAAACCGCAGCTATAAGCTGGCGGGACAGGATAAAATTTCCCTTTTACGCCACTGCCCAACCCTGAACGACAAGGTTGCCGCAGTGAAAGACATGATTCGCCAGCTGACCCACTGAGATTATGACCACTAAAAATATCGACAACATCAACGTCACCGCCTTCGACGCCATGCCGACGCCGGACGAAATCCAGTCGCGCCTGCCGCTCTCCGCCAAGGCCGCCAAGACCGTGACGCACGGCCGCAACCTGCTGCGCAAGATTCTCGACCGCAAGGATCACCGCCTGTTCGTGGTGGTCGGCCCCTGCTCCATCCACGACCCGGTCGCCGGTCTCGATTACGCCCGCCGCCTGAAGAAACTGGCCGACGACGTCGGCGACACGCTGCAGATCATCATGCGCGTCTATTTCGAAAAGCCGCGCACCACCGTCGGCTGGAAGGGCTACATCAACGACCCCTTCATGGACGATTCCTTCCAGGTCAATGTCGGCATGGAAAAGGCCCGCCAGTTCCTGCTCGACGTCAACGAACTCGGCCTGCCCGCCGGCACCGAGGCGCTCGACCCCTACGGCCCGCAATACTACGGTGACCTCATCACCTGGACGGCCATCGGCGCCCGCACCACCGAATCGCAGACGCACCGCGAAATGTCCTCCGGGCTGTCCACGCCGGTCGGCTTCAAGAATGCCACCAGCGGCGACCTCGCCGTGGCGACCAATGCCATCCTCTCGGCCTCCAACCCGCACTCCTTCCTCGGCCTGAACAGCGAAGGCCGCGTCGCCATCGTCCGCACCACGGGCAACGCCTACGGCCACGTCGTTTTGCGCGGCGGCGACGGCAAGCCGAACTACGACACCGTCTCCGTCACCGTCGCCGAACAGGCCCTGGCCAAGGCCAAACTGCCGGCCAACATCGTCGTCGACTGCTCGCACGCCAACAGCTCCAAGAAGCCGGAACTGCAACCGCTGGTCATGGCCGACATCGTCAACCAGATCCGCAACGGCAACAAATCGCTGCTCGGCGTGATGATCGAATCGAATATCGTCGCCGGCAACCAGTCGATTCCGGCTGATTTGTCGCAACTCAAATACGGTTGTTCGGTGACGGATGGCTGTGTCGATTGGGAAACGACGGAGAAGATGATTCGCGATGCGGCGGTGCTGCTGCGGGATATTTTGCCCGAACGGATCTAATAGCGTGCCGCTGAGATAGCCGGTAATGGATATCCAGCGCGATCCGGGATTGGAAACAAATATCCAGATACGGCAACACATCGCCACATCTGGATATTTTTTGTTCGTCGCCCACTTCTAGTTAGGCTGCCGCCAGGATCATGCCGCATTTTGAGATTATTTCCTCCGATCCAACCGTTGAGCCCGTTTGGCTGGAGAACGAATCAGGTGCCATGCTCAACATTCAGGGCTGGGATGGAGGCCCCGGCTGGGATGGAGTTAGATTCACAATCCGACATGGCGAATCGAGCATTTACTCAGCCGCTTCGTGGCCAACGGCTCTCGGAAACTATCAAGTTGCGGTGTCGATGGTGATATTGCCTGTAGCTATGCGCACTCACCGCGAGTCGATTGAAGGCTTACTCACTAACGGCATTACTGCCTTGTGTCAGTGGTCATCGGAAAGAGATTTTTCGCCGAGACCTTTCTGTTGTGTAGTTGACCTTACTCAAACCAAGTGGGTGGATAAATAGTGTCTTTCTGGAATTAAAGGGGTCAGAACAAATTAAAAATGACTCCACTATTGACTATCCATTTACCGTTCCGGCTATTTTGTCCTCCCATGGTTTCTGATCCCGCCCCTTAAATGCTATTAAAAATACTCAAGAACATCGGCAACAAGGGCCGTTTGGCAGAGGATGCTCAAGCCCCTGTAGCAGTTAATCCAAATAACAAAATCCGGATCATCACGCCGCCACACACCGTCTATCTGGCGCATCTGGTTTTCAAATGTTTTAGCAGCCTTGGCTTTGAAGTTTCGATCAACATCGGTGAATATGCGGCCGAAGATCGTGAGTCGTACTTCGTTGTCCTCTGCCCGCAGGTTTTCAAACGATTACCCGATTCATTCATTGCCTTCCAGATGGAGCAGGCAGGAACCCACTGGTTTGACCCCGGCTATCTGTCCATCCTGAAAAACCCGCGCGTCAGGGTTCTTGAATATTCGTCGAGAAACCTGCCCTTTCTCATTGAACAAGGGGTTCCCGAACAGCACATCAGGACCGCCCAACTGACGACTTTTCACGAGTACGATGCGTTTCTCAGGCAACACAATTACATTCCGGCGGAGAAGCCGACCAAGGATTTTGATGTGCTTTTCTATGGCGGCATCAACGAACGGCGTTTCAAGGCGCTGTCGAAGATTGACCACCGTTTTCGTACCAAAGTGGCGGTTGGCATATTCGGTCCGCCACTCTACGAGCTGATCCTGCGTTCAAGAACGGTGGTCAATATTCACATCCATGACACATCACCGCTCGAATCGACCCGGATATTTGAAGCGCTTTCTCTCGAGACACCGGTCGTTTCCGAATCATCACCGGACATCGATGATTACATCGCCCTGGATAAGGGCATCAAATTTTCGCCGGCCGGAAATACGGATGCACTGCTGCAGGCAATTGACGCAACCCTGCAAGGGCAAAGCCCGGAATCCGGCCATCCCGATTGGCAATCGCCCTCCTTGGCCTACGGCCAATTCTGCCAATCCCTGGAATGGGCGGCGGCCGAACTGGGCTGGTCGAATCCTGTGCTTAATGGGCTCGGAGCGAAATGAAAGGACGATAGGCAGCCCTTATTCCTTTCATGATTCACGACACGCCCCCGGCAGACAGCCTTTCCCGGCGCAGTTATGACAATACAATCAGCCAACCATGAAAACACCTCTACTCACAGTATTTACGCTCGGCGCCCTGATCGGTGGGGCCCACCTGATTCGGCCTTGACGATTGACGCCTGGGATCAGTCCTAGCAACCAATCGCTCAGACCATAAGAACACTAGCGCCCTTCATGCATCCCTACCTCACCTCCAGCAAATACATCGATTTCGACCACCCACTGGTCGCCACCAAGGCAGCTGAACTGTCCATCGGCGCCACCGACGAGATTACCCTAGCCCGCCGCTGCTTCGAGTTCGTACGCGACGAGATTGAACACAGCGTCGATTTCCAGCGCAACCGCGTGACCTGCCGGGCCTCCGAGGTGTTGCGACAGGGCACGGGTTACTGCTATGCCAAAAGCCACCTCCTCGCCGCCCTGCTGCGCGCCAACGGCATTCCCGCCGGGCTCTGCTACCAGCGATTGTCGGCTGGCGAGGCCGGCCCGCCGTATTGCCTGCACGGTCTGAATGCCGTGTTCCTGAAGGATTTCGGCTGGTATCGCATCGATGCCCGCGGCAACAAGCCAGGCGTCGCCGCCGATTTCTGCCCGCCGCGCGAGGTCCTGGCCTTCCCGATTCGCGAAGCCGAGGAGCGCGACCTGCCGGAAATCTGGGCCGAACCGCTGGCCGTCGTCACCGATGTTCTGGAGCGCTATTCCGATGTCGCAGAGGTGCGGAAAAACCTGCCCGATATCGTGCTGCTCGGTCGCCAGGAAAGCTGCGCGCCATGAGCATCTATTCATCGACCTTCATTTTTGCCAGGAAGCAATTCGACGATGCATTCCATCGCCTGGACCAGGCCATCGCCGAAGCGGCCAAGGCCATTCCCGGCTATCTGGGCGAGGAAGCCTGGGAAAACACGGCCAACGGACTGGTTTGCAACATCTATTACTGGGAATCCCTGACCGCCCTCCAGGCCCTGATGCAGCACCCGACACATCTGGCGGCCAAGGCGGCACAGACGAACTGGCTGGATGGCTACCAGGTGATCATTTCCCAGGTACTCAGAAGCTACGGCGACGGTCAATTGACCATGAATCCGGGCTTGGCGGCTGCAACAATAATGGAGTCGCCGCTTGGCGAAGCACTGAAGCCATGAAGACAAAACCGAGAAAACCCCGCCACGTGCCGCCCGACAGCGAAAAAGGCATGCCGCTCGATTCCTTCTGCGCCATGGATGGCGAAACGCTGGTCCTCAACATTCTCGGCACGCCGAACGCCGGGAGCGATGCCATCGGCAAGCCCAAGGGCAAGCAGTTGCAGGTCAGCGTCACGGCAACGCCGGTGGCTGGTCGGGCGACCGATCACATGGTGCGTTTCCTGGCCGGCGAATTCGGCGTCACACCGGGCGACATCGAAGTCGTCTTCGGCCGCTACAATATCAACAAACAATTGCGCATCCGCGCGCCGCAGAACCTGCCGGCGGTGATCGCCAGACATCTGACGCAGGAAAACCTGAAACTCGACTTCTGAACTCAACACCATGAACCTGATCATCCAGGGCGGCGCGCTGCCCACCTTTCTGCTGGAACGTATCGTCGCCGCGACTGGGGCCAGCGCCGTCGAACCCTGCCCGCCGCAGGTCGTGCGCCTGCGCGGCACCAGCCGGACGGCGGAATTCGATGCCCTGATTCCGCTCATCGAGGCAGAAAGGCTCGACTGGGCCTTTTTCCCGGCCGGCCGGAAATTCTCCGATTACAAGCTGATCTGCTTCGACATGGATTCGACGCTGATCACCATCGAGTGCATCGACGAGCTGGCCGATTTCGCCGGCAAGAAGGAAGAGGTTTCAGCGGTGACCGAAGCTGCCATGCGCGGCGAGATCGATTACCGCGAAAGCCTGCGCCGCCGGCTAGCGCTGCTTGCCGGGCTGGATGCGCGCGTCCTGGCCCGCGTCTTCGGCGAGCGCCTGCTGCTTTCACCGGGCGCCCGCGAACTGCTCGAAGCAGCACAGAATGCCGGCTTGCGCACGGCCATCCTGTCCGGTGGCTTCACCTATTTCACCGAGCGCCTGCGCATCGAACTGGGTTTCGATTTCGCCACCTCGAACGAACTGGAAATTTCCGGCGGCAAGCTGACCGGCCGCGTCGTCGGCGACATCATCGATGCCGCCGCCAAGGCGCATCACACAGCCCGTCTGGCCGACGAACTGGGTTTGACCCGGGAACAGGTGATTGCCGTCGGCGATGGCGCCAATGACCTGCTGATGATGGCCCAAGCCGGCCTGTCGGTGGCCTTCCGCGCCAAACCGGCCACCCGCGCCAAGGCGGATGTGGCGATCAACTTTGGTGGCCTGGATGCGCTGCTCAAGCTGTTTGATTGACCTGACCAAAGATCACCGGGCGGATTAGCGGCCCCGGTGATGCCCGTAATGGCCGCCGTGGCCATGGCCATGATGACCGCCACCGGGGATGAACACCGGGAAGCAGGCACTCAGAGTGACTACGGCCAGGGCGGCAAGAATGGCGAGGCGAATTTTTTTCATGATGTCTCCAATGCGAAGGGGTTGTCGGCCGAATAACGCGCCAGCGCGATGGCTGACCGACCTGCAGTTGTAAGGAGATGTTACCTGTCGCCTCCGTAAGACCATCAGCCGGGCAAGAAAGAAACACCGGAGGCATCCGCCGCACTGTAGACTGCTCACCTTACGCTCACCGCAATCTTCAGGCAGAAAACCCCAATGCAAGCCACAAGTCGCCTCGCCGCATTATCCGCCCACCTTTCCGGGCATCACTCTTGAAAACCCCGGCGCGGATCGAGCCGCTGGTCGTCGATGGCTTGGTCGACAAGGTCGTCCGCCAGTTGATGAGCGGCAAGGAAGCGATGGTCTATGTCGTGCAGTGCGGCGACGAGTTCCGTTGCGCCAAGGTGTACAAGGAAGCCAACAAGCGCAGCTTCCGCCAGGCCGTGGATTACACCGAGGGCCGCAAGATCAAGAACAGCCGGCAGGCGCGCGCCATGCAGAAGGGTTCGCGCTACGGCCGCCAGGAACAGGAAGCGGCCTGGCAGCATGCCGAGGTCGATGCGCTGTACCGCCTGGCCGCGGCCGGCGTACGCGTGCCGACGCCGTACAACTTTCACGAGGGCGTGCTGCTCATGGAACTGGTTGCCGATGAAGACGGCGAACCGGCACCCCGCCTCAATGACGTCCAGCTCAGCCCCGAAGTCGCCCGCGAATACCATGCCGTGCTCGTCCGCCAGGTCGTGCGCATGCTGTGCGCCGGCATCGTGCATGGCGATCTTTCCGAATACAACGTGCTGGTCGATAGCGTCGGGCCGGTCATCATCGATCTGCCGCAGGCCATCGATGCGGCGGCCAACAACAACGCCAGCCGCATGCTGGAACGCGACGTGGACAACCTCGCCACCTACTTCGGCCAGTTCGCCCCGGAATTGCTCACAACCAGTTACGGCAAGGAAATCTGGGCACTCTACGAAACCGGCAAGCTGCTGCCGGACAGCGAATTGACCGGCATCTTCACGCCACCGGAAACGCTGGCCGATCTCGATGAAGTCATGAAAGTCATCGATGCCGCGGCCGCTGCAGATGCCGATCGCCGGGCGCGCAAGGCGGCGCTGGAACCGGGCTTGCCGGGCGAAGACAACTTCTGAAAACCGGCTTGGCCGGCTAGATCTCGGGGCACCAGACCTTGGCGGGTGCCAGCTTTTCGTAGGCGGCATTGGCGGAAAGAAAGACCTCGCCGCTCAGCGCGTTCCATAGCTCTGATTTCATCAGGCGGTCCTGGACCGGCCCCTTGACCTCGGCCAGATGCAGGCGGATACCGCGCTCGCCGAGATCGCGATTGAATTCGCCAAAGACCTCAGCCGCCGTCGTATCCATCAGATTGACCCCGCTCATGACCAGCACCAGATCGTGCGGCGCATCAATGAGCGCCAGCTCCTGCTCCAGGCGCTGCTCGACCGCCCCCAGGTTGCCAAAGAACAGACGTTCGTCGATGCGCACGAAAAGCACGCCGGGCAAGGTTTCGACCGCGTACCGGGCGACATTGCGGAAATGCTCGGTTCCCGGCAACCGCCCGACAACGGCGATATGCGGCGTGCTGACGCGCAGCAGCAGCGTCGCCATCGACAGCACGATACCCAGGCCGATCCCCGCCTCCAGCCCGAAGAGCAGCACACCGCCGGCGGTACACAGCAAGGCCAGGGCATCGGCCCGGTCGTAGGCCCAGGCCTGACGCAGGGCGTGCAGATCGATCATCGACAGCGCGGCGACGATGATGCTGGCAGCCAGTACGGCCAGCGGCAAGCGTTCGAACCAGTGCGCGGCACCAGCCACGACGACGAGCATGGCCAGTGCCGAAAGGATGCTGGCGAGCGGCGTTTGCGCCCCGGCCGCGACATTGATCGCCGAGCGCGAGGTGCCGCCGCCGACCGGCATGCCGCCGTAGAAAGCGGCCACAACGTTGGCGGCGCCGAGACCGACCAGCTCGGCATTGGCGTCGATGCGTTCGCGCCGCTTGATGGCCAGCGCCTGCGCCATGGTGATGCCCTGCACCATGCCGATCAGGGCCATGACGAAAGCCGGCCGCAGCAATTGCTGCACGCTATCGAGCGCGGGCAGGAAAAAGTTGAAATCGGGCAGCCCGGCCACCACGCCGCCGACCACATCGACGCCCCGCAGGCGATCGAGATCGAAGGCGACGACGGCCGCCAAACCGGCCAGGACAACCAGCAACGGCATCAGGCGCACGACGAAGGCGGCCCGCCCGGCGCTCAGTCCAGCCCGGACCAGCCAGCCGGCCAGCGCCAGCCGCACGATGAGAAGCAGGACGAGCGCCACCAGGCCGATGGCCAGCGTCGGCCAATGGCTTTCGCCAAGCCGCGCCAGCAGGTCGAGCAGCACTTCGCCGCTGCTCTCGCCCTGCGGCGTGACGCCGAGCAGGTATTTGAGCTGGCTGACGACGATGAGTACCGCCGAGCCCGAAATGAAACCGCTGATCACCGGCCGGCTCAGCAATTGCGCCAGGAAACCCAGGCGCAACAGACCGGCGGCCAGCAACATCAGGCCGGAAAGCAGCGCCAGCGAGGCAGCCAGTACGATATAGCCGGGCGTTGTCGGCGTGGCCAGCGGGCTGAGCACGGCATAGGTCATGATCGCGGTAATCGCCACCGGCCCGACCGACTGCACCATGCTGCTGCCGAACAGCGCATAGGCGATCACCGGAAAGATGCTGACATACAGCCCGAGTTGCGGCGGCAGGCCGGCGAGCAGCGCATAGGCCAGGCTCTGCGGAATGACCAGGATGGTGACGATGATTCCGGCCATCACATCCGCCCCGAGTTTGTCCTTCGGGTAATGCTGCAGCCAGTCTGGGATCAGCCGGAACATGGCGGGTTCAGGTTTTCTTGACCAGCTGTTTGGCGAAGGCTGCATCGTTCTTGGTCACGCGCGGCACGACCTGCGGCCCGAGGCCATTGACCGCCTTGACGAAGTCGTCGAGCGGCAAGGCGGCGCAGACTTCCTGCAGACCCTCGGCAGTTCGTTCGCGCAGCGCGAACAGGCCGTCGCCGGTCATCACCATCAGGTAATGGCGGCCGGCGCTGCGCTCGTTGAGGCGGGCAACGGCGGCGGTGGCCCGGGTCGAGCGACGGGTGGTCATTTGTATTTCTTGAAGACGGCCTTGGCGTCGAGATGGGCGCGATCCAGCGTGCAGATCGATTCATCGTCGTCGTGGCCGGAGAAAAAATCGTCGGCCTGGGCACGCATTACCATCTTGATGGCGGCTGCGTCGGCAACGTCGTATTTTTCGGTGATCAGGGTGGTTACTTCGTCGAGATGTTCTTCGTAGGTCATGTGGCTCACACTCGTTCCAGGCGGGCGAAAAAAGCAGCGCGCTGCTCGATGCAGTCGCTGTCGCCCATTTCATAGTCGCGGCAGATGTCCGGCCGCTGTTCGTAGATGGTACAGCGCTTGGTCTGGCGATCCAGCGCGGCACACCAGCCGTCGTCCAGACGGCGCATCACCCAGCCGCCCCAGGGATTCTGGCCGGTGAATTGTTCCGGCACATCGGCATCGCCGATGAGCATGACTTCCAGCTGGCAACAACAGGCCTGGCAGTCGCTGCAGGTGACGGCCGGACCGGCTTCGGCAAGGATGTTTTCGCTCATAGGCCGGCATTGTCCCACGCCTGCTGCGCGCTGGCGATCAAAGCCAGGCACCAGACGGGTGCAGCCAAGTTCCTTAACGCCAGAAGATAGTGCCCGGCCAACCGACACAAGCTGGCAAAATGGCCCTGGGCAGGCCGTTTTAACAGGCATATCAATTGCTTGATGACAGACATCAGTGGTCAGCGGGAGATCGGCGTGGCGAAATACAAGGGGATCGAAGTCGAGGACAGCGTGCGCCAGTTGCTGCCGCACATGCCCTTGATCGAGGAATACCGCGAAATGCTGCAGTCGCTGCAGGCGGTCTGGGACAACCTTAACCTGCTCGGCCAGATGTCGGGCACGACGGCGGAAATCGGCCAGACCCGCGAAGCCTTCGCCAGCCTGACCGGCGAACTGCTCAACAACCTGGCCGAACAGACGCTGGCCAAACGCGAACAGGAAATGAAAGCCAAGTCGCAGGTGGTCATCGACATCCTGATCCGCAACCTGTTCGAGCGCACCGCCGACATCGGCTTTCTGACGACCGATGACGCCATCCGCCAGTTTGCGGCGCAGCCGGAAGAACCCTGGGGCCTGCAACAGCGCTTTCGCGAATATGTCCGCAAGTATTCGGTATACGAGGATGTCGTCCTGCTTGACCGCAATGGCGGCATTCTCGCCCGCCTCGTCCCGGATGTACGGGTAAACGCCATTCATGAGCGCTGGGTAGCCGAAGCCATCAGTACCCCGGCCGCCTATCACGAAGCCTATGGCCACTCCGAGCTCTTCCCGGAGCAGCCGCGCTCGCTGATCTACGCTTACCGGGTAAACTCGTTGCAGGGCGAGCCGCTCGGCGTACTCGCCCTGGGCTTCCGCTTTGCCGATGAAATGACGCGAATCTTTCGCAGTCTGGCGCGGCATGAGGATCCGGGCGTCATGGCCCTGCTCGATGCCGGCGGCCAGGTAATTTCCAGCAGCGATCCCTGGCAGATTCCGGTCGGTGCCGAACTGCAGGTCGAATCCGGCCATCTGCAGCGCCTGCGCTTTGCCGGCCGCAGCTATCTTGCCTTTGCCAGCGATACCAAGGGTTATCAGGGCTACCTGGGGCCCGGCTGGCGCGGACTGGTGATGATGCCGGTCGATTCGGCCTTCGAGATTCACGACGATGACCCACTGGAGGCCATCGAGCCGGCCATGCTCGCCTCGGTGATGGCCGGCGGCCGGGCCTTCTCCGAAACACTGCGGGCCATCCCGGTCAAGGCCGAAGCGATTCAGCGCGACCTCAGCCGCGCGGTATGGAACGGCACGGTACGCCAGGGCGTTGCCTCGACGACCATCAACAGTTCGTTTGCCAAAATCCTGCTGTGGGAAATCAGCCGCATCGGCATGAGCATGCGCGAAGTCTTTTCGCGCTCGATCGGCAACCTGCAGGCCACGGTGCTTTCCTCGCTGCTCGCCGACAGCCAGTTCTTCGCGGCACTGGCCATCGACATCATGGACCGCAATCTTTACGAACGGGCCAACGACTGCCGCTGGTGGGCGCTCGACGCAACCATCCGCAGCCTGCTCGCCGACAGCGGCAACAAGGGGCAGCAGCAAGGCCTGGAAAAGGTCAT
Organism: Azonexus sp.; assembly: GCA_049294655.1. GTDB lineage: Bacteria > Pseudomonadota > Gammaproteobacteria > Burkholderiales > Rhodocyclaceae > Azonexus. Next base: position 94,010 of record JBAQDI010000014.1, read on the forward strand.
CGGCTATATCAACAGTCTGTATACCGTCTACGACAACATCCTGCTGTTCGATACGGCAGGCACGGTCATGGCCGTGGCCAACCCGAATTACGCCGGCCTGGTCGGCAAGCCGCTCGGCGAACCCTGGGTCGAGACCTGCCTGGGCTTGAATGACAGCCAGTCCTACTGCGTCTCCGAATTCGTCCGCAGCCCGCTGTATGCCTCGCGCCCGACCTACATCTATCTGGCCGCCCTGCGCTCGCCGGACAACTCGCAAGTCATCGGCGGCATCGCGATTGTTTTCGACAGCGAACCGCAATTCGCCGCCATGCTCAACGACGCCCTGCCCCGCCAGGCCTCCGGCGCCCCGGTGGCCGGCAGCTTTGCCGTGTTTGTGGACGGCGAGGGGAAAATCATTGCTTCGAGCGATGTGGCTTACCGCATCGGCCAGTCGCTCAAACTACCGCCCGAACTGCTGCACCCGCCAGCTACCGGCTGCTCCCGGCTGATTGCCGAGGACGGCCAGGTGATGGCGGTCGGCGCCCGCCCTTCGGCCGGCTATCGGGAATACAAGGGGCGCGAGGACAATTACCGCAATGCCGTGACAGCCCTGGTCTTTATTCCGCTCGGCAACTACCAGCCGAATGCCCGCCTCAGCCAGAGCAGCGGCGATGTCGCGGCGCGCCGCTCGAGTCGGGCGGCCGACGTGCCCATCTGCGAAATCGCCACTTTCCATCTTGGCGCCCACTGGCTCGGTCTGCCGGTCGAGGCCGTCCTCGAAGCCATAGAACTGAACGGGGCGGCCTGCCTGGCCAATGCCCCGAAACAGGTCTACGGCGCCCTGATCTACCAGAACGAAACCTTGCCGATCTACAACCTGCACGCTGCACTCGGCCTGGAAGAAGCGGGCGAAGCGGCCGGCGTCCGCCAGCAGGTAGTGGTGGTGCGGGGCGACAACGGCCTGAATTTCGGCATCCTGGTCGACCGGCTGGGCGAAATCATGGAAACCCCCGTCGCCGATATCGACGATTTGTCGAACATCTATGTCGGCATTGCCTCGGTACTCGCCTCCGTCGTCAAGACGCCGGCCCAGGATGGCGCACCGATGCTGGTTCTGCTCTCGGTGGCCAGCATGAGCGAGCATCTGCGTGGCAAGAACCAGCCCGCCGAACAGCCGGCCTGAAAATCAGTGCAGATCGACGGCGTGCTGTTTCAGCGCGGCCAGCGGCACGATTTCGAGAGCCGCCTGGTTGGTTGAATTGAGCGCCACTTGCGGCGCCCGGCCGGCCTGGTAGGCCTGCAACCAGCGCGCCGCACACAGGCACCAGCGCTGGCCGGGCTGCAAGCCGGGGAAATCAAACTCCGGACGCGGGGTCGACAGGTCGTTGCCGGCGGCTTTCGAGAACTCGAGGAATTCGGCGGTCAGTACGACACAAATGGTGTGACTGCCCAGATCATCCTCGGCGGTATTGCAGCAACCATCCCGGAAAAAGCCGGTCAGCGGCCGTTCGTTGCATGGCAGCAGGGGCCCGCCCAGGACATTGAGCTGACTGCCGCGGCCGGGAAAATCGCGGGGTTTCATGCGCCGGCTTCAGGAAACTTCTTCAATCCAGGCCTGCTGGATGGCTTCGAGGATTTTCTCGCCGCAGTGCTTGGGATCATCGTCGAAGTCCGGCAGGGCCATGACCCAGTTGCGCAGATCGACAAAATTGAGTTTCAACGGATCCACGGCGGGATGGGCATCGCTCAGTTCAATGGCGATGTCGTTGATGTCGGTCCATTTCATTTGCGGTGTCCTTCCTTGGCCATGTTCAGGCTGTATTTCGGAATCTCGACGACCAGCGGCGTCTTGCCGACGATGGCCTGACAGCCCAGGCGCGAATTTGGTTCCAGCCCCCAGGCCTTGTCGAGCAGGTCTTCCTCTTCTTCCTCGGCAGGGGTCAGCGAATTGAAGCCTTCTCGCACGATGACATGGCAGGTCGTGCAGGCGCAGGACATTTCGCAGGCGTGGTCGAGTTCGACGCCGTTGTCGAGCAGGTTCTCGCAGATCGACTTGCCCTCTTCCGCCTCGATGACGGCGCCGTCGGGGCAGTTCTCGACGTGCGGCAGAACGATCAGTTGCGTCATGCCTGTTCTCCCATCTTGATGTCATCCACGTTGCGGCCGGAGAGCACCTTCTTGATGCTTTGATCCATGCGGCGATGGGCGAATTCCTGTGTTTCGAAACCGAGGTCGTCCATGGCGATGTTGATCAGGCGGCGATTCTCGCCGGCCATGGTGTCACGCAGCTTGGCGATGGTCGCGGTGATCTTCGCCGTTTCGGCTGCGTTGAGCAGGTGCGGGTCTTCCTTCATCGCCGCTTCGGTTGCCTCGATCATGCGCTGCGCTTCGACCTGGGCTTCCTTGAGGGCGCGGCTCATCGCATCATCCTTGGCGTGTGCCATCGAATCCTGGAGCATGCCGGCGATCTCGTCGTCGGACAAGCCGTAGGACGGCTTGACGGTGACGCTGGCTTCGACGCCGGTAGTCTGTTCGCGCGCCGCGACCGACAGCAGGCCATCGGCATCGACCTGGAAGGTCACGCGGATGCGCGCCGCACCGGCCACCATGGGCGGAATGCCGCGCAGCTCGAAACGGGCCAGCGAACGGCAATCGGCGACCAGCTCGCGTTCGCCCTGCACGACGTGGATGGCCATCGCTGTCTGGCCGTCCTTGAAAGTGGTGAATTCCTGGGCACGCGCTGTCGGGATCGTGGAATTACGCGGAATGACCTTCTCGGTCAGGCCGCCCATGGTTTCCAGGCCGAGCGACAGCGGCGTGACGTCGAGCAGCAGCCAGTCGTCGGCCCCGGTCTTGTTGCCGACCAGCAGGTTGGCCTGGGTCGCGGCGCCGAGCGCGACGACCTTGTCCGGATCGAGATTGGTCAGCGGTTCCTGGCGGAAGTAGTCGCCGACCGCCTTCTGCACCTGCGGCATGCGCGTCGAGCCGCCAACCATGACCACGCCCTTGACGTCCTCGGCGCGCAGGCCGGCATCGCGCAGGGCTTTCTTGACCGGCTGCATGGTTTTCGAGATCAGCGTCTGGGCGATCTCGGCGAAGGTTGCGACGTCGAACTTGATATCGACCATTTCGCCGGAGGAGAGGCGCATGGTGATCTGCGCCTCCGGGTTGTTGGTCAGGTATTCCTTGGCTTCGCGGCAGCGCATCATGAGCAGGCGCGCATCTTCCGGCGACAGCGGCTGCAGCCGGGCTTGCTCGATGACCCAGCAGAAGATGCGGTGGTCGAAATCGTCGCCACCGAGCGCCGAATCGCCGCCCGTGGACATCACTTCGAAAACGCCCTTGGTCAGTTTCAGGATGGAGATATCGAAAGTACCGCCACCCAGGTCGTAGACCGCGTAGATGCCTTCCGCGCCGTTATCCAGCCCGTAGGCGATGGCGGCGGCGGTCGGCTCGTTGAGCAGGCGCAGGACATTGAGGCCGGCCAGCTTGGCCGCGTCCTTGGTGGCCTGGCGCTGCGCGTCGTCGAAATAGGCGGGCACGGTGATCACGGCGCCGACCAGCTCACCAGCCAGCGCGATTTCGGCGCGTTCTTTCAGGCTTTTCAGGATTTCGGCCGAAACTTCGACCGGGCTCTTGATGCCGGCGATGGTCCTGACCTTGACCATGCCCGGGGCCTCGATGAAGTCATAGGGCATCGATTCGACGTGCGAAATGTCCTTCAGCCCGCGCCCCATGAAGCGCTTGACGGAAACGATGGTATTGCGCGGATCGACCGCCTGGCGGGTCTGCGCGTCGTAGCCGACTTCCGTACTGAGATCAGCGTGGTAGCGCACGACCGAGGGCAGCAGCGGCCGGCCCTGCTCGTCGTTGAGGCAGACGGCGATGCCGCTGCGCACCGTGGCGACCAGCGAATTGGTGGTCCCGAGGTCGATGCCGATGGCGAGCTTGTGCTCGTGCGGGGCAGCCGACTCACCGGGTTCGGCGATTTGAAACAGGGCCATAGATTATTCTTCCAGCGACGCCAGCGCGTCGTCGATTTCGTAAAGGAGTTTTTCCAGGAACATCAGGCGCCGCACGCGATCGATTGCGCTGGCATGGTCGTTCTTGTCGAACAGCTCGGCCAACTCGTCATAGCGGGCATTGATGTCGCCGCGCAGGCGATTGTGCAGGTGTTCCAGTTCATGATGATCGCCACCGCTGCGCGCATCCATCACCGCCTCGCGCCATTCCATCTGTTCCATGAGGAAATCAACCGGCATCGCCGTATTGCTTTCCGCCTGGATGTCATGCCCGGCCTGATGCAGCAGATACTTGGCCCGCTCGAGCGGCTTCTTCAGCGTCTGGTAAGCCTCGTTGGCATGCGTCGCCCACTGCATGGACAGCCGCCGCTCGGCATCGCCGGCACTGACGAAGCGATCCGGATGCACCTGCGCCTGGATGTCGCGGTAACGCGAATCGAGCTCGGACAGGCTGAGCCGGAAGCTTTTCGGCAGTTCGAACAGGGAAAAGAAATCGGCGGTCAGATCCACCAGAAACCTCGCAATAGCGGTTTTATCGGCCGTTCAAGATGTGACCAACGTTAAAGCGAAGGCGGGACTAGGCGCCGCCCGCGCTGACAGTACGAACAGTACGGCAAGCGGGCGGCAACGACGTAGCGCCGAGCCCGCGCCAATCAGACGTTAAAAGATTCGCCGCAGCCGCACTGATCTTTGACATTGGGATTATTGAACTTGAACCCCTCGTTCAGACCTTCACGCGCGAAATCCAGCTCCATGCCATCAAGATAAGGAACACTCTTGGCATCGACAAACACCTTGACGCCATTGCTCTCAAAAACCAGATCCTCGGGATCGACCTCGTCAACAAACTCCAGCTTGTAGGCCATGCCAGAACAGCCACTGGTCCGCACGCCAAGGCGCAGGCCAATGCCTTTACCCCGCTTGGTCAGGTAATTGGCGACGTGTTTCGCCGCCTTGTCGGTCAAGGTCACAGCCATGCTTATTCTCCGTGCTTTTTCTTGTAATCCGCCACGGCTGCCTTGATGGCATCCTCGGCCAGAATCGAACAGTGAATTTTAACCGGAGGCAACGCCAGTTCTTCGGCGATGTCGGTATTTTTGATCGACAGGGCCTGGTCGACCGTCTTGCCCTTGACCCATTCGGTGACCAGCGAAGACGAGGCAATCGCCGAACCGCAGCCGTAGGTCTTGAACTTGGCATCCTCGATCACGCCGGATTTGTTCACCTTGATCTGCAGTTTCATGACGTCGCCACAAGCCGGCGCACCGACCATGCCGGTGCCGACGCCGTCATCTTCCTTGCCGAAGGAACCGACGTTGCGGGGATTTTCGTAGTGATCGATGACTTTGACGCTGTAACTCATTTGAAGCTCCTAAAAACAGTTGTTAGTCGGGAGTCATTAGTCTTTAGCTGCTAACAACTAACTACTAATAACTAACAACTAATTAATGCGCTGCCCACTGAACGGTGCTCAGATCGATGCCTTCCTTGTACATATCCCACAGCGGCGACAGATCGCGCAGTTTGCCGACCTTGGTGTGCAGTAGCTGGATGGCGTAGTCGATTTCCTCTTCGGTCGTGAAGCGACCGATCGAGAAGCGGATCGAGCTGTGTGCCAGTTCGTCGTCGCGACCCAGCGCGCGCAGTACGTAGGACGGTTCCAGGCTGGCCGAAGTGCAGGCCGAACCGGACGAAACCGCCAGATCCTTGATCGCCATGATCATCGACTCGCCTTCGACGTAGGCAAAGCTGATGTTCAGGTTGTGCGCCACGCGCTGCGTCAGGTCGCCATTGACGAAGGTCGCCTCGATATCCTGCAGGCCCTTCAGCAACTTGTCGCGCAGCTTGCCGACGCGCAGGTTTTCTTCAGCCATTTCTTCCTTGGCCAGACGGAAACACTCGCCCATGCCGACGATCTGATGCGTGGCCAGCGTGCCGGAGCGGAATCCGCGCTCGTGACCGCCGCCATGCATCTGGGCTTCGAGACGGACGCGCGGCTTGCGGCGCACGTACAAGGCGCCGATACCTTTCGGGCCGTAGGTCTTGTGGGCGCAGAAGCTCATCAGATCGACCTTGAGCTTGCTCAGGTCGATCTCGACCTTGCCGGTCGCCTGTGCCGCATCGACGTGGAAGATGATGCCTTTTTCACGGCAGATTTCGCCAAGTTCGGCGATCGGCTGGATGACGCCGACTTCGTTATTGACGAACATCACCGAGGCCAGAACGGTGTCCGGGCGGATGGCGGCCTTGAAGACTTCCAGATCGAGCAGGCCGTCTTCCTTGACATCAAGGTAAGTGGCTTCGAAGCCCTGGCGTTCGAGTTCGCGCACGGTATCGAGCACGGCCTTGTGCTCGGTCTTGACGGTGATGATGTGCTTGCCCTTGGTGCCGGCGTAGAAATTCGCGGCGCCCTTGATGGCGAGATTGTTGGATTCGGTGGCACCGGAGGTCCAGACGATTTCCTTGGGATCGGCACCGACCAGGGCGGCAACCTGCTCGCGCGCTTCCTCGACGGCGGCGTCGGCGACCCAGCCGAAGCTGTGCGAACGCGAGGCCGGATTGCCGAAGTGCTCGCACAGGAAAGGAATCATTTTTTCCGCGACGCGCGGGTCGACCGGCGTGGTGGCCGAGTAATCCAGGTAGATCGGAAGTTTCATCGTCATTCTCGCTATGTCGGATTGTTCAAACGGCAAGTGCCGTCAGTCCCTGCAGGCGTCCGACTGTGACCTGCAAGGCGTTGATGAATTGGTCGATATCGACCTCGGTATTTTCTGCACCCAGACTGACCCGCACGGCACCGCGGGCAATTTCCGGCGCCACGCCCATCGCCCGCAGCACATGCGAAGGTTCCGGGTTGGCGCTGGAACAGGCGGCACCACTCGCCACCGCGAAACCTTCGCGATCCAGCTTGCCGACCAGGGTTTCGCCGTCAATTTCGGAAAAGGCGAAATAACTGGTATTCGGCAAACGCCGCGCGTCGGCCGCGAAAATTCGCGCTCCCAACGCCCGCAATCCTGTTTCCAGCCTCAACTGCAAGCCCCTCATGCGTTCCGGGAGTTCGGCAACGCGCTGCGCCGCAAGTTCCGCCGCAATGCCAAAGCCGACGATGGCCGGTACATTTTCGGTGCCGGAACGCAGGCCACGCTCATGGCCGCCACCGGCAATCAGCGGCTGCAACTCGACGCGTTTATCGAGCACCAGCGCCGCTGCGCCTTGCGGCCCGTTGGCCTTGTGCGCCGACAGCGTCAGGGCATGCACGCCGGCCGCGTTGAAGGCACGAAAATCCAGCGCCAGCTTGCCCAGCGCCTGCACGGCATCGCTGTGAAACCAGGCACCCGTCGTTCTGGCCGCAGCGGCCAGACCGGCGATATCCTGAACGACGCCCGTCTCATTGTTGGCAAGCATCACCGAAAGCAATTTCGGCTTGCCGGCCAGGACCTCGATGTAATCAGCCGAATCAATCGTTCCCGAAGCATCAACTGCGATCTGCCGGACATCCCAGCCCTGCCGGACCAACTGGGCAGCTGGCTTGAGCACACAAGGATGCTCGACGGCACTGACCGCGAGCAAGCCGGGCTTCAGGGAAGCGGCCGCCCCCTTCAGGAAAAGATTGTTGGCTTCACTACCGCCGCTGGTAAAGACAATTTCAGTCGGATGCGCATTGACCGCTGCCGCCACGCGTTGGCGTGCCTCGTCGATCGCCTGACGCGCGGCCCGGCCGTAGGCGTGGCGGCTGGAGGCATTGCCTAAGCGGCTTTCCAGCCAGGGCAGCATGGCCGCCAGCACGGCCGGAGCGAGCGGCGTCGTGGCGTTGTGATCGAGGTAAAAGGCTGGGCGCATGGCAGACTCAGATGGCCACCGCAACCTTGTCACGACTGGCCCGTGCCCGCGTCGCCGGACGCTTGTCTTCAAGCACCACCGACAGACCGGCCATTTTCTGCTTCTGCCGCTCGACGAGATCGGCCAGCGACACGGACGACAGATAGTCGAACATTTTTGAATTCAGCGTAGACCACAGCTCATGCGTCATGCAGCGGTGCTCGTCCAGGCAATCTTCACGACCGCCGCATTGCGTCGCATCGAGTTGCTCATCCACCGCCCGGATAATATCGGCCACGGCCACCTGATTCAGCGGCCGGGCAATGCAGTAGCCACCACCGGGACCGCGCACACTGTCCACCAGCTTGTAACGACGCAGCTTGCCGAACAACTGCTCGAGGTAGGACAGGGAAATCTTCTGCCGCTCGCTGATACCCGCCAGCGCCACGGGACCATCCTCGCCGCGCAGGGCAAGGTCGATCATGGCCGTCACGGCAAAACGCCCTTTGGTGGTCAAACGCATTTCCGGTCTCCCGTTAATAACCTAGTATTGCTGTCAACTATACATAAACCGTACAAAATCAGTCAACTATTTTGCCCAGATATTTGGGATCGAAGGCATCGGCGGCCAACACCTCGGCGTCGCACTTCACGCCTTGAGCATCGAGTTCCTTGAGCAGAGAGGCAAAGCGCCGGTCAGTTTCGGCCGCGTGATCGAGCAGACCATGAATTGCCTTGGCCAGCGGATCATCCTGATCGCGGCCGACCGCATAGGCTGAAAAGCCCATCTTTTCGGCCTGCGCTTCGCGCTGTTTGCTTTGTTCGGAACGGTCGAGAATGCGGGCCGGATTGCCGACGGCCGTTGCCCCGGCCGGCACCGCCTTGGTGACCACCGCATTGGAGCCAACCCGGGCGCCGGTCGCAATGGTGATCGGCCCGAGCACCTTGGCCCCGGCGCCGATGACAACACCATCCTCCAGGGTCGGGTGCCGTTTCCCCTTTTCCCAGGAAGTACCGCCCAGCGTGACGCCGTGATAGAGCGTGACATCGTTGCCGATCAGCGCGGTTTCGCCGATCACGACGCCCATGCCGTGATCGATGAAAAAACGGCGACCGATGGTGGCGCCAGGGTGTATCTCGATACCGGTAAGAAAACGGGAAATGTGCGCCGTGAAGCGGGCCAGCCAGCGCAGGCGGTGCCCCCACAGCCAGTGCGCCAGACGATGCAGGATCAGCGCATGGATACCGGGATAGCAGGTCAGCACTTCCCAGAACGAACGGGCGGCCGGATCGCGGTCGAAAACCGCGCGAATATCCTCACGCAAATGGCGGAACATGAAGCCAGATCTCCCCTTTCAGACAAGGGACAATTCTAAAATACTCGACTTAATTTGTCAGCTATTTTAGCCAGAGTCGCGCTAGGTATCTGATTTATAATCCGCCGTCGTTTTACAATTTTCCACAAAGCCTGCCGTGCCCTCCTTCCCTCGCCTGTTATTGATTGCTGCCAGCTGCCTGCATCTGCTCGCCGCCTGCAGCACACCGGCGCCAATCGCCAAGGAAAGCAGAAAGGGCAGTTATCGCCATACGGAAAACTACCTGGCCTGGCTGATTGACCGGGAAATGGCGGAAAACGACATCACCGGCCTGAGCATTGCCCTGGTCGACGACCAGCGGGTGATCTGGCAACAGGGCTTTGGCTACGCCGACCTGGAAAACAAGCTGCCCGCCGCGCCGGAAACCATTTATCGCGCCGGCTCGATCGCCAAGGTATTTACGGCGGCCGCCACCATGCAACTGGCCGAACAGGGCAAGCTCGACATCGACCAGCCGCTGGCCGCCGCCCTGCCCGAGTTTTCGATCAAGACGCGCTTCCCGAAGGCCGGCCCGGTAACGCCGCGCAATGTCATGACGCACCACTCCGGCCTGCCCTCAAATTTCCTGCGCGACATGTACGTGCGCGAACCGGGGCGTTTCGAGACGGTGGTCGACAGCATGCATGACGAGCACCTGACCTTCCCGCCCGACTACGTGTTTTCCTATTCGAATGTTGGCATGGCCCTGCTCGGCGCCGCTGTCCAGAAGGTCAGCAAAGAACCGTTCGACAACTACATGGAGCACCACTTCTTCCAGCCGCTGGGCATGACCCAGAGCAGCTTTGCGTCGCGCGCCATCGCCAAGGCCTACGACAGGAACAAGGAAATCGAGGTGTTTTCGCTGCGCGACATGCCGGCCGCCAACCTGCTGAGCAACGTGGTCGATCTCAGCCAATTCATGAAAATGCAGTTTGCCGACGGCAGGTCCGGGGAGCAGCAGATTCTCTCCGCCCGTACGGCGCGCGAAATGGTCCGCGTCCAGAATGCCGATTTCCCACTGACCTTCAATGCCTACGTCGGCCTGGGCTGGATGATGCACGGCATCGAGATTCCCGGCGGCGGTCGGGTCGCCAGTCATGGCGGCTCACTCCCCGACTCGCACAGCATGATGACCATCCTGCCCGACCACAAACTGGGCGTCGTTGTCCTTTCCAACTCGGCCACCTCACACGCCTCGGTCACCAAAATTGCTACAGAAGCCCTGCGCCTGATGCTCGAAGCCAAGACCGGCATTCACCAGTTACCGGCGCCGGTCATCCAGGCCAGGGAACGCGCCCCGAGCCGCGACGAGTTGCGCCAGTTCGATGGCAACTTCGACACGCTGGTCGGACTGGCCAAGGTATCAACCGGCTCCGGCCAGATCGATGTCGAAGCGGTTGGCCATCATTTCCGCCTGGTACCTCACGAAGACGGGCTGCTCAGCGTCAAATACAAGGTACTCGGCCTGATTCCCGTACACGTCGGTGCTTTCGACGACATCCGCCTGTCGCTGGTGACCGTCGATGGACGGCAGATCATCGTCGGCCGGATCGGTGGCGAATCCCTGATGTTCGGCGAGAAGCTCAATCCGTCGAGCATCCCGGAAGCCTTCCTGCAGCGCATCGGACAATACGAAATCATCGAAAAGATCGACGGCCCATCGCCCGAACATATTTCGCTGAAGGAAGAGAACGGCATCCTGGTCGGCGAAGTCCGCTTTGCCGAAAAGCCCGACATGCTGCTCCGTATCGGCTTCCAGGCCGTTTCCGAAAACGAGGCCATCACGGCCGGACTGGGTAGCGGCCGGGGCGACACGCTACGCCTGATCAACACCGACAACGAGGAGCGATTGGGCTTCTCGGGCTACCAACTGCGCAAGAAACTGAACTGACACATGGAAACACTGCACCAGGAACTTAAAGCATTCATCATTGAAACGATGAATCTCGAGGACATCACCCCGGCTGACATCGGCACCGACATGCAACTCTTCGGTGATGAGGGCCTCGCCCTGGACTCGATCGACGCCCTGGAACTCGTTCTGGCATTGAAGAAAAAATACGGCATCGTGCTCGAAGCCAATGACGAGAAAAGTCGCGAGCACCTGCGCTCGGTGGCTACGCTGGCGGCGCTGATCAAGTCCCGTCAATAACAGGGGCTGCAACAAAAAATGGCGCAGAAAGATCTGCGCCATTTTTGTGAATTTGCCGCAGCAATCAGTGGCAATCTTCCTCGTCGTCATCACCGCCGTGCACATGGCCGTGTTCGACTTCCTCGGCACTGGCCGGACGAACCGCGGTCACGGTACAGGTGAAGATCAGCGCCATGCCGGCCAGCGGATGATTGCCGTCGAGCACCACCTTGTCGTCGGCAATATCGGTAACGCGGTAGATGATGAAATCTTCCTCATTGCCGTCTTCGGCCCCCCCCTCGAACTGCATGCCTACCTGCAGCTCTTTCGGGAAATCCTTGCGCGGTTCGATCTGGACCAGTTCGGCATCGTAATCGCCGAAGGCTTCGTCGGGCTGCAGCTTGACCTTGACCGACTCGCCGACGCCCTTGCCTTGCAGGGCCTCCTCGATTTTCGGGAAGATATCTTCGTAACCGCCATGCAGATAAATGAGCGGCTCGCGGCCTTCATCCACCACTTCGCCATCGGGATCGGTGACGTGATAGTCGAGGGTGATGACGGTATTTCTGGCGACCTGCATATTCATGAGTTCAGTTCCTTGACCAGGCGCAGCACATCGAGTGCGTGGCCCTTGTAATTGACGTTGTAGAGCGCATGGCGAATGACGCCACTGCGATCAATGATAAAGGTGGAACGGACAATGCCGTATTTTTTGTGGCCATCCACCTCTTTGGCCTGCCAGACGCCGTACTGTTTGCAAACCGCGCCATCCGCATCCGACAGGAGGGCCAGTCCGATACCTTCCTTGTCGCGAAATTCCGCGTGTTTCAGGCACTCATCGCGGTTGATGCCGAGCAGGATGCAATCCTGCCGTCCGAAATCCTCATCGTGGTCCGAAAAATCGGTGACCTCCTTGGTACAGCATGGGGTCCCGTCTTTCGGGTAGAAAAAAAGCACGAGGTGCTTCTTGTCCTGATAAACCGCCGTATCGACAGTCTCCATGTCGGCATCCGGCAAGGCAAATGCGGGCGCTTTTTCTCCAACCTTGAGCAGCATGGCGTGTTCTCCTAGAGCGCTCTGCGTGGGGGACTGCTGAGAGCGATTCTAGCGGAGGCCAATACCGGTGGCTACAGGCTTTGACGCCTTTTTCCGGCTATTTTCCGGGAACTTTTTCCGGGATCTGGACGAAGCTTTCGTCCTGCCTGACCATGCCCAGTTCGAAACGGGCCCGTTCCTCAATAGCATCGTAGCCCTGCTTCAGGTCGCGGGCCTCGGCATCAAGGCCCGCATTCCGGATTTCCAGCTTCTTGGTGACTTCCTTCTGTTGCTGCAATTGACGGTCGTACTCCCAGACCCTGAGCCAGCCCCCCTTACCCAGCCAAAGCGGGTACTGAAGCAGGCCAATGGCTGCGAGGAGGCCGACCGTCAGCCAGCGCATGAAAACTTAGCGCAGGTTGTAGAAGGTTTCGCGACCCGGGTAGGAAGCGGTATCGCCAAGATCTTCCTCGATGCGGATCAGTTGGTTGTACTTGGCGATACGATCCGAACGCGACAGCGAACCGGTCTTGATCTGGCCGGCATTCAGGCCGACGGCGATGTCGGCGATGGTGCTGTCTTCGGTTTCACCGGAGCGATGCGAGATCACGGCGGTGTAGCCGGCACGCTTGGCCATTTCGACGGCGGCGAAGGTTTCCGACAGCGTGCCGATCTGGTTGATCTTGACCAGGATGGAGTTGCAGATGCCCTTCTTGATGCCTTCCTTGAAGATCTTGGTGTTGGTGACGAAGATGTCGTCGCCGACGATCTGCACGGTCTTGCCCAGACGGTCGGTGAGCAGCTTCCAGCCGTCCCAGTCGGCTTCGGACATGCCGTCTTCGATCGAGACGATGGGGAACTGGTCAGCCAGGTTGGCCAGGTAATCGACGAACTGGGCAGAGGTCAGCTCCAGCCCTTCGCCGGCCAGCTTGTACTTGCCATCCTTGTAGAACTCGGAAGCGGCGCAGTCCAGAGCCAGCAGGACGTCCTTGCCCGGCACATAGCCAGCAGCCTCGATGGCCTGCATGATCAGTTGCAGGGCTTCGGCATGGCTGCCCAGATTCGGGGCAAAGCCACCTTCGTCGCCGACGGCGGTGGAATGGCCGGCCTTGTTGAGCAGCTTCTTCAGCGCATGGAAAATTTCGGCGCCGCAGCGAATGGCTTCACGAATATTGGCCGCACCGACCGGCATCACCATGAATTCCTGAATATCCAGGCTGTTGTTGGCGTGCTCGCCACCGTTGATGATGTTCATCATCGGCACCGGCATCTGCATCGGGCCCATGCCGCCGAAGTAGCGGTAGAGCGGCAGACCGGATTCCTCGGCGGCAGCCTTGGCGACAGCCATGGAGACGGCGAGGATGGCGTTGGCACCGAGGCGCGACTTGTTGTCGGTACCATCGAGGTCGATCATCGTCTGATCGATGAAAGCCTGTTCCTGAGCGTCGAGGCCGATGATGGCTTCGGAGATTTCGGTATTGACGTTCTCGACGGCCTGCATGACGCCCTTGCCGAGATAGCGGCTACCATCGCCGTCGCGCAGCTCGATGGCTTCGCGGGTGCCGGTCGAAGCGCCCGACGGAACCGCTGCCCGGCCCATGACACCGCTCTCGAGCAGCACATCAGCTTCAACGGTGGGATTGCCGCGGGAATCCAGAATCTCTCGTGCAACAACATCAACGATGGAACTCATATTTCTTCCTTGTTATCAATTAATTGAAAGAACTACTTAAACTAAATTATCAATACCGGTTGCGACCAGCATATTCATTTCGCCGGCATTTTCGCGCATTTTGCGCGCCGACTGGTATTCATCTGAAGAATAAAAGCGCTTCGCCTGCACGACCGAATCAAACTCAACCACGATCAAACGCTGCGGTGGACTCCACGGACCTTCAAGAACTTCAGCCGCCCCACCCCGGATCAGGAAACGACCGCCGTACTGCTCGACCGCCGCTGTTGAAAACGCCCGATAACGCTCAAAGGCAGCCACATCGCGCACCTTCACTTCGGCGACGATGTAGCCCTTCTGACTCACTGCAATTCCTCGAAACCCGCCGACTTGACTGCCTTGTCGAGTGCCACCAGCGTCGCCAGCAGGCTTTCCATACGATCCAGCGGCCAGCTGTTCGGACCATCCGACCAAGCTTTTTCCGGACACGGGTGGGTTTCCATGAACAGGCCGGAAATACCGACGGCGACAGCAGCGCGCGCCAGAACGGGAACGAACTCGCGCTGCCCCCCCGACGTCGTACCCTGCCCACCCGGCAACTGCACGCTGTGCGTTGCATCAAAAACCACCGGACAGCCGGTTTCGCGCATGATCGCCAGGCTGCGCATGTCGGAAACCAGATTGTTGTAGCCGAAGGAGGCGCCGCGCTCGCAGACCATGATGTTGTCGGCGCCGTTGTTCACTTCCCGTGCCTTGTCGACGACATTCTTCATGTCGCCCGGCGCCAGGAACTGGCCCTTCTTGATATTGACCGGCTTGCCGCAGGTCGCCACGGCGTGGATGAAATCGGTCTGCCGACACAGGAAGGCTGGCGTCTGCAGGACATCGACAACGCTGGCGACAGCCGGAATATCTTCGACGGTATGCACATCGGTCAGGACCGGCACGCCGATCTGGCGTTGCACTTCCGAGAAGATGCGCAAGCCTTCGTCGAGCCCCAGGCCACGCACCGACTTGCCGGAACTGCGATTAGCCTTGTCGTAAGACGCCTTGAAGATGTAGTTGACGCCGAGACGCGCGCAGACTTCCTTCATGTAGCCGGCAACGTCCAGACACAACGCTTCGGACTCAGCCGTACACGGCCCGGCTATCAGGAAAAAAGGCTGGTCAAGACCAGCCTCGAAACCGCAGAGTTTCATTTACCTTTGACCTGCTGATTGGTCAGCGCAGCCTTCACGAAGGACGTAAACAGCGGGTGGCCCTGGCGCGGGTTGGAGGTGAATTCCGGGTGGAACTGGCAACCGACGAACCACGGATGCACGTCAGCCGGCAGTTCGACCATTTCGCACAGATCGGTACCCGGCGCCCGGCCGGCAACCTTCAGACCCTTGTCTTCGAGTTGGGCGAGCAGCGTGTTGTTCACTTCGTAGCGATGACGATGGCGCTCGGTAATCTCGGCCTTGCCGTAGATTTCCCGGGCCAGCGAACCTTCGGCCAGCTTGCAGACCTGGGCGCCGAGACGCATGGTGCCGCCGATATCCGAGTCTTCGCTGCGCTTTTCGACCTTGCCGGAAGCATCGAGCCATTCGGTGATCAGTCCGATTACCGGATAGGGCGTGTCCTGCACGAACTCGGTGGAATGCGCGCCTTCCATGCCGGCCACGTCGCGGGCGAACTCAACAACAGCGAGCTGCATGCCGAGGCAGATGCCGAGATACGGCACCTTGTTTTCGCGGGCGTAGCGGATGGCGGCAATCTTGCCCTCGGTACCACGCCGGCCGAAGCCGCCGGGAACCAGAATGGCGTCGACGCCCTTGAGCCCGCCAATGCCGTTCTTTTCGATATCTTCGGAATCGAGATAAACGATGTTCACTTCGCTGCGCGTATGGATGCCGGCATGCTTGATGGCTTCGATCAGCGACTTGTAGGATTCGGTCAGATCGACATACTTGCCGACGAAGGCGATGCTCACCTTGTGCTGCGGATGCTCCAGCGCATCGATCAGCTTTTCCCAGACCGTCAGGTCGGCCGCCTTGGCCAGGATATTCAGTTTGTGGCAGACGATTTCGTCGAGCATCTGTTCGTGCAGCATGCCGGGAATCTTGTAGATCGAGTCGGCATCCAGACACTCGATGACGGCTTCCGACATGACGTTACAGAACAGCGCGATCTTGCGGCGTTCCTCGACCGGAATCGAGCGATCGGCGCGGCACAGCAGGATGTCCGGCTGAATACCGATTTCGCGCAATTCCTTGACGGAATGCTGGGTCGGCTTGGTCTTTAGCTCGCCGGCGGTCGGGATGTAGGGCAGCAGCGTCAGGTGCATGTAGCAGACGTTGTGGCGACCTTCCTCGAAACCGATCTGGCGGATGGCTTCCAGGAAGGGCAGCGACTCGATGTCACCGACCGTGCCGCCGACTTCGACGATGGCCACATCGGCACCTTCGGCGCCAGCCTTGATCTTGGACTTGATCTCGTCGGTGATGTGCGGAATGACCTGTACGGTCTTGCCGAGATACTCGCCACGGCGCTCTTTCTTGAGCACGGTGTCGTAGATCTGGCCGGTCGTGAAGTTGTTGCGCTTGCCCATCTTGGCGCTGGTGAAGCGCTCGTAGTGCCCGAGATCGAGATCGGTCTCGGCCCCGTCGTCGGTGACGAAAACCTCTCCATGCTGGAAAGGACTCATCGTGCCGGGGTCGACGTTGATGTAGGGGTCAAGCTTGAGATGGGTGACTTTGATGCCGCGGGATTCCAGAATGGCCCCGAGCGACGCGGCGGCGATGCCTTTGCCCAGAGAGGACACGACACCACCTGTAACGAAAACGAATTTGGTCATGGAAAGACAGGCTGCGGGAAAGCAGAATCATAGCCGATAAGCTCGAAAAACCCCAAGCATGTCGAGCAAAAAACCCCCTGCTCCCCAAACCGGAATACGATCACCGTCAGTTCACAGCGATTTGCTAGAATCGCAGGTTAGCCAGCTTAGCGAAAATCACTTGAAACGCGTTCTCGTCGTCAATTACTCACAAACCGGGCAACTTTCGGATATTACCGAGCGGCTTATCGCCCCGCTGCGAGCGGCCGGCCACGATGTACACCTCGAAACGCTGGTGCCCGAAATACCCTTTCCCTTTCCCTGGCCGATCGTCGATTTCTTCGATGCCTTTCCCGAATGCGTCCAGCTCGATGCCCCGCCCTTGCGGCCGCTGAGCATTGCGGCCGACACTCCCTTCGACCTGGTGATCCTGACCTACCAGGTCTGGTATCTCTCCCCCGCCCTGCCGATGACGGCCTTCCTGCAAAGCCCCGAAGGTCGGCGGCTGATCTGCGGCAAGCCGGTGATCACGCTGGTCGCCTGCCGCAACATGTGGCTGTCGGCCCAGGAAGCCATGAAACAGCTGATTGGCGCCGCTGGCGGCCGCCTGATCGACCATCTGGCCTTCACCGACCAGGGGCACCCGCTGGCCACCTTCATCACCACGCCACGCTGGGTATGGACCGGCAAAAAGGACAGTTTTCTCGGTCTGCCGCCGGCCGGCGTAGCGGCCGAAGAAATCCGCCAGGCTCGCCGCTTCGGCCTGGCCCTGGCCGACGGCCTGAACGAGGACAGGGAAAATGCGGAGCAGCCAATGCTCGCGGGGCTGCGTGCCGTGACCGTCAATCCGCGCCTAGCGCTCAGCGAGCGAGCTGGTCGACGGGCCTTTGGGGTCTGGTCGAGGCTGGTCCGGCGCTTTGGTCAACGCGGCCAGTGGCGGCGGCGACCAGCCCTTTTGCTCTTTGTCGTTTACCTGATTACGCTGATCGTCACCGTCGTTCCAATAAGCCTGTTGTTACAATGGCTATTTTCCCCGCTGCTCAAACCGCGGCTTGAGCGCCTCAAGGCCGAACTGGAGCAGCCTTCAGGCTCGCAGGAATTCAACTTACAAAAATATGCACCCTAGCGGCAAGGTCTACATCAACGGCAGTTCGGCGTTTCTGCCCAATGCGCCGGTCGGCAACGACGACATCGAGAAGGTGCTCGGCATGATTGCCGGCAAGCCGTCGCGCGCGCGGCGCATCGTGTTGCGCAACAACGGCATTCGCCAGCGCCATTACGCCATTGATCCGACGACCGGCGAGGTCACCCACAGTAACGCCCAGATCACGGCCGAAGCCATCCGCGGCCTGGCCAGCGAACGCTTTTCTCCGGACGACATCGATTGCCTGGTGACCGGCACCTCGCTGCCCGACCAGATCATGCCCAACCACGGCGTCATGGTGCATGGCGAACTGGGCATCCCGGCCTGCGAGGTGGTGACGACCGCCGCCATCTGCGTGGCCGGCATCACTGCGCTCAAATACGCCTGGATGAGTGTGCTTTCCGGCCAGGCTCGCAATGCCGTGGCAACCGGCTCGGACAAGCCGTCCAGCGTCCTGCATGCGCGCAACTTTGCAGCCGAATCCGGGCACCGGGTAACGGAGCTCGAAAGCAACCCGGAAATCGCCTTCGAGAAGGACTTTCTGCGCTGGATGCTGTCCGATGGCGCTGGCGCCTTTCTGCTGCAGGATCAGCCACGCCCGGACGGAGTCTCCCTGCGCATCGACTGGATCGACATCCTGTCGCAAGCGAACAGCATGGAAGTCTGCATGTATGCCGGCGGCGAAAAGCTGGAAAACGGCACCCTCAAAGGCTGGCAGCAGTATTTGCCGGAGCAGTGGGCCAGGCAGTCGATTCTGGCGATCAAGCAGGATGTCCGTCTGCTCAATGCCGAAGTGACGTACCAGACGATCGGCAAGTCGCTGGAAAAGATGCAAGCCACCCGTGACATCAAGCCGACCGATATCGACTGGTTCCTGCCGCACATGTCTTCCGAATATTTCCGCCAGCCGATGGCCGAATGCATGGCAAAGGTCGGCTTCCCCATCGCTCAGGAAAAATGGTTCACCAACCTGCACACCAAGGGTAATACCGGCGCTGCCTCGATCTACATCATGATCGACGAGTTGCTCAAAAGCGGCCGCCTGCAAGATGGTGACCGCTTGCTCTGTTTCATCCCGGAAAGCGGCCGCTTCACCGGCTCGCTGATGCACCTGACGGCGGTCGATCATGCTTGACAGCGAAGTTCCCCAGGAAGGCAACGCCACCCTCGGCGGCCACAGCAAGGCGGTCTATGCGCGCGGCGCCGATGGCAAGCTGCACATGGTCAAGTCTGCCGGCTGGGAAGTCGAGGAAATCGTCACCCGGCAAGCCGTGGACGACCTCAACCGTCTGGCCGAAGACGCCCGCCAACGCGTTCTCGCCGGGCAGACATCGGCCCTCGAATACCACATGCACAAGGCGCGCATGGACGTGCCGATGCTGGCGCAGACCACCGGTCTGTGGCAATGGCGCATCCGTCGTCATTTCCGGCCGGACATCTTTGCCGGCTTGGCGGACGCCCTGCTGGCCCGCTATGCCGGCGTGATGGGCGTCAGCGTCGAACAATTGAAGAAAGTCGATTGATGGAATTCCAGCACAGCCAGGCTTCCCACTGCGAAAGCGGCGTCATGTCCACGATGCTGCGTCACCACGGCCTGCCGATCTCAGAACCGATGGCTTTCGGGCTGTCCTCGGCACTGTCCTTCGCCTACCTGCCCATTGTCAAGATCAACGGCCTGCCGCTGGTGGCCTACCGGATGTTGCCAAAGTTCATCATCAAGGGCCTGCAGAAGCCGCTCGGCCTGAAGATGCGCTTCGAAACCTTCGGCAGCCCGGAACAAGGCACGCGCCGCCTCGATGAACTGCTCGCCGCCGGCCAGATCGTCGGCATGCAGACTTCAGTGTTCTGGCTGCCCTACATGCCGGAAGACCTGCGCTTTCATTTCAATGCCCACAACGTGCTGGCCTACGGTCGCGATGCGGCGAGCGGCGACTACCTGCTCTCCGACCCGGTCTTCGACACGCCCATGCGTTGCGCGCCGGAAGCCCTGCAGAAAGCCCGTTTCGCCAAGGGTGCGCTGGCCCCGAAAGGCCTGCTCTACTACACCACCGGCAAGCCGCAGACGCCGGACTGGTCAGTAGTCATTCCGCAGGCGCTGAAGAAGACCGTGCGCATCATGGAAACGCCGCTGCCGATCATCGGCGTGCGCGGCATCCGCAGCCTGGCCCGGGCGATAGACCGCCTGGACGCCAGTCAGCCTGCGGCGGCAAAGATGTTCATTGGTCAGGTCGTGCGCATGCAGGAAGAGATTGGCACGGGTGGCGGCGGCTTCCGTTTCATCTATGCCTCCTTTTTGCAGGAGGCGGCCGAACTGCTCGCCCGGCCGCGCCTCAACGAACTCTCCGAAGCACTCATCGAGATCGGCGACGAGTGGCGCGAATTCGCGCTCTCGGCGGCGCGCATGATCCGCGACCGCGAACCGGTGGCACCGGGCAAGCTGGGCGACAAGCTGCGCCTTATCGCCGAGCACGAACAGGCCTTCTTTCGCGACCTGAAACGCGCCGCCTGATGCTGTCCATCGACAGCGTTTCCTACCGCTATCGCGACGCTGCCAGTCCAGCCCTGCAAGGCATTTCGCTGCATATTCCGGCCGGCGGCATCTACGGCCTGCTCGGCCCGAACGGCGCGGGCAAGACGACACTGATTTCCCTACTCGCCGGGTTGTTGACCGCGGCCGACGGCAAGATCTCGCTGAATGGCCAACCGCTCGCCGCCGCCCGTACCGCCAACCCGCGCGCCATCGCGCTGGTGCCGCAGGATTACGCTTTTTACCCGATGCTGACGGTGACCGAGAACCTGCGCTTCTTCGCCGGCATCCTCGGTCTGGCTGGCACGAAGCTCAAGACACAAATTGAATCGGCGATTGCCTTCGCCCGCCTCGAACAGGTCGTCAGCAAACGCGCCGAACAGCTGTCCGGCGGCCTGCGCCGGCGCCTCAACCTGGCCATCGGCCTGCTCGGTCAGCCGCAACTGCTGCTGCTTGATGAGCCGACGGTCGGCGTCGATCCGCAATCGCGGCATTTCCTGCTCGAATCGATCGCCGCGCTGCCCGCCGCCGGCACGACGGTGATCTACACCAGCCACTACATGGAAGAAGTCGAGGCGATCTGCCAGCAGATTGCCATCATCGACCAGGGCAAGGTGTTAGCTGAAGGCCGGCTGGCCGATATCCTGGCCAGCTCAGAGCCCGTGCTCGACATCACGCTCGACCGCGAACTGCCGGCCGACATTGCAACCCGCCATGCGGCCAGCCCCATCGGCGAACTGAAATATGCCCTCAAACTGGCGGCGACCGCCGAACTGCCGCGCCTGCTCGACGAACTCGCCGCCGCCGGCTGCAGCGTGCGCCAATTGAGCTACGGCCAGCACGACCTGGAACAGGTCTTCATGCGCCTGACCAATCGCTCGCTGCGGGATTAGACCATGTCAGCCCGCCTGCTCGCCCTCTGGTTCAAGGAATCCATCGCCCTGCTGCGCGACCGGCACGGCCTGCTTGCGCTGTTCATCATGCCGACCATTTTCATCCTGGTCATGACCCTGGCCCTGCGCGACAGCTTCACGCCGGGCGCCCGCATCGACGCCAGCTACGCGCTCGTCGACCTCGATCAAAGCGCCAGTTCGGCGGCCTTGAGCAAGCGCCTGGCCAAGGGCGCCTCATTCAAACGCGTCGACAATGCCGGCGATCTCGAAACCGCTCGCGCCGCCGTGCTGGCCGGCCGGCTCAACCTCGCCCTCGTCGTGCCGCCCGGTTTCGGCGAACGCCTGCTGACGCCCGGCGGCGCCGACGGCAAGCCGGCCGAACCACTGATTTTGCTGCTCGATCCGGCACTGTCGCCGGCCCTGCAACTGGCCTTCCGCAATCAGGTCATGGCGGCACTGGGTGGCGTCCGGGCCGACGAACTGACACGCAAGGCCGGCAAGCTGTTCGGCCTGCCGGTCGCGCCCGGCGCCAGCAGCGAAAAGGACTGGCCGGACGAAATCCGCAGCGAAGCCGTGCGCCGCGACAGCAACGCCAGCCTGCCTTCGTCGGTGCAGCAGAACGTGCCGGCCTGGCTGATCTTTGCGATGTTCTTCGTCGTCATCCCGATTTCCTCGATTTTCATCATCGAGCGCCAGCACGGCACGCTGCAGCGCCTGCGCGCCATGGGTCTGCCTTTCCGCCTGGTGCTGGCCGGCAAGCTGCTGCCTTTCTTCGTCGTCAACCAGGTGCAGGCCCTGCTCATGGTGCTGGTCGGCATGTACCTCGTGCCACTGTTCGGCAGTGAAGCCCTGCAACTACCAACGACGCCGGCCCTGCTCCTTGCCTGGTGGGCCGTTTCCGCCGCCGTCAGCCTGGCCGCCGTGGCCTGGGCGCTGCTCATTGCCAGCCTGGCCAGAACCTCGGAACAGGCGACCATCGTTGGCGGCGTCGGCAATATCCTGATGGGCGCCATCGGCGGCATCATGGTGCCGAAATTCATCATGCCCGCCGCGATGCAACAACTCGCCGCGCTGTCGCCGATGGCCTGGGCACTCGAAGGTTTTCATACGGTGATGCTGCGCCATGGCGGCATTGCCGACGTCCTGCCCAGTATTTCGCAATTGCTGGCTTTTTCCCTCCTGTCGCTGGTCGCCGCCGTCTGGCTGAACCGGCGCGCCCTCGCCGCCCGCTCATGAACGCCGCCCTCTGCCACGAACTCAAAGCCCTGATCATCGAAGCCTGTGACAAGGACTGCGCGCCCGACGAGATCAGTGACGACGAATTGCTATTCGGGCAGGAAGCCCCGCTGCAGCTCGATTCGCTCGACGCGCTGCAGGTCTCGATGGCAATCAAGAAGAAATACGGCCTGCGCCTGCCCGACAGCAAGGAAACCCGCCGCATCCTGTCCAGCGTCGCCAACCTGGCCGAACATCTCGACACCTGGCTGGCCAGCCGAGCATGAGCCGTCCGGTATATATCGCCGAGCGTGCCCTGCTTTGCGCTGCCGGCAATTCGCCGACGGCAGTTTCCGCGGCGCTGTGGGCCGGTGAATGCACGCCGGGCCGCCGTCGGCTGGGCGAGCGCGAGTTTCCCTATTTCGCCATGAAATTGGCGGAAACAGGCTGGCTGGCGCGCGCCGAGCAAGCCGTCCGCCAACTGGTCACCCAACTCGGCAAGTTTGATGTGAAGACGCCACTCTTCATCGCTTCCTCATCTTTCCAGATCGGCTATTTCGAAGAACAGGGCGCGCCCTTCGCGCTGCCTGCCGCCAATGCGCAATTCAGCCGGCAACTGGCCGACTGGCTGGGTTTGTCCGGCCCCTGCTACAGTTTCTCGACTGCCTGCACCTCGGGCTTCTCGGCGCTCGACGCGGCGCGCAGCCTGATTGCCGCCGGCCAGATCGACGGCGCCATCGTGCTCGGCGTCGAGTTGGCCAATAACTCGACCCTGGCCGGCTTCGCCGCGATGGAACTGCTTTCGCGCAGCACCGTCCGCCCCTTCGACGTCCGCCGCGACGGCCTGGTGCTCGGCGAAGCCGTCGGCGCCGTGCACCTGAGCGCCCAGCCCGCGACCTGGCGGATCGCCGGCCTGCGCACCGGACTCGATGCCTATTCGACGACCGGCCCCGATCCCGACGGTGGCCCGATTGCCGCGCTGATGGCCGACTGCCTGCAGGAGGCCAACATGCCGGCCGGTGACATCGAGCTCGTCAAGTTGCAGGCGGCCGGCTCGCCCGGCACCGACCTGGCCGAGGCCAATGCCCTGCGCCGGGTTTTCCGCGAGCGCATGCCGCCGCTCCTCTCGCTCAAGCCCTATCTCGGTCACACCCTGGGGGCCAGCGGCATCGCCGAGCTGGTCGCCCTGCTCGCCTGCCTTGACGCCGAGCAGATCCCGGCGACTGCCGGCTTTGCCGAGTCCGACCCGGAAATCGCCATGAAACCGACCGTGGTGCGCAGCAATACCTATATTGAGCGCGCCCTGCTGCAACTCATCGGTTTCGGCGGAGGTCTGGCCAGCCTGATCGTCGAGCGTCGCCAATGATTTACCTGAACGCTGTCGTCTCCCGGAAACTCACGGCGGCAGAACTGCCTGCCGCGGTGCGCGCCGCGCTTGGCAAGCCACTGCGTCGCGCCGCGCCACTCACCCAGCTCGCTGTGGTCGGCGCCCTGGCCTGCCTGCCGCCCGAACGCCGGCATTTGCCGACCGCCCTGCTCTGGCAGACAACGAGCGGCCCGCGCACCGAAACGCTCAATTTGCTCGCCGAAGTCTGCAACGGCGCGGCCGAGCCCATGCCTTACGACTTTCTCGCCACCCAGCCGGCGATCGCCGCGGCCCAGCTCAAACCCTTGCTGCCCGGTCTGCAATCGGCCAGCTGTCTGCCGCTGGCCGCTGAAACGGCCGCCCACTGGTCGCTGCTGCTGTGCCTGGCCAACAACTGGCTGACAGAAGGCCGCTACGCCCAGGTGCTGTGCGCCCATCTCGATCACACGGCCGAAAGCGCCAGCGGCCACTGGCTGGCGCTGAGCGCCGCACCCCTTGAAAATTCGCTGGCCAGTCTCCAACTGTCAGGCAGCTCACCGGAAAATGGCGTGCCCGACACTTGCGATTTTCCCGCTCACCTTTCCCGCTGGCTGGCTGTCGACAACACTGCCAGCCTGCTCTTGCAGTCTGCCGCCGGCCAAGTCCCGGCAGTAGAATTCGCCCGAACCTGAATTTCACCGAGAACACCATATGTCCCAATTTGCCTTTGACGTCTCCATCGAAGAATTCGAAACCAAGGTGCTGCTGCCGGCCCAGGAAGTCCCGGTCGTCGTCGATTTCTGGGCACCCTGGTGCGAGCCCTGCAAGGTCCTCAAACCCCTGCTCGAAAAGCTCGCCGAGGAATACGCCGGTCGCTTCCTGCTGGCCAAGGTCAATGCCGACGAAAATCCCGAACTCTCCCAGCACTTCGGCGTGCGCAGCATCCCGACCGTCAAGGTGCTGTTCCAGGGCCAGCTCGTCGATGAATTTTCCGGCACCCTGCCGGAAGCTCAGATCCGCGAATTTCTCGACCGTTTCGCGCTGCCCGCCGTCGGTGGCAACCTGCGCGAGGAAGCTGCCGCGCTGGTCGTCGAAGGCAAGCTCGAAGAAGCACTGGCCAAGCTCGTCGAAGCCAGCCAGGCCAAGCCGGAAGACCAAGCCATCCAGCTCGACGCCGTCGAAGTCATGATGCAGCTCGGCCGTAACGACGAAGCCAAACAGTTGCTGGCCGGCGAATACGCCCAGGAAACTGCGCGCGCCAATGCCCTGCGCGCCCGTCTGGCGCTCACCGAAGGGGCCGCCGACACGGCCGAAATCGAAGCAAAACTCGCCTCCAATCCGGCCGACCATGCCTCCCGCCTCGAACTCTCGCGCGCCTACGCCGCGCAAAGCCGTTTCCGCGAAGCCATGGAAGCCGCTCTCGAAGTCGTCATCCGTGACCGCGCTTTCGACGAAGGTGCCGGCCGCAAGGCGCTGCTGACACTTTTCGAAGCCCTGGCCGGCAGTGAACAGTTCGATGACCTGATCCGCGAATTCCGCCGCAAGATGTCGGCCGCGCTGAACTGAAACGGGAAAGTCTTGATTTTCGGCGCAATGCGCTTCGCTTATTGCGCCCTGGATTGCCCCGCCATCCCGCAGGGCAATTAGCCGCCGGCGCATTGCACCAAATATTTCGCCGGGATTGAATGCACCGTTGTTGCTCCGGTCAAACACTCGGGAGACAATGCATCATCATGCCCCCGCGATTCCGCCCATGCCCCTTGGGTGGCTCAAACCGGCTCCAGGAGAAACATGAAGACTTCGCGGCACCTCTTCAACTGGCACTCGTTGCGCACGCGTATCACCGTCGGCATGCTGGGCACGGCCCTGTCCGTCCTCTGGGTGACTGTTCTGACCCTGAGTTATACGTTGCGCCAGGATATGGAAGCGACCATCTCGGCCCAGCAATTTTCGACCATTTCCCTGCTTGCCCGCGAACTCGACCGTTCGATCAGGGAGCGTCTCGGCGTCGTCGAATCGATTGCCGGGAAAATGAATGACGAACTGTTGCGCACCCCGGATGCAGCACAAGCCTATCTTGAACAACGCGACGTCCCGGAAAGCATCTTCAACTGGGGCGTCATCATCGTTGACGCGAACGGTGTCGCACAGGCCAGCACGCCCGCCCACCTCAACCGCCGGGGTGTCGATTTCAGCAAATACCCGCGGGTGCAGGAAGCCCTGCACGAAGGCAGTACGCAGATCAGTGACCCGCTTTTCAGCGAGCATAGCCAGCAACCGGTCGTCGCCATGCTGCAACCGATTCCCGGCCCCGATGGCAAGCCGATCGGCGCCGTGATCGGCGTCACCAACCTCGCGGCGCCCAATTTTCTCGACGAAATCAGCACCTCGAAATACGCCCGGACCGGCGATTTCTTCGTAACTGCCCCGCGCAGTCGCTCCTATGTCGCCTCCTCGGACAAGCGCCGGGTCATGAAAGCCGGCCCACCGCCCGGCGTCAATGCGGTCTATGACCGCTATATCGACGGTTACGAAGGATCCGGCATCGCCATGAGTTCGCGCGGCGTGGTCGAACTTTCCTCCAGCAAGCGTATCCCGAGCACCGGCTGGCTGATGCAGTCCGTCCTGCCGACCGACGAGGCTTTTGCCTCGATTCGCGCCATGCAGCAGCATTTGCTGATCATTTCTGTACTGCTCTCCTGCCTGGCTGCCGTGCTCAGTTGGTGGTGGTTGCGCCGCCAACTGTCGCCGCTGGCCGAAACCTCCGAACTGCTGAGCCGGATGCGCGATGGAGAAATCCCCCGCCAGGCACTGCCGATCCGAAAAATGGATGAACTGGGGCAACTGACTGCCGCCTTCAACGGCTTGCAGGAAGTCATTGCCAGCGAGGAAGCCAAGGCCGCCGAACACGCGGCCAATACCCGCCTGCGCCGCATTGTCTCGAATGTCCCCGGGGTCGTTTTCGAATACCGTCTGCATCCCGACGGCAAGGGAAACTTCCCCTTCGCCAGTGACGGCATCAGCGAAATCTACGGGGTAAGCCCCGAGGAAATGGAAAAAGGCACCGAAAGCATCCGGCAAATGGTCGTTCCGGAAGACCGGGAGCGCTTCTTTGCCGAACTGCATAAATCAGCCAGCGAACTGAGCCTCTGGCGCACCGAATATCGCATCCATCATCCGGATGGCTCGCTCAAGTGGCTGCTGGTCAATGCCATACCGGAAAAGTCGGAGAACGACACCATTCTCTGGTACGGCTTCATCGCCGACATTACCGAAACCAAGGCCATGGAAGCCGAACTGCGGCGCACCCTCAACGAGCAGAAGCAGAAAGACCGGGAAATCCAGCGCTATCGCGACCACCTTGAACAACTGGTCAGCGAGCGCACGGCCGACCTGGAAAAGGCGCGGGCCGAAGCCGAGCGGCTGGCCAGGATCAAGAGCG
Organism: Azonexus sp.; assembly: GCA_049294655.1. GTDB lineage: Bacteria > Pseudomonadota > Gammaproteobacteria > Burkholderiales > Rhodocyclaceae > Azonexus. Next base: position 121,404 of record JBAQDI010000014.1, read on the forward strand.
AATTCCTGGCCAACATGAGCCATGAAATCCGCACCCCGCTGCATGGCGTACTCGGCATGGCCAACATTGGCCTGCGCACGACCAGCGAAGGCAGTCGGGCCTATGAAGCCTTCGGCAAGATCATCAGCTCCGGAACGCTGCTACTCGGCATCATCAACGACATCCTTGACCTCTCGAAAATGGAAGCCGGGATGCTCAAGATCGAATCCACCCGGGTCGAACTGCTGCCTATCCTCCATGAAACGCTGGAACTGATCCGCGAACGGGCAGCGAGCAAGGGCATCACCCTGGAGCTTGAGCGTTCGAACGACTTCCCGGACGCGTGCCAGAGCGATCCACTGCGGCTGCGGCAGATCCTGCTCAACCTGCTGTCCAATGCCGTGAAATTCACCGAAACCGGCAAGGTCAGCCTGGCGGTAGACCTGGATGAGCAGCAACTGTTCATTCGTGTTGCCGATACCGGCATCGGCATCACGGACAGCCAGATCGGCGGCATCTTCAATCCCTTCGAGCAGGGCGACAATTCGACGACGCGTAAATTTGGCGGCACCGGCCTCGGCCTGGCGATTACCGAGCGCATCGTCAAACAGATGGGCGGCAGCATCCGGGTTGAGAGTATCCCGGGGGCCGGCAGCAATTTCGAGGTTCGCCTGCCCTACCTGCCCAGCCAGGCCCCGGCCGCCAGCCAGGAAATCCGTCTGCCCACCCGCCCGGCCAGCCCGCCCAGACCACTGGCCGGCCTGAAAATCCTGGTCGCCGAAGACAACGATATCAACCAGGAAATCATGCGCGACAACCTCGGTGACGATGGCGCCGAGGTGGTTATTGTCGAAAATGGTCAGCTGGCCGTCGACAGCGTGCGCAACAATCCGCCGGGCACCTTCGACATCGTGCTCATGGACATCCAGATGCCGGTACTCAGCGGCCACGATGCGGCGCGCCAGATCACCGCCATCGCCCCGGGGCTGCCGATCATCGGCCAGACCGCCCATGCCCTGGCCTCCGACAAGGAAGATTGCCTGGCGGCCGGCATGATCGACTACATAGCCAAACCGATCGACCCACTCAAACTCAATGCCCTGATCCTGCAGCACGTCGGGGGTAAAGGCGGCCCCATCCATGCCAGCGAACTCCTTATACCTTAGCCTCAGCCTGCGCCAGATCGAAGCCCGGCACCGGGCCGACGGTTTGATGCAGCGCGCCGGCCTGGCCGCTGCCGGATGGGCGGCCGAACTGGCCGGTCAGCACAACCAGCCGGTACTCGTCTTGGCCGGCCCCGGCAACAATGGTGGCGATGCTTTCGAAACCGCCCGCTTGTTGCGCGAACTGTTTTTCGCCGTCGAAGTGGTTTTTTCCGGCAATCCGCAACAACTGCCCGACGATGCGCGGGCCGCCTACCAGGCTTTTGTGGCGGCCGGCGGCACGACGACGGATACGATAGGGCATGCGAACTATTCACTGATCATCGACGGCCTGTTCGGCATTGGCCTTGGCCGCGCGCCGGCCGGCTGCCATGCCGAGTGGATTGCGACGGCCAATCGGCTGGCCCAAAACGGCTGTCCGCTGCTCGCCCTCGACTGTCCGTCCGGTCTCGATACCGACACCGGTCTGTGCCTTGCTCCAACCATCCGGGCCAGCCATACACTGAGCTTCATCGCCGCCAAGCCGGGGCTATATACCGCAGATGGGCCTGATCACTGCGGCAGTATTCGTATCGCCGACCTCGGCCTCAATCCGGCGGAAGAATTGGCGCCGGACGGCCACCTGCTCAGTCTGGCCGATTTCCAGGCTCACCTGAAACCTCGCCTGAAAAACAGTCACAAAGGCAGCTACGGCAGCGCCGGCGTGCTCGGCGGTGCGCCATCAATGGTCGGGGCAGCCTTCCTGGCCGGACGCTCGGCCATCAAGCTCGGGGCCGGTCGGGTCTATGTCGGGCTACTTGACCATCAGGCACCGAATTTCGACCCGGCCCAGGCCGAACTGATGCTGCGCCGCCCGCAGGCCCTGCTGCAGACCGGGCTCAGCGCCCTGGCCTGCGGCCCCGGCCTGGGCATCTCGCTGGACGCCTCGGAACTGCTCGAAATCGCAATGGCCATCGAACAGCCGCTGGTGCTCGATGCCGACGCCCTGAATCTGATCGCCAGCGAAGGCAATCTGCAGGTCGCGCTGGCCAGCCGGAATACGCCGGCCATCCTGACGCCGCACCCAACCGAAGCGGCTCGTCTGCTCGAATGCAGCACAGCCGAGGTGCAGGCCGACCGGCTCGCCGCCGCCCGCGAAATCAGCCAGCGCTATCATTGCCACGTTGCCCTCAAGGGCTGCGGCACCCTGATCCACCTGACCGATGGCCGCTGGTTCATCAACACCACCGGCAATCCCGGCATGGCCACCGCCGGCATGGGCGATGTGCTGACCGGCATTGTCGTCGCCCTGCTCGCTCAGGGCTGGCCGGCAGAGCAGGCACTGCTGGCCGGCGTCCACCTGCACGGCGCGGCAGCCGACCGGCTGGTGGCCTGTGGCATCGGCCCGATCGGCCTGGCAGCCAGCGAAGTCATCGATAGCGCCCGCACCCTGTTCAACGATTGGGTTCAGCGTACCGGCGGATAGGGATAGAGGATATTCAGCGCTGCACTCTGGCCGTTTGGCTGGACGATCCGCACATGCTCGCGACACAGTTGCCGGGCATGCTTGAGACCGCAGGCTTGGGCGATCATTTCGACTTCATGGTTCATGTTGCGCGTATAGGCGGCAACCCGTCCGGCCTTGTCCTCGACGACCAGGCCGCGCTGCAGGCGCGGGTCATGCGTCGCGATGCCGCTCGGGCAAGTGTTCTGGTGGCAGCGTAACGCTTGGATGCAGCCCAGCGAGAACATGTAGCCGCGTGCCGTGTTGATCAGGTCGGCGCCGCAGGCCAGCGCCCAGGCGACCTTGGCCGGGGTCAGCAGCTTGCCCGAGGCAATCACCTTGATGCGCTCACGCAGGCCGCTCTCGATCAGCGCATCGACGACGCGTGGCAATGCCTCGTTGATCGATAACGACATGTGATCGGCCAGCGCCTGCGGCGCGGCACCGGAACCACCTTCACCACCATCGATGGTGAGGAAATCCGGGGCGCAGTCGAGGCCGCGCCGGTTCACCGCCTCGACCAGCTCGTGCATGAACTGCCAGCCGCCGATTGCCGTCTTGACGCCGACCGGCTTGCCGGTGATCGTGCGCACGCGCACCACCATGTCGAGCAGTTCGTCCATGTTGCCGGTTTCGGCATGGCGGTTCGGCGACAGCGAATCCTGGCCGAACGGGATGCCACGGATCTGCGCGATTTCCTCGGTCACCTTGGCGGCCGGCAACACGCCGCCCTTGCCCGGCTTGGCCCCCTGCGACAGCTTGATCTCGAAGGCGCGGACCTTCTCGTGTGCGGCCATCTGGCGCAGCTTGTCCGGGTCGAGCTTGCCCGCGGCATCGCGCACCCCGTACTTGGCGGTGCCGATCTGGTAGATCACGTCGCAGCCACCTTCGAGGTGATACGGACTCAGGCCGCCCTCGCCGGTATCCATGTAGCAGCCGGCCTGCGCCGCACCGTGCGACAGGGCCTGCACGGCCGGTCTGGAGATGGCGCCATAGCTCATGCCGCTGACGTTGATCAGCGAGCGGGCGGCAAAGGGCTGGTCGCACCAGCCTTCGCCGATGATCACCGGCGGCGTCGCCTGATGCTCGCTCTCCAGCACCGGGAAGGAGGCATTGACGAAGATCAGCGCGCCGGACTGATTGAGATCGTAGGTCGAACCGAAACCGAGGATGCCCCCCTCGTTCTTGGCCAGGCGATAGACCCAGCCGCGCGTCGCCCGGTTGAAAGGCATTTCCTCGCGATCGCCGAGAAAGAAGTATTGCCGGAAATACTCGCCGAGATGCTCGAAGAAGAAACGCAGATGGCCGATCACCGGAAAATTGCGCAGCACCGTATGGCGCTTCTGCGTGATGTCACGGATGTACCAATAGAAGAGCAGCAGGGCGACAAACAGCGCCACCAGCACCCCGAGACTGACATGAAACACGCCGACGACTTCGGACATCAAACCCCTCCAGACGGTACAATTCGCCCCCCAGCATGCCGATTTGCCCAGCCCATGTCCATCGAATTCGACTTCCCCCTCGCTTCCGAAATTACCCGTAACGTCGCCGCTGCTCTCGTCGAAGACATCGGTGCCGGCGACCTCACCGCCGGTCTCGTACCGGGGGAACGCAGCGTGCGCGCCACCGTCATCTCACGCGAGGACGGCGTGCTCTGTGGTCGCGACTGGTTCGACCGCTGCGTGCTGGAACTCGATCCGCAGGCCGAAATCAGCTGGCAGGCGGCCGACGGCGAGCGCATCGTCGCCAACCAACTGCTGTGCGAAATCCGCGCCAACGCCCGCGCCCTGCTCTCGGCCGAGCGCAGCGCCCTGAATTTCCTGCAACTGCTCTCAGCCGTCGCCAGCAAGGCGCGCATCTACGCCGATGCGATTGCCGGCACCAAGGCGCAGGTCGTCGATACGCGCAAGACCCTGCCCGGCCTGCGCATCGCGCAGAAATACGCGGTGCGCGCCGGTGGCGGTGGCAATCACCGGCTGGCGCTGTGGGACGCGATCCTGATCAAGGAAAACCACATCCACGCCGCCGGCGGCATCGCCGAAGCCATGGCGGCCGCTAAAAAAGCCGCTGCCACAGCGGCTGACCGCTGCAAGTTCATACAAATCGAAGTCGAATCGCTGGCCGAACTGGAAGCCGCACTGGCCGCCGGCGCGACGATGATCCTGCTCGACAATTTCAGCCTCGACATCCTGCGCGCTGCCGTGAAGATCAATGCTGGCCGCGCCGTGCTCGAATCCTCGGGCAATGTCACGCTGGAAACCATCCGCGGTATCGCCGAAACCGGCGTGGACCGCATCTCGGTCGGCGCCCTGACCAAGGACGTCAAGGCGCTCGACCTGTCGATGCGCTTCATCGACCTGCTCGAAGCCTGAAAAAGGCCGGTCTCAGACCGGCTTGCGCGCCACCAGGTCGATCAGCGCCGACTTGCCGGCGTGCGCAGTGCCTTCGGCAATCTCGTCGATGTGCTCGCGCAGGACGAGGATTTCCCAGCCGGCGAACAGCTCGCGCAGCATCGTTTCCGTGTAGAGATTTTCGGCCGCCGACGGGCCGCCGGTCCGGTATTCCAGTTGTTGCGGCGTATAGCCGTGCAGGAAGACCAGACCGCCCGGCTTCGTCGCCTGCTGCATGCCGCCGATCTGGCGCGGCCGTTCGGCCGGTGTCGCGAACTGGATGAAAATGCCGACCACGGCATCGAAGACCGCCTGCGGCCAGTCCCAGCCGAGAATATCGGCGGCCACGAAATCCACCGTCAGATGCCGGCCGCGCGCCAGTTTGGCGGCTTTTTCCAGGGCCACCGGCGAAATCTCGGTGGCCGTCACCCGACAGCCCTGCTCGGCCAGCCAAACGGCATTGCGGCCTTCGCCGTCGGCCACTGTCAGGACTTCCATGCCGGCCGAGAAATACGCTTCCTGTTGCGCCAGGAATCGGTTCGGCGCGGTGCCGAAGAGGTAGTCGTCACCGACCGCCCGATAACGGGCCGACCAGTGCGCTTCGTGGTCGAAACTCACACGCGCTCGACGATGAACTGCTTGATCGCCGCGACATCCGGCGCCATGACAACGACGCGCTGCTCGAGATTCTCGATACCTTTCATCTCGGCCGGCCGCACCGGCTCGGTACCCAGCGCTTCGCGGATGGTTTCCTCGAACTTGGCGGGCTGCGCCGTTTCGAGCACGATCATCGGCACGCCGGTCTGGCGATGTTCGAGCGCCACTTTCAGGCCGTCAGCGGTGTGCGTGTCGAGCATCACGTTGTAGCGGCCCTGCGCGAAGCGGATGGTGTTGATGCGGTCGATATGCGTGCTCTTGCCCGAGACGAAGGCGAAATCGCCAATCTTTGCCCAGCAGGCGGCCTGCGAGAGATCGAAAGCCTGGCCTTTATCGACCTTGGCCCACAATTCGCGCACGACGGCCGGATCACGGCCGACCAGGTCGAAAACGAAGCGCTCGAAGTTGGAAGCCTTGGAAATATCCATCGATGGGCTGGAAGTGATGCTGGTCTCGGCGGCGCTGCGCGGGCGGTAGATGCCGGTGCGGAAGAATTCGTCGAGCACGTCGTTTTCATTGGTAGCGAGGACCAGTTGCTTGATCGGCAGGCCCATCTGGCGGGCGATGTGGCCAGCGCAGATGTTGCCGAAATTGCCGGAGGGCACGGCAAAGGCAACCTGCTCGTCGTTCGATTGGGTGGCCAGGAAATAGCCCTGGAAGTAATAGACGATCTGCGCCGCGACGCGCGCCCAGTTGATCGAATTGACGGCGCCGATCTTGTATTTGGCCTTGAACTCGGCGTCGTTGGAAACCGCCTTGACGATATCCTGCGCGTCGTCGAAGAGGCCGGTGACGGCGATATTGAAGATGTTGGGGTCCTGCAGCGAATACATCTGGGCACGCTGGAAGGCACTCATCTTGCCGTCCGGCGAGAGCATGAAGACCTTGACGTTGTGCTTGCCGCGCATCGCGTATTCCGCGGCCGAACCGGTGTCGCCGGAAGTCGCGCCGAGGATGTTGATCGATTCGCCACGCTTGTCCAGCACGTACTCGAACAGGTTGCCGAGCAGCTGCATCGCCATGTCCTTGAAGGCGAGCGTCGGGCCGTTCGACAGTTCCTGCGTGTACAAGCCATCTTCGAGCCTGGTCAGCGGCGTGATCTGGGCCGCGTCGCCACCGTTGCGGGTATGGCGATAGACATCGGCGGTGTAGGTCTTGCTGACCAGTGACTTCAGGTCTGCGGCCGGAATGTCGGTGATGAATTTGGACAGGATTGCATAGGCCAGGTCGGCATACGACAGCTGACGCCAGGCATCGAGTTCGGCACGGCTGATCTGCGGGTAGGATTCCGGCAGGTAGAGGCCGCCATCCGGCGCCAGGCCGCCGAGGAGAATGTCGCAGAAAGCCTGGGGCGCGGCGTTGCCGCGAGTCGAGATATAGCGCATGGCGAAGCCCTGAAAAGCGAAAAACGGCGATTTTACCGCGTCGACCGCCTGACGCGCACGGCTTGCAGCAGGTTCGTCAGAAAGAGCAGCAAGGCCGGCAACAACAAGAGCCACGCAGCAAGCTCAAAGCCAGCCAGCAAGGCCGTTGCCGAGGCGAGAAAAAGCACCGCCCGCCAGCCCCCGCCGGCCGCCAGCTTCTGCCGCATCAACAGGCGCTCCGGGCTGACCGGCCCCGGCCAGCGCCACACCGGCAGCAACTGACTGAGTGCGCCGCTAACCAGAGGCAACAGAAAGCCGATGCCCCAGGCCAGCAGCGTCGGCTGCCCGGCCAGCAGCCCGGCGCCATGGGCAACACCGGCGGCCAGACTGAGCAGCAAGCCGGCGACGGCCGCCAGCAGGGACGCGGAAACGCCATCGCCCAACAAGGCATGCGCGCCAAAACGCCGCACCCACTGACCGAGCAAGCCAAGGGCTGCAACCAGCACCAGCGCGGCACCGGGTACAGCAAACGGCCAAACCACGGCCGCCCCGGTCGCCACCACCAGAGCGCCGCCGGCAACCAGCCAGAGACGGCGATGCAGCCAGCCAGCCGCCTCCGGATCGGGCTTGCCGAGCGCAGTGGGCAGCAACACAGGCAGCGTTCCCAAGGCAGCCAAGCCAACCAGGCCAATACTGTTGAGATGCAAGTGAAACAGGCGCAACGCCCGCCAGTGATTCGGCCACACGGCAATCAGCAGCACAGCAAGCAGCGCCAGCATCAGACAGCCAAGTGCGGCGCCATACCAGCGCCACCCGGGGTGCGGCGAACCGATGACAGCGCGCACCCGCCCAGCCATCCAGTTGAACAGGGTGGCGGCCAGCAACAGGTCGAGCACTACAGCGACGTGCAACCAGCCATGTGGTACCAGTCCCTGCATGGCAAGCACGGCGAGCCCGCCGGAAAATGCCGCAATGAATGGCAGTCGGGCGACCCAGCGCGGCGGATCCCCCGTTCGGGTAAGCACCGGCACGAAATGGATCATCGCGGCGAAAATCAGGGGCACGACACCAATCGCGAAAGCCAGATGGGCCACCGCCGGCCCCCTGCCGATGCCACTGATCGTCAGCAGGACACTGCCAAGCAGGGCGAGAAGAGTCAGGCCGGCAACGTAGAGCAATCAGGCAACCACGGAAAAATCGATGACGATGGCCCCGGGCTCGCGTTGCTGGTAGGCGACATTGACGCGCGCCCCGTAACGCTGCGCCAACTGCGCGAGCAGCGGCAATGGATCGTGATCGTTGCAAAAGCGCATGGTTTCGCCGGGCGACAATGCGTCGAGCGCGCCAAAAATGGCAGCATGACGGAAACGTTTGGCAACACCGCGAGCATCAAAGGGATAAAGGGCTTCCGGGGTCGAATGGTTACAGACATGAGTGGCTTGCATGATAGCTCCAGGGAGATGACTTTGAAAAATTGCGAATGGCCATTCTGCCCATCCCGCGCCAGCATTTCCTTGATCTATCTTGGCAAGACCACAGTGTCTCCGGGGGCTTTCCGCGTAACCCGAATCTCAGGCATCGGGACACGTCCGGCTGCCCAGCATGCGTTCGAGACAACGCGCCAGTTGCTCCCACAGCTTTTGTCGCGCCCGGGGCAGCAGCACGACTTGCGCGCCATCGCTGGCCAGCAGATCGACCCAGCCACCGCCTGCCAGCTCCAGCACCTGTTCCGGACCAAGACGCTGCTCCGGCGCCAGGATGGTTTCCGCCAGCCACTCCAGCGGACCGCGCAGCACCAGGCGGCCCGAGATGACCAGCACCATCGTTCCCGTCTCCATCAAGACGCGTCGCGTTTCGCCACGCGCCAATGTCAGCATCGTCAATTGTCGATCTCGCATTTTGCCTCTCCACCGATTGGTCCCACTCCGGGACGGTGGGCATATCGTAGCGACGACCCCAACGGCAAAACAGCTACAGGCGCAGGCAATCTGTTCCACAGCAGATGCCGATTCCGGCATCTGCTGTGGTTCAATTGACGACTATCTATATCTACCCGAAAGCTAAAAGGCGAGCGAAGATCAAGCATGGATCAACCACCTCTCTACCGTCGCCTGGCAGCCCATTACCGGGAGGCTATCGAAGCCGGCACGCTGGCTCAGGGCGACCGTTTTCCATCGGTCCGGGCCCTGATGCACCGGCATGAAGTCAGCCTTTCTACGGCACTGCAGCTTTGTCGCCAGCTGGAAACGGAGGGCTGGCTGGAAGCCCGGCCACGCTCCGGCAATTTCGTCCGCCAGCCGCGCCGCCAGGCCGGGCGACCGCTGGCCGAACCGCTGGCCGATCAGGCGCTCGACCCGGCCCAGTATGTCGGCATCAACGCCCGCGTTTCCGAGTTCATCGCGCGCGGCCGGCAAAACCCGGTCCGCGTCAATTTTTCCAGCGCCCGCAGCTCGCCGGCGCTGTACCCCGGCGAAGCGCTGAAAAATGCCGCGACGCGAGCTTTGCGTCAGCATCCGGAATTGCTCGTCACGCCTTCCAGCAACAATGGCAATCCGGCCTTTCGCAACGTCCTGGCGAGACGCGCCATGGCCAACGGCATGCTGCTCGCCCCGGAGGAGATCATCGTCACCCAGGGTTGTATCGAAGCCTTGAATCTGGCCTTGCGCGCCGTCTGTCAACCCGGCGACATCGTTGCCGTCGAATCGCCGACCTTTTACGGCCTGCTGCAAGTCCTCGAAGCACTCGGTCTGCGGGTTCTCGAGATTCCCACCAGCCCGCACACCGGGATTTCCATCGAAGCCCTCGAACTGGCCGCCCAGGGCAAGGAGTCGATCAAGGCGCTGGTCGTCGTCCCGCACTTTCAGAATCCGCTTGGCGCCGTCATGCCCGACAGCCACAAGGCCCGTCTGGTAGACTTCTGTTCGATGCACCGGATCGCCCTGATCGAAGATGACACCTACAGCGCCCTGAGCAACGACGATGCGCCCCTGAAGGCCTTGAAAGCCTGGGACCGGGAGGGCAACGTCATTCACTGCGCCTCGCTGCACAAGATCCTGGCGCCCGGACTGCGCCTCGGCTGGATGAGCGCCGGCCGCTGGCAATCGCGGGTCGAGATGCTGAAATATGTGCAGAGCCGCAACAACGAGGAACTGGCCCAACTGGCCGCCGCCGATTTCATGGCATCCAGCGCCTACGACCGCCATCTGCGCCGCCTGCGGAGCTGCCTCAAGAGCCAGCGGGCGCGCACGGCCGAACTGATCATCCGGCACTTTCCCGAGGGCACCCGGCTGACCGAGCCGGACGGCGGCCTGGCGCTCTGGGTGGCGCTCGCCGACGGGCTTTCCTCGCGCCGCCTGTTCGATGCCGCCTTGCCGGAAGGCATCTATATCGCGCCCGGCCTGATGTTCTCCAACCTGCCACGCTTCGAGGGCTATGTCCGCCTCAATTGCGGCGCGCCGCTGAGCCCGGAAATCGAGGCGGCACTACAACGCCTGGGCCAACTTTGCCATCAGTTACGCTGAGGAAGAATTTCCGCTGGTCAAAGTAAAACGGGAGCCACTGGCTCCCGTTGCTGTATCGCGTACGAGTCTGCTTACTGCAACTCTTCCAGGCGAATGCGCTTGACCTTGCCCTTTTGTGCCGAGAGGCCTTCGATCTTGGCAATCGCTGCATCCGCCGCGCTTTCCTTGCAGACGTGGGTCAGGATGATGATATCGGTCTCGCCTTCACCCTCTTCCGGCTCGCGCTGCAGCATGGCATCGATCGAAATGCCCTGGTCGGCCAGGATGCGGGTGACGTCGGCCAGCACGCCCGGCTTGTCCTCAACGCGCAGGCGCAGGTAATAGCCAGTCTCGATCTCGCTCATCGGCAGGATCGGCAGGTTGGACATGGCATCCGGCTGGAAAGCCAGGTGCGGCACGCGATGCGCCGCATCGGCGGTAGCCAGGCGGGTGACATCGACAAGATCGGCGATCACGGCGGAAGCGGTCGGCTCGGCGCCGGCGCCCTTGCCGTAGTACATCGTCGCACCGACGGCATCGCCCTTGACCAGCACGGCGTTCATTGCGCCTTCGACATTGGCGATCAGGCGCTTGGCCGGGATCAGCGTCGGATGGACGCGCAGTTCGATACCGTTGTCGCGACGCTTGGCAATACCGAGCAGCTTGATGCGGTAACCGAGTTGCTCGGCGTACTTGATATCGGAAGCTTCAAGCTTGGTGATACCTTCGATGTAGGCCTTGTCAAACTGGACCGGGATACCGAAGGCGATGGAAGCGATCAGCGTCGCCTTGTGGGCGGCATCGACGCCTTCGATATCGAAGGTCGGATCGGCTTCGGCGTAGCCCAGGCGTTGTGCTTCCTTGAGCACGGTGTCAAAGGACAGGCCCTTGTCGCGCATTTCGGAAAGGATGAAATTGGTCGTGCCGTTGATGATGCCGGCCGCCCATTCAATACGATTGGCCGACAGGCCTTCGCGCAGCGCCTTGATGACCGGGATGCCGCCGGCGACAGCTGCCTCAAACGCGACCATGACGCCCTTGTCCTGCGCGGCACTGAAGATTTCGGTGCCATGCACGGCGAGCAAGGCCTTGTTGGCGGTCACCACATGCTTGCCATTGGCGATGGCCTGCATGACGACCTCTTTGGCCACACCGTAGCCGCCAATCAGTTCGACGATGATGTCGATTTCCGGATCATTGACCAGCGAAAATGCGTCGTCGGTAACACGTGCTGCGCCACCGGTGAGCTGCTTGGCCAGTTCGACATTCTTGTCGGCCACTGCCGTAATGCAAATCGGCCGGCCGGCGCGGCGGGCGATTTCGTCCGCATTGCGCTTGAGAACAGTCCAGGTGCCACCGCCGACGGTGCCGATGCCGATAAGGCCAACATTGATAGGTTTCATTTTAGGATCGAGTTGCTTAGGAGTTAGGATCGAGTAGGAAAGGACTAGGGGTTTGAGCTTTTAGCTAACAGCTCAAGCATCCTAATAGCTAATAACTAATTTGTTCCGTGCCGCTTGCGGTAATTTTCAAGAAAACGCGCAATACGGCCGATGGCTTCCTTGAGGTCGTCTTCGTGCGGCAGGAACACCAAGCGGAAGTGGTCCGGGTGCGGCCAGTTGAAACCGGTACCCTGAACCAGCAGCACCTTTTCTTCCTGCAACAACTCGGTAATGAAGGCCTGATCGTTCTTGATCGGATAGACCTTGGGGTCAAGCTTCGGGAACATGTACAGCGTCGCCTTGGGCTTGACGCAGCTCACACCGGGGATGGCAGAGATCAGGTCATGCGCGATATCGCGCTGGCGACGCATGCGACCACCTTCACCGACCAGATCATCAATACTCTGATAGCCGCCAAGCGCCGTCTGGATGCCGTGCTGGCCCGGCGCGTTGGCGCACAGGCGCATCGAGGACAGCATGTCGAGACCTTCGATGTAATCCTTGGCATGGCGCTTGTCGCCGGAAACGATCATCCAACCGGCACGGTAACCGCAGGAACGGTAGTTTTTCGACAAGCCATTGAAAGTGATGGTCAGCACATCCTCAGACAGCGAAGCGATTGAGGTGTGAGTCTCGCCATCGTACAAAACCTTGTCGTACACCTCGTCGGCGTAAATGATCAGGTGATGCTGGCGGGCGATCTCGATGATTTCCTTGAGCAACTCGTCCGGATACAAGGCACCGGTCGGGTTATTCGGGTTGATGATGACGATCGCCTTGGTATGCTTGGAAATCTTCTTGCGGATATCGTCGAGATCGGGATACCAGCCATTTTCCTCGTCACACAGGTAATGCTTCGGCGTACCACCGGAAAGGCTGATCGCTGCCGTCCACAACGGATAATCCGGCGCCGGCACCAAAACCTCATCTTCCGCATCAAGCAGCGCATTCATCGCCATCACGATCAGTTCGGAGACACCATTGCCGACGTAGATATCATCCAGCGTCACGCCCTTGATGCCCTTTTGCTGGGTGTAATGCATGATCGCCTTGCGGGCCGAGAAGATGCCTTTCGAGTCGGTATAACCGGCGGCGTTCGGCAGGTTGCGAATCATGTCCTGCTGGATTTCTTCAGGCGAATCGAAACCGAACGCGGCGAGATTGCCGATGTTCAGCTTGATGATCTTGTGGCCCTCGTCTTCCATCTGCTTGGCCTTCTGCAGCACGGGGCCGCGGATGTCGTAACAGACGTTGGCAAGCTTGGCGGACTTCTTGATTTGTTTCATGACACCATCCATCGGGGAAGCATCTGGCGACAATTGGCCAGAGTGCCGTACACCAAAAGGTATAATCCTAATCTATCGCATGGTGCACCGCAATTTTGGCGGGCCTTACGGACTGATATCGTTGTGAAATTACACCCATCCAATATTGCCGGACTCAACATGTTCACCGCCTATGGCGATGATTACGTTGCAGTCAACCATGAAAAACACAGCAAAAACCTGATTTTGCTGCCGGATGCCATCATTCTCGAGTGGTCTACCGCGACGCTGGAAACATTGAACGAATCCGACATGCAGAAGCTGCTGGCTCTGCAAACAGAAATCATCCTGCTCGGCACCGGGAAGCAATTGCGCTTTCCCACCGGCGCACTGCTTCGCCCTTTCGCACCGGCCGGAATTGGGCTGGAAATCATGGATCTGCAGGCGGCTTGCCGAACCTACAACATCCTCGCCGCCGAAGGTCGCAAAGTCGCAGCCGCCCTGCTCTTTGACTGAGTCACTCCGCGGCAACTAAGCCGACATAAAAAAGCATCCTGAATCGCCCCAGCTTCCATAGTGTCCACTAACGCCTTTAGTGGACACTATGGAAGCCGGGGACTTACGAATAATTTTCCGGTAAACGGCAAAGCCCCGTTAGCGTTAGCTAACGGGGCTTTGAATGGGGAGCCTGGCGGTGACCTACTTTCGCGAGCGGAAGCTCACTATCATCGGCGCTTTGCTGTTTCACGGTCCTGTTCGGGAAGGGAAGGGGTGGGTCCAGCAGGCTAT